>NZ_BNEB01000005.1:2520743-3150929 GCF_016860545.1 Streptomyces asoensis | reverse complement strand
GTGACCCCGCGCCGTCCCGCCCGGCCCGCCGGCCGGGCGGGACACCGCGGGTGCCCGCGGCGGAGTGTGCGCTGAGCGAACGGACGGCGGAAGACGCGCCTCCGCGGGGCCCGCCGTGTTTGCGTGGTCCCATGACCGCACCCGAGACAGCCACGTCCGCCGCACCCCGCACCACGGTCGAGTACATCCGGTACCGGATCCCGCAGGAGCGCTCCGCGCAGTTCCTGGCCGCGTACACCCGGGCCGCGCGGGAACTCGCGGCCTCCCCGCACTGCGTCGACTACGAACTCGCCCGCTGCGAGGAGGACTTCGGTCACTTCATCCTGCGGATCACCTGGACGTCGACCGAGGACCACCTGGAGGGCTTCCGCACCTCGGACCTGTTCCCCGCCTTCCTCGCCGAGATCCGGCCCTACGTCGGGGACATCGACGAGATGCGGCACTACAAGGCCACCTCGGTACGCGGTCAGGGCTCCGCCGTGCCCACGCTGTACGCGTGGGCGGGCGGGGCCGAGGCCTTCACCAGGCTCACCGAGGTGTTCTACGCCAAGGTGCTCCGGGACGACCTGCTCGCACCGGTCTTCGCGGGCCTCGCCGCCGAGCACGCCGAGCACGTCGCGCTCTGGCTCGCGGAGGTCTTCGGCGGCCCGGCGGCCTACTCGGCGACCCAGGGCGGCCACAGCCACATGGTGGCCAAGCACTTCGGACGGGGCATCACCGAGCCCCAGCGCCGCCGCTGGGTCGAACTGGTGCAGGACGCTGCCGACGAGGCGGGACTGCCGACCGACGCCGAGTTCCGCTCGGCGTTCCTCGCCTACGTGGAATGGGGCACCCGGCTCGCCGTCCACTTCTCCGGACCGGACGCGAAGCCGCCCGCCGAGCAGCCCGTGCCCCGCTGGGGATGGGGCGTCACCCCGCCGTACCGCGGCTGACGTCCGCCGGGCGGGGGAGGGACTCCCGGCAAGGGGCTCTCAGACGGAGGGCGTCTGGGAGCCGGTCCCCGCCCGGGTCGCGTCCGTACCCCAGCTGGCCAGCAGCCGCAGCGCCTCCGCCGAGGCCGACCCGGGCTCCGCGTGATACGTCACCATGGTCTGTTCGCCGTCCCCGGTCAGCCTGAACCCCTCGAAGTTGAGGGACAGTTCGCCGACCAGCGGATGCCTCAGCCGCTTCACGCCGTGGCTCTTCTCCTTGACGTCGTGGGTCGCCCACAGCCGCCGGAAGTCCTCGCTCTTCACCGACAGCTCGCCCACCAGCGCGGACAGCCGCGGATCGTCCGGGTAGCAGCCGGCGTCCATGCGCAGGGCGCAGACGATGTCGATCGCCTTCTGCTCCCAGTCCACGAAGAGCTCCCGGTAGTCGGGGCGCAGGAAGACCAGCCGGGCCCAGTTGCGCTCCGCCACCGGCAGCTCCGCCCAGTCGCCGAACAGCGCCGCCGCCATCCGGTTCCAGCCCAGGATCTCCGTGCGCCGCCCGACCAGGTACGCGGGCACCGAGTCCATGGTGTCCAGCAGCTGCCGCAGCGCGGGGCGCACCTGCTGGGGCGGCCCGCTCTGCTTCTTCTTGTGCTTGGGCTTGGCCAGGTGGGTCAGATGCGCGTGCTCGGCGTCGGACAGCCGCAGCGCCCTGGCGATCGAGTCCAGCACCTCCGCCGACACGTTGCGCCCGTTGCCCTGCTCCAGGCGCGTGTAGTACGCCACGGACACCCCGGCCAGCTGGGCCAGCTCCTCGCGCCGCAGCCCCGGCACCCTGCGGTGCCGCCCGAAGGAGGCCAGCCCCACGTCCTCCGGCTTCAGCCTCGCCCGCCGGGTACGCAGGAACTCGCTGAGCTCGGCACGCCGGTCCAGGGGGGCGCCGGTCGGTTCGGGGCGTTCGTCCATGGCGTCCAGTATTCCCGGTCGTACGCCCACCAGCCTGACCCCGCCAGTGGTAGGCACAGCAGACGTACGCAGAGGCGTGACCTGGGTGAATCCCCGGCGATGGGGCAGGCTGAACGTCGTACCCGGCCGGAAGGCAGGCCGGAACACGAACCCCCCGCTAGGAGATCCCCGGCATGACCACCGTAGCCGCGTACGCAGCACCCGCCGCCAAGGCTCCGCTGGAGCGCACGACGATCGAACGCCGAGAGGTGCGCGAGTTCGACGTCCTGATCGACATCGAGTTCGCCGGAATCTGCCACTCGGACATCCACCAGGCCAGGGAGGGCTGGGGCGAGGCGATATTCCCGATGGTGCCCGGCCACGAGATCGCGGGCGTCGTGTCCGAGGTCGGCCCCGGCGTCACCAAGTTCGCCGTCGGCGACCGCGTGGGCGTCGGCTGCCTCGTCGACTCCTGCCGCGAGTGCGACAACTGCAAGGCCGGCCTCGAGCAGTACTGCACGGGCGGCGGCGTCGGCACGTACAACGCCGTCGGCAAGGACGGCGAGCCCACCTACGGCGGCTACTCGCAGAAGATCGTCGTCGACGAGAACTACGTCGTGCGCATCCCCGAGGGCCTCAAGCTCGACGAGGCCGCGCCCCTGCTCTGCGCCGGCATCACCACGTACTCCCCGCTCAAGCACTGGAACGCCGGCCCCGGCAAGAAGGTCGCGATCCTCGGCATGGGCGGCCTCGGGCACATGGGCGTCAAGATCGCGCACGCCCTCGGCGCCGAGGTGACCGTGCTGTCGCAGTCGCTGCGCAAGAAGGACGACGGCCTGAAGCTGGGCGCCGACCACTACTACGCCACCAGCGACGAGAAGACCTTCGAGGAGCTCAAGGGCACCTTCGACCTCATCCTGTCGACGGTCTCCGCCCCGCTGAACCTGGACGCCTACCTCGCCCTGCTGCGCACGGACGGCGCCTTCGTGAACGTGGGCGCGCCCGAGGAGCCGGTCGCGCTCAACCTGTTCTCGGTGATCGGCGGCCGCAAGACGCTCGCCGGTTCCGGCATCGGCGGCATCCAGGAGACCCAGGAGATGCTGGACTTCTGTGCGGAACACGGCTTCGGCGCCGAGATCGAGCTGATCGGCGCCGACCAGATCAACGAGGCGTACGAGCGGGTGCTCGCCAGCGACGTCCGCTACCGCTTCGTGATCGACACGTCGACGATCTGACGGACCCGCCGACGGCCCCGGCCGTCCGCCGACCGTGAGTGGGGCCCCCGGCACACGCCGCCGGGGGCCCTCGCCGTCCCCGCGGGGCGCCGGTGTCCTCGCGGGAGCGGGTCCGGCGGCCTTCGTCCGGTCGGACGGCCTTCGCCGCGTCAGACGGCCGGGAACACCTCGCCGTCGCCGTAGGACCGTACGAGGACTCCGCCGCCCGGGGCGGGACGTACGCGGTGGGCCCGTCCGAGCCCGGCCACGCGCGCGTGGCCGTCACCCGCCCCGCCACCGACCTCCACCACGGTGTTCTCGTCGACGGCCACCCCGTGCGCGAGCCGCCCGCCCGCGACGGCCGCGGCCAGCCGCCCCAGCGTCCCCCACTGAGCGGCGTGGACGTCCACCCCGAACGGCACGAGCCCGAGCCCCGGGCGCACGTCGACCTCCTCCAGGTCCTCGGCGGTGTCCGGCGGGCACACCGCCGCCCCGTCGACCAGCCAGCCCCCGATCACCGCGTCGCGGGCCGCGATCACCGCCCCCGCGGAGAACCCGGCGTACGGGATGCCCCGCCGGGCGAGTGCCGGGGGCAGGAACGGTGCCGACGAGGGGCCCCCGCCGAACGCCTCGTGGTACGCGGGCGTCAGCCCACCGCAGACGAGGACCCCGTCCACGTCCGTGGGGACCGTACCGGCGTCCAGCCGCTCGCCGATCGGCACCAGCAGCGGCAGGGGAGCGCAGTCCCCCACCGTGCGCAGCGCGGCCTCCCAGCGAGCGAACTGTCCGGCCCCGTCGCCCTCGTCGACGATCACACAGAGGATCCGGGGCGCCGTCCCGGCCCCGGCCGGTGCGCCGGGCGGGCGCGCCGCCGCGGACGCCTCCGCCGCGGCGCGCAGGAACGGTCCGTGGACGATCCCGGCGGCCGCCTCGTCCCACCCGCCCCCGACCAGGAACACCGGGCCGCCGACGGCACCGCCGCCGCGTCCGCCGTCACCGCCGGCGGGCTCCGCCTCGCTGCTCGGCACCGCGCTTCCCCCCGTCGTCTCAGCCATCGGCCCGCAGCCCCCCGAGGCCGTCGTGGGCGGCCATCAGCAGGTCCAGCCCCCGGGTGTCCTGCGCGGGTTCGCGCATCTGGTTGGTCACGTACGCCACCACCACACGGCCCTCGGGTTCGATCATGACCGTCGAGCCGCCCCAGCCGCCCCACCCGTAGGTGCCGCCGAAGCGTCCGTAGCCCAGACCCCAGCTGATCGGCATGCCCAGGACACGGTCCTCTCCGCCGAACTGTTCCTCCCAGGCGCGTTCGCAGCCCGCCCGCGACAGCAGCCGTACGCCGCCCACCGCGCCCCCGCAGGCCATCGCCGACTGGACGAGCGCGACCGAGCGGGCGTTGCCGAAGCCGCTCGCCGCCGGGATCTGCGCCCGCCGCCAGGCCAGGCTGTTGCCGTCGCGGAGCCGGATCGCGGTCGGGGTGCCGGCGGACCCGGCGGCGGTCGAGGCGCCGTTCGCCGCACCCGCGACGTAGTCCTCGTCCCGGGACGGCGGCGGGACCGTCGGGGCGGCCCGGTGGTCGAGCTCGGCCGGCAGCCCCATGTGGAAGTCGGCGCCCAGCGGACCGGCGATCTCCTCGGCGAAGAAGGCGCCCGGCGCGCGTCCGGTGATCCGGCGCACGACCTCGCCCACGAGAAAGCCCTGGGTGAGCGAGTGGTACCCGGCCGCGGTCCCCGGCACCCACCGCGGAGCCTGCCCGGCCAGCCGGGCCGTCGCGGCCGGCCAGTCGAAGAGCTCCGCCACCGGACCGTCCCAGTCGGGCAGCCCCGCCGTGTGCGAGAGGGTGTGCCGCACGAGCAGCGTTTCCTTGCCCGCGGCCGCGAACTCGGGCCAGTACCGGGCGACCGGCGCGTCCAGGTCGAGAGCGCCCCGGTCGGCCAGGACCAGCGCGCACAGCGCCGTCATCGTCTTCGTGACGGACCAGACGTTGACGATCGTGTCCCGCTGCCAGGGGACCTCGCGCGCTGCGTCGGCGAACCCGCCCCAGACGTCCACCACCGGCTCACCGTCCACGAACACGGCCACCGAGCCGCCCACGTCCCCGGCGTCCAGCAGCGCGGACAACGCGGTGGGCACGGCGGTGAACAGATCGTCGTACGAACCCCGGATCTCAGCCATGCCCGCCATTGAGCCCCCGCCGCACCACCCGGGGCAACCGGAATTTCCGCGCGCGGGCACCGGCCCGCCGCCGCTACCGGCCAGGCTCGGCCGTCTCGGTGCCGGTCATCGGGGGTGGGGTGCCCCGGGGGCCCATGTCCAGGCGGAACGGCGGATACACGTCGGTCATGAGCGCCGCGTACACGGCCACCCGCGCCACCCAGCGGGCCAGCCCGAGCAGGAAGTCGAAGAGGTGGACGGGGTAGCGGCCGGTGAAGGCCAGGACGACCACCGCGACCAGCGAGAGGAAGGGGACCAGGCCGCCGCCGTGCCAGTGGTCCGGGTCGCCCCAGCCCCAGTCGCCGACGAACATCCCGACGACGATGTACTGCGGGATCGCGAGCAGCCACCACTTCACCAGGACCAGGCCGCGCGAGAGGCGCTCGGGACGGGCCACGTCGAAGTGCGCCGGGTAGTCGGCCACCTCGGCCAGCGTGAACGGCGGGTAGCGGTCGGTGCCGAGCGCCGTGTGGGCGTAGTAGGCGACCCGCCAGTTCCAGCGCATGACACCGACGTTGAAGTCGAAGAGCGAGGCCGGATACCGGCCGGTGAACAGGATGGCGAAGAACGCCACGACGGTCACGAAGAAGAACGCGATCCACAGGAAGAACAGCACGATGTAGTGCGGAACGGCGAGGAGCCACTTCACCAGCCACAGCCATCTGGACAACCGCGGATCGAGGAACCCCTCGATGCGCACGGGCGAGCCGGGGACCGGATTCATGCGGATCAGCTCCTCTCGGGCGGTTCCGTCCCGGCGGCCACCGACCCCGTCCACACCCCGGCGGGCGGGCGGCCGGACGGTTTCCTGATCATGGATTCAGGCTCGCACAGGTGGTGGCCCGCTGCGACCGGGCCCGGCCGGCCGCCGAGCGCGGCTCCCGCCTTGCCTCAGACCAGCAGCGGAAGACCCATGAGCGTGGCGCCGCTCGCGCCGAACGCGGCCATGAGCGAGCCGGGCCAGTCGCCCGACCGGGCATAGGTCAGCAGCCCCGCGACCAGGCCGGCCACCACCGCGGCCAGCAGGATGAGGGCCCAGCGCAGGGACAACCGTTCGGGCGAGGAGGGTAAGGGGGCGGGCGACGGGGGCGCCTGGGGCGCCTGGGGTGGCGTCGGTGACGGTGACTGCGGTGGCACCGACGAGGGCGTCGGCGGGGGTGTGGGGGCGGGGGTAGGCGTGGGTGAGGTCGGTTCGGACAAGGGGCGCTCCCGCGGCTGCGTCAGGAAGGGACGGGGCAGCCGTTCGGCCGACGGCCGCCGCGCGCCGGGGCCGGCCGGGTGACGTCCGTCGGGACGCACGCCGGCCGGTTCCGGCGCCACCGGAACCTCTCGAATGAGGACCACCGTATGCGTTTGAGCGCTATCAGAGAAGCTGTCTGATGTGTCATCAATCCTCAGGGAGGGGCACGCGGGACGGCTTCGGCCCGCCGCGCGCTCCGTAGTGCGCCCCCTGGGCCGTCCGTGCTTCCTCGCGCGTCGACCGGATCGGTCCGCACCGGTGACCAGACAGGCACTGTGACATACCGTCGACGGCATGACTGGTGCTGAATCAGACGCTCCCGTGGAGTCCGAGGACGCGCTCCGCGGATCCACCGCCGCAGTGGTGCAGCTGCTGGGCTGTCAGATCGTCGAGGGCGGCAAACCACGCGACCGGCACCTCACCGTGGACGCCGTCATGCAGGAGTTCGGCATCACCCGGCCCATGGCGCGCGAGGTCCTCCAGACGCTGCATCAGAAGGGCCTGGTCAACCTCCAGCCGCGGGTCGGCGCCACCGTCCAGGCGCTGCGGCGCTGGGACCTGCTGGACCCGGACGTCATCGCGTGGCGTCTGGAGGTGGCCCCGGACAGCCAGATGCGCTCGCTCACGGAGCTGCGGGAGGTCATCGAGCCGCGGGCGGCCCGGCTGGCGGCGCTCAGCAGGTCCGCCGAGATCTGCCACGACCTGACCGGCCGGGCCCGCACCCTGCTCGCCCTGAGCGAGGAACCGGACTTCGCCGAGCCGCGGGAAGGAGCCGCGATCCGCCAGCGCTTCCGGGACGTCGACGCCGCCTTCCACCGCACCCTGCTGGCCGGCTCGCGCAACGAACTCTTCCTGCGACTCTCCCACCCGGTCGTCATGGCGCTGAACCACCGCATCGACCGCGACTGGGCCGGCGGCCGCCGGGACGCCCGCACGGTCGCGTCCACCCGTGGCCTCGTCGGCGCCGACACCGTGCAGCGCTATCCCCTGCGGCCCGAACCCATCGCCATGTGGCTGCACATGGGTCTCGCGTACGCCGTCGACCAGGGGATCGCGACGGCGTCCGAGGCCTTCGCGGAAGCCATCCTCGCCGAGATCCGGGGCGGCCGGCTCCAGGACCCCGCGGTCCTCGACCGGCTGCGCGCGGGCCTCGACCTGTTCGACGTGGGCGGCCTGCCCGCCGCCCACCGGGACGGCTTCCGGGACACCATGACCGCACTGGTCCGGGCCCGCCGCGCCCCCGTCGTGGTGATGGGGGTGACCGGGTCCGGCAAATCCACCGTGGGCCGTTGCCTGGCGGAGTCGCTCAGGACGCCGTTCGAGGAGGGCGACGACTTCCATCCCGCGCGCAACGTGGAGTCGATGGAGCGCGGGGAGCCGCTCGACGACCGCAGCCGCAGCCCGTGGCTGGCCGCCGTAGCGGGCCGCATGCGGGCCGCGGGTGCGGAGGAGGGGCTGGTCGTCACCTGCTCGGCCCTCAGACGCATCTACCGGGAGATGCTGAGGGTCGCCCGCCCCGACGCGTTCTTCGTGCACCTGGTGCTCGGCCAGGACGAGGCCACGGCCCGGGTCGCCGCCCGGAAGGCGCACTACATGCCCGCCTCCCTGGTCGCCTCGCAGTTCGCGGACCTCGAACCGCTGGAGGAGGACGAGGCAGGCATGGCGATCGACGCGACCCTGCCGGTCGAACGCATCGTCGCGGAGATCCAGACCGGACTGGCCCGCGGCGCACGGCCGCACACACCGCACGCCTCGCCGACCGGCTGAACCCGCCGGGTGGGCGACCGGTCCCGCCGGGTGGGCGACCGGTCCCGCCGGGTGGCTCGTCCGTCCAGACCGATCAGACCGATCAGACCGATCAGACCGCCGATCGGAACGATCAGACCGCCGACCTGACCGTTCGACCCGACCGATGAGAGGGGACCGCCATGCGGATCGCGTCCGCCGAGGTGATCGTCAC
This sequence comes from Streptomyces asoensis, assembly GCF_016860545.1. Classification (NCBI taxonomy): domain Bacteria; kingdom Bacillati; phylum Actinomycetota; class Actinomycetes; order Kitasatosporales; family Streptomycetaceae; genus Streptomyces; species Streptomyces asoensis. Next base: position 3,142,448 of record NZ_BNEB01000005.1, on the reverse strand, counting down.
CAGCCCGGGACGGAACTTCGTCACCCTGCGCATCACCACCGAGGACGGCGTCACCGGCCTCGGCGACGCCACGCTGAACGGCCGTGAACTGGCCGTTCAGGCCTACCTGGACGCCCACGTGATCCCGCTGATCCTCGGCGGCGACGCCTCCCGCATCGAGGACACCTGGCAGTACCTCTACCGGGGCGCCTACTGGCGGCGCGGCCCCGTGACGATGGCGGCCGTCGCGGCCGTGGACACGGCGCTGTGGGACATCAAGGCCAAGTGCGCCGACATGCCCCTGTACCAGCTGCTCGGTGGCGCCTCCCGCCGGGGAGCCCTGGCCTACGGGCACGCCTCGGGCCGTGACATTCCCGAACTCCTCGACTCCGTGCGCGAGCATCTGGAGCTGGGCTACCGCGCGATACGTGTGCAAAGCGGCATCCCCGGCCTGGACTCGGTGTACGGGGTGGCGGACTCGGGCGCGCGGGGCGAGGAACGCTACGACTACGAGCCCGCGCGCCGGGCCGCCGTCGGCGGACGCCCCCTGCCCGCCGTGGAGACCTGGGACACCCGCGCCTACCTGCGGCACATGCCGGCCGTCTTCGAGGCGGTCCGCGCGGAGTTCGGTCCGGAACTGCCGCTGCTGCACGACGGGCACCACCGGATGACGCCGATCCAGGCCGCCCAGCTGGGCAAGGCGCTGGAACCGTACGACCTGTTCTGGCTGGAGGACGCGACACCCGCCGAGGACCAGGCGGCGCTGCGCCTGATCCGGCAGCACACGACGACACCCCTGGCGATCGGGGAGGTCTTCAACTCGGTCCACGACTACACCACGCTGCTGAGCGAGCGGCTGATCGACTACGTGCGGTCCGCCGTCACCCACACCGGTGGCGTCACCGCCATGAAGAAGCTGCTGGACCTCGCGGACGTCTACGGCATCAGGTCCGGGATGCACGGCCCCACCGACATCTCCCCGGTGGGCATGGCGGCGGCGCTCCATCTGGACCTGGCCGTGCACAACTTCGGCATCCAGGAGTACATGCGGCACTCCGAGCGGACGCTGGAGGTCTTCCGCACGTCCTTCCGGTTCGAGGACGGCCTCCTGCACCCGTCCGACACCCCGGGCCTGGGGGTCGAACTCGACACCGAGGCGGCCCGGCGCTTCCCGTACGAACCGGCGTACCTGCCGGTCAACAGGCTGACGGACGGCACCCTGCACGACTGGTGAACCGGGGGGGGGACGGCACCGGCACCCGTACCAAAGCCCGGCTACCCAGACCGAGTTGAGTACCCGTGCTCATGTCCGGCGGACGGCCGCGCGGCGAGGATCCTCCCAGTGGAGCAGCCGGGAAGCGGCGGCCCGAACCAGCTGAGACAGTTGCGGAGAATCCCATGTCCCGACGCGTTGCCCTGTCCGTGACCGCCGGTGTCGTCGTCCTCGGGGGCGCCGGTGCCTTCGCCGTCGCCCACGCCGGGGAACAGCCCCCGGCGCTGGCGCACAGCACCGCCCGCTACACCGCCCCCGGCGCGCAGCGCGACGGCTCGCTGACCTTCGTCACCGAGGTGAAGGCCTCCTCCGGCGTCAAGAACGTCAAGGTCCTCGCGTGGCCGGCGGACTCGGAGTTCGCCGAGAAAGGGCTGACGGAGAAGGACATGGCCGCGGTGGAGTCGGCCGTCTGCAAGCCCGCCGGGAAGGACACCGCGCGCTGCACCTACACCACCACGGTGACCCTGGCCGACGCCCAGTCGTCGCCGCACGGCGTCTGGCACGTCGCGGTCCTGGCCACCGCGCAGGACGGCAGCACGACCCTGGACAGGGAGGCGGCCGACTTCAGGATCGGGTGATCCCGGCGGCCGGTCCCCTCGCCCCGGCCGTCCTCGCCCCGGAGCGGGAGGCGCTCCGCGCGGACGGTCAGTGGGGCAGCGTCGCCGGGCTGCCGCCGTTGGCCTCGTAGCCCGCCACCGCCAGCGCGCGGTAGACCGCGAACTCGCCGGCCGGGTCGGGGGACAGGGTCCACGGGAGGGCGCCCACATGACCGTCCACGTGGACGAGCTGGCTCATCGCCTCCGACCAGCGCTCGGCGCGTACCAGGAAGAAGATCAGCAGGTGCCGGACGTGCGCCAGCATCGGGTCGTCGTGCCGGGCCGCGTGCACCGCGTACAGCGCGCCGTGCATCGCCTTCGTCACGACCTCGCTCTCGTAGAACCCGCGCACCAGGTTCACCTCGGGGAGGTGCTCGAAGACGGCGAACAGGGGCATCGCCGCGAGCAGCGACCCCTTGGGCGCCCTCGCCGCCGCGGCCTCGGCGAACGAGTAGGCCAGCTCGCGCGAGCCGTGCCACTTCTCGCACCAGTAGTGCAGGGCCGCCAGATGCGCCCCCATGTGGGCCGGGGACCGGTCCAGGATCTGGAGCCAGAGCTGCTCGAACTGCGACTGCGAGTACTGAAGACCCCGGGCCACCGACAGCTCGACGACGTACGGGACCGGGTCGTCGGGGGAGAGCAGCGCGGCCTGCCCGCAGGCGTCCTTCGCCTCCTCCATGATGATCCGGAAGTCGTCCGTGCCCCGCGTCGACGTCCGCCACGCCTGCTGCGCCAGGAACTCCGCCTGCACCGCCGCGCCGCCCGGATCCTTCGGCGCCTCCGTGCGCCACACCCGCAGCCACTGCCCGCCCGGCGTCTCCCCGACGCCGCCCGGCCGCTGCTGGAGCTCCAGCGCCGCCGCGCCCGCGAAGGCCTGCACGCGCTGCCAGCGCAGCTCGCCCTCGACGGGCGTGCCGGCCAGCAGCTGCTGCGCGGCCCGGTAGTCCTGGGTGTGCTGCACCACGTCCAGGACGTCCAGCAGGTCCTGGTCGGGGCCCGGCATGCGGATGTCCAGCTCCTCCGTGCGCGCGAAGCCGTAGGCGGCCGGGTCCGCGGCGTCCGGGTGGTCCACCGGGACCTGTTCGATCATGCCGCGCCTGCGCCGCAGGAACGGCAGCAGCACGAAGCCGACCATGAGCACCGCGACCAGCACGAACAGAATCTCCATGGGACAAGCGAACCAGACCGCGCCGACAATTGGCCAACCCGTCCCCGAACCTGTGGAAAACCCGGGCGGCCGAGCCCGCCTCCCCCGCCTGCGCGCCCCCCGCCGTCCCGCACCACGCCCGTGAGCGGACTACGCTCGGTGCCCATGAGCGACAGGCACATCAGTCAGCACTTCGAGACCCTCGCGATCCACGCGGGCAACACCGCCGATCCCCTCACCGGCGCGGTCGTCCCGCCGATCTACCAGGTCTCGACCTACAAGCAGGACGGCGTCGGCGGTCTGCGCGGCGGCTACGAGTACAGCCGCAGCGCCAACCCGACCAGGACCGCCCTCGAGGAGAACCTCGCCGCCCTCGAAGGCGGCCGCCGGGGCCTCGCGTTCGCGTCCGGACTGGCGGCCGAGGACTGCCTGTTGCGTACGCTGCTCAGCCCCGGTGATCACGTGGTGATCCCGAACGACGCCTACGGCGGCACCTTCCGGCTGTTCGCGAAGGTCGTCGCGCGCTGGGGCGTGGAGTGGTCGGTGGCCGACACCAGCGACCCCTCGGCCGTGCGGGCCGCGATCACCCCCAAGACCAAGGCGGTGTGGGTGGAGACCCCCTCCAACCCGCTGCTCGGCATCACCGACATCGCCGCCGTCGCGCAGGTCGCCCGGGAGGCCGGGGCCCGCCTCGTCGTCGACAACACCTTCGCCACGCCGTACCTTCAGCAGCCGCTGTCACTCGGCGCGGACGTCGTGGTGCACTCCCTGACCAAGTACATGGGCGGCCACTCTGACGTCGTCGGCGGCGCGCTGGTCACCGCCGACGCGGAGCTCGGCGAGGAGCTGGCCTACCACCAGAACGCGATGGGCGCAGTCGCCGGGCCCTTCGACTCCTGGCTGGTGCTGCGCGGCACCAAGACGCTGTCGGTGCGCATGGACCGGCACAGCGAGAACGCCACCAAGGTCGCCGAGATGCTGACCCGCCACGCGCGCGTGACGAGCGTGCTCTACCCGGGTCTGCCCGAGCACCCCGGACACGAGGTCGCCGCCAAGCAGATGCGGGCCTTCGGCGGCATGATCTCCTTCCGGGTCACCGGGGGCGAGGAGGCGGCCGTCGAGGTCTGCAACCGCGCCAAGGTCTTCACCCTCGGCGAGTCGCTGGGCGGCGTCGAGTCCCTCATCGAGCACCCCGGGCGCATGACGCACGCGTCCGTGGCCGGCTCGGCGCTCGAGGTGCCCGGCGACCTCGTCCGGCTCTCCGTCGGCATCGAGAACGTCGACGACCTCCTCGAGGACCTCCAGCAGGCCCTGGGCTAGCCGCCCGGTCCCGGCCCCCGGCGGATCACCAGCCGGTGAGCGGTGGAGTCGTCTGCGACGGCGGCTCCACCCAGGGCCGGGCCACCGCCGCCCAGACCACGAACGCCACCGTGGCCGCGCAGAGCAGCAGCCACAGCAGCCGCCGGACGGTCCTGCGGCGGCGCACGATACGGCTGCCCCGGCGTACGACGTCGGTATGAAGGCCGGTCGGCACGTGCGGGGGCGTCCGCTCCATGATGCGGCGTACGGCGGCCTCCCGCTCGGGCCGGTTCACGAGGCCGCCGCCTTCGCCCGGCGCACCGCGGGCGCGGGTCCGCGCGGCGGATGCAGGAGCGTCGCCATGGCCCGGTCGCAGACCGTGCGGACACGTTCCGTGGGCAGCCCGAGCAGGGCCGCCACCTGCTCGTCGGCGACCCCCTCGTAGAGCCGCAGCACCAGCACGAGACGTTCCTGCGCGGTGAGCCGTGCCAGCGGGCCGGCCGCGGGGTGCGCGCGTCCTCGGCCGAGGGGCAGGGCGCCGTACCGGTGCCAGGCGCCGTGCGCGAAGCGGGTGGCCAGGTACTCACGGGCCCGGTTGTACGGGTCCTCGCCGTGCAGCCGGTCCCAGCACGCGTACGTGTGCGCGAGGGCGAGCGTCAGCAGGCGCCGGGCGCGCGGGTTGGCGTCCGCGTCCTCGGCCGTGAGCAGGGTGGCCGCGTGCAGCAGCCGCCCGCCCGCTCCGGCGACGAACGCCTCGAACTCCCGCGTCCGGCGGGTCTCCTGGTCCGCACGCCTGCCTCGCACACCGAGCCTCCCGCCTGACGCCGTCCCCCTGGAGCGCCATGTGCCCCGGTCTCATATGAGGCCAGGGGCACGCTTTCGGTCAAGAGCCGCGTCCCCCTGCCGGAAAGTCACCGCGCGCGCGGGGCGGGCCTCAGGAGGCGGCCGACGACGGCTCCGCGCCCGGCATGCCCTGGGCGGCCATCCGGGAGGACAGCGCGGTGTTGAAGCGGGTGAGGAGCGAACAGAACGCCTCGCGCTCCTCCGGCGCCCAGTCCTCCGTCAGCTCCGCCATCAACTGGCGCCGGGAGGAACGCACTTCCTCCAGCCGGGACTGCCCGCGCGGGGACAGCTGGAGTACCACGGCCCGGCCGTCCTCGGGGTGCGAGGTGCGCTTGACCAGGCCGGTGTCGACGAGCGGGGCCACCTGCCGGGTGACCGTGGAGGAGTCGATGCCCATGCTCGCGGCGAGCGCCTTGACGCCCATCGGACCTTCGTTGTCCAGTCGGTTGAGCAGCAGGTACGCGGCGCGGTCCATGGAGTTGCGCACCTGCCCGACGCCGCCGAGCCGGGTCTGTTCGGCACGCCGGGCGAACACCGCGACCTCGTGCTGAAGCGTGTCGAGAAGACCGCTGTCACCGACGGTCGTCATGTCCATCGACATTTCAGGTGTTGTGGGCATGGCCGGAGGCTCACTTCATGAAGGGGCTGGCTGGAATGGGGGACAGAGTACGCGGCCGGAAGGCGGGTCGTACCGGCGCTGCGCAAACCTGTCCCGGACGTTGGTCACAGCGGTCGTTCCCGCCTGTGAACTGCGATGCTGGTGTCATGAGCTACCGCACGGCTGACTCCTTGCGCCCCGTCACCCTCGACGACGTGCGGGGAGCGCAGAAGATGCTCTCGGGCGTGGCGCGGGCGACCGCCATGGAAGGCAGCAGGCATCTGTCCCAGCTGGTGGGCGCGCCGGTGCACCTCAAGTGCGAGAACCTCCAGCGGACGGGGTCGTTCAAGCTGCGCGGCGCGTACGTGCGCATCGCCGGGCTGCTCCCCGAGGAGCGGGCCGCCGGTGTGGTGGCGGCGAGCGCGGGCAACCACGCGCAGGGGGTGGCGCTGGCCTCGGCGGTGCTCGGGGTGCGTTCCACCGTGTTCATGCCGCAGGGCGCCCCGCTGCCGAAGATCAGCGCCACCCGGGAGTACGGCGCCGAGGTCCGGCTGCACGGGCAGGTCGTCGACGAGACGCTGGCCGCGGCCCAGGAGTACGCGGCCGCCACGGGGGCGGTCTTCATCCACCCCTTCGACCACCCGGACATCATCGCGGGGCAGGGCACGGTCGGTCTGGAGATCCTCGAACAGTGCCCCGAGGTGCGCACCATCGTCGTCGGGATCGGCGGCGGGGGACTGGCGGCGGGAATCGCGGTCGCGGTGAAGGCGCTGCGGCCCGACGTGCGGATCGTCGGGGTGCAGGCGGCGGGGGCCGCGGCGTATCCCCCCTCGCTGGCGGCCGGCCGCCCGGTCTCGCTGCGCAGTCCGGCGACGATGGCGGACGGCATCAAGGTGGGCCGGCCCGGCGACGTGCCGTTCTCCCTCGTCGGCGAGCTGGTGGACGAGGTGCGCACGGTGACGGAGGACGAGCTGGCCGCGGCGCTGCTGCTCTGCCTGGAGCGGGCCAAGCTGGTCGTCGAGCCGGCCGGCGCGAGCCCGGTGGCCGCGCTGCTCAGCGCGCCGGAGGCCTTCGAGGGCCCGGTCGTCGCGGTGCTGTCCGGCGGCAACGTCGATCCGGTGCTGATGGAGCGCGTCCTGCGGCACGGCATGGCGGTGCAGGGCCGCTACCTGGCCGTCCGGGTGCGGCTCACGGACCGTCCCGGCGCCCTCGCCGCGCTTCTGGGGGCGTTGTCAGTGGTGGACGCTAACGTCCTCGACGTGAGCCATCTGCGGACCGACCCCCGGCTCGGACTGACCGAGGCGGAGGTCGAACTGCACCTGGAGACGAAGGGGCCGGCGCACTGCGCCGAGGTCGGCAGGGCCCTGCGCGAGGCCGGTTACACCGTCGTCGGCTGAGGCCGGACAGCGCGCCGGGCGAGGCCGGCGGCCCTGTCGTCACTCGTTCGAGAAACAGCATTGTGAGACGCGATACATCGCGTTATGGTGTGTGTCACGCCGCTCCCCTCACGTCTGACCGGGCGGATCGAAACGCACAAACCTAGGCTTTCCGAAGAATCCTCAACGACGTGGAGACTGATATGCCAGGTGCCATCTACGCCGAAGGCCTGGTGAAGACCTTCGGCGACGTAAAGGCTCTGGACGGCGTGGACCTGGACGTTCCCGAGGGCACCGTACTGGGCCTGCTCGGACCGAACGGCGCGGGCAAGACCACCACGGTGCGCTGCCTCACCACACTCCTGCGCCCCGACAGCGGCCGGGCCGTCGTCGCCGGCCTGGACGTCCTCAAGCACCCCAACGAGGTGCGCCGCTCGATCGGCCTGTCCGGCCAGTTCGCGGCGGTCGACGAATACCTCACCGGCCGCGAGAACCTCCAGATGGTCGGCCGGCTCTACCAGATGAGGTCCGGCGCGGCGAAGGCCCGGGCGGCCGAGCTGCTGGAGCAGTTCGACCTCGCGGACGCCGCCGACCGCACCGCCAAGACCTACTCCGGCGGCATGCGCCGCCGCCTCGACCTGGCCGCGGCCCTGGTCGTCTCCCCGCCGGTCATGTTCATGGACGAGCCGACGACCGGCCTCGACCCCCGCAACCGCCAGATGCTGTGGGAGGTGATCAAGCGCCTCGTCTCCGGCGGCACGACCCTGCTGCTGACCACGCAGTACCTCGAGGAGGCCGACCACCTCGCCCATGACATCGCGGTCGTCGACCACGGCCGGGTCATCGCCCGCGGCACCTCCGACCAGCTCAAGGCCCGCACCGGCGGGGAGCGCGTGGAGGTCGTGGTGCACGACCGCGAACACATCGCCACGACGGCCGGGATCCTGGCCGGTTTCGGCAAGGGCGAGACCACCCTCGAGCAGCACACCCGCAAGCTCACCGTGCCCGTCAGCGGCGGCGCCAAGCTCCTCGCCGAGGTCATCCGGGAACTCGACACCCGCGGTATCGAGATCGACGACATCGGCCTGCGCCGCCCCACCCTCGACGACGTCTTCCTGTCGCTGACCGGCCACGTGGCCGAGCTGAACCCCGACGAGAGCGACGAGAGCACCGAGAACGCCAAGAACAGCAAGAGCACCAAGAGCGAGAAGAACCGACGAGACGGACAGAGCGAGAAGGAGACCGCCAGATGAGTGCCGTCACCGACGCCGCACGCGGCACGGCGCCCAAGCCCGCGAACGCCTTCGGACAGTCCGTCCGTGACTCGCTGGTCGTGGCACAGCGCAACCTGATCCGGATGTCCCGCATCCCGGAAATGGTCATTTTCGGGCTCATCCAGCCGATCATGTTCGTGGTGCTGTTCACCTACGTCTTCGGCGGGTCCATGAAGATCGGCGGCAGCACGAGCGCCACCGCCTACACCAACTTCCTCATGGCGGGGATCTTCGCCCAGACCGTCACCTTCGCCACCGCAGGCGCCGGCGCGGGCATCGCCGACGACATGCACAAGGGCCTCATCGACCGCTTCCGCTCGCTGCCCATGGCGCGCGGCGCGGTGCTCACCGGCCGCACCTTCGCCGACCTCGTGCAGACGGCGCTCACGCTGCTCGTCCTGGCGGTGGTCGCCCTCCTGGTCGGCTGGCGGGTCGGCTCCGACGGGAGCACCAACGCCGCCCGGGTGCTGGCCGCCTTCGGGCTGCTGCTCCTGCTCGGCTACGCGTTCACCTGGATCGGCGCGCTGATCGGCCTGAGCGTGCGCACCCCCGAGGCGGCCACCTCCGGCGGACTGATCTGGCTCTTCCCGGTGACCTTCATCTCCAACGCCTTCGTCGACACCAGCAACATGACGCCGTGGCTGCGCCACATCGCCGAGTGGAACCCGTTCAGCGCCACCGTGCAGGCCTGCCGGGTGCTCTTCGCCAACCCCGGACAGTCGCAGTCCGACGCCTGGCCCATGCAGCACCCCGTCTGGGCCTCGCTGATCTACTCGGTGCTGATCATCGTGATCTTCCGGACGCTGGCGGTCCGCAAGTACCGCTCGGCGACGGCGTGAGCGCGGCCGGACCCGCCGGAGTCCCGGGCCGCCGGGTCCCGGGCGCCTGAGACCGGACAGCGCGAAGCCCCCGGCGCCGCGGGCGCCGGGGGCTTCGTCGGGGCGGAGAGGGGGCGGACCGTCGCCGGTCAGCCGCTGTAGGGCTCGGCCTTGAGGATGCGCACGGAGGCCCTCTTGCCGTTGGGCAGCTCGTACTCCGCGTCCTCGCCGACCTTGTGGCCGATCACGCCGGTGCCCAGCGGGGACTGCGGCGAGTAGGTCTCGATGTCGGAGCTCGCGTACTCGCGCGAGGCGAGCAGGAACGTGGTGGTGTCGTCCTCGTCGCCGTCGAAGGCGATGGTCACCACCATGCCGGGCGCCACGGCGCCGTCGGTGGAGGTCGGAGCCTCGCCCACCTTGGCGTTCTCGAGGAGCTGGGTCAGCTGGCGCACACGGAGCTCCTGCTTGCCCTGCTCCTCCTTGGCGGCGTGGTACCCACCGTTCTCACGCAGGTCCCCCTCCTCGCGCGCGGCCGCGATCTTGGCGGCGATCTCCGTGCGCGCAGGACCAGTAAGGTACTCAAGCTCGACCTTGAGCTTGTTGTACGCCTCCTGGGTCAGCCAGGTGACGGACTCGCTGGTCTGGGTCACAGGTGCTCCTCGTCGGTACTGGGAAATACAAAGCATCGCCCTACCGGAAGCATGTTCCTCAGGTGATGGGCGAAACCACGAGCCTAACAATTTGGTGGCCGAAGGGGGAGGACATAAGGCACCAGAATTCCGTCGCCGCAGGTCAGCGCGTAGGGATTGTGGTGGATGACCTTCGCCGGGCGGCTCTGCCGTCCGCCGGTGCCGACCGGGTCAGTCGGCGTGACAGCCGAGCAGCTCGGCGGTCGTGCCCTTCGTCGTGGTGCGCAGCGTGACCGTCCGGTCGATCCGGGTGTCCGCACCGGAGAAGCGGAAGTCCGCGCGGCCCACCTCGGCGCCGTCGGCGGACTGCGAGCGCACCGTGCAGTAGCCGCTCACACCGGCGTCCTTGCGGACCTCCAGATGGAGCTCCACCGCTTCGGCCGAGGTCGCCTTGAAGGTGATCACCTCGGCACTGATCTTGTTCTGGCCGACGTAGTGATAGGCGAAGTAACCGATCAGCGCGAGCACGAAGACGCCGAGGACCACACCGGCGATCTTGAGTTTGTGGTCCGCCCGCTCGTCCGAGGAACGGCCGTAGCGGCCCTCGGGCAGCCGCGTGCTCGCCGTACTCATGATCGTCCTCCCGGCGCGGAATTATTCGCCTTCCGATTCGGTCACTATAGAAGCCTGCGATCGCGCCGGTTCACACGGGCGCCGACTTACCGAGGATTGAGTCTTGACTGACCAGCTGCGACTGATGGCCGTTCACGCGCACCCCGACGACGAGTCGAGCAAGGGCGCGGCCACCATGGCGAAGTACGTGTCCGAGGGGGTGGACGTGCTGGTGGTGACCTGCACGGGCGGGGAGCGCGGCTCCATCCTCAATCCCAAGCTGCAGGGCGACACGTACATCGAGGAGCACATCCACGAGGTGCGCAAGAAGGAGATGGACGAGGCCCGCGAGATCCTCGGCGTCCGGCAGGAGTGGCTCGGTTTCGTCGACTCGGGTCTGCCCGAGGGCGACCCGCTGCCGCCGCTGCCCGAGGGCTGCTTCGCGCTGGAGGACGTCGACAAGGCGGCCGGAGAACTGGTCAAGCAGATCCGCACGTTCCGTCCGCAGGTGATCACCACCTACGACGAGAACGGCGGTTACCCGCACCCCGACCACATCATGACCCACAAGATCTCGATGGTGGCCTTCGAGGGCGCGGACGACACCGAGAAGTACCCCGAGGGCGAGTTCGGGCCCGCCTACCGGCCGCTGAAGCTCTACTACAACCAGGGCTTCAACCGGCCCCGCACCGAGGCGCTGCACCACGCGATGCTCGACCGCGGCCTGGAGTCCCCCTACGGGGACTGGCTCAAGCGGTGGGAGGAGTTCGGGCAGAAGGAGCGCACGCTCACCACGCACGTCCCGTGCGCCGACTTCTACGAGATCCGCGACAAGGCGCTGATCGCGCACGCCACGCAGATCGACCCCGACGGCGGCTGGTTCCGGGTGCCGATGGAGATCCAGAAGGAGGTCTGGCCGACGGAGGAGTACGAGCTCGCGAAGTCCCGCGTCGATACCTCCCTCCCCGAGGACGACCTCTTTGCGGGCATCCGCGACAATGCCTGACATGAGCGCAAGCGTGAGCCTGGCAATGACGCACCTCGTCCCCCTGGCCAAGGAGGTCGACGAGAACAAGGTCACCCCTGGCGTCCTCGGCTTCATCGTGTTCGCGGCGATGGCGGTGGCGGTGTGGGGCCTGATGAAGTCCATGAGCAAGCACATGGGCAAGGTCGACTTCAAGGAGCCGGCGGACCCGGAGGACGCCTCCGCGGCCACCGCCGGTGAGGCCCACGACCGCGTGAGGTGACACCCACCCGGCCCCGTTCCGGACCCGAAGCCCCCCGGGTCTCCGGCCCGGCCCGCCATTGGGCCGGTCCTGGGGCGTCCGCCCGGCGGCGGGTGCCGTGGGCCGGTGCTGGGGATCAGGGGGTTTCTATCTGTACGCCCATGATTTCTCGGGCCGGTCGGCCGGGGACCAGGCCCAGGCGCCAGGCCTGCCAGCCGGACTCCAGGCGGATGCCCCGCTCCAGCAGCAGGCCGTAGGCGTCCAGGCACTCGTCGAGCCGGGCGTCGCGCAGCGCGTGGGGTTCGCGGGACAGCAGGGCCAGCTCCTCCTGGGCCACCGCCGTGCCGACCTCGACGCCGCCCGGGGCCGCGTACGGGAGCAGGGTGCAGCGCAGGAAGCGGGCCCAGTCCTCGCCGCGCCGGTCGCCGTAGGAGGCGAAGAGGGCCGCGGCCTCCTCGCACAGGGCCAGGGCGGCCTGCGTACGCCCGTTGCCCGCGTCGACGATCGCGAGTTCCAGGCAGGTCCACGCCTCGCCGTGGGCGACGCCGATGCGCTGGAAGTCGGCGCGGGCGTCGACCAGGAGCTGCCGGGCGAAACCGGAGTTGCGCAGCGAACCGGTCTGGGCGGCCCGCTGGTCGCGGGTGACCCGGGCCGAGTGGTGCCGGGCGCAGGCGAGGCCGTAGACGTCACGCATCCGGGAGAACAGGGAGCGGGAGCGTTCCAGCTCGCGCACCGCCTGGTCGAGGTCGCCGGTCTCCTCCAGGGCCAGGCCCAGGTAGTAGACCGTCCAGGCCTCGCCGCGCGCGTCCTCGTTGTCCCGGTGCCGGGCGGCCGCGCGCCGCAGGTCCTCGGCCGCCGGACCGGGGTCCCCGGCGATCAGCCGGGCCCGGGCGAGCTGGGTCAGGGCCCAGGCCTCGCCGCGGGCGTCGCGGGTACGGCCGTACAGGTCGAGGGCCTCGCGCAGATCGGCCTCGGCGCGCGGGACGTCCCCACGGCGCAGGTTCAGCTGGCCCAGCTGGAAGTGGGCCCAGGCCTCGCCGTGCACGGAGCCGCCCGCGCGGTGCAGGACCAGGGAGCGAGTGAGCAGGTCGAGCGCCTCGGCCAGATGGGCCCGGTCCCGTTCCACCGCGGCCAGCGCGTGCATCGTCCAGGCCCGGTCGGTGGCGAGCTCGGGCGCGGCCTGGAGCTCCAGGGCCTCCCGCAGTCTCGCGGCCGCCTCCGTCAGCTGGCCCTGGTGGTGCAGGGTGATGCCGAGCGAGCACAGGGCGCGGGCCGCGCCGGCGTCGTGGTGGGCCTGGAGGTAGAGGTCGACGACCGAGCTGAGCGTCGTACGGGCCTTGTCGAGCTCGCCGAGCTGGCGGGCCGCGATGCCCGTACGCCACTGCACGGAGCGCACCAGCAGGTCCTGGCCGACCGACTGGGCCAGTTCGCTGATCTCACCGAGCCGGTAGAGGTCGCCGCGCAGCAGGCAGTAGTCGCACAGCGCGCCGAGCAGGCTCATGACGGCGTTCTGGTCGACGCCCTCCGCGTGCCGCAGGGTCGCCGTGATGAAGCTCGACTCGTCGTCCAGCCAGCGCAGTGCCTCGTCGAGGGAGGTGAAGCCGTGCGGGGTGAAGCGGTCCGAGCGGGTGGACATGTTGCCGTCGACGAGGCGCAGCACGGAGTCGGCGAGTTCGGCGTAGCTGACGATCAGCCGTTCCTGGGCGGCCGCGCGCTCGCCCGGTTCCTCCTCGTCCACGAGGCGGGCCTGGGCGAAGGCGCGGACCAGGTCGTGCAGCCGGTAGCGGTCGCCGCGGACGTGGTCGACCAGACCGGCGCCGGCGAGGGCCGTGAGATGGCGGGTGGCCTCGGCGCGGTCCGTGGCCAGCAGGGCCGCCGCCGCGGCCGTGCCGAGTGAGGCGCGCCCGGCCAGCGCGAGCCGGCGCAGCAGTCGGCGGGTCGTGTCGGGCTGGTCGGTGTAGCGCAGCCACAGGGCGCGCTCGACCGGCTCCACCGGGCCGTAGGCGGCGAGGTCGGCGGCCAGCGCGCGGGGTGAGCGCGGGCCGAGCGAGGAGCCGACGATCCGCAGGGCCAGCGGCAGGCCGCCGCACGAGCGGGTGATGCGGTCGGCGGACTCGGCGTCGTAGGGGCCGGAGGCGTCCTGTGCGCTCGCGGTCAGCAGTTCCTCCGCGCCGGCCGTGTCGAGGGGCCGCACCGGCAGGTCGTGCACCCACGCGGACAGCTCGGCGGGCAGGTCCGGCGGGGTCCTGCCGGTGACGAGGACCAGGCTGTCGGAGCGTTCCGGGACGAGTGCGCGGATCTGTGCGGGATCGGAGGCGTCGTCGAGGATCACCGTGACCGGCAGGTCGGTCAGATGCTGCTGGTACAGCTCGCTGAGCCGTTTGACCTGCTGGTCGGGGGAGGAGCGCTCACGGAAGAGGAGCTGTTCGCGGGGGGCGCCGAGCCGGTTCAGCAGGTGCAGCAGGGCGTCCCGGGTGGGCAGGGGTGCCCCCTGCGTGCTGTCGCCGCGCAGGTCCACGACGCAGGCGCCGCGGAACTGGTCGCGCAGGTCGTGGGCGGCCCGGACCGCGAGGGTGGTGCGGCCGCTGCCCGGCGGGCCGTGCAGCACGACGACCGTCGGCTGGGTGCGGGTGCTGGCGCGGGCCGTCTGCACCCACTGCCGTATCTGCGCGAGTTCCGCCCGGCGGCCCGCGAACGGTTCGGCGGGTTCCGGGAGTTGGGCGAACGACTGGGCGAGCACGGTCCGTCCGCGTGCGGCGGCGCTCTTGTCGGCGCCCCGCAGCTGCGGCCCGGGGGCCTTCTTCGGCGCGGTCGTCGCGCTGAGCATCCGCTGCTGGTCGAGGAACGGGCGGATGCCCCGTACCTCCAGTGCCGTGAGCCACTGGAGCCGCAGCTGCTCGGCGCCCCCGGGCTGTCCCGCCTCTCCGGCCCGGTGATGCGCGGCCGGCAGATGGGTGCCGGCCACCTTGACGACGGTGGCCGCCGCGCCGACGACCCCGACGGTCACCCCGGCGCCGAGGGCCGTCCCGGGGCCGGTGCCCAGCGCGAGGTCGGCGACCGCTGCCGTGACGGCCGCAACGCCCGCCACCAGCAAAGGAGTCCGGCCGCCCTCGCGCGCGTAGCGCTGACCGAAACTGACCTGCCGGGCTTCCGTCTCCTCCAGGGCGCGCGCGTACGCCTCGTACTCCTCGGCGGCGGTCTGCGCCATGGCGTCCAGCGCGCCGCGGGCCCGGGTCATCAGCACCTGGCGGTCGCTGCGGCCGCCGGACCGGCGCACCTCCTCCTCCACGGCCCGCGCCAACAACCGCTCGGCTTCCGCCCTATGGCCGTCCCGCATGTCCCGTCCCCCTCCGGAGGTCACCGCGTTCCTTGGTCAAGTGTGCGATGGGCCCGCCCGTGAAGCGAGGGGGCGTCAGATCCCCGGCGCGCAGACGAGCGGGTGTCCGACGGCTGAACGCGGGAGGAGGACACCCTGTGTCGCGGCTTCCTCGTCTCTCACAAGACCCCGAGGTCGACAGAGCGGGACGGGCGCGTGAGGGTTTCGCTGATCGCGGCAGGCGCTGTGAGAGGCTGAGGCGTATGAACCGGTTGGCTGACACGACCTCGCCTTATCTGCTTCAGCACGCTGACAATCCGGTCGACTGGTGGCCCTGGACGCCGGAGGCTTTCGAGGAAGCGCGCCGGCGTGACGTACCCGTTCTGCTGTCGGTCGGCTACTCGGCGTGCCACTGGTGTCATGTGATGGCGCACGAGTCGTTCGAGGACCAGGAGACCGCCGACCGGCTCAACGAGCACTTCGTCAGTGTCAAGGTGGACCGGGAGGAGCGTCCCGACGTCGACGCCGTGTACATGGAGGCCGTCCAGGCGGCCACCGGGCAGGGCGGCTGGCCGATGACCGTCTTCCTGACGCCCGACGCCGAGCCCTTCTACTTCGGCACGTACTTCCCGCCCGCGCCCCGTCAGGGGATGCCGAGCTTCCGGCAGGTGCTGGAGGGGGTGCGGCAGGCCTGGAGCGAACGGCGGGACGAGGTGGCCGAGGTCGCCGGGAAGATCGTCCGGGATCTGGCGGGACGGGAGATCTCCTACGGTGACAGCAAGGCGCCCGGGGAGCAGGAGCTGTCGCAGGCGCTGCTCGGGCTGACCCGGGAGTACGACCCGCAGCGGGGCGGATTCGGCGGGGCGCCGAAGTTCCCGCCGTCGATGGTCGTCGAGTTCCTGCTGCGCCACCACGCGCGGACCGGCGCCGAGGGCGCTCTCCAGATGGCGCGGGACACCTGCGAGCGGATGGCCAGGGGCGGGATCTACGACCAGCTCGCCGGCGGATTCGCCCGGTACTCCGTCGACCGGGACTGGATCGTGCCGCACTTCGAGAAGATGCTGTACGACAACGCGCTGTTGTGCCGGGTGTACGCCCACCTGTGGCGGGCCACGGGCTCCGAGCTCGCCCGCCGGGTCGCCCTGGAGACCGCCGACTTCATGGTGCGTGAACTGCGCACCGCGCAGGGCGGGTTCGCCTCGGCGCTGGACGCCGACAGCGACGACGGGAGCGGCCGGCACGTCGAGGGCGCCTACTACGTCTGGACGCCCGCGCAGCTCACCGAGGTCCTCGGACCGCAGGACGCGGAGCTCGCGGCCCGGTACTTCGGCGTCACCGAGGAGGGCACCTTCGAGGAGGGCGCCTCCGTCCTCCAGCTCCCGCAGCAGGAGGAGGTCTTCGACGCCGGGCGGATCGCGGGCATCAAGGAGCGGCTGCTGCGCGAGCGCGGCGGGCGGGCGGCCCCGGGCCGCGACGACAAGGTGGTCGCGGCGTGGAACGGGCTGGCGATCGCCGCACTCGCCGAGACCGGTGCCTACTTCGACCGGCCCGACCTGGTCGAGGCCGCGACCGGCGCCGCCGATCTGCTCGTCCGGCTGCACCTCGACGACCAGGCGCGGATCGCCCGGACCAGCAAGGACGGGCAGGTCGGGGCGAACGCCGGAGTGCTGGAGGACTACGCCGACGTCGCCGAGGGGTTCCTCGCCCTGGCGTCCGTCACCGGGGAGGGCGTCTGGCTGGAGTTCGCCGGGTTCCTGCTCGACCACGTCCTCACCCGGTTCCTCGACGACGACTCGGGTGCGCTGTTCGACACCGCGGCCGACGCCGAGCAGCTGATCCGGCGTCCGCAGGACCCGACCGACAACGCCGTGCCGTCCGGCTGGAGCGCCGCCGCGGGCGCGCTGCTGAGCTATGCCGCCCACACCGGGTCCGAGCCCCACCGCAGCGCCGCCGAGCGGGCGTTGGGTGTCGTGAAGGCGCTCGGTCCCCGGGTGCCGCGGTTCATCGGATGGGGGCTCGCCGCCGCCGAGGCGCTGCTCGACGGGCCGCGCGAGGTCGCCGTGGTCGTGCCCGACCCGGCCGACCCGGCCGCCGAGCGGCTGCGCCGCACGGCGCTCCTGGGGACCGCGCCGGGAGCCGTCGTGGCGTTCGGGACCCCGGGGAGCGACGAGTTCCCGCTGCTCGCCGGCCGCCCCCTGAGCAACGGCGAACCGACCGCGTACGTGTGCCGCGACTTCACCTGCGACGCGCCGACCACCGACCCCGAGCGGCTGCGCGCGGCGCTGGCCACGGTGGTGACCGGGACCCCCTAGGGCCGCTCGCGGCCCGCGGACTCCGCGAGGGCGCGTTCCACGACGGCCACCAGCCGCTCGTGGTGCGCGCCCTTCCAGTACGCCCGCCCGCAGGACCGGCACTGCGCGAACACGTCGTAGGACTGCTGGGTGCCCTGGCGCAGCTGGTCGGCGACCTCCTCCTTGGTGACCCGGCTCAGCAGCCCGTTGCAGGCGGTGCAGCGCGTCCAGGGGAGCAGCTCGGGCGCGAACCGGTCGAGGACGTCGCGGAGCTGCTCCTCGGGGTCGGTGCTGTAGACGTAGGCGCCCGCCCACAGTTCACGGCGGCGCAGCAGACCGCGGTCGCGGCTGAGCATCACCCGCTGTTCGGCCGCCGAGCGGGCGGCGAGCGCCGGGTCGCCGATGTCCGTCGACTCGTACGCCGTGTCCACGCCTAGCAGGCGCAGCCGGCGCGCCAGGGTGCCGAGGTGGACGTCGAGGAGGAAGCGCAGGGGAGCGCCCGGGACCCGCTGCGGGCGGGCGACCGGGCGGACGGTGACCGACTCGCCGTCGGCCGGGATGTGCGAGACCGGCACCGTACGGCCGTCGACCGTCAGCAGGCCGACCTCCGTGAGGGGCACCCCGAGCGACTCGACGACGTGGCCGAGGGTCGAGACGCCGTCGACGGCGAGCGCGGTGGCGCCGGCGCGCCGGGCGTGCGGGACGAACAGGGCCAGCTCGGGGGCGACTTCGACGCGGATCTCCAGTGCGTTCACCGGGTCAGGATGGCATGCCCGGGGCGGGCCGGTCTCAGGGATTGTGCCGGGGCAGACCGTGCTCCATGACGTCCAGGCTGCGCACGAGCAGTTCCTCGAAGTCGTCCCGGTGGCCGTGCTCGGCCCAGTAGATCGACGTCTGCATCAGGCCGCCCATGAGGGACATGGCGTACACGCGGACTTCGAGGCTGTCGGGGTCGAGGCCGGTGCGCTCGCCGATCGCGATGCTGAACATCCGGCCGGTGACCGACATGCTCTCCATCATCCGTGAGCGCACCGCGGGCACCTGGACCATCAGGTGGGTGCGCAGCCGGGCGACCTCGATGTCGTCCTTGAGGCCCATGCGCAGGGCCTTCAGCATCACGTGGCGGACGGTCTCGGGCCAGGGTTCGTCGGCCGGGCGGGCCCGCAGTTCCCTGACGAGGACCGGGTCCCACTCGTCGGTGAGGACGATGTCCTCCTTGGTCGGGAAGTAGCGGAAGACGGTCGACGGCGACACCTCGGCGCGTTCGGCGATCTGGTCGATCGTCGTGGCGTCGTACCCCTGCTCCCTGACCAGCGCGTAGGTCGCCGAGCGGATCGCCTCACGGGTCTTGATCTTCTTGCGCTCGCGCAGGCCCGGTCGGGGGTGGTCGGCGGGGGGAGTGGAACGTGCGGCCGTCATGGGCTCATTGTCGGGCATCGGTGCCGGGGGTGACCAAGCCCGGGGATCCCGGGCCCGCGGCACCGGTGGCGTCCGGGCCGGCGCCGGTCCGCGTGGCGCCCGGCTCCCCGGGGTGCGGGGCGGTCGGCAGGAACGCGGCCGCCGGCAGCGCGGAGACCAGCGCGGCGACACCGCACACCAGCAGCACCAGGTCCATGCCGTGGACGTAGGCGGCGTCCGCGGAGGCGGCGAGGTCGCCCAGGTGCGCCTTCCCGGCGATCACCTGGGCCGCGACCACCGACTCACCGGCGGTGCGGGCGGCCGGCGCGGGCAGGCCGGTGACGTCGAGCCGGTCGCGGAAGGCGCTCGCAAGCAGGCTGCCCAGCAGGGCGATGCCGATCGCGCCGCCGACCTGGCGCAGGGTCATCAGCAGCCGACGATCGACAGCCACAGCGCGGTGAAGCCGTACCCGGAGCCGGTCGTCGTGCGGCTGCCCAGCAGCGCGGCGAGGGCCAGCACCACCAGTCCCGCGCTCACCACGGCACGCGCCCCGAACCGGGCCACGACGGGCTGGGCGGCCCGCGCGGCGATGATCAGCCCGCCCATCATCGGCAGCAGCCGGACGCCGGTGCCCAGGGCATCGTGGCCCAGCACGGCCTGGAGGTACTGGGGCAGCACGAACAGCAGGCCGGACAGCACGAACATCAGCAGGGTCGCCGCGAGGGTGTTGAACAGGAACCCGCGCTGGGCGAGCAGGGACATGTCGAGCATCGGCCGCGCGGCGCGGCGTTCCCGCAGCACCAGCGCGGTGATCAGGACGACGGCCGCGGCCCCCGTCACCAGGACCGGCGGGTCGCCCCAGCCCCGGGTGGGCGCCTCGACGATCGCGTGGATGAGGGCGCCGAGCCCGCCCGCGGTGAGTGCGGTGGAGACGGTGTCGACCGCGCGCGAGGCCGAGAGCGGGGGAAGGTCTCCGAGGGTCGAGCCCGCGGAGACGATGCCGACGGCCTTGGTGCTCTTCCCGGGGGTGAACAGCGAGGGCAGCACCGACAGCGCGAGCCCGGCGATCAGCATGCGCCGCCGGCCGAAGCGGTCGCCGAGCAGGCCGGCGGGGAGCATCAGCGCCGCGAAGACGACGACGTACGCGTCCGCCGTCCACTGCTGCTGTCCCGTGTCCGCGCCGAGCGCCCACCACCGGCGGTGGTCGGGACCCGCCGCGCCCGAGTTCACGGGAGTGACCATTAAATAAAAGTAACTTTCAAAAGATGGTCGGTGTCAACATCGCCGTCTCCGGGCCACGAAAAATGGCCACGGCTCGGGAGCCGTGGCCAAGGTGGCGGGAAAGTGCCGCTGTCGCCGCTATCCGTGCTGGTAAGCCACCAGCGAGATACCGACGTAGTGGACGACGAACGCGGCGAGGGTCAGGGAGTGGAAGACCTCGTGGAAGCCGAACCAGCGCGGTGAGGGGTTGGGGCGCTTGATGCCGTAGATCACGCCGCCCGCGCTGTAGAGCAGCCCGCCGATGATCACCAGGACCATGACGGCGATACCGCCCGCCCGCATGAAGTCCGGCAGGAAGAAGACGGCCGCCCAGCCCATGGCGATGTAGCAGGGGGTGTACAGCCAGCGCGGGGCGCCGACCCAGAAGACCCGGAAGACGATGCCCGCGGCGGCGGCCGCCCAGATGCTCCACAGCAGCCACCGCCCCTTCGACTCCGGCAGGAGCAGCAGGGTGAGGGGCGTGTAGGTGCCCGCGATGATCAGGAAGATGTTCGCGTGGTCGAGTCTGCGCAGGATGCCGTCCATGCGCGCGTTCCAGTCACCGCGGTGGTAGAGCGCGCTGACGCCGAACAGCAGACACGCGGTGAGGGCGTAGATGCCGCAGGCGACGCGGCCGCGGGTGGAGTCGGCGAGGGCGGTGAGGACGAGACCCGAGATGAGGGCGGCCGGGAACATACCCAGATGCAGCCAGCCGCGGAGCTTGGGCTTGACCGGGTGCGGCAGGGAGAGCGCGACAGGACCGCGGCCGGCGGGCGGCGTGTCCGTGGGCGCGTCGGGGGCGGACGCAGTCATGTGCGAATCGTACCTACGCAGCCGTAGGTAGCGGATCAGTCCGGCACGGCCGGGAACGAAGAGTGGCCATCATCTCACGCCAGTTGCGTCAAGGGACCGTCAAGGGGCCGTCTGCCGAACGTCATGTGGACGCAAAACGGCGCCCCTACACGTGGCCATCCTCACTCCGCTCACCTGTGAGGCCCTCTGGACATATGGGCGCGGGCGTCGGATGATCAAATGAGTGCGGTCGACACCGGATGAGCGCCGAGGTCATCAGAAGCATCCGGGTCGCAGCCCCCACGGGGCCTCCAACACAAAATCCCTCATCTAGGAGCAATCGTGGCGCGCGACATCGCGGCTCCCCCCGTCATCCCCACCGACCACCAGGAACTCGTCTCCTGGGTGAACGAGATCGCCGAACTGACCCAGCCGGACAACGTGGTCTGGTGTGACGGATCCGAGGCCGAGTACGAGCGCCTGTGCGGGGAGCTCGTCGAGAAGGGCACCTTCAAGAGGCTCGACCCGGTGCAGCGCCCGAACTCCTACTACGCCGCCTCCGACCCCACCGACGTCGCCCGTGTCGAGGACCGCACCTTCATCTGCTCCGAGAAGGAGGAGGACGCGGGTCCGACCAACCACTGGAAGGCGCCCGCCGAGATGCGGGAGGTCTTCACGGGGGAGAAGGGCCTGTTCCGCGGCTCCATGCGCGGCCGCACGATGTACGTCGTCCCCTTCTGCATGGGCCCGCTGGGCTCGGACCTGTCCGCGATCGGCGTCGAGATCACCGACTCCGCCTACGTCGCGGTGTCCATGCGCACCATGACCCGCATGGGACAGCCGGTCCTGGACGAACTCGGCTCCGACGGGTTCTTCGTGCGTGCCGTGCACACGCTCGGAGCACCGCTGGCCGAGGGCGAGCAGGACGTCCCGTGGCCGTGCAACGCGACCAAGTACATCTCGCACTTCCCCGAGAGCCGCGAGATCTGGTCCTACGGCTCCGGCTACGGCGGCAACGCGCTGCTGGGCAAGAAGTGCTACGCCCTGCGCATCGCCTCCGTCATGGCCCGCGACGAGGGCTGGCTCGCCGAGCACATGCTGATCCTCAAACTCACCCCGCCGCAGGGGGAGTCGAAGTACGTCGCCGCCGCCTTCCCGAGCGCCTGCGGCAAGACCAACCTCGCCATGCTGGAGCCGACGATCTCCGGCTGGACGGTCGAGACCATCGGCGACGACATCGCCTGGATGCGCTTCGGCGAGGACGGCCGGCTGTACGCCATCAACCCCGAGGCCGGCTTCTTCGGCGTCGCGCCCGGCACCGGTGAGCACACCAACGCCAACGCGATGAAGACCCTGTGGGGCAACTCCGTCTTCACCAACGTCGCCCTCACCGACGACAACGACATCTGGTGGGAGGGGATGACGGAGGAGACTCCGGCCCACCTCACCGACTGGAAGGGCAACGACTGGACGCCGGACTCCGGTGTCCCCGCCGCCCACCCCAACGCCCGCTTCACCGTCCCCGCCGCGCAGTGCCCGATCATCGCGCCCGAGTGGGAGGACCCCAGGGGCGTGCCGATCTCGGCGATCCTCTTCGGCGGCCGGCGCGCGTCCGCCGTCCCGCTGGTGACGGAGTCCTTCGACTGGAACCACGGTGTCTTCCTCGGCGCGAACGTCGCCTCCGAGAAGACCGCCGCCGCCGAGGGCAAGGTCGGCGAGCTGCGCCGCGACCCCTTCGCCATGCTGCCGTTCTGCGGCTACAACATGGGCGACTACATGGGCCACTGGGTCGATGTCGCCAAGGGCAAGGACCAGGCGAAACTGCCGAAGATCTACTACGTGAACTGGTTCCGCAAGAACGACGCGGGCAAGTTCGTGTGGCCGGGCTTCGGCGAGAACAGCCGCGTCCTGAAGTGGATCGTGGAGCGCCTGGACGGCCGCGCCGAGGGCGTCGAGACCCCGATCGGCATCCTGCCGACGAAGGACGCCCTCGACACCAAGGGCCTCGCACTCGACGAGGAGGACCTCGACTTCCTCCTCACCGTCGACAAGGAGGTCTGGCGCGAGGAGGCCGCCCTGGTCCCCGCGCACCTCGACACCTTCGGCGACCACACGCCGAAGGAGCTGTGGGACCAGTACCGCGCGCTGGTGCAGCGCCTGGGCTGAGCAGCCCCGAAGACTCCGCGGCCGGCACGGATGTGCCCTGACCAGTGATCGTCACGGCCGGCCGCGGTGCGATGCGGCGAGCCGCGTACAACGGCGTGCGCGGCCATGGGCCTGCCGTCGTCCCCCCGTCCGCCCCGACGAGGAGACGACGGCAGGCCTTCGCCTGTGCGGGGTGTCATCCGCGGGGTGTCATCCGTGGGTCGCCGTCGGCCCGTCGCGCATGTCCCCGCGCCCCTGGTCCGGCGAGCGGTCCTGCAAGTACCGCGTATGCGTCTCCTGGCGGCGCGCCTCGACCTCCCGGAGCGCGGCCGCCAGCCGCTCCGCCTCCTCCTGGAGCAGGGTCAGCTGGCGCTCCAGATGCCGCTCCGGCGGTTCCTGGCCGGGGGCCATCCCCGTCCACCAGCGGGCCCGTACGAAACTGTCGACCGCCTCGGGCAGGTCCTGGCGCACGGTCCGCGCGAGCGTGTGGACGCCCTCGGGGTCCTGGGCGAGGAGGCCCGCGACCCAGCCGGGCTCCAGCAGCGCGGCCAGCAGGCCGGTGAGTTCGGTGAGGCGGCCGGCGGCGGCCGGTGGCAGCTCCACCTCCGCGAGATACCCGCCGAGCCGTTCGAAGTCGCCGCGCACCTCCTCCAGCCGGGCCGCCGCGTCCGGGAAGTCCGGCAGCAAAGGCCGCTCCGGCGGGGCGGCCAGCGCCCCCGCGCCGTACAGCCCGGCGACGACGACCGGCCAGTACGGTCCGGCCACCCCCGTGAAGGTCAGCGCGAGTCCGGCCAGTCCGCACACCCCGCCCGCGATGTTCTTGCGGGACTCCAGGTAGCCGACGAACCTACTGGTAGCCACGGATCTCCTCGAAGGCGCCGTCCAGCGAGCCCTTGCGCGCGTCGAAGAGCCGGCCGCCGGTCAGGTCGGCGATGTGCGCCAGTTCCGCGCGGTCGGAGTCGCCGAACAGGATCGGGAAGACGGGGATCCGCCGGCCCGCGGGGTCCAGCTCGTCCCGGTAGAAGGCGTCGAAGTCGCCCGCGTCGTCGCCCTTGGTGTTCTCGCCGTCCGTCATCAGCACGATGGAGGTGAAGGTGTCCCGGCCGGAGCCCAGGTGGTCGTACGCCTTCTCCAGCGAGGTGTAGATCGCGGTCTCGCCGTCGGCGGTGAGCTTCGCGCCGTCCGCGCGGATCGCGGCGATACCGCTCTGCGGGTCGGCGGGGTCGACGACGTGCGTGGTGACGCTCTTCACGTCCGACCCGAACGGCATCAGCGTCACCTCCTCACGGTCGCGGAAGTCGCCGGTGAGGCCGGTGAGGGCCTCCTTCAGACGGTCGAGGCGGTCGCCCTCCATCGAGCCCGAGGTGTCGAGGACGTACACGGTCCGTGAGGGGCGGCGCAGCTCGTTCTCGTAGGCGTCGAGCAGCCCGTCGGCGACGGAACGGGTGCCCGGGAAGGGCAGTTCGCGCCGGCGTGCGGTGTCGAGGCCGGGCGCCGGCGCCACCGAGGCGACGACCGGGCGGCGGCGCGTCGTCGAGGTGATCATCCGCTGGACGGCGTCCGTGCGCAGGGCGTCGGTCACCCGCTTGACGTCCGCGCGGGTGGCCGCGTCGGTCGAGGCGAGCGAGGAGAGCGGGTAGTCGGCGGTGACGACCCCGTCGGTGGGCCTGATCACGGTCAGTCCGGGGATGCCCTTCAGCACGGACTCGTAGTTCAGCAGCGCGTCGACGTCGCCGCGCCGCGCGTACGCGCTCGCCAGCCAGCCCGAGGAACCCGAGGTCAGCTGCTGGCCCTTGAAGAACTCCTTCAGCCGCGGCGTCGCCTTCGCGACGTCCGCGTCGGTGAGCGCCGACTGGGCTCCCGACAGCGCGGAGGCGACCGAGATCAGCGTGGCGAAGCCGGAGTTGGAGCGGGCCGGGTCGGTCATGCCGTAGGTGAGCCGGCCGTCCTGGACCGCCTGCTCGATCCGGGTCCAGGTGACCTGGCCGGACTTCCAGCCGAGGGCGGCCGCCTCGGCGTCCTTGACCCCGAGGGCCACGGGGCTCGACATGATCGGCGTCTCGGAGACGACCTTCCTCGCCGCGTCGGGACGCAGCCTCAGATAGTCGTCCGAGGACAGCCACACGGCGTCGTACTTCCCGTCGGTGCCGCCCCTCGCCAGCAGGTTCACCGCGTCCAGCGTGCCCATCCAGGTCGGCCGGACCCGGACGCCGGTGTCCGCGCGGACCCGTTCGAGCACGGGCGCCATGTCGCTCAGCTCGCTGGAGGCGAGGATCCGCAGGGTGCCCGGCCGGGCCGCGGCGGGGTCCCCGGCGTCGTCGCCGTCCCCGCCCGAGCAGGCGGTCAGGAGCAGGGCGAGGGCGGTCAGGGCGAGGAGGGCGCGCGGGAGCCGTCGTCTCATGCGAGCCCGCCTTCCAGGGTGCCCCGCGAGCGGCTGCGGTCCAGGTAGGTGCTCGCCTGGCGGAGTTCGGCCGTCAGGTTCTCCACGGTCACCGCCATCGCCTCGGTGGCCTGCACCTTGTAGGTGTCGATGGTGTCGAGGGTGCGGTAGATCTGCTGGAAGGCCGAGCGCAGGGTCTCCGCGCCGACCGCCGGGTCGGCGGCGATGCGCTGGATCTCCCCGCTCTGCGTCGCGAGCATCTCCGCGTTGCCCCGGATGAGGTCCTCGGTGGTCCCGCGCAACGCGTCTACCTGCTCGATGACCTTCTTCTGGTGGTCCAGCGCGGAGGCCAGCATCACGGAGATGCGCAGCGCCGAGACCGTGGTGGTGGCGGCCCGGTCGACGCCCTTGATCAGCTCCTCGTTGTTGCGGCGTACGACGTCCATGGCCAGGTAGCCCTGGGCGCAGACCGCGAGCTGGGTGAGCAGGTCCTGGCGCTTCTGCCGGACCGGGAAGAGGACGTCGGCGCGCAGGCTGTCGGCCCGTTCGGGGTCGCCGGCCTCGGCGTCGGCGATCCGCCGCCCGACCGCCGTGTCCAGGGCGTCGGTCAGGACCACGTACTCCTGGAGCTTGCCCATCGTCTCCCACAGCCGCACGCGCTCGGTCTGCAACGCGGCGTTGTCGCGCCGCAGTTCGTCCTGGCCGCCGCGCAGCGAGCCCACGATCCGGTTCAGCGTGCCCTGCGCGGAGGCGTACTTGGCGACGTGGTCGCGCAGCTTGTTGCCGCCGGGCAGCCGGGACAGGAACCTGCGGCCCCTGGACGCCGGCAGATCCCGCGGGTCCAGGTCCTCGACCACCCGCCGCAGCTCGACGAGGGTGCCCGCGACCTGCGACTGGGCGTCGCCGCCCCGGTCGGGCAGACTCCTGATGGTTCGCTCCAGCATGCGGTTGGACTGCGCGGCGGCCGTGCGCATCTCACCGGCGCCCAGCGCGGTGATCTCACCGACCTTGCCGGCGAACTCGGGTGAGCGGGCGTCGAGCGCGGCGAGTCCCTCGACGTACGCGGCGGCCTTCGTGGCCATGTCCGTACGGACGGAGTCGTCGACGGGGACGAGACCGCCAGCCGTCTCGCGCGGCACCGCGGCGACGGCCTCGGGCGGCGTGAGGGTGAAGGCCGGGGCCGAACCGGCGGCCGGGGTGGAGGTGGCGGGTGAGGTGGAGATGTCGTCGGACATGTGCGGTCGTTCCCCCTATCCGCGGGCCCGTCGCGCCAGCTCGTGCAGCACCGTGGAGGTGGGCACGGGCGCCTGGCGGACCCCGGTCAGTTCCTGCTTGAGGTAGGTGGTGGCCGAGGCGAACTCGGCGGTGACGCCCTGCGGACGGAACCCGTGCCGGATCTCCAGCCTGCGCAACCGCGGATCCGTGGAGAGGAGCGTCGCGAGGGCGGTGCCGTTCTCGGTGAGCGGCACCGCGGTGTGGTCGCTGTTCACGGTGGTGTCCGGGTAGAGCACCACCAGGTCGTCCGGCTGCTGCCCGCCCGCGAGGAGCGAGGCGACCTGCGACTCGTAGACCAGGACGAGCGGGTTGCCGGCGCCGCTGACGAAGTCCCGGAAGGCCGCGTCCGTGCTGGACTGCTGGGCGCCCTGCACGCTGACCAGCTTGTGCAGCAGCGGCGCGGTCCGCTCGACCTCGGCGCCGCTCGCGACCACCTTGCCGCCGTTGGCGACGTAGGAGGTGGCGGCCAGGTAGAGGGCGCCCGAGCTGGAGGTCTCCGGGTCGGTGCTGGACAGATAGAGGGTGCCGGTCAGCTCCCCGTACTTCGCCGCGCCCTTGAGCTGCTGCCAGGTCCGGTCGGCGCGGGCCGCGTCGAGGTAGGCGGCCATCTTCAGAGTGCCGCGGTGTTCGGCGTCCAGCGTGCCCAGACCGCCCGCCGCGAGCACTCCGGCGGCGTTCTTGTGCGCCACGACGACCAGCGGCGAGTAGAAGGGGCGGGGGAGTGTCCCGCGCGCCTTGTACTTCGCGGCCAGTTCGGTGGCGGGCGCCTGGCTGGAGGGGAAGGCGAGGTCGTAGCCCTCCAGGTCCAGCCCCTCCATGGCCCAGGACCCGGAGGTCTCGGCCCTGACGGTGTAGCCCTTGGCGGCGAGGGCCTTCACCACGTCCGGGTCGGCGAAGAACTCCGCCTTCTCCGACCCGATCACCATCCGCACGGTCTTCGTTGCCGTGCCCTTGTCCCCTTCGCTGCGGCCCGCGACGACGGCGACCACCACACCCGCCGTCAGCAGCACCGCGAGGACGATTCCTGCGATTCGTCTCACGGGGGGAGCCTGCTCCCGGAACCCCACATTCCTGGGTGGGCGGGGTGAACGGGGGGTGAAGGGGGTGACCCGGAACGCAACGGGAGCCGGGCTCTCCCCTTGCCGTCCGCGGGACGGCCGCCGGCCAGGCGCTCGCGGGGCGGGCGCGCGGGAAGATGGCGCCCGGTCCGCGCGTCGCTGCGGGTGCACGCGGACCGGGGCCGTTCACGGTCCCCCGGAGGGGAGTCCCCGGCAGGGCCCGCGAGGGGCCCGGGAGGGGGAGTCAGCCGGCGGTGCTCAGTTCCCCGGCCCCGGCGAGGGCGGCGGCGTGCGCGTCCATGCGCTGGGCCGCCAGGATCGCCGCCGCGGTGTCCGCGCGGGACGCGGCGACGAGGAGGGCACGGCCCGCGAGGGCGTGCGCCCGCTCGTGCAGGACCGAGGGGCGCGGGTGCGCCGGGCCGGCGGCGAGGGTGGCGCGGACCGGTGTCCGCCCGCCCCGCAGCCGGGACACCTGCTGCGCGAGCCGCGCGGCCGCGCTGTCCAGTTCGGCGGACGGTACCGCCGCACGCAGCTCGTCGGTGACGGCGAGCAGCGCCGCGAGGTGGGCCGCGAGCTGGATGTCCAGCTCCTCCTCGCGGGAGCGGTGGGGGAAGTCCGAGGGAGTGCCGGCCATCGTGCTGTGGGCAGACCCCCGTGAGGAAGGCGTGCGGATCGGCTCGTACATACGGATGGCCTCCTGTGCTGTCAGGAAACCATCCTAGCTTGGATCTCGTCTAAATTTGAGCCGTCCATAAAGTCCGTGCCGGATCCGGGCCGGGCCCGGCTGTGCGCTAGGGCTGGCTGTAGCCGTCCAGGAAGCGGGCGATCCGGCCCACCGCGTCCCGCAGGTCCGCCGCCGTCGGCAGGGTGACCACCCGGAAGTGGTCGGGTTCCGGCCAGTTGAAGCCGGTGCCCTGGACGACCATGATCTTCTCCTGGCGCAGCAGGTCCAGGACCATCCGCCGGTCGTCCTTGATCTTGAAGACGGCCGGGTCCAGGCGGGGGAAGAGGTACAGCGCCCCCTTCGGGCGCACGCACGTCACGCCCGGGATCTGCGTCAGCAGCTCGTACGCCGTGTCCACCTGCTCCTTGAGCCGCCCGCCCGGCAGCACCAGGTCGTTGATCGTCTGGCGTCCGCTGAGCGCGGCCACGACGCCGTGCTGGCCCGGCATGTTCGCGCACAGACGCATGTTCGCCAGGATCGTCAGGCCCTCGATGTAGGAGTCGGCGTGCGCGCGCGGGCCGGAGATCGACATCCAGCCCACCCGGTAGCCGGCCACCCGGTAGGCCTTCGACATGCCGTTGAAGGTGAGGGTGAGCAGGTCCGGGGCGACCTTGGCGGTCGGGGTGTGCGTGGCGCCGTCGTAGAGGATCTTGTCGTAGATCTCGTCCGAGCAGACCAGCAGGTTGTGCCGGCGCGCGATGTCCGTCAGCCCGCGGATCATCGCCTCGTCGTACACCGCGCCCGTCGGGTTGTTCGGGTTGATGATGACGATCGCCTTGGTGCGGTCGGTGACCTTGCGCTCGACGTCGGCGAGGTCGGGCATCCAGTCGGCCTGCTCGTCGCACCGGTAGTGCACGGCCGTGCCGCCGGACAGCGACACGGCGGCGGTCCACAGCGGGTAGTCGGGGGCCGGGACCAGGACCTCGTCCCCGTCGTCCAGCAGGCCCTGCATCGCCATGACGATCAGCTCGGAGACGCCGTTGCCGATGAAGACGTGCTCGACGTCCGTCTCGATGCCCAGGGTCTGGTTGTGCATCACGACCGCCCGGCGCGCCGCCAGCAGTCCCTTGGCGTCGCCGTAGCCGTGCGCCGTGGAGACGTTGCGGAGGATGTCCTCCAGGATCTCCGGCGGGCAGTCGAAGCCGAAGGCGGCCGGGTTGCCGGTGTTCAGCTTGAGGATGCGGTGGCCGGCCGCTTCCAGGCGCATCGCCTCCTCGAGAACCGGGCCCCGGATCTCGTAACAGACGTTGGCGAGCTTGGTCGACTGGATCACCTGCATGTCTGGGAGCTTACGGCCCGGTAACGCCTCCGGGGGCGTGTTTCCCGCCACGTGAGACGAGTGGTTTGGGAGGTTATCGCCGGTAGCTGTCCCAGGAGTCGCTCCTGTCCCTACAATCCCCGGCATGTTCAGGCCAGGTGAGAGTGGTGCGCCTCCGGTGCGGCCGATCGTGTACCACCCGTCCGCCGCGACCGATCCGGCGGCGTACGAGCGGTACGCCGATCCGGCGGCCGCCCACGGGTGGGAGAACGCCTACGACGAGACGGCCGAGCTGCCCCGGGTCCCCGCGCCCCAGGGGGAGGCGGGAGGCCGCGCGGACCGCCGCCGTGCCGCGCGGCGCACCGGCGGCCGCCCTTCGCGGCGCGTGCTGGCCGTGTCCGGCGCGACCGGGGCGGTGGCGCTGCCCGGCCGGGCTGTCCCTCTTCGGCACGACGGCCGGCGAGCGGCAGGGCAAGCCGGGCGGGCGGGCGGACACGCGCTCCTCGTCCGGCGACACGGCGAGCCCGGCGGTGTCGCCGTCCCCGTCCGCCGAGGACCCCACCGGTTCCGCGGAGCCGAGCCCGTCGGCGTCGACCGCTGCTGCCGCGGCGCCGCCCCCGGACGGGACGTCGTCGTCGGCGCCCGCGGCCGTCCCTTCGGCGAGCGCCCCGGCGGCGGGCGGCCCGACGGCGAGCGACCCGGCCTCTCCCGCGGCGCGGGGGTCCGGGAAGGGCAACTCCGGGAAGGGGCGGGGGCTCGGCAAGGGAGGCGGGTAGGCGGGGGACGGCGAGGCGGGGGACGGCCGGGAACGGCCTCCGGGGCCGGACCGCCCGCGTCGCCCCGGCCCGCCCGTGATCGCTCAGGGCGGCGTCCGGATCTGGGTCGTGACGGCGTAGAAGGCCGCGACCCAGAAGCCCATCAGCGCCACGACGGTGGCGAGGCCGACGAGCCGGGTCCGCGCCGCCGGTTCGTGCGGGGGCGGCCGCAGCCACCGTCCGACGAGCCGGTTCACGCAGTGCGGCATGGTGAGGATGTCGGGGCAGCGGTGGATCGTCACGGCGGCGCCACCCGCGTACAGCGTCCCGCCGCCGCGGTTCCCGTGGGCGCCCGTGTTCGCCACGTTGTGGACGTGGAAGGCCGTGGGGGTGCCGTCCGCCTTCGCGCCGGGCAAGGACCGTCAGCGGCATCGGGTGCCGTGGCGAAGCGGTGGTGAACTCCCCCTCGCGGGTGCACTCGGAGCAGACGGGCCGTCCGGTGCCGAGGGCGGCGAGCGCCGCCAGGTCCTCCGGGATCACCTCCCGCTCGCCGCCGAAGCCACCGCCGACGCGCCTTCAGAACACCCGGGGCCGGTCGGGGCGCAGCGTGAAGAGGCAGGCGGACGGAGTCGTCCAGGAGGCGGGTGTCGTCCGGATCGACTGTCGACGGGGCGCGACGGGCGCGGAGAGTCCTTCCCGGCGTATCCCCGGACGGGCCGGTCCCGCGATGTCGGAGCCGCCTCGGGTAGGTCCGCCCGGGTGCTCCCTGGCCGAAAGCGGACCCTTGCTCTCCCCTCCCGCGGCACTAACAATGCGCATGACAAAAACAGCGGGCGGCCGGAAGATCTCCGGTCGCCCTGTCGTCAGAGGGGACCCCCACATGAGAAAGCCTCTCGTTGCCGCGTTCTTCGCCCTGGCCATCGCCGGGGCCGGCGCGGCACCCGCGGTCGCCGCGCCGGTGAGCGCGAAGCCGGCCGCCCCGGCGCAGGCCTCCGCGGCCGCGGCCAAGGCGGACACCGCCTCCGCGCCGACGCTGCGGGCCGTCAACCTCGCCGGGACCGTCGCGCTCAGCAACTGCTCCGGATCGGTCGTCCGCTTCCCCAACTCCCTGGACACCGACCCCGCGCTGGTGCTCTCCAACGGCCACTGCCTGTCGACCGGCTTCCCGGAGCCGGGCGAGGTGCTCGTCAACCAGGCGTCGAGCCGTACCTTCGGCCTGCTCAACTCCGCCGGCACCAGGGTCGCGACCCTGCGCGCCAGCAAGCTGGCCTACGGGACGATGACCGACACGGACATCTCCATCTACCAGCTCACCAGCACGTACGCCACGATCAAGAACGCGTACGGGATCTCGGCGCTGACCGTGCAGAACACCCACCCGACCGCCGGTAGCGCCATCACCGTGGCGTCCGGCTACTGGAAGACGCTCTACAACTGCAACATCGACGGGTTCGTGTACCGCCTGAAGGAGGGCGACTGGACCTGGAAGGACTCGGTCCGCTACACCTCCGCCTGCCAGACCATCGGCGGCACCTCCGGCTCGCCGGTGATCGACCAGGCCACCGGCAAGGTCGTCGCCGTCAACAACACCGGCAACGAGGACGGCGCCCGCTGCACCGAGAACAACCCCTGTGAGGTCGACGCGAGCGGCAACGTCACCGTCCGCCAGGGCATCAACTACGCCCAGGAGACCTACCTGATCCCGGCCTGCTTCACCACCGGCAACCAGCTCGCACTGAGCGCGAGCGGGTGCACCCTGCCCAAGCCCTAGGTCAGGGCGGCGGGGCGTTCCGTCACGCGGGACCGCGACGGACCGCCCGCCCCGCCAGTACGTCCGTGCGGCGGCCGTCCTCGATGACGAACCGGCCGTCGACCAGGACGTGCGGGATACCGGTGGGCAGGGTGCGCGGGGCTTCGTAGGTGGAGCCGGCCGCCACCGTCGCCGGGTCGAACAGCACCAGGTCGGCGCGGTGGCCCTCGCGGACCAGGCCCCGGTCCGGCAGGCGCAGCCGGGCCGCCGGGCGGCCGGTCAGGTGCGCCACGCACTCCTCGAGCGAGAGGATCCCCAGCTCCCTCACGTAGTGGCCCAGATAGCGCGGGAAGGTGCCGTAGGCGCGCGGGTGCGGCTTGGCGCCCGCCAGGATGCCGTCCGAGCCTCCCGTGTGGACCCGGTGGCGCATGATCGTCCGGACGTTGCCCTCATGGCCGACGTGCTGGAGGACGGTCGGGGCGAGCCGGTCCTCCAGGAGCAGGCGGCGGGCCGTCGTCCAGGGTTCCTCGCCGCGCAGGTGCGCGGACGCGGCGACCGTGCGGCCCACGTGGTCCGCAAGCCGTTCGTCGCCCACCCCCGAGATCTCGACGGTCGCCCAGTCCACCGGCACGCCGTGGCAGCCGTCCGCGCCGGTCACCTCCAGGTCGTGGCGGATCCGGGCGGCCGTCGGGTCGTCGGCGAGGCGGCGCAGTGTCCGCTCCGGGCCGCCCTCGCTCGCCCAGCTGGGCAGCAGCGCCGCGAGGGTGGTGCAGCCGGGGGTGTAGGGATAGGTGTCCAGGGTGATGTCGGCGCCGGAGTCCAGCGCGTCGTCCAGGAGGGCCAGGAGCGCGGGGGCCCGGCCCTCGTTCACGCCGAAGTTCATGGTGGCGTGGGCCAGATGGAGCGGGCAGCCCGCCTCACGGGTCAGCTCGATCATCTCCGCGTACGCCTCCAGGGCTCCCGCCCCGTAACTGCGGTGGTGAGGGCAGTAGTAGCCGCCGTGGGCCGCCACCACCCTGCACAGTTCGCCCAGTTCGGAGTCCTTCGCGTACATGCCCGGCGTGTACGTCAGGCCGGAGGACATGCCGACGGCGCCCTGTTCGAGGCCCTCGGCGACCAGGCGGCGCATCCGGTCCAGTTCCCGGTCGGTGGCGGGGCGGTCCTCCCAGCCGACGGCGACGGCGCGGACCGTGCCCTGCGGGACGAGGTAGGCCGCGTTGACGGCGATGCCCCGGCCCCCGAAACCGTGGTCCAGCCGGTCCAGGTACTCGCCCACCGAGCGCCAGTCGAAGTCGAGGTCGTCGCCGTGGCCGTTCCAGCCGGTGATGGCCCGGCGGACCCCTTCGAGTGTCTCGTCGTCGACCGGCGCGTACGACAGCCCGTCCTGGCCGAGGACCTCCAGGGTGACGCCCTGCGCGGCCTTGGCGCTGTGGTCGGGGTCGCGCAGCAGCGCGAGGTCGCTGTGGGAGTGCATGTCGATGAAACCGGGGGCGAGGACCAGCCCCTCCGCGTCCAGCTCCCGCACCGCCCGCGGCCGTTGGCAGCCGGCGGCCGCCGCCTCCTTCACGATCGAGACGATCCGGCCGTCGTCGATCACCACGTCCGCGCGGTAGGAGTCCGCGCCGGTGCCGTCGACGACGTCCGCGTCCCGGACGACCAGGTCTTCCATGCCCTGCCTCCTGCCGGTCTCTCGCCGGTGCCTAGAAGAACGTGCGGATGTAGTCGACGACCGTGCCGTCCGCCTCGGCCAGCGGGATCAGCGGCCACTTGTCGAAGGACGTGCAGGGGTGGGACAGGCCCAGGCCCACCCAGTCGCCGACCTCCAGGTCCGCCTCGGCGGTGGTGCGCAGCCAGGCGTGCTGGTCGGACAGCGCGGTCACCGAGACGCCGGTGGCCGGGCGTTCCGTGCCGTCGCGGCGGACCACCTGGGCGAAGGGCAGGTCCAGGTCGTAGGCCGCGTCGCGCTTGCCCGCGTTGACGAACGCCTGGTCCGGCGAGGGCCGGGAGACGACCTGCGTCCACAGCCGGAACGCGGGCTCCAGGGCGCCCTCCGCCGGCACCCGGTTGAACGGCGTCAGCTTGCGGTAGTGGCCGTCGTCGTGCGAGACGTAGGCGCCCGAGCGCAGCAGCTTCAGCACCGGCACGGAGAGCCCGGGGAGCTCGGCGAAGACGTCGGCGACCGCGTCGAACCAGGCGCTGCCGCCCGCGCTGACCACGATCTCCTCCGTGTCCGCGAACCGTCCCGCCTTGTCCAGGTCCACGGCGAGGCCGGTCAGGCGGCGCAGCCAGGCCCTCACCCGCTCCGGGTCGGCCCGCGGGACCTCGCCCTCGTAGCCGGCGACCCCGACGAGCCGCAGGGTCGGCGCGGCGGCGACCGCGTCCGCGACCGCCGCGCACTCCGCCTCCGTGCGGACCCCGGTGCGGGCGCCGTCGCCCGCGGCCAGCTCGACGACGACGTCCAGCGGGCGTCCGGCGCCGCGCAGGGCGGCGTCCATCAGCTCCACGCCCCGCACCGAGTCGACGTAGCAGACGAAGCGGAAGCCGGGGTCGGCGTCGAGCTGCGCGGCGGTCCAGCGCAGTGCGGCGGGGTCCACGAGTTCGTTGGCGAGGAAGATCCGCCGGACCCCGAACGCCCGGGCCACCCGCACCTGGTGGGGGACGGCGAGGGTGATGCCCCAGGCGCCGCGGTCGGTCTGGCGCCGGAAGAGCTGCGGGGCCATGGAGGTCTTGCCGTGCGGGGCGAAGGCGAGCCCGTGGCGGGTCGCGTAGGTCTCCATGAGGGCGAGGTTGTGTTCGAGGCGCTCGGCGGACAGGGCCAGCACCGGGGTGGTGAACCCGTCCGTGAAGAGGTTGCGCCGCTGGGCGGCCAGCTCGCCGACGGTGAGGCCGTCGGCGTCCGGCGGGAGTCCCTTGAAGCGGTGGTCGACGCGTTCCCCGGCCAGTCGGGCCAGCGCCTCGGGTGCCTCGGTACCCATGGAACCTCCTGATCAGGAGCATTGCAGTATATGCAACGTCCATTGCGTATATCGCTTACGGCTGTCTAACATCTCGGCCAGCGCGGGGTCAACGGAGCCGCCCCGGTCTTCGGCCGGGGCGACCCCGTCCCGCTCCGTGCATCCGTACCGGCAAGGGAGCCATGACGATCGTGACCGCCACCGGACCGTGCGACGCCCCCGGCGTCGTGGACGTCGTCACGCTCGGCGAGTCCATGGTCACCTTCCTTCCCTCCCGCCCCGGCCGCCTCGCCGACGTCCCCTCCTTCGACCGGGGCATCGGCGGCGCCGAGTCCAACGTGGCCTGCGCGCTCGCGGCGGCCGGCCACCCGGTGCGCTGGGTCAGCCGGGTGGGCGCGGACGGCTTCGGCGACCACCTCGTCGAGACCGTGGGCTCCTACGGCGTGGACGTGACCCGCGTACGGCGCGATGCCGAGCGCCCGACCGGCGTCTACTTCCGCACCGCGGGCGACCGGGCCACCGACGCGCACGAGGTCGCCTACTACCGGGCCGGGTCCGCCGCCTCCGCGATGTCCGTCGACACCGTCGGCCTCGACGCCGTACGGGCCGGCCGGGTGCTGCACCTCACCGGGATCACCGCGGCCCTCTCCGCCGGCTGCCTGGACCTGCTGCGCGCGCTGACGGCCCCCGCGCCCGGCCGCCCCCTCGTCTCCTTCGACGTCAACCACCGGCCGCTGCTGTGGGCGGACGGCAGCAGCCCCCAGGTCCTCCTCGAACTGGCCCGCGGCGCCGACCTCGTCTTCGTGGGCGAGGACGAGGCGGCCGAGGTGTGGGGCCTGGACGGCGTGGACGCCGTACGGAGCGCCTTCCCCGACCCCGAGGTGCTCGTCGTCAAACAGGGGGCGCTCGGCGCGACCGTCTTCGACCGCGGACGCGTCCTGCACGTCCCCGCCCCCCGGGTCGACGTCGTCGCCGCCGTCGGCGCCGGCGACGCCTTCGCCGCCGGCTTCCTCTCCGCCACCCTGCGCGGACTGCCCCTGCGCGACCGCCTGCGGCACGGGCATCTCATGGCCGCCGCCGCCCTCACCGTCCCCGGCGACCTCGCCGTCCCCCCGGCACGCGCCCACGCCGACCGCCTCGCGGCCCTCGACGACGGCGCGTGGGGGAGACTTCGACTCGGCCCCGGCTGGACGCACCCCGAAGACCGGGCCGACGAGGAGGTACGCACCCCATGAGCCAGACCGTCGACCGAGCCCTGAGCATCCTGCCGTTGCTCGCCGAGGGACCCGCCGACCTCGGACAGGTCGCCCACCGTCTCGGCGTGCACAAGTCGACGGCCCTGCGGCTGCTGCGCACCCTGCACGAACACGGCCTCGTCTACCGCCAGTCCGACCAGCGCTACCGGCTGGGCGCCCGGCTCTTCGCCCTCGCCCAGGAGGCGATGGAGAACCTCGACATCCGGGAGATCGCCCACCCGCACCTCGCCCGTCTGAACGAGACCTGCGGCCACACCGTGCACCTCGCCGTGTACGAGGAGGGCGAGGTCCTCTACATCGACAAGGTGGAGAGCCGCTACCCGGTGCGCATGTACTCGCGGATCGGCAAGCCCGTCGCCATCACCGTCGCCGCCGTCGCCAAGCTGCTCCTCGCCGACCTGCCCGAGACCGAACGCCGGCCGCTCGCGGAGCAGCTCGACTACCCCCTCTACACGGCCCGTTCGACCCCCAGCGCGCCCGCCTTCCTGCGGGAGCTGGAGAAGGTGCGCGAACAGGGCTGGGCCACCGACCTCGGTGGCCACGAGGAGTCCATCAACTGCGTCGCCGCGCCGATCCGGGGCGCGGACGGCCGGGTGGTCGCCGCGATGTCGGTCTCCGCGCCGAACGTCGTCGTCACCGCCGACGAACTCCTCACCCTGCTCCCGCTGGTGCGCCGCACGGCGGACGCCATCAGCGGCGAGTACTCCGGCAGGACGCCCGTATCCGCTCCAGACAGGGACACCGCATGACTGAGAAGACCGCGCTCACCCCCACGACCCACACCACCCCGCCCGCGAAGTTCTCGCACGGCGTGCGCAAGGGCAACATCCTCCAGGTGGCGGGCCAGGTCGGTTTCCTGCCCGCCGAGGAGGGCAGGCCGCCGACGCCCGCCGGCCCCACGCTGCGCGAGCAGACCCTCCAGACCCTCGCCAACGTCAAGGCGATCCTGGAGGAGGGCGGCGCGAGCTGGGACGACGTGATGATGATCCGCGTCTATTTGACGGACACGGGACACTTCGCCGAGTTCAACGAGCTCTACGACGCGTACTTCGGGGAACAGTCCCTGACCGCGCCGCCCGCGGCCCGCACCACGGTCTACGTCGGCCTCCCCGCCGGGCTGCTGGTGGAGATCGACGCCCTCGCCGTCCTCGGCTGACCCCCACGCACCGGCCAGCACCGGGACACCGCGGCACCGGCCCGGGCCCGGCCGCCGGCCACGACCCCGAGCGCGGCCCCGACCCGGGCACCGGGCTGTCCGTCCGCCCACGGCCCCCGGGCCGCCGCCCTCCCGGCGGTGACCTCCGGCGGTCACGTCCGGCGGCGACTTCCGGCCGACGTGCCGTCACTTTCCGCACCCCGTACCGACGTACGGCGCGCGCCCCGTCCGACAAGGGCGCCGTGCCGCGATCCGCCCTGCCCGAAAACCCCGTGAACCCAAGCAGAGGACCCCCCTTGTCCTACCCGCTCGCGGCGTCCACCCCCACCGAGGCCCCGCCTCACACCGGTGGACTGCTGCTCCTGATCGACGGCACCGCAGGCCTCCTGACGGTCGCGGCCCTCGGTATAGCCCTGCTCCTCGTCCTCATCATCAAGGTCAGACTCCAGCCCTTCGTGGCCCTCCTCGCGGTCTCCATAACCGTCGGCCTGCTGGCCGGTCTGTCGGTGACCGAACTCTTCGGCACCGTCCAGCGCTCCGACGCCGTCTCCACCATCGAGTCCGGCATGGGCGGCATCCTCGGACACGTCGCGATCATCATCGGCCTGGGCACCATGCTCGGCGCGGTGCTCGAGGTCAGCGGCGGCGCCGAGGTGCTGGCGTCCCGGCTGCTCGGCGTGTTCGGCGAGCGGCGGGCGCCCCTCGCCATGGGCCTGACCGGCCTGATCTTCGGCATCCCGGTCTTCTTCGACGTCGGCATCTTCGTGCTGGCCCCGATCGTCTACGCGGCCGCCAAGCGGGGCGGCAGGTCGATCCTGCTGTACTGCCTCCCGCTGCTCGCGGGCCTGTCGATGACCCACGCGTTCCTGCCCCCGCACCCCGGCCCGGTCGCGGCGGCCGGCCTGCTCCACGTCGACCTCGGCTGGGTCATCCTGATGGGTGTGGTCTGCGGTGTCCCGGCGGTGCTGGCGGCCTGGGCGTACTCCGCGTGGATCGGCCGGCGCGTCTTCGTCGCCGTGCCGCAGGACATGGTCGAGGCGGCGGCGGAGGCCCGGCAGGCGGTCGTCGAGGAGCAGCGGGCGCAGGGCGTCGTGCCCCGCGAGGACCCGGTGCCGCTGGGCACGGTCGTCGGCATCATCGGTACGCCGCTGGTGCTGATCCTCGCCGCCACGTTCTCCTCGATCGCCCTGGACCCCTCCACGGGCCGCTCGGTGATCGAGTTCTTCGGCAGCCCCTTCGTCGCGCTGACCATCGCGCTGCTCCTCGCCTACTACCTGCTCGGCATCCGGCGCGGCTGGTCCCGCAAGTCCCTGGAGACGGTCTCGACGGCCTCGCTCAAGCCGGTCGGCAACATCCTGCTGGTGGTCGGCGCGGGCGGGATCTTCGGCGCCGTCCTGAAGGCGAGCGGGGTGGCCCAGGCGCTGTCGGACACCTTCAACGACGTGGGTCTGCCGGTGATCGTCCTGTCGTACCTGATCTCGGTGGTGCTGCGGGTCGCGCAGGGCTCGGCGACGGTGGCGATCGTGACGACGGCGGGCATCGTGGCACCGCTGCTCGCCGAGGGCGACCACTCGCAGGCCTTCGTCGCGCTCGTCATCATGGCCGTCTCGGCGGGCTCGATCTTCGCCTCGCACGTCAACGACGGCGGATTCTGGATGGTGGCCAAGTACTTCGGCATCAGTGAGCGGGACACCCTGAAGACGTGGACCGTGCTGGAGTCGGTGCTGTCGGTGGCCGGGTTCGTGGCGGCGGCCGGATTGAGCCTCTTCGTGTAGGTGTCCGGTAACGAAGTCAGGGGCTGACTGTGTCCGGCACAGGATCTTCGACCATACTGCCCGCTGTGGAGCAGCGCATAGGTTCGAGCAGCCAGCCCCTGGAGGGCGCCGGGTTCGACCCGGCATTCATCCCCGGGCTCACGTCGCCCGTGACCGCGAAGCCGGAGGACGCGGGGCCGGCCGAGGACGACGGCGACGACGCCGCCGTCCCCGAGGAGCAGAAGGGGGAGTCGGCGGCGTCGCGGCGGCCGGACGTGCCCGGCGACGAGACCGACGCGCCGGACGCGGCCGACGAGCCCGTGGACGGGCCCGTCTTCGAGGCCGCCGACCGTCGCGCGCGGATCACCGCCGACGCCCGGGGCGTACGCCTCCGCCTCGACGAGGAGTCCTGCGAGTTCCGCTGGGACGAGATCGGCGCGGTCGAGACCGAGTCGCCGCGCTTCGGGAAGCGGTTCACCGTCACGGTGCACACCCCTGACCGCCGTTGGTACCCGATCGAGATCGAGGCGACGGCCAGGGCGCGCTTCCAGGAGTGGGAGGAGCAGCTGGACGCGGTCCTCGACGCCTACTTCGAAGAAGGCGGGCCGGACGCCGAGGACACGTCGGACGACGCCGGCGCCGAGGGCGGCGGAGCCGCCGAGGACGCCGACGCCCGGACCGGCGGTTAGGCGCAGTACTGGCTCTGCTTCCCGATGGACCGGTACATGCAGTCCGCGTTCTCGAGGAGCTGGAGCACCGCGTCCCGGTTGCGGGAGGTCTCCCGCTCGATGATCTCGTCGGGCGGGTAGAACCCCCCTCCGGAAGCGGACGACGGGTACATCTCGAAGGTGTACGAGAAGATCTTCTGTGTGCCCCAGAGGTAGTCGTCGATCGACCCGTCGGTGATGTAGAGGTCGCTCGACTGCTCGGGGGTGTACCCGTTGCTCGCGGCCATCTTCTGCCCGACGGCCTTGAACGCGGCGTTGTCGTCCGCGGTCATCCCGGTCGCCGTGTCCGCGGTGGTGTAGCCGAACGGCCAGAGCACCAGCTGGCTGTACGTGTGGAAGTCGATCCCGGCGGTGATCTGCTGCTTGCCGCCCACGATCCGGCTGCGCACGAAGTCGGCGACGACCTTCACCTCGGGCGCGGACTCGGCCGACGCGCCCCGGTAGGTCTCGGAGGAGGTCGACCCGGAGGAGCCGCCGCAGCAGCCGAACTTGTAGTTCCAGTTCCGGTTGAGGTCCGTGCCGACGTACGAGGAACCGGAGTTGGGCTGCCGGTTCTTGCGCCACGAGCGGTAGGAGCCGGAGGCGATGTCGTACTCGCCGCCGTCCGGGTTGAGGTCGGGGACGATCCAGATCTCGCGGCCGTTGACCATGTTGGTGACGCGCGAGTCCGAGCCGTAGCCGGCGCCCAGCTCGCGGATCAGGTAGAGCGCCATTTCCACGGTGAGGTGCTCGCGGGCGTGCTGGTGGTGGGTGAACAGCACCTCCGGCTCCGCCTCGTCGGTGCCGACGTTGTCGCTGATCTTGACCGCCACGATGTCCCGGCCCTGGTACGACTTGCCGATGACCCGCTTGCTCATGATGCCCGGGTAGGCGGCGATGCGCTGGTCGATCTCCGCCGTCGTCTCGGCGTAGTTGTGGTACTTGGAGTCGGCGGTCGGGAAGTCGAAGAGCCGCACCCCGCTCCCGGCGGACCGGTCGGGCGCCGAGCCGAGCAGGGACACCTCGTAGCCCTGTGCGCGCAGCTTGCGTACCTGGTCGGCGCGGCCGGAGACCACGACGGTCTCCGCGTCGGCCTCGTCGACGCTCACGCCGGACCGGGCGATCGCGGTGCGGTCCTGGGGTGTGCTGTGGGGAATGTGGATCTCGTACTGGTGGATGTCGTCGGCGGACGGCGCCGCCTCGACGGCGCCGCGCGCCGCCGCGTCGGTGACGGTGGCCGAGACCGGGGCGGCGAGAGCGAGGGTGAGCAGGGCGGCGAGTGCGGCGGTCCGTCTGCCGCCGCGGGCGCTCGTGGCGCCGGTGCCTGAGCCGCGGATGCGAAGTCGCATGAACTCTCCTTGTGGGGAGCCGGTTTGTGGGGGTCTGTGCGCTTGCTGTGTGCGGCGGTGCGGTGCCGCTCATCGTCGGGGCATGGCATGAGCAGGTCAAGAGACGACAAAGGGGCGTTGGCCGGAAACGTGCGGAAATCGGCGGGCGACCGGCCGCGCAGTGTATCCACGCGCGCGCCCGTCACCCGGTATCCACGCCCCGGCCGGAGTGTGGGCACATCGGGTGGAGATCGCGCACGCCCCCTTGCCCCACCGGCGGCTTTGCGCTTCCTTGACCGTCATGGCGGACACCACGGGAACCCCCAAGGGAAACTCCACGCACACCGAGGCCCCATCCGGCACCGAAGGCGACACCTCCCCCCGCAGGTCCAGTTGGAAGCACATCGGTCCCGGCATCGTGGTCGCGGCGACCGGCGTCGGCGCCGGCGACCTCGTGGCCACCCTCATCGCCGGCAGCAACTTCGGCTACACCCTGCTCTGGGCGGCCGTCGTCGGCTGCCTGATCAAGATCTCCCTCGCCGAGGCGGCCGGCCGCTGGCACCTCTCCACCGGCCGCACCCTCTTCGACGGCTGGGCGAGCCTCGGGCGCTGGACGACGTGGTTCTTCGTCGTCTACGTCGTCGTCTGGGGCTTCGTCTACGGCGCGGCGGCGATGTCGTCGAGCGCGCTGCCGCTCCAGGCGCTCTTCCCGGGCGTGATGGACCTGAAGGCCTGGGCCGTCGCCTGCGGTCTGGTCGGCCTGGTCTTCGTCTGGTTCAACAAGTACGCCGTGTTCGAGAAGGTCATGACCGTCCTGGTGGGCGTCATGTTCGTGGTGACGGTCTACCTGGCCGTCCGGGTCACGCCGCACCTCGGCGACGCCTTCGCGGGCCTGCTGCCGGTGCTGCCGGACGAGAAGGACTCCGTCCTCAACACCCTCGGCCTGATCGGCGGGGTCGGCGGCACCATCACGCTCGCCGCGTACGGCTACTGGGTCAACGCCAAGGGGTGGACCGACACGGGCTGGATGAAGGTCATGCGGCTCGACAACCGGATCGCGTACGCCACGACGGGCGTCTTCGTCGTCGCCATGCTCTTCGTCGGCGCCGAGCTGCTGCACTCCGCGAACGTGGCCCTCGCGAGCGGGGACAAGGGGCTGGTGCAGCTCGGCGACATCCTGGAGGCGCGCTACGGCACGGCGACGGCCACCTTCTTCCTGATCGGCTTCTTCGCCACCTCCTTCACCTCCCTGATCGGCGTCTGGCACGGCGTCAGCCTGATGTTCGCCGACTTCGTCGCCCGCTCCCGCGGCCGGGGCGACGCCACCGGGACACAGGTCGCCTCGGGTGAGCGCGAGCGCTCCTGGCCCTTCCGCGCGTACCTGCTGTGGCTGACCTTCCCGCCGATCGTGCTGCTCTTCCAGGGCCAGCCCTTCCGGCTGGTCATCCTGTACGGCGTGCTCGGCGCGGCC
The DNA here is from genome assembly GCF_016860545.1 of Streptomyces asoensis. Taxonomy (NCBI): domain Bacteria; kingdom Bacillati; phylum Actinomycetota; class Actinomycetes; order Kitasatosporales; family Streptomycetaceae; genus Streptomyces; species Streptomyces asoensis. The sequence continues at coordinate 3,099,750 of NZ_BNEB01000005.1, read as the reverse complement.
TTCCTGCCCTTCCTCGCGGGCACCCTGCTGTGGCTGCTCAACTCCTCCCGCACGCCCCGCGCGTGGCGCAACGGGCCGCTGAGCAACGCGATGCTGGTCCTCGCGGGGTTGCTGTTCCTGGTGCTGTGCGTCAAGCAGGTCGTGGACCAGCCCTGGGCGGACTTCTTCTGAGCCGGCCGGCTCCGGCCCGCACGCCCCTCTCCCGGCCCGGTGCCCCGGGAGAGGGGCGTGACCCGGTCAGTCCTGGCCGCTCACCCAGCGGGGGCTGAGCGCGACCGCCCGCAGCTGCTCGACGGTGAGGGCGGGCTCGGCGCGGGTGGCCGCCCGGTGCTGCTCGGAGGTGTTGAACGCCGAGACGACCACCCGCATGCCGTCCTTGCGCAGGGTGTCGACCGTCCACTGCACGACCCCCGCCCCGCCCTTCTCGCCGGGCTCCTGCCGGACCGCGACCCGGGTGCCGTCGGCGAGGGTCTCGGACCCGGAGCCGAACAGCTCTCCCGCGACGTCGGACATGTCCGGCTGCACGTTGACCTGGACCAGGCTCTCGCCCTTGCCGTCGTCGACGACGAAGTAACCGAACCCGGTCTCCTGGCTCCCGTTCGAGACGCGCTCCAGCTTCTTGGGCAGCAGCAGGGCGAGCTTGCGCAGGATGAGCCAGCCCGCCATCTCCGCAGGCCTGGCCGACGAGGCGGACGGGGTCGCCGGCGCCTTCTCCTCGGGGAGGGCGTCGATGATCCGCCGCCACTCGGAGGCCGCGGCCAGCTCCTTCAACCGGGCCGGGCTCAAGGGAGGTTCGGGGCGGGTGACCGGCTTGCCCTTCTCGGCCGCGGCGTTCCACTCGACGACGCTCACATGGTGCCCGGCCGGGGTGACCAGGTCCGCCCCCCACGCCTTGGTGTCCGCACGGCGGTCGGGGTACTCGTAGCCCTGGTACACGGTGACCGCGGACCCGTCGGGCAGCAGCTCGGTACGGCAGCTGTCGAGCCCCGTCTGCCCGCCCGTCGGGCAGGGCATCACCGCGCCGGACGGGGCGGGCCTGCCCGGGATCCGGCCCAGACCCACCGAGATGGACCCCACGCCCTTGCCGTCGTCGAACACGCCCACGGCGAGCGGCGGCTGCTTCCCGTCCGTGCCACGGGCGTCGCTGCGGCTGAACTTCCCCTCGGGGAGCAGCTTGCGCAGGGTGCGCACCATGTCGTCGGCGGAGTAGGACGCCCCGGGCCCGGTGGCGGTGGCGGTCGCGGCGACGGAGGACGGCGTCGGCGTGCCGGCGGTGTCGTCCCACGGGACGAGCAGGGCCCCGCCCACCCCGACGAGGGCGATGCCCGCCGCGCCCCCCGCGAGCGTGGCGCGGCGATGGAGCTGCATCCGCCGGCCGCGCACGGCCCCGGCCGTGGCCAGGCCGGTGCGGGGGGAGTCGAAGCCGTCGCCCGCCTGGTGCAGGGCGGCGGAGAGACGGCTCTCGAAGGGATCGCCGTGCGGGTCTGCGGGCATGGTGAACCACCGTTTCCACGAGCTTGGAGTGAGGTCGAAGTGAGGTGCGGGGCGGTGTCCCCGGGCCGGCCCCGGGGGGCGGGGTTTCAGGGGCGGGCGTACGTGCCGATGTCCTCGCCCAGCAGCTCCCGCAGCCGGGCGAGCGCCCGTGAGCAGCGCGTGCGCACGGCGGCCGAGCTGGTGTCGAGCGCCCGGGCGGTCTCCTCGATCGAGCGGTCCTCCCAGTACCGCAGGACCACGACCGCCCGGTCCTTCGCGGGCAGCCGCCCGAGGGCCTGCATCAGCGTCAGCCGCAGCGGGGTGTCGGACCCGGCGCCGTCCGCCACGTCCGGCAGCCTCTCCACGGCCCGTTCACGGCTGCTGCGCCGCCGCTGGTGCGCGAGGAAGGTGCGGGTGAGGACGGTCTGCGCGTACCCGGCGGGGTTGTCGACCCGGGAGACCCGGCCCCAGCGGACGTACAGCCTGCCGAGGGCCTCCTGCACCAGGTCCTCGGCCAGGTGCGTGTCCCCGGCGGTGAGCAGACACGCCGACCGGTACAGATGCCCGGCGCGCGCCGCCGCGAACTCGGCGTACTCGTCCGCACGGGCGGCCTGTCTCATCGATGATCCCCCTGGATTCGGTTGCCGTGCTGTCCTCACCTCACTAATGCGGTGGGGCGCGGGAAATGTTTCAGGGGAGACCTGAGGTGGGCGCCCGGGCGTCGCGGAGGTACGTTCTGCGCTGTGACAGACCAGCCGCCGCCGTACCCTCCGCAGGGCTTCGGTCCGCCCCCGCCGCAGTACGCCCCGCCGCAGTACGCCCCGCAGCCGGCCGTGCCGCCTTCCGGTCCGGGCCCGGAGTTCCTCGCCGTCGACCGGCGCAACGCCGTGGTGGTCGACGCGTCCGGCGTGGCCTTCGAGATGTACGACATCACGGTCGACTTCCCCTGGTCCGAGATCCGCAGCGTCCACTACAAGGCGAGCCCCGACGGCAGGGCGCTCATGGTCGCCGTCGTGCATCCGGACGGCAGGGTCTACGAGTGCGTGGTCAGGGCCAGGCCGAAGGAGCGGCTCCAGGCCTGGTTCGCCCAGCTGGCCTGGGTGCTGGGCCACTACCGGCCGGCGGGGTAGCGGACGCCGGTCGGACGGGCCGACGTGCGTGAGGGCGCCGCCCACGGTCGTGCCGTGGGCGGCGCCCCGGTCCCGTGCCGCCGTCACCCGCCGTGCGGGCTCCCGCGGTCCGCGGGCTACGGCAGGGCGTGCACGTGGGGGCCGACCGCCGCCGACCACGCGTTGCCCGCGCTCGCGTCCCAGTTCGTCGACCAGGTCATCGCGCCGCGCAGGTCGGGATAGGTCCGCGAGGGTTTGAAGGAGCCGCAGTTCGTGCCCTTGGCCAGGCAGTCGAGGGCGTTGTTGACCACCGTCGGCGACACGTAGCCGCTGCCCGCGCCGCTCGTGGAGGCCGGCAGACCGAGACCCACCTGGGAGGGGGACAGGCCGCCCTCCAGCTGGATGCAGGCGAGCGCCGTCAGGAAGTCCACCGAGCCCTGCGAGTAGACCTTGCCGTCACAGCCCAGCATGGAACCGCTGTTGTAGTACTGCATGTTGACGACCGTGAGGATGTCCTTCACGTTCAGCGCCGTCCGGAAGTACCCGGCGGACGTCGACTGCATGTCGATCGTCTGCGGGGCCATCGTCAGGATCAGCCCGGAGCCGGCCTTCGACGACAGCGAGCGCAGCGCCTGCGACATGTAGGTCGCGTCGATGCCGTTCTCCAGGTCGATGTCGACGCCGTCGAAGCCGTACGTCTGCATCAGCGAGTACACCGAGTTCGCGAAGTTCGCGGCCGAGGTCGGGTCGTTCACCGACACGGTGCCGTTCTGGCCGCCCACCGAGACGATGACCTTCTTGCCGGCCGCCTGCTTCGCCTTGATGTCCGCCTTGAACTGGTCGACCGTGTAGCCGCCCAGACCGGCCGAGTCCAGGTTGAAGGTCACGGCGCCCGGCGTGGTCGTCGCGTCCGCGAAGGCCACGGCGATGATGTCGTACTGGGAGGAGACGCCGGAGATCCGCTGGACGGTCGCGCCGTTGTTGAAGTTCTGCCAGTAGCCGGTCACGGCGTGCCGGGGCAGGGCGCCGCCCCCGGTGTTGCCGGTGGACGTGGTCGCGGTGACCGCCGCCGACTTCGCCGACTCGCCCGCCGCGTTGGTCGCGCTGACCTGGAAGCTGTACGACGTGGAGGCGGCCAGGCCGGTCACCGTCGCCGTAGTCCCCGTCACCGCCGTGACCTTGGTGCCGGCGCGGTAGACGGAGTAGCCCGTCGCCCCGGACACGGCGTTCCAGGACAGGGAGACGGACGACGAGGTCGTGCCGGAGACGGTGAGGCCGGCCGGCGTGCCCGGCACCGTCGGGGCCGGGTCGCCGCCTCCGCCGCCGTCGGGGCCGTACACCGACACGTCGTCCGCGTAGTACGCCGCCTGGCCGTACCAGCCGTGCGTGTACACGGTCACCGAGGTGGTGGACGCGCCGGTGGTGAAGGTCGTCGACAGCTGCTTCCACGCGGCCGAGTCGGGGGTCCAGGTCGAGACGTCCGTGGTCCCGGTGCCGGTCACGCCGAGGTAGGTGTAGCCGCCCTGGACCCACGCGCTCAGCGAGTAGGTCGAGTTGGGCTTCACGGCCACGGTCTGGGCGCACCGCGCGTTGTCCTGGCCGGCCGGCGTCGCCTTCAGTGCGGAAGCTCCGCCGTGCACCGGCGAGGAGACGGTCGAACCGCTGCCGGCCGAACAGCTCCAGCCGGTCAGACCGGACTCGAAGCCGCCGTTCTTGGCGTTGTTCAGGTCCGCGGCGGACGCCTGAGCCGCGCCCGTCACGGACAGGGCGAGGGCGGCGGCCATGACGCCCGCCGCTCCCGTCCAGGGTCGTGTCTTTCGTTTGATTGGGGACATGACAGTAAGAGTTGGTCCAGACCAATTCTGTTGTCAAGGGGTCGGCCGTGGAGGGCCGGTGCAGGACCGGCGCGCGCAACCTGCCCCGGTTTGGCGCGACTTGCGCGAAGAAGAGTTGCTTGCCAGTCACGGAAAGCTGTTCTCCGGCCACAGGGGCATGGATACAGTGCTGAGGTAGTCACGCAATGAAGTCACCCCGGTGCACCGCAGTAACGCCGGTGCGCCGGACCGCGGGAATCGGGGAGCTGCGCGTGCCAACAGCCATTGCCGTGACCGGAGCCGACCTCGCGCTGCCGCCGCAGGACGAACGCACCGTGCCCGCCGCCGTTCTCGCCGGCTTCGACCGGCAGCCGCTGGACGACGCCCTCGCCGCGGTCCAGGCCCTCGTCGACCAGCACGGACACGTGATCGTCGTGTACTCGCGGGCCGTGCCCGCCGCCGTGGAGCAGCGGCTGCACACCATCCGCTCCCTGCTGGAGAGCGACCGCATCGCGCTGTTCCGCCCCGACCTCCCGCCGCTCGCGGTGTCCGTCCTCGCCCGGCAGCTGCGTCAGCTGGCCTCCTGCGACCTCGGCCCCGGCGTCCTCGCCTCCGCGGGCCGGCTGCTCACCCACTACCTCCACGCCGGCGCGCTCCTCGGCTCGGTCGCCCGCCTCGACCGGGTACCGGTGGTCGGCCTCACGTCGCATGCCCGGTCATGGGTTCCGGGTAGTCAGTTCGGTGTGCTCGCCCACCCGCAGCCCGAACTCGTCAAGGCCACCCCGGAGACGGTCCTGCCCGGACCCGAGTTCGGCACCTGGCTGCTCGTCGCCCGCGGGCAGCTCCAGTCCGACTGGGTCACCGACGTCCTCGCCCCCGCCTGGAAGGTCCAGGGACTGCGCGAGACCCACCTGCCCGCCGAGTCCGCCGACTGGTGGAGCACCGGCAAGGCGATCGAGTTCTGCGCCTACCTGCCCGACCTGTCCGTCCTGTACCAGCTGGTCACTTCCGTGCGGCAGAACGTCTGCCACTGGTGCGGCATCGACGTCATCGGCGACCGCTGCGTCTTCTGCTCCGCGACCCCGCCGCCCGCCTCCGACATCACGGCCCGTCCTGCCCGCGCGCTCACCGCGGGCGGCTGAACCGCTCGACCCCCCGTCCGTTCCCGTCCGCTCGACCCGACCCCCAACGAGGTTGCTCGGCCCATGAACTCCCGTCAGCGCCGCGGCGTGATTCTCCTGCTCCTGTCGGTCCTGTGCGCCCTGGGCGCGTTCGCCGGCGTCCTCTCCGTCATCGACGACGTGAGGTCCAAGGTCGGCCCCGAGGTCACCGCGTACGAGCTGCGCTCCGACGTCGCGCCCTACACCACCCTGAGCGCCGACCAGTTCAAGAAGATAGCGATGCCCGAGCGCTGGCTTTCGCCGACCGCCGTCACCGATCTGGCGGCCATCCGCGGCAAGATCGCCGTGACGACCCTGAAGAAGGGCTCCCTGCTCCAGAGCGACATGCTCGTCGCGCAGCCGGCCCTCCAGCCCGGCCAGCAGGAGGTCGCCATCATGGTCGACGCGGCGACGGGCGTGGCGGGCAAGATCACCCCGGGTTCGTCGGTCAACGTCTACGCCACCTTCGAAGGCGCCCGGGCGAGCGACCCCGACCAGTCGAAGATCATCGTCACCAACGCCCGGGTCCTCGACATCGGCGAGATCAAGGCCCTCGAACCGGACGACAACGACCGCGGCAGGTCGGCCACCGACGCGGTCCCCATCACCTTCGCGCTGTCCACGCTCGACGCCCAGCGCATCACCTACGCCGAGTCCTTCGCCAAGCGCGTCCGCCTCGCCCTCGTCGCACCCGGCGGCGACAGCACGGTCCCCGACCAGGACCGGACCTACGAACTCGTCACGGACAAGTGAGAGGCCGCCGCCCATGCCCACGAGGATCCTCCCGGCCGTCGGCGACGCGGACTCGGTCCGTTCCCTCACCACCCTGCTCAGCCAGCTCCCGGACGCCGAACCGGTCGCCCCGGTCTCCGACTCCACCCAGCTCGTCGACACCCTCGCCCGGCTCGCCGCCGAGTCGGTCGACGAACTGCCCGAGGTCGTCGTCGTCCACGAACGCATCGGCCCCGTACCGGCGCTGGAGCTCGTCCGCGAGGTCGCCCTGCGCTTCCCCGCGGTCGGCGTCGTCCTCGTCACCACCGACGTGGGACCCGGTCTGTTCGCCGCCGCCATGGACGCCGGCGCCCGGGGCCTGGTCACCCTCCCGCTCAACTACGAGGACCTCGCGAACCGCGTCCAGGCCGTCGCCCAGTGGTCGGTCGGCGTACGACGCCACCTCGGCCACGGCGGCGACGTGTTCACCGGCGTCGGCGGCACCGTCGTCACCGTCAGCGGCGCCAAGGGAGGCGTGGGCGCGACCTTCGCCGCCGTCCAGCTCGCGCTCGCCGCACAGGCGTCCGGCCGCTCCACCGCCCTCGTCGACCTCGACCTCCAGTCCGGCGACATCGCCTCCTACCTCGACGTGCAGTTCCGCCGCTCCGTCGTCGACCTGGCCGCGATCACCGACATCTCGCCCCGCATCCTCGCCGAGGCCGTCTTCCGCCACGACAGCGGCGTGGCCCTCCTGCTCGCCCCCGGCGAGGGCGAACGCGGCGAGGAGGTCACCGACCGGGCCGCCCGCCAGATCATCGGCGCCCTGCGCTCGCGCTACGAGGTCGTCGTCGTCGACTGCGGCGCCCAGCTGAGCGGCGCGGGCGCGGCCGCCGTCGAACTCGCCGAGCGCGCCCTGCTCGTCACCACCCCCGACGTCGTCGCCGTACGCGCCGCCAAACGCACCGTGCGGATGTGGGACCGGCTCCAGATCCGCAAGGCCGAGGAGACGACCGTCGTCGTCAACCGCCACACCCGGAGCACGGAGATCCAGCCCGCGCTCATCAAGAAGATCACCGGCACGGCCGTCGCCACGACCACCGTGCCCGCGGCCTTCCGGGAACTCCAGGCCGCGGTCGACGCCGGACGGGTGCACGCCCTCGACGGCAGGAGCACCGTCCGCCAGGCCCTGTGGGCGCTCGCGGCGGAACTGGGTCTGGTGAAGGCGCCGGAGACCGCCCTGGTCCGCAGGGGCGGCGGACGGGGCCGCGGCGCGGAACGGGGCCCGGCCGGGTTCCGGCGGCGGAGGGAGTGAGGGCGATGCGCCAACGGCGGGCCCACGACCGGGGCCAGGTCACCATCGAGTTCCTCGGCATGACACCACTGATCATCGTGACCCTGGTGGTGGTGTGGCAGTTCGTCCTCGTGGGGTACACGTTCACGCTCGCGGGGAATGCTGCCGACGAGGCGGTGCGGGCCGGAACGGCGGCGCACCGAGGGGAGCGGCAGGCAGTGTGCGAACAGGCGGGGCTCGACAAGCTCGGGGACGCGTGGCGCTCCGGCGCCACGGTCAGCTGCTCGTCCTCGGGATACGTCACCGCGGACGTCGCGCTCGAGGTGCCCGTCCTGTTCCCCGGCACCGTGAACTTCCCGTTCACCGTGCGCGCCCACGCGGGCGCCGTCGAGGAAGAGGACGACTGAGATGCCGGGGCGCGGACCCGCCCACGGGGGCGTGAACGGCGGCCGGGAGGAGGAGAGCGGTCGCGGAACCGGCGGGGACCGGGGCCAGGTGGCCCTCGAATACCTCGGGTTCCTGCCGCTGCTGCTGCTGGTCGCGCTCGGCGCCGTCCAGCTCGGCCTGATCGCCTACGGCGCCCAGCAGGCCGGGACGGCGGCCCGCACCGGGGCCCGCAGCGCCTCCGTCGACGGGGACGTGCAGGGGGACTGCGCGCAGGCGGCCAGCGCCTGGCTGCACGCGAGCTGCGACCCGGCGTTCCTCGGCGACGAGGTGCGGGTCACCTCCACCGTCACCATCCCGTCCGTCATCCCCGGAGTCGGGGACTTCGAGGCGCACAAGACGGCCACGATGCCGGTCGACCACTGAGGGAAGGGCATCCGACATGAGCCTGCGGGCACGCATCACCTCCCCCGAGGAGAACGGCGGCCGGGGCGAGGACGGCCACCTCGTCTCCTCCTACCGGGCCAAGCTGCTGGAGGAGATCGACCTCGCCGAGATGAGTTCGCTGGCGGCGGCCGAGCGCCGGGCGAGGCTGGAACGGGTGCTGGGCCACATCATCAGCCGCGAGGGCCCCGTCCTGTCCACGGCGGAACGCGCGCAGCTGATCCGCAGGGTGGTCGACGAGGCACTGGGCCTGGGCATCCTCGAACCGCTCCTGGAGGACGCCTCCATCACCGAGATCATGGTGAACGGCCCCGACGCGATCTTCGTCGAGCGGGGCGGCCGGGTGGAACAGCTCCCCATCCGATTCGCGTCCAACGACCAGCTGATGCAGACGATCGAACGCATCGTGTCCACGGTCAACCGCCGGGTCGACGAGACCAACCCGATGGTCGACGCCCGCCTGCCCTCGGGCGAACGGGTCAACGTCATCATCCCGCCCCTGTCGCTGACCGGCCCCACCCTCACCATCCGCCGCTTCCCGCGCTCCTTCACCCTCCATGAGCTGATCGGCTTCGGCTCGCTGGACGAACAGATGCTGTACCTGCTGGCGGGGCTGGTGCAGGCCAAGTTCAACGTGATCGTCTCGGGCGCCACCGGCACCGGCAAGACGACGCTGCTCAACGCGCTCTCCGGCCTGATCCCCGACGGCGAACGCATCATCACCATCGAGGACTCGGCGGAACTCCAGCTCCAGCAGTCGCACGTCATCCGCCTGGAGTCCCGCCCCGCCAACGTCGAGGGCAACGGCCGCATCACCATCCGCGACCTGGTCCGCAACTCCCTGCGCATGCGCCCCGACCGGATCGTGGTCGGCGAGGTCCGCGGCGGCGAGTCGCTCGACATGCTCCAGGCGATGTCGACCGGCCACGACGGCTCCCTGGCCACGGTCCACGCCAACAGCGCGGAGGACGCCCTGATGCGGTTGCAGACCCTCGCCTCCATGTCGGACGTCGAGATCCCCTTCGTCGCGCTGCACGACCAGATCAACAGCGCGGTGGACGTCGTCGTGCAGCTCACCCGGTTCGCCGACGGCGCCCGCCGCATCACCGAGATCGCCCTCCTCGACAGCCACGGCTCGGAGCCGTACCGGCTGGCGACGATCGCCCGCTTCGACGCCCGGCCGATGACCGCCGACGGCCGCGTCCACGGCACCTTCCAGTACTTCCCCCTCCCACGCCGCACCGCCGACCGCCTGTACATGGCGAGCCAGCCGATCCCGCAGGCGTTCGGCGTGGCGCACGCGGCAAACGAACTGACGACAAGGGAAGCCCGGTAACGCAGATGGACCTCGACAGCCTGATCGCCCTCACCACCGGCGTGACCGTACTGACCTGCGCCCTGGCCGTCGTGGGCGTGCACGCGTACGGACAGGGGCGGGCCCGTCGGGCGGAGCTGGTGGAACGCCTCTCCGCCACCGGACAGCTGCCCGGCACCGGCCGCCGGCGCCGGTTCCGCACCCTGGACCGGCGGCTGCGCCGCACCGGGCCCGGGCGCAGGCTGGAGCGCAAGCTCGCGGCGACCGGACTCGACGTGACCCCGGGCGAGTTCTTCGTGTACATGCTGGCGGCGGTCGCCGGCCTGTGGCTGGCCGGCCAGGCCACGCTGGCCCCCTTCTTCGGCCCGCTCGCCGGCCTCCTGGGCGTCTGGGCGGCGTGGCAGTTCCTCAACTGGCAACGCCAGAAACGCATCGAGCGGTTCATCAACCAACTGCCCGAACTGGCCCGCATCCTGGCCAACGCCACCCACGCCGGCCTCGCGCTGCGCACCGCCATCGGCATGGCCGCGGAGGAGCTGGAGGCCCCGGCCGGCGAGGAACTCGGCAAGGTGGCCAACCAGCTGGCCGTCGGCCACTCCATGGAGGACGCCCTCGGCGAGCTCGCCGACCGCCTGCCCTCCCGCGAACTCGTCGTCCTGGTGACCACCCTGGTCCTCTCCAACCGCGCGGGCGGCCAGGTCGTCGGAGCCCTGCGCAACCTCACCGAGACGCTCGAGGAACGCAAGGAGACCCGGCGCGAGGTCCGCACGCAGCTCTCGCAGGTGAACATGACGTCGTACGCGGTGCCCGCCCTGGGGGTCGGGGCGTTGTTCCTCATGAACAGCGTCGAGGACGGCACGCTGGACCGGATGACGGGGTCGCCCGTCGGCCAGGCCTGCGTCATCATCGCGTTCGGCCTCTACGCCGTCGGGTTCGTCCTCATCCGCCGTATGTCCCGCATCGACGTCTGAGCAGGAGGTGGCGCACAGGATGGACATGCTGCTCGCACTCGCCGTGGGTCTCGGCGTCTGGGGGATGTTCGCCGGCATCCGCATGTACCGGGCCGACGTGAAGCTCCCCACCGACCTCGCGCTGGCGCTGGAGGTCGGCTCCACGCGCACCGGCGCCGTCGGCTCGCTCGTCGACCGCATGGGCATGCGGTACGCCCCCGCCGTCCTGCGCCTGATGGGCCCCCGCCAGGTCGCCCGCTACCGGCGCAGGATCGACCTCGCGGGCAACCCCGGCGGCCTGACCATCGACCGGTACGCGGCCCGGCGCGCGGTCTACGGCGCGATCGGCGCCCTCGGCGCGTTCGCCGCGCTCCTCCAGGGCAGCTTCTTCGTCGCGCTGCTCATGCTCGCCTTCGGTCTGTTCTGGTCCGAGGTCGGCATCTGGTCCGCGATCCGGGTCCGCAAGGACGCCATCGAACGGACCCTGCCGGACTTCCTCGACGTCCTCGCCGTGGTCGTGAGCGCGGGCCTCGGTTTCCGGCAGGCCCTCGACCGGGTGGCCTCCCGCTACGAGGGCCCCTGGGCGGACGAGATCCGTATCACGCTGCGTCAGATGGACCTCGGCGTGAGCCGCCGCGAGGCCTTCCAGGAGCTGCGCCGCCGCAACGACTCCGAGCAGGTCGCCATGTTCGTCACGGCGCTCCAGCAGGGCGAGGAGCTGGGGGCGCCGATCGTCGACACGCTCGTCTCGATCGCCAAGGACATGCGCCGCACGGACGCGCAGAACGCCCGCCGCAAGGCGGCCCGGGCGGTCCCCAAGGCCACATTGATGATCACGACGTTCATGGTCCCGGCGACGATGCTCCTCCTCGGCGCGGGAATGCTGCTCGGCTCCGGTACGGACTTCAGCTCGATCACGGGCGACTAGGCGGACGACATGACAGCCATGACGACGGCGAGAACCGGCACGAAGGCGGCTGCCGCCGGGCCTGCGACGGTGGCCGGTGTGACGGCGGCGACGGCCGCGGACGCGGAGGCCGGGACGACGGCGATGCCCGGAGCCGCGACGGCCGGTATGACGGTGGCCGGGGCCGGGGCCGGGGAGGAGGGCGGGGCGCCGGGGACGGAGGACGTCCGGCTCCAGGTCAACGCCCTCCAGGCGATGTGCCGGCAGGTCTTCGGGTTCCGTCTGGCGATGATCGCGGTCGCCACCCCCGCGGCGCTCCTCAACGCCGCCCCCGGCCTGGGTACCCGCCTGGTCGGCGCCGCCGTGGTCGTCACGTTCATGGGCTCGTACGTCCTCTTCCGCGACTGGGAACGCTTCGGCCCCCTGCTCCTGCGCCACCCCTCCCTCCTGGCCGTGGACACCCTGTTCGGCACCCTGCTGCTGATCTCCGCGGGCCCCGACACCACGCTCGCCTACGTCAGTGTCTGCACCCCGCTGCTGGCCGGCATCGTCTACGGCTGGCGGGGAGCCGCCGGTTTCGCGTCCCTCCAGTCGCTGATCCTGCTGCTGGTCCACGCGACCCTCGTACGGGAGTCCGGCGTGAGCCTCGCCGAGCGGCTGCTGCTGCCGGGGCTGTGCGTCATCACCGGCGCGATGGGCTCGTCCCTGCGTCAGCTCATGCTCCGGTTCGGCGCGGCCACCCACGCCCTGACCTCCGTCAAGGCCCGCCTGGCCGGCACCGAGGCGGCCGCCGCCGAACGGGCCCGCCTGGCCCGCGAGATGCACGACTCGGTGGCCAAGACCCTGCACGGGGTGGCCCTCGCCGCCGATGCCCTGGCCCACTCGGCCGGCACCCCGGGCACCGACCCGGTCCTCGTGCGGCAACACGCCGAACTCGTCGCCCGGGCCGCCCGCCGCGCCGCCGCCGAGTCCCGCGAACTCCTCACCGACCTGCGCCGCGAGCCCCACCCGGCGCAGGACGTCGACCTCCTGCCCGAACTTGCCGCGCACACCGGCCTGTTCGGGGACCGGACGGGCCTGCCCGTCAGCTACCACGCCTGCGCCGACCGCGAGACGCTCCCCGTGCCGCCCGCAGTGGCCCGCCAGCTCCTCACCATCACCTCGGAGGCCATGGAGAACGCCCACCGGCACGCGTGCCCCACCCGCGTGGAGGTCCGGGCGGCGGTGGACGGCGGCCTCCTCACCCTCAGCGTCCGCGACGACGGCCGGGGGATCCCGCCCGGCGCCACCCTCGAACAGCTGCGCCGCGACGGTCACTTCGGGCTCGTGGGCATGGCCGAACGGGCCGCCTCCGTCGGCGCCCGCATCCACATCGGCCAGGGCCACCACGCCCGGGGCACCGAGGTGCGCCTGGAACTGCCCCTGGCCGCGTTCACCGCGCAGGAGGTCGCCTGATGCCGGACCTGCCGTCCCCTCACCCCGCCGCCGGGCAGCCGCTCTTCCCGCCGTCGCCCCGGCCCGCTCCCGTGCGCGTGGTCGTCGCCGACGACAACCCGGTCGTCCGCGCGGGACTCACCGCCCTGCTGTCCGGACGCGAGGACATCACGGTCGTCGCGCAGGCGTCGGACGGCCGCGAGGCCTGCGAGACGGCCCTGCGGCACCGCCCCGACGTCGTCCTCCTGGACGTGCGCATGCCCGGCGTGGACGGACTCTCCGCCCTGCCCCACCTGACGGCGATCACCCGGGTCGTGATGCTGACGTACAGCCACGAGGCCGACATCGTCCGGGCCGCCCTGCGCGGTGGCGCCGGAGGCTACCTGGTCCACGGGGAGTTCACCGTGGAGGAACTGGTGTCGGCGGTGCGCGACGTCACCGTGGGCCGGGCCCACTTCACCCCGACCGCGGCCACAGCGGTACTGGAACATCTCCGAAGCGATGCGACTGCACATGTAGAAGCGGACCCAAAGCCCCTATTTCCCATGACTTCAGCGGAAGCGCTTTCGCAGTTGCAATCGCCCGTGAGACAGTCGTCACGGGTACTCAGGGCGGGGTTCCAACTCAGCGCGAGGGAGGCGGAGATCATGGACCTCATCGCGTCGGGCATGACCAACCAGCAGATCGCCGCCACCTGCTTCATCAGCGAGAAGACGGTCAAGAACCACATCAACCGCATCTTCGCCAAGCTCCACAGCAGCAGCCGCTCCGAGGCGGCGGCCAAATGGCTCGGCACGGCGGTGACCTCATGAGACCGCGACGGACACACCGCTGGGCCCGGAATTGGGCCCAGGGACCCTTCTCCCGGACGGACGCACGGCCGTACGGTGCCGGTCACGCCACCAACGGAGAGGAACGCCATGAGCGACCTGCTGCTGAAGACCGCCGTCGCGGCCAAGGTCCGGGTGAGCGGCTGGACGAACACGACGGCCCGGGCGGTACGCCGCCGCGCCGGCAACGACCGGGGCCAGACCGCCGTCGAGTACCTGGGCATCATCGCGGTGGTGGTGGCGATCGTCGTCCTCATCGCCAACACGAACCTCGGCCAGACCATCGTGGACAAGCTGACCACCCAGATCGGCAAGGTGGCTCCCTGACCCGATCTCGCGGCTACGGCGACGCCGGGCAGGTCTTCCCCATCTACATCATGGTGGTGGCGGGCCTGCTCTTCTTGGCGTTCGCGTACTTCGCGGTCGGTCAGGCAGCGGTGAACCGCAACGGAGCGCAGACCGCGGCTGACGCAGCCGCTCTGGCGGCAGCGCAGGAGACCAGGGACGAACTCGGCGACTTGTGGAAGTCCGCCGTCCTCGACCCGACACGATGGCAGCAGATCTTCGACGGCGATGTCGGGCTGAAGCCGTCCTGCTGGCGCGCCCAGGAGCTTGCGGCCCAGAACGACGCCAGTGTGGACACATGCCACGACGGCATCCGGACGACGGTCAAGGTGCAGGCGAACAAGTCGGCAGGGGACTCCGTACTTCCCATCACGAGCACGACGAGGGCACACGCCCTCGCCACTGCCGTGATCGAGTCGCTGTGCACGTTCGAACCGCCGGGCCAGCCGGCTCCGGCCGACCTGCTACCGACGCTCACCTGCAAGGACGGGGACGGTGAGAGGGACTGGGAGCTGGACCCGGACGATCTCGCCGATCTCCCCGGACCCGAAGACCTCTTCGGCGTTCACCTGACCACTGACTGACGTGCGATCGACGAGTGCTGAAAGAAGCGGAGTGATGAGCATGCGGTTCACTGCGAAGGCCCGTAGGGGGATGGTCGCGCTCGCGGTGGTGACCGGGCTGGCAGTCGGCTCGGGCGCCTGCGGCGGCGGAGGCGGCGATGACAAGAAGCCCCAGTCCTCGGCGTCGTCCTCCACCAAGCCCGATGAATCGCAGCAGAACACGCAGGAAGGCCAGTCCGATGAGCCCTTGGCCGAGTTGAAGGGGCCGAGCGGGCTACTGCTCCAGATCACCTCTGCCGTCCGCGACTCCGGTGGCTTCGTCACCGTCGACGGATCACTGAAGAACGACAGCGGCACTCTTGTGACGATTCCTTCGGCACTGAGCGGCAACGAGACCGAGATCATGAACAACGGCCGGTCACTCGGCGGAGCCACTCTCGTCGACTCCAAGAGCAAGAAGCGCTACTACGTCCTGCGGGACACCGAAGGCCGGCCCCTCACGACCACCGGCTTCTCGACGCTCAAGGCCGGCGACTCCATCGACGTCTTCCTCCAGTTCCCCGCGCCCCCCGCGAGCTCCACCGACGTCTCCTTCCAACTCCCGCTGTTCCCCAGCGGGGTCATCAAGATCTCCGGGTGAGGCCGACCATGACCCCACGTCTCACTCTGGTGGTGGCCGCGGCCGCCCTCGTGGTCGGCGGCCTGGCTCCCGCCGCCGCGGCCGACACCACGCCCAGCGTCCCGCCCGGCACCGAACCCACCGCGACCGCGCCCGTGGAGGTCGACCCGAACGACCCCGACCTCAAGCTTCCCGAGGGCGGCACCCTCGCCGAGCCGAAGGTGCTCGACATCAAGCAGGTCGTCGAGGACGAGTCGGGTGACGAGCGGCGGGAGGACACCAACGCCGACGTGACGTTCGCGCTCCAGGCCGAGGTCCTCTTCGGCAAGGACAGCGCGCGGCTCGGCGCGGAGGCGAAGGCCCGCATCGGCGCGATCGCCCAGGAGATCAAGAAGCAGAACACCACCGTGGTCCGGGTCTTCGGGTTCACGGACAACCTGGGCTCCTCCGCGCACGGCGACGTCCTGTCGAAGCAGCGGGCCGACGCCGTCCAGGCGGAACTGGCCGGTGACCTGAACAATCCGGGCATCACCTTCGAGGTGCGCGGCTACGGCGAGCAGTACCCCATCTCCGACAACTCCACCGAGGCCGGCCGCAAGAAGAACCGCCGGGTGGAGGTCACGTTCCCGCGCACGGCGGGCTGAGCCGCACCTCGACCCGCACCCCCGCCCGCAGACCCCATGTCTCCATGGCCCCGGCCGCCGCCTCCAGCACATGACGGGAGCGCAGCCGGGGCAGCCCGAGTCGCCCCGGCGGCATGGTGCGTACGGCGATGACGCGCAGGCGGCGGTCGAGATACGCGACGTCGATCGGCATGCGCATCCGGAAGGTGTGCACGCTGCCGGCGGGCGTCAGCAGCATCGCCCCGTCCACCGAGTCCCGCCCCAGCAGGCCCCGGGTACGGGCCCGGTAGGACGCCGCGATCTCCACCGGGACCCGGCGGCCGCCGCCCTCCGCGTCCACCACCAGTTCCCCCCGCCCGTCCCGCCAGCGCGCCATCCCCGTCTCCCCTCGGCCGTGTGGCTACCCTCTGGATCCTTCGCACCGTAGCGAGCCGGCACACGAGGAGGGGACCCCCGTATGAGGAAGATCGTCCTGATGATGTCGGTGTCCCTCGACGGGTACATCGAGGGGCCGGACCGGGACATCTCCTGGCACCAGGTCGACGAGGAACTCCACCAGCACTTCAACGACGCGGTCCGCGGGCTGGGCGCCCTGCTCAGCGGCCGGACCACCTACGAGCTGATGGCCGGCTTCTGGCCGACCGCGGACGCGGATCCCGACGTCCCGCCCACGATGGCCGAGTTCGCCGCCATCTGGCGGGAGATCCCGAAGATCGTGTACTCGCGGACGCTGGAGCACGCCGACTGGAACACCACCGTCGTCCACGAGGTCGTCCCCGAGGAGGTCGCGCGGCTCAAGGCGGAGCCGGGCGGCGACCTGGGGCTCAGCGGCGCCGACCTCGTCGCCTCGTTCCTGCGGCACGGCCTCGTCGACGAGTTCCGCATCTACGTCCACCCGGTCCTCGTCGGCGGCGGCACACCCCTGTTCCCGCACACCGGCCGGAAGCCCCCGGCCACCCTCCGCCTGGCCGGCACCCACACCTTCGGCAACGGGGTCGTGCTGCTGCGCTACGCGTGACGGTCCGCCGGAAAACCGGCGGCGGCGCGGCGGCCCCCTCTGCCACCATCCCCGTATGGACGACAAGGACCGGGGCACCGGGCACGGCGGCGGGCACCCGGCCCCGGCCTTCGAGGCGCTGCTCGCCGAGGGCGCCGCCGTCCCCACCGAGGGCTGGGACTTCTCCTGGTTCGAAGGGCGGGCCACCGAGGAGCGGCCCTCCTGGGGATACGCGATGTCGCTGGCCGGACGGCTGGCCGGCGCGCGGGCGGCGCTCGACGTGCAGACCGGCGGGGGCGAGGTCCTGGACTTCGCCCTCGGCCGGGCGGCGCCGAAGGCCCCCGTGCTCACCGTCGCCACCGAGGGCTGGCCGGCGAACGTGGCCAAGGCCACGGCCCTGCTGCGCCCGCGCGGCATCGCTGTCGTCGCGTCCCCGGAGGAAGGTCCGCTGCCCTTCGCGGACCGCGCCTTCGACCTGGTCACCAGCAGGCATCCGGTGCAGCCCCTGTGGGAGGAGATCGCCCGGGTGCTGCGGCCCGGCGGGACCTACTTCGCCCAGCACGTGGGCCCGCGCAGCGTCTTCGAACTCGTCGAGTACTTCCTCGGTCCGCAGCCGCGGGAGGTGAGCGGCGCCCGGCACCCCGAGCGGGAGCGGGCCGCGGCGGAGGCGGCGGGACTGGAGGTCGTGGGCCTGCGCGCGGAGCGGCTCCGCGTCGAGTTCCACGACATCGCCGCGGTGGTCCACTTCCTGCGCAAGGTGGTGTGGATGGTCCCGGGCTTCACCGTGGAGGCCTGCCGGCCCCGGCTGCGCGCCCTGCACGAACGGATCGAGAGCGGCGGGCCCTTCGTCGCCCACAGCACCCGCCACCTCGTCGAGGCCCGCCGTCCGTGACCGGCCGGGCGTCCCGGCGGCCGTGCCGCGGCGTCCGGTTCCGTGAATTGGCCGGGAACCACCCCTCTTCACCGGACCCGGGCGCGAGGCCGCGGACGCCGCCGGGCGGGGGCCGCGCGGGGACCGGCGCGTCAAGCGGACGTGCGCGACCGGTAGCCCGTCGGAGGGACGGACGGACAAGTGACCCCCGAGTGC
This sequence comes from Streptomyces asoensis, assembly GCF_016860545.1. Taxonomy (NCBI): domain Bacteria; kingdom Bacillati; phylum Actinomycetota; class Actinomycetes; order Kitasatosporales; family Streptomycetaceae; genus Streptomyces; species Streptomyces asoensis. The sequence continues at coordinate 3,081,694 of NZ_BNEB01000005.1, read as the reverse complement.
TGAAGCCGCGCCAAAACCTCAGCTTCCTCCGGCAATCGGGTTCATTCTCCTGAGATTCCGCTGTGTTCCGGCCATGAACACTCAGGAACCATGCCTTCCGTGACCACCGTGGCGTCGCCGGACGACTTCGGAGAGTAGTTGTGGCGCGCCGATGCACGCAGCATCACTTACGAAGGGTTATGGTGGAAACCCCCCCTCGGGCCGGTCCGTCTCCCCCCCACGGACCGGCCCGTTTTTCTGCCCGGGACCCCCGCGGGGGTAGGCTGCGCCCCGCGGGGACCGCACCGTACGGAGGGGCTGACAATCACGTGAACCTGCGCGACAAGCTGCGCGGCCTTCTGGTCAGGCTGTACGCACGCCGGGTGGAAGGTCACCTGGACCACGCTCAGGTGCCGAAGCACATCGGCGTCATCATGGACGGCAACCGACGCTGGGCGAAGGCCTCGGGGTCCACCACCGAGCACGGCCACCGCGCGGGCGCGGAGAAGATCGAGGAGTTCCTCGGCTGGTGCACCGAGACGGACGTCGAGGTCGTCACCCTCTGGCTGCTGTCGACGGACAACCTCGACCGTCCCGACGACGAACTCGTCCCGCTCCTCAACATCATCGAGAACGTCGTGCGCACCCTCGCCGCCGACGGCCGCTGGCGGGTGCACCACGTCGGCACCCCCGACATCCTCCCCTCGCACGTGCAGACCGCGCTGAAGGTCGCCGAGGAGTCCACCTCGCACGTCGACGGGATACTGGTCAACGTCGCCATCGGCTACGGCGGCCGCCAGGAGATCGCCGACGCGGTCCGCTCGATGATCGTGGACGCGGCGGACAGGGGCACCTCCATGGAGGACCTCGCCGACTCCGTGAGCGTCGACCTGATCGGCCGCCACCTCTACACCGGCGCCCAGCCCGACCCCGACCTGGTGATCCGCACCAGCGGAGAGCAGCGCTTGTCCGGTTTCATGCTGTGGCAGACGGCCCATGCGGAGTACTACTTCTGCGAGGTCTTCTGGCCGGCCTTCCGCAAGGTGGACTTCCTGCGCGCCCTGCGTGACTACGCGGCCCGCCACCGTCGTTACGGCGGCTGAGACGCCGGCTCGCGGACGCCCCTCGCGGGCGTCCCGTATACCCCGTGAGGGGCGGAAGTAACGCGGAGTTCACCGGCGCGCCGTCATATGCCGTGGCATGGCGGCGCGTTTTCGAGGGCATAAGCCAAGCAGGTCGACATCCGAACCACGGGTGTCGGATCTCAGCGGACGGCACGGGGCCGTCCGCCCGGGAGGCCCTTTGCACCAGCCCGACCGTGCGGTCACGGCACGGAAGAAGCAGCGGGGGGCCGGTCCTCGGCCCGTGCGAAGCGGCCGCGAACCGGTCCAGCTCCACTCCGTCGCTCCCCGACCTCATCCGAGGGGGTACGTCCTTCCGTGGTGACCAGCACAAAGCGCCGTATGCCAGACCGGCGCACCTATGTTCTCGACACCAGCGTCCTGCTGGCCGACCCGAACGCCCTGACCCGCTTCGACGAGCACGAGGTCGTGCTCCCCATCGTCGTGGTCACGGAGCTGGAGGCCAAGCGGCACCATCCCGAGCTCGGCTACTTCGCCCGGCAGGCCCTGCGCCTGCTGGACGACTACCGGGTGAAGTTCGGTCGCCTCGACGCCCCCATCCCGATCGGGGAACTCGGCGGCACCGTCCGTGTCGAGCTCAACCACTCGGACCCCGGCGTGCTGCCCTCGGGCTACCGCCTGGGGGACAACGACTCCCGCATCCTCGCGGTCGCCCGCAACCTTCAGGCCGAGGGGTTCGACGTCACGGTCGTGTCGAAGGACCTCCCGCTCAGGATCAAGGCGTCCTCGGTCGGTCTCCTCGCCGAGGAGTACCGCGCCGAACTCGCCATCACGGGCTCCTCCGGCTGGACCGGAATGTCCGAACTGACCCTGTCCGGCGAGCAGGTGGACATCCTCTTCGAGGAGGGGCGCATCCACGCGCCCGAGGTCGCCGACCTTCCCGTGCACACCGGTCTGACCATCCAGTCGGAGCGGGGCAAGGCGCTGGGCCGGGTCACCGCGGACGGCAGCGTCCGTCTGGTGCGCGGCGACCGGGAGGCCTTCGGCATCAAGGGCCGCAGCGCCGAGCAGCGCATCGCGCTCGACCTGCTGCTCGACCCGGACGTCGGGATCCTGTCGATGGGCGGCCGGGCCGGCACCGGCAAGTCGGCGCTCGCGCTCTGCGCCGGTCTGGAGGCGGTCCTGGAGCGCCGCCAGCACCAGAAGGTGATGGTCTTCCGGCCGCTGTACGCGGTGGGCGGCCAGGAACTGGGCTATCTGCCCGGTTCCGAGGCCGACAAGATGGGCCCCTGGGCCCAGGCCGTCTTCGACACGCTGTCCGCGGTCACCAGCCGCGAGGTCATCGAGGAGGTCACCGCGCGCGGGATGCTGGAGGTCCTGCCCCTGACCCACATCCGGGGTCGTTCCCTGCACGACGCCTTCGTGATCGTCGACGAGGCGCAGTCCCTGGAGCGGAATGTACTTCTCACCGTTCTGTCCAGGATCGGTGCGAATTCCCGGGTGGTTCTGACCCACGATGTCGCGCAGAGGGACAATCTCCGGGTGGGCCGTTACGACGGTGTGGTCGCCGTCGTCGAGAAACTGAAGGGGCATCCGCTCTTCGCGCACGTCACCCTGAACCGGTCCGAGAGGTCCCAGATCGCGGCGCTTGTGACCGAAATGCTGGAGGATGGACAGATCTGATTGAACCGCACCGATTGAGTGAGCTCAGGCGGTAGTTGGCGCCGTCCGGCAAAGGCAGTGAGCCTAGCCGGGCGGCGCCTTCGTGTGTGAGGATTTCGCGAAATCCCCAGGGTCATGTGAGGTGTGAGCTTTCACACGCAACTCGGAATTGCCTTGCACAGTCGGGTTACGGCAAAGTCTCAGTCCTGTCAGGCCCCGCATGCGACACATCTGTGCCCCCAGCAGTCCGGCACCGCTTGAGCATCACCCTCAACTCCATACCGACCGTCGTATGCCGCCCGTGCTTCATGTGGCGCCTCCTTCACGGGAGTTGCCCACCGGGCCCGTGTCTCCTGTGACCCCGCAGTTCGGAGACCAGCGTCAAGGGCACGATTGCGTCCGCCAGGGTCACCGAAGCGGGCGACGCTGGAAGGAAAACCGTGTGAGCCGGATCTCGGTCCGGGGATTCGCAGTGGCCTCGGCCACGGCGGTCACCGCTGTCGGAAGCGTCGTCGGCGTTGCCTCGGGCAGTGTCGCGCAGCCCAACGACGCAGAAGCGACGGCAAGCGACGCGACGCTCCTCGCCGACATCCCTGCCGGCCAGCAGGCCCAGGTGCAGACGGCGTCCCTCGCGCAGCAGGCCAACGTACAGGCCATCGCCGCGGACGAGGGCGCGAAGAAGGACGCCGAGGCAGCGGCCCGCAAGGCCGCCGCCAAGTCGGCGATCGCGAAGAAGGAGGCCGCCGAGCAGGCTGCCAAGGACCGCGCGGAGGCGAAGGCCAAGGCCAGCCGCAGCGCGGGCGACTTCCCGATCCAGAGCTCCTACTCCGTCGCGCAGATCCAGGCGATGGCGGCGCAGATGGTGCCCAGCGGCCAGTTCCAGTGCTTCAGCAACATCGTGGACCACGAGTCCAGCTGGAACTACCACGCCGTGAACGCCTCCTCCGGCGCCTACGGACTCTTCCAGGCCCTGCCCGCCGGCAAGTACGCGTCGGCCGGCTCCGACTGGCAGACCAACCCGGCCACCCAGATCAAGTGGGGCCTGAACTACATGGACAGCCGGTACGGCAGCCCGTGTGAGGCCTGGTCGTTCTGGCAGGCCAACCACTGGTACTGAGCCCGCGCGGCCCTGGTCGTTCCGCTTCCCACCCGACGGCACAACAGAAGGAGTCCGCGTGAGCCGGATATCGGCCCGGGGATTCGCCGTGGCCTCTGCCACCGCGGTCACCACCGTGGGCGCTGTCATGGGAGTCGCCCAGGGCAGCGTCGCCCAGCCCAACGACGACGCCGAGGCGACGGCCGGCGAGTCGACCCTCCTCGCCGACTTACCGGCAGGGCAGCAGGCCCGGGTGCAGACGGCCTCGCTGACGCACCAGGCGGACGTCCAGGCCATCGCCGCGGACACCACCGCCAGGAAGTCGGCCGAGGAGTCCGCCCGTAAGCAGGCCGCCAAGGACGCGGTGTCCAAGCAGAAGGCCGCCGTAGCCAAGGCGGAGGCGAAGGCGAAGGCCGAGCAGGAGGCCAAGGACAAGGCGGCCGCCGAGACCAAGTCCGCCACCGCGGACACCCCGACGGCCTCGGCGGGCAGCTTCCCGCAGCAGGCGTCCTACAGCGTGTCCGAGGTGCAGGCCATCGCCCGCCAGATGGTGCCCAGCGGCCAGTTCCAGTGCTTCAGCAACATCGTGGACCACGAGTCCACCTGGAACTACCAGGCGGTCAACCCCTCGTCGGGCGCCTACGGCCTCGTCCAGGCCTACCCCGGCTCGAAGATGTCGTCCGCGGGCGCCGACTGGCGGACCAACCCGGCCACCCAGATCAAGTGGGGCCTGAACTACATGAACGAGCGGTACGGCAGCCCCTGCGACGCCTGGGACTTCTGGCTGGCCAACGGCTCCTACTGAGCCGGAGCCGCCGGAACCGCTCAACCCCGCGCAGCCCCTCCCCGTCATTGGGGGAGGGGCTTTCGCCCTGTACGGTCGGTACGGCCGGGACCGACGACTCCAGGGGGAGTGGTGGGGGAAGACGGGGGAAGAGGTCCGATCATGTCGCGAGTTCCAGGGTGGCTCGGCCGGCTCGGTGCCGGTCTGAGCGAGATGGGTGAGCGGCTCGACGAGCGGCGTGCCGAGGTCGAGCGCGAAGGGCGCGAGAGCGCGCCCGAGCCGGAACCGGCTGCGCCGGACGCCACCGTGCCGTCCTCCGTCGAGCCGGAACACGAGGAGGACCCGCCCCTCGTGTCCCGCCCCGACCCGGCGCAGGCCGTGCCGTGGGGGGTCAGGGTCGCCGCGGAGGCGGGCTGGCGGCTCCTGGTGCTCGCCGGGACCGTCTGGGTGCTGATGAAGGTCATCAGCGCCGTCCAGCTGGTCGTCATGGCTTTCGTGGTCGCCCTGCTGCTCACCGCGCTCCTGGAGCCCACCGTGGCCCGGCTGAAGCGGGCCGGCGTCCCCGGGGGAGCGGCCACCGCGCTGACGGCGATCCTCGGGTTCGTCGTCATCGGCCTGATGGGCTGGTTCGTGACCTGGCAGGTCATGGCGAACATCGACAACCTCTCCGACCAGGTCCAGGACGGCATCGACGACCTGCGCCGCTGGCTGCTCAACAGTCCCTTCCACGTCACCGACAAGCAGATCAACGGCATCGCCAAGAACCTGCGCGACGCCATCGGCAACAACACGGACTCGATCACCTCGGCGGGCCTGGAGGGCGTCACCGTCGTGGTCGAGGGGCTGACCGGCATCCTCCTGGCGTTCTTCTCCACCATCTTCCTGCTCTACGACGGCAAGCGGATCTGGCAGTGGACGCTCAAGCTCGTCCCGGCCGCCGCCCGGCCGGGCGTGGCCGGAGCGGGTCCGCGGGCCTGGGCGACGCTGACCGCGTACGTGCGCGGCACGGTGATCGTCGCGCTGATCGACGCGATCTTCATCGGGCTCGGCATCTACTTCCTCGATGTGCCGATGGCCGTCCCGCTCGCCGTCTTCATCTTCCTGTTCTCCTTCATCCCGCTCGTCGGCGCGGTCGCCTCCGGCGCCCTGGCGGTCGTGGTCGCGCTCGTCACCCAGGGCGTGTTCACCGCCGTGATGACCCTCGCGGTCGTGCTCGCCGTGCAGCAGATCGAGGGCCACATCCTCCAGCCGTTCATCCTCGGCCGCGCGGTGCGCGTCCACCCGCTCGCGGTGGTGCTCACGGTCGCCGCGGGCGGCATGGTGGCGGGCATCGGCGGCGCGGTCGTGGCGGTGCCCCTGGTGGCCGTGTCGAACACCGTGGTCGGTTACCTGCACAGCTACTCCCGCGAACAGGCACTGCGCCACGCGCCCCGCCCGAGGGGCGCGACCGCGATGGACGTGGCGCCGGTCGCGGCGACCGCGGGCGCTCCCGCCCCCGGAGCGAAGACCCTTTCGGCGCCCGCTCCCGAGAACCCGCCCGCGTCCTCGCCGCCGGGCCCGGGGGAGCCCGGGGACACGCCTCGCTGAGGGAACGACCGACGCCTTCCGATCGGTCAAATCAGCACTGAACAAAGCGAATTGAGTCCGACGGAGGAACAACTTCCGTCAGCTCGGGGCAGGTCGGAAATCCCTCCCGGGACCGCGCGCCCCGGCTGATACACCTTCCCTCCTCAGCGCTACGCGTCAGGCGTATGTGCGAGAGGCCCAAGGGGAGTGATGTCGGGCTACGAGCTGCTGGCACGCGACCTCGCCGCGTGCGGCCGCGACGGCTTCACCGGGGAAGTGCGCGTCCTCGGTTCGCCCGGCGGCGTCTTCCACCTGAACGGCGGACTGGTCGTCGCGGTCGAGTCACCGGGCGCCCCCGCCCCCGAGGCGCTGCTGCTGCGCTCCGGCCGGATCGGCGGCGAGGAGTGGGCCGGGCTGGTTCGCGAGTCGGGCGGCGTGCGCTGGCCTGCGGCGGGGCTGATCTCCCACGGCTACGCGGGGGCCGCCCAGCTCCGGGTGGTCTGCGCGATGGCCCTCCAGGACGCCGCGTTCGCGGTCGTCGCGGGCAGCGTCGACGGCTGCGAACGCGGTCCGGCGGCCGGTCCGGCCCCCGCCCCGGTCGCCGTGGGCGAACCGCCCACCCGGCTGCTCCAGGCGGCCTCGCGCAAGCTCCGCGCCCTGCTGGAGCTGCCGTACCCGGTGCGCCCGGACCGGGAGCGGCCCGTACCGGCCTCCCTGTCCTACGCGGCGTCCCGGCTCGGCGTGCTGCAACGAGAGATCCTCGCCCACGCCGACGGCCGCCGTACCTCCCGCGACCTCGCCTTCCGTACGGGCCGCGGGGTCTACACCGTCACCGTCGAAGTGGCCCGGATGCTGGGCGAGGGGCTGCTGGAGTGCGGGGACGAGCCCCGGCCGATCCCCGTCCGGCTGCCCCCCGACGGACACGGCGTCCGCCCCCGTGAGCCGGCCCCGCCCCCGCCGCCGCAGCAGCCGGTGCCGGAGGCCACGGCCCTGCCCCGCCGCCTTCCCGGCGCGAGCGGGATCAACGAGGCGCTCACCCCGGAACGCAACGGCACCGGCTGGAAGGAGTTCTTCCGCCTGCGGAATCCGACGACGAAATAGCGCGGGAACGCCCCCGCGAGAACCGGCGTCGGCAGCCCCACGAGAACCCGCGGAGAAGTCCGCGGAAACCCCACAGGAAACAGACGGTCACATGCCATCGGAAACAGGGGAGTCGCCTTTATGGACCACTCAGCCCTCGCGCGGGAGATGCGCGGCCTGCGCGAGCAGGTGGCGGGTATCACCGACACCGCGCTGGCGGCGGCGGACGGACTGCTCATAGCCGCCGACACCGCCGACACCATCGACCCCGAGGGCCTCGCCGCCCTCGCCGCGGCCGGGCTCGGCCTCGCCCGCCGCACCGCCGAGGCGACCGCCCGCGGCGCACTGCACCGCACGGTGGCCTACGGCAGCCACGGCTGCGCCGCGTTCTACGCGGTCGGCGAGAACGCGCTGATGGTCGTGCTCGGCGACGAGGGCATGGACGTGGAGCGCCTGCACACGGCGAGCCAGCCCGCCCTGCGCCGCATCGACCTGATCCTCACCGGCAGAACCGACCGGGCCGACCGGATCGGCTGGAGCGAGACGACCGTGAAGACCGCCGAAGGAGTCTGAAGGGATGGCGACGAAGCGTATGACCCCCGGTTTCTCCGATCAGGTGATGGGCCTGGTCAAGTCACTGCGTACGGATGCCCCCGACTGCGTCGCCTCCGGCGTCGTCGACATGTCCACGGGCATGCTGCTGTCCTACGAGACCGTCGACAACCATCCGCCCGAGGTCCTGGACCTGCTGGCGGGCGCGACGCTCGACCTGTTCCAGGGCCGCACGGTCGTGATGATCGAGGACGTCTTCAAGGAGCGGCGCGGGGTCCAGAGCGACAACCACTTCTTCCAGGAGATCCTCGTCAACAGCGAGAACCTCACCCACCTGTTCGTGCGGATGACGGAGCAGCAGGACGTGGTCGCGGTGGTCGTCTGCCGCAAGTCCGTCAACGTCGGGATGCTGTTCGCGCAGGTGCGAAGGGTGGTGCGGGAGTACCAGCTGTGAAAAGCGAACGGTCCCTTCCCGCGCGGGAAGGGACCGTTCGTCCGTCGGGTGCCCGGCCCCGGGGGCCGGGCACGCGCTACTCCGTGCGCAGCCCGTCCGGCCGCAGCAGCCGCATCAGCGGCGGCAGGCTCAGCGCCGTCACCAGGACGACGACCGCCGCGCCGCAGCCCGCCATGCCCAGCACGCTCGCCCAGTCCACGCTCACCGGGGTGTCGGTCATCTTCAGCAGGACGATGCCGAGCGTCAGACCGACCGTCGTGGCGAGCAGCAGGCCCAGCGCGATCGGGATCGCCGTCTGCCACAGCACCGACAGGCCCAGCGTGCGCCGCCGGGTGCCGAAGGCGACCAGGGACGACAGCAGCTTCTTGCGCTCGCGCAACTGCTCCAGCTGGGAGACCAGCAGGCTCGCCCCGATCAGCAGCAGCACACAGGCGGAGCCGACGAACAGCCCGTTGCGGATGGAGGTGAACTTGGTGTCCTGCCGGGTGGACGCCCAGTCCATCGGGCTGGCCAGCGGGTCCAGCGCGAACGCGGTGTTGCGGGCGTACTCGTAGGCGTCGGGAACGGATTCGTCGATCGAGAGGTAGACCTCGCCCCGGACCGACTTCGCGGCCTGCGCGGGCAGCGCGCCCCTCGTCATCAGGAAGCCGCCGCGCTCGTAGTCGACCAGGCCCTTGACCGACTTGGCCGGCACGATGCCCGCGGGGACGGTCCACACGGTGTCCCGGGTGTCCTCGGAGGAGGCGTTCTCGAGGTACAGCTTCTTGCCGGGCCTGTTCAGCTTCGGGCCGTCGGCCGAGTACTCGTCGCCGTCGAGGACGAACATGTCGCCGTCCTTGCACGAGGGCAGGTCCGCCACCTCGCGCAGGGCCGGGCAGTCGCCCACGGTCAGCTCGGTGATGGTGTCCGGACCGTTCTCGCCGTTCCAGGAGGAGTCGCCGAGATAGCCCTCCCACAGGGCCGTCACCTTGCGGACGGCCTCGGTGCCGGCGAACTTGCGGGCGGTGTCGTCCAGCGGGACGCCGTCCGGCACCCGGACCTGCATCTGCGCGCGGGTGACGTCCTGCCCGGTGGGCTTGCTGTAGTCGCCGTCCACGCCCGCGAAGAGCATCTGGAGCGCGATCGCCCCGGCCACCGCCACCGCGATGCCGTTGACCATCCGGGCCGCCGTGCCGCTGCTCAGCTGGAGTCGCCGTACGGCCAGCTGCCAGGCGACACCGCCCCGGCCGAGGCGGGCGACGACCGTCTCCACGAGCCAGGGCAGCAGCGCGGTGATGCCCACCAGCAGCAGCAGGACGCCACCGGTCACCAGGTACTCGTTGAAGTCCCCGTTCTCGCGGCCCTGTCCGATCATCGGGAAGAGCAGCGCCAGGCCGGCCACCGGCATCAGCAGCCGCCACCACAGCCGCCGCCGCGCGGGCTTGGCCGCGCGCACCACGCCGAGGGGTTCGATCACCACACCGCGCAGCGCGAAGAGGGTGACCAGGACGGCGGCCGTCGGCACCGCCAGCGTGACCAGGGCGGCCAGCAGGGGGGAGGGGTTGAGGTCGCCGGGCCACACGCTCATGCCCATCACCTCGACCGTGCCCGCCGCCTCGCGGCCGATCACGAAGAACACCGAGCCGAGGACGAGTCCCAGCAGCGAGCCGGCCATGGCCTCGCCCGCCGCGATGCGCCGGGTCATCCGGCCGTCGGAGCCGATCAGCCGCAGCGCCGCGAGCCTGCGGTCGCGCCGCTCGCCGCCGAACCGCACGGCGGCGGCGATGAACACGGCCACCGGCATCAGCAGGACGACGATGACGACGAGGACCAGCAGGACCAGCACGGGGTCGGTCCGCTCGGGGGTCGGGTTCGGGTTCCCGAACGTCCTGAGCCGGGTCGCTCCGCCGCCGTCGACGTGCGAGCCGAGCCCGGTCGCGCCCGCGTAGTAGGCGAGCTCCTGGGAGCCGACCAGCCCGGTCCGCCCGATGGTCCCGACGATCCGGTACGGCACCCGCTGCCGCAGCAGCTGCGATCCGTCGGCGTCGAGCAGCTCCTTCAGCGCGGGCGAGACCACCATGTCGCCCGCGGCCGGGAACCGGCTCACGCCGGGCGGCAGCGGGGCGCCCGCCCCCTCCGGCTCCACCAGCCGCCCGCGGACGTCCTTGTCCCGGAACTCCGTGTCGGCCTGCGCGATCAGCAGGGTGTCGTCGGCCCTGGCGGGCTGTGATTCGCCGAACGCCCAGTCCAGTCGCGCCTGTTCGCGGTCGTGGCGGGCCGCGAGCACGTTCGGCACCGCCGTCGTCAGCAGCAGCACCGCCACGCCGAGTCCGACGCCCACGGCCGTCAGCACGGCCCGGATCCAGCCCTCCCGGCCGCCGCTGAAGGCGAACCGGACCCCCAGGCCCAGATCCCTGGCGAGCCCCCACTTCCGGTTTCCCCCGTGCGGGAGCCGCCCCCCGGGCTCGCTCATATCGCGCGCTCCATGTCGCGCGACTTGCCGTCCCGGACGACGATCTCGCGGTCGGAGTAGGCGGCCACCCGTGCCTCGTGCGTGACGAGGACGACGGCGGTGTTGGCCGACCGGGCCGCCTCGGTGAGCAGCTCCATCACGCGTTCGCCGTTGAGCGAGTCCAGCGCGCCCGTCGGCTCGTCGGCGAAGACCACGCGCGGGCCGGTGACGAGGGAGCGCGCGACGGCCACCCGCTGCCCCTGCCCGCCGGACACCTCGCCGGGCCGCTTCCTGCCGAGGTCGTCGACCTCCAGCCGCTCCATCCAGCCCAGGGCGGTGCGCTCGGCCTGCTTGCGCGGGGTGCCGTTCAGCCGCAGCGGCAGGGCCACGTTCTCCACACAGGTCAGTTCCGGCACGAGCTGCCCGAACTGGAACACGAAGCCGAACTCGGAGCGCCGCAGCTGACTGCGCTGCGCGTCGTTCATCGTGGCGAGTTCGCGCCCGTCGTAGCGGATCGAACCCGAGTCGGGCGTCACTATCCCGGCGAGGCAGTGCAGCAGCGTCGACTTGCCGGACCCGGACGGGCCCATCACGGCGACCACCTCACCTGGATGGATGGAGAACTCGGCGCCGGCCAGCGCCGCCGTCGGCCCGTACGCCTTGTGCAGGTTCTCGGCGACGAGCAGGGATCCCCCGGGGGCGTTCACGCGATCACCGCGTCCTTCAGTCTGTCGAGGCGCGCGGCCGCGAGTTCCAGCCAGCGCAGGTCGGCCTCGAGATGGAACAGGGCGTGGTCACAGATCAACTGGTCGGCGAAGTCGCCGCCCCGCTTGCGGTCGGTGAGGATGCGCATGCTGCGCAGGTGCTCGGACCGCTGGGTGTCGAGGATGTCGGCCGCGTCGCGGTGGGTCAGGAGCGCGAGGACGACCTTCGTGTACAGCGTCGACTGGAGGTACGGCTCGGGCTTCTCGGGCGTGGCGAGCCACTGTTCGACGTCGGTGATGCCGGCGTCGGTGATCGCGTACCGCTTGCGCTCGGGGCCGCCGCCGGTCTCGACGCCGTCGACCTCGACGAGGCCGTGCTTCAGCAGGCGCGACATCGTCGAGTAGACCTGGCCGTAGTGCAGCGGCCGGTCGTGACCGAACTTCTCGTCGAAGGCCCGCTTGAGGTCGTAACCGTGACGGGGCCCGGACTCCAGGAGTCCCAGAAGGGTGTGACCGATGGACATGAGGAGGACTGTACATGCGGTGTATACCCGGCGTGTATACGCCGCGTGCGCGGGCGGCAGCGGGGGGTACGCCTACGCAGGTGGGGATCGATTGTCACCGTTTCGCTACAGGCGCGGCCCGTCAGGTCTGCGGTGGTCCGGGGGCCGTCCCGCCCGGGGGCCGGCCGCGGCGGGGCAGCGGGCCCGCCTCGCCCGGCAGGCGTCCCGCCTCCTTCAGTGCCTTGCGCAGCAGGAACTCGATCTGCGCGTTCGCCGACCGCAGTTCGTCCGAGGCCCAGCGGGCCAGCGCGTCGTGCACCAGCGGATCCAGCCGCAGCAGCACCTGCTTGCGCTGCTGCGGCCGACGCTGGGGGGACGGGCCCCCGGCGGGATCGCTCACTGGTAGAGGGTCCCGGTGTTCAGTACCGGCTGGGGCGCCCGGTCCCCGCACAGCACCACCATCAGGTTGGACACCATCGCCGCCTTCCGTTCCTCGTCCAGTTCCACGATGCCCTGCTCGGCGATGCGCTGGAGCGCCGCCTCGACCATGCCCACGGCCCCGTCCACGATCTCCCTGCGGGCCGCGACCACGGCACCCGCCTGCTGGCGCTGGAGCATCGCCGAGGCGATCTCGGGAGCGTACGCGAGATGCGTGAAGCGGGACTCGATGATCCGCACGCCGGCCGCCTCCACGCGCGCGTGCAGCTCTATCGCGAGCTTCTCGGTGATTTCCTCGGCGTTGCCGCGCAGCGACAGGCCGTCCTCGTCGTGCGAGTCGTAGGGGTACTCGATGGCGATGTGCCGCACGGCGGCCTCGGTCTGGGTGGCGACGAACTCCAGGAAGTCGTCCACCTCGAAGCTGGCCTGCGCGGTGTCGCGCACGTTCCACACCACGACCGCGGCGAGCTCGATCGGGTTGCCGTAGGCGTCGTTGACCTTCAGGACGGCCGTCTCGTGGTTGCGGACCCGGGTGGAGATCTTCTCGCGGGAGGTGAAGGGGTTCACCCAGCGCAGCCCGTCCTCGCGGATGGTGCCGCGGTAGCGGCCGAAGAGCTGCACCACCCGTGCCTCGCCGGGCGAGACGGTGTTCAGCCCGCACATGGCGAGGAACGCGGCCAGCCCGACCAGGATGCCGAGGGTGATCAGCGCGGCCTTGGGCCCGGTCGCGGTCACGGCGGTGGCGCCGGCGATCATCCCCGCGCCCGCCAGCAGCCCGGCGAGGCCGAACAGCAGCGCGAGCCCGCCGGCCACGCTGCGCGCGGGGAACTCCTGCACGCGCGGAGCGGGCATGGCGGGCGCGTCGACGGCGTCGGCGGTCTCCGTGGCGGTTGCGGTCTCCGTGGCGGTGGCCGAGGGGTGGTCGGGTGCGGACATGAGGGATCCCCCGTCTTTCGTGGTCGGCCGCGCTAGCGGCCATCTAGCTAAGTGATATCACTTTAGCGTCTCGCGGCAACCCTGTGCCACTCTCGTACGTCGGATCCGGTGGGGAGTTCGAACGGTTCCCTCGTCGGGGGTGCTGATTCTCACCCCCCGCGAAGGCCGGGCCGGGACCCCTTCGTCATGGACAGCGGTGTTAGCTTTCTGAGCTGACCTGCCCCTGCCCCCGGGCACTGGTGTGACTGCCGAGTAGGAAGCGGAGCGAGCGGACTCATGGGACGAGCGGACGAGAGACGAGCTCGACAGCGCGGTGGGCGCCGCGCCGCGCCCCGGGGCCGCTCCACGGAGGCGCAGGCGACGCAGGCCGATGCGCGGACCGAGTCCGCGGCCCCCGCCGGGACCGCCACCGCGACGGCGACCCCGCCGGCGACCGGAGGGCGCGCCGCCGCCCGCAGGGGTGCCAAGAACGCAGGCAAGGGCGCCAAGGGCAAGGCCGGGAAGAAGGACCAGAGCTTCATACGCCGGCTCTTCACCTGGAAGAAGATCCTCGGCACCTTCCTCGGCCTGGTCGTGGTCGTCGTCGGCGCCTTCGTCTGGCTGTACGTGAGCACGCCGATCCCCAAGGGCAACCCCGACGCCAACCTCCAGAGCAACGTCTACGAGTACGGCAACGGCGCGATCCTCGCCCGCGACGGTGAGGTCAACCGGGAGAACGTCGATCTCGCGAAGGTCCCCAAAGAGGTCCAGCACACCTTCGTCGCCGCCGAGAACAAGTCCTTCTATACGGACGCCGGCATCGACCTCAAGGGAACCACCCGCGGCATCCTCAACACCCTGATGGGCAAGGGCGCGCAGGGCGGTTCGACGATCACCCAGCAGTATGTCAAGAACTACTATCTGACCCAGGAACAGACCGTCACGCGCAAGCTGAAGGAACTGGTCATCTCCCTCAAGCTGGACCGGGAGAAGGACAAGGACTACATCCTGGCCGGGTACATCAACACCAGCTACTACGGCCGCGGCGCCTACGGCATCCAGGCCGCCGCCCAGGCCTACTACCGCGTCGACGCCGACAAGCTCACCGTCCCCCAGGGCGCCTACCTCGCCGCCCTCCTCCAGGCGCCCAGCCAGTACGACTGGACCTCCGCCAGCGACACCGGCAAGAAGCTGGTCACCGCCCGCTGGAACTACGTCCTCGACAACATGGTCGGGCAGGACTGGCTGGACAAGTCCAAGCGCGACGCCATGACGTTCCCGGTGCCCAAGGACCCCAAGGCCGCGCCCGGCAAGGAGGGCCAGGTCGGCTACCTCGTCGACGCGGCCAACACCGAGCTGGCGAAACAGCTGGTGGCCCAGGGCATCGCCGACGACTACGAGTCGGGCATGGCCCTGGTCAGGCGCGGCGGCTGGAACATCCAGCTCAACATCGACAAGAAGAAGCAGAAGGCGCTGGAGGCGGCCGTCAAGGACCAGCTGACCAGCAAGCTGGACAAGAAGAAGCGCCCGGTCGACGGCGACGTCCAGGCCGGCGCGGTGTCGGTGAACCCCAAGACGGGCGCCGTGGAGGCGATGTACGGCGGTACGAGCTACACCGACCACTACCTCAACAACGCCACCCGCACGGACTACCAGCCCGCCTCGACCTTCAAGCCGGTCATCCTGGCCGCGGCCTTCGACGAGGCCGCCAAGACGCAGGACGGCGAACAGATCACCGCCAACACGATCTACGACGGCACCAGCAAGCGCCCCGTCGTCGGCAGCGACATCGGCTTCGCCCCGGAGAACGAGGACGACCAGGACTACGGCGACGTCACCGTGCAGACGGCGCTCAACAAGTCCATCAACTCCGTCTTCGCGCAGATGGGTGTCGACGTCGGCATGCCCGAGGTGCTGAAGGTCGCCGCCAACCTCGGCATGGACACCGCCGACCTGAAGGCCGTGCCCGCGCAGACCCTCGGCACCATGGGCGCGAGCCCCCTTCAGATGGCCGGCGTCTACGCCACCCTCGACAACCACGGCAAGCAGGTCACCCCGGCGCTCATCAAGTCGGCGGAGAACAGCGCCCACCCGTCGTTCAAGCACACCGCGCCCATCGGGGAGCAGGTCATCAGCCGGGAGGCCGCCGACTCGGTCACCTCGGTGCTCACCGGCGTCGTCGACGACGGTACGGCGAAGAAGTCCGTCCGGGACAACCCGATGCGCAAGGGCCAGAAGGTCGCGGGCAAGACGGGTACCTCCGACAACAACAAGTCGGCCTGGTTCAGCGGCTACACCCCCGACCTGGTCACCTCGGTCGGCCTCTTCGGCGAGTCCGCGAAGGCCCCGCACCCCCAGGTTCCGCTGACCGGCGCGACGAACGGCCTGACCTCGGACGCGGGCCGGGTCAACGGCGGTGGCTTCCCCGCCCAGATCTGGGCGGCGTACACCTTCGGTGTCTCGACCAAGGTCACCAAGTTCGACCTGGAGACCGACCAGGGCGCGGCGGTCCAGACCGCGTCGCCGTCGCCGTCCGCCTCCCCGTCGACGAGTTCCTCCCCGTCGTCGTCGCCGTCGACGAGTTCGTCCCCGTCGTCGTCGCCGTCGAGGAGTTCGTCCCCGTCCGCGTCGTCGAAGCCGAGCACGTCGCCGTCCAGCACGCCGACGGGCGACACCTCCACGGAACCGACCCCGGACGATCCGTCGACCGGGACCGAGGATCCGGCGGACCCGCTCTTCGGCGGCGGCCAGTAGCGAAGGCCGGCGGGGGAGCGGACAGCACCCCCGCCGGCCCGGAACGGGAAGAGGGCGTCCGGAGATCTCCGGACGCCCTCTTCGCGCGCTCGCCGCGCTCTGCCCGCTCTCAGTTCCGGTTCAGCTCGAACCAGACCACCTTGCCGGTGCTCAGCCGGGTGGCTCCCCAGCGCCGGGCCAGCCGGTTGACGAGATACAGCCCGCGGCCGCCCTCGTCGGTCGCCCGGGCCTGCCGCAGCCGGGGCAGCTGCGGCACGTCGTCGCCGACCTCGCAGCGCAGCACGTCCGTCTTCAGCAACCGCAGGGTCACCGGCCGCGTGGCGTACCGCACCGCGTTGGTGACGACCTCACTGACCAGCAGCTCCACGGAGTCCGTCAGGTCCTCCATGTCCCAGCGGGACAGCGCGTGCCGGGCCAGCCGGCGGGCCCGGCCGGGAGCCGCGTCCTCCGGTTCCAGGCTCCAGTACGCCACGTCGCTCGGCGCGATCCCGTCGAACCGGGCGGCGAGGAGCGCGATATCGTCGTCCCGGTCGCCCGGACCGAGCATGTCGAGCACCTCGTCGCACAGCGCCTCGAGCGGCGGCGGATGATCGGGTCCGGTCAGCTGGGCCGTCGCGGCGAGCTTCTCCCGCAGCTGCTCTATGCCGGTCGCCACGTCCCGCAGCCGGGACTCGACCAGCCCGTCGGTGTACAGCAGCAGCGTCGCGCCCGCCGGGGCGTCGAGCTCCACCGCCTCGAAGTCGACCCCGCCCACGCCGATCGGCGCGCCGGGCGGCACCCGCAGCACCTCGGCCCGGCCGCCCAGGTGCAGCAGGACGGGCGGGGGATGCCCCGCGTTGGCGATGGTGATGCGGTGCGCGACCGGGTCGTACACCGCGTACAGGCAGGTCGCCATGCGGTCGGTGCCCAGTCGCTGGGCCTGCTCGTCGAGATGGTGCAGGACCTCCTGCGGAGGCAGGTCGAGACCCGCGAGGGTCTGGGCCGTCGTCCGCAGCTGCCCCATGATGGCCGCCGAGGTCATGGAGTGCCCCATGACGTCGCCCACCACCAGTGCCACCCGGCTGCCCGGCAGCGGGATGGCGTCGTACCAGTCGCCGCCCACCCGTGCGGTCTCGGCCGCGGGCAGGTAGCGCGACGCCAGCCGGACGCCCGTGGGCCGCGGCAGGGTCTCCGGCAGCATGGTGCGCTGGAGCTCGTCGGCGATGTACGCCTCACGGTCGTACAGCACCGCCTTGTCGATGCCCAGGGCGCTGTGCGTGGCGAGCTGGGCCGCCACCAGCAGGTCGTCGTTCTCGAACGGGATGCGTTCCGGGCGGCGCAGGAACACCGCGGCGCCGATCACCCGCCGGCGGCCGCGCAGCGGGGCCAGAACGGCCCGCTGGCCGCCCGGGACGGTCAACGTGCTGTCCTCGCCCAGCAGTTCGGGGAGCGCGGCCCGAGCGGCCGGATGGTCGGCGAACACCGGGCGCACCCCGCGCAGCACCTCGGCGAGCGCCCCGCCGGGCCGCACCTCGCACATGTCCCCGACCGACGCCGACAGTTCGGCGGTCAGTTCCGCCGGCTCCGGGGGCGGCAGGGCCAGCGCGGCGAAACCGGTCTCGGTGTCCCGCTCCTCCGGGATGCGGTCGGTGCGCCGCAGCCGCAGCATGATGCGGTCCGCCGCGGGCCGCTCGTCGCCCACCGGCAGCGGGTCGCGCAGATAGACGAGGATCGCGTCGGAGAAGGTCGGCACGGTCGCCCGGCACAGCCCCATCACGATCTCGTCGAGATCCAGGCCGCGGGCGATCCGGCGGGTCGCCGCGCCCACGAAGCGCAGCCGGTCGCCGTCGCGCCGCATCGGTGTGGGCCGGCCGGGCGTCACCGCCCCGCCGGCGCGGCGGTCCTGTCCGTCGGGCCCGCGGTCCGGGCGCGCGTCGGCGCCCGGCTGGGCCGGGATGGACTCCGCCGCGGGCCGCGTGCGGTGGTCCCCGACGTCCGGCTTCGTGCGCGCGGGAGGTGTTCCCATCGCCTCGTCGGACGCCGACGGCTGGGAATGCTCGGTGCCGGGACCGGCCTCCGAACCGGCAGCGTCCGTTCCCCTGGCTCCCTGGCCGCCCATGCCACCCTTTCCGCCCTTGCCGCACGGCGTCGTCGTACCCGAGGCATCGGGCGGTAAGGCGGACGGACCCTGGGCTGGCGCCTGGGTATGCAGCAGTGCCCCACGGGGGTCCGTGGGGTCGACGCCCTGGGGGCGTTCGTAGGAGGTGGGCTGCTCCGTCACGCGTGTCGAATCCGTCCGTCCGGGGCTGCGCGCCGCGCGCGCAGTTGGTCCCGCAGGAAACCCGATACCCGGAATACGTGCCCCCGGAACGGAATTCCCGCGTGGTCAGAGGTTGTTCCTGTGTCACCGGTGGACCGCACGCGGCCCTGGGGGCCGACGCCGAGCGTCCCGCCGGTCGTGCCGTACCCCTCGCTCACGTCCTGCCGCCCCTCGGTGACGTTCGGTCAGACCCGGCGTCTGCTCCGGGAGTTACTGCCAGCGTGCCTTGCGGAGGACGATCCTACGTTTGTTGCCCGGGGGCGCATCAAGGGTCTCATGTGGACATGTGCGCGGGCGTACGGTCCCAGTCCTCCGGCAGCAACGGTACGGCCCAGGAGGCGTCCGGGCGCCAGTGCTGCCAGCCCTCGTCGAACGGAGGTCCCCACGCCCGGATCACCTCCACCGCCCTGCGACCCGCCTCCCGCACCTGTGCGGCGACCGCCGCGTCCATCAGTCCGTCCTGCTGGGCCTGCGCGAACTCGTCCTCGTCCCGCACTTCCCAGCTGCGGTCCGGGTAGACGCACAGGTCCAGGAAATGGTCCTCGGAATCCACTCCGCCCTCCCAACGGGACAGCGGCTCCTCCAGGTTGACGTACCAGTTCTTGAACTGCCAGCCCGGCTCCCAGAACAGCCACACCGACCACGGCTCGCCGGGCCGGACGACCTTCAGCACGCCGGTGCCCAGCCAGCGGCCCCGCTGCACGGTACGCGGCTTGGTGTACCGGGTGTGCAGCGGCTCCTGGTGCAGCGGCGTGCCGTCGGCGAGCACCGGCTTGACGCACTCCGTGCCCGGGGCCAGCCACACGGCGAGCAGTTCCTCGTCGTCGCGCACGACGGTGACCGGCCGGGCGATGTGGACACGCGGTCCGCCGTTCTCCCGGTAGCGCCACAGGATTCTGCTCCCGGGCTCCCAGAACGCCCCCGCACCACCCGTTCCCACGCGTCTCACCACTCCACCGTCTGCCATGCACAGATATTAGGTGCCATGGGCATACGACGCTGCGGCGCGCGTCACGGTTCTCGCGCCGGGGGCGCGAACGGACGCGGGTCTTTACGGGTGTGTCATCCGCAGGACATCCAGGGCCTCGTCGAGCTGTTCGATCGTCAGGTCGCCCCGCTCCACGTACCCGCCCTCGAGCACCACCTGACGGATCGTCCTGCGTTCCGCGAGCGCCTTCTTGGCGACCTTCGCGGCCTCCTCGTACCCGATGTACTTGTTCAGCGGGGTGACGACGGACGGCGAGGACTCGGCGTACTCCCGGGCCCGCTCGCGGTGCGCGACGATCCCGTCCACGGTCCGGTCGGCGAGGAGGCGCGACACGTTGGCGAGCAGCCGGATCGACTCCAGCACGTTCTTCGCGATCACCGGCAGCATGACGTTGAGCTCGAAGTTGCCCGCCGCGCCCGCCGCGGCGACGGTCGCGTCGTTGCCCATGACCTGCGCGGCGACCATCAGCACGGCCTCCGGGATGACGGGGTTGACCTTGCCCGGCATGATCGAGGAGCCCGGCTGGAGGTCGGGGAGGCTGATCTCGGCGAGGCCCGTACGCGGTCCCGAGGCCATCCACCGCAGATCGTTGGCGATCTTCGTGAGGCCGACGGCGATCGTCCTCAGCTGCCCGCTGATCTCGACCACCCCGTCCCGGGCGCCCTGTGCCTCGAAGTGGTCGCGCGCCTCCGTCAGCGGCAGCCCGGTGGCCCGGGCGACCTCCTCGATGACGGCCGCGGAGAACCCGGGGGGCGTGTTGATGCCGGTGCCGACCGCCGTGCCGCCCAGCGGCAGCTCGGCGAGCCGGGGGAGCGAGGCGTCGAGACGCTCCACGCCGTACCGCACCTGGGCGGCGTAGCCGCCGAACTCCTGCCCGAGGGTCACGGGCGTGGCGTCCATCAGGTGCGTCCGCCCGGCCTTCACCACGTCGGCGAACTCCGCGGACTTGCGCTCCAGGGAACCCGCCAGATGCTCCAGCGCCGGGATCAGGTCGCGGGTGACGGCGGCGGTCGCCGCGATGTGCAGCGACGAGGGGAAGACGTCGTTGGAGGACTGCGAGGCGTTGACGTGGTCGTTGGGGTGCACGGGGCGGCCCAGGCGCTCCGACGCGAGGGTGGCCACGACCTCGTTGGTGTTCATGTTCGAGGAGGTCCCGGACCCGGTCTGGAAGACGTCGACCGGGAAGTGCTCGTCCCAGCGGCCCTCGGCGACCTCGGCGGCCGCCTCCTGCACGGCGTCGGCGATCTCCTGGTCGACGACCCCGAGGCGCGCGTTCACCTTCGCCGCGGCCCCCTTGATCAGCGCCAGCGCCTCGATGTGCGCCCGCTCGATGCGCTGCCCCGACACGGGGAAGTTCTCCACGGCGCGCTGCGTCTGGGCCCGCCACTTGGCCTCCGCCGGGACGCGTACCTCACCCATGGAGTCGTGCTCGATCCGGTATTCGCTCATGCCCGGTACAGCGATCGGACCCCCGCGGATGTTCCGCGTCGCCCGGCCCGTCCGCCGTTCGAGGACGAGGCCCTTCCGGGGCCGCTCGGGGGTCCCGGGGCAGTGCCCCCGAGAAGGGGACGGGCACGGGCGGCGGGGGCGCGATCCGCCCCCGCCGCCCGGGGCCGCTACGCCAGGCCGGGCCCGCGCACCGGGATCGAGCTGAAGGTCGGCGCCGGCGCCGGGTCCTGGAAGAAGTCGTTGCCCTTGTCGTCGACGACGACGAACGCCGGGAAGTCCTCGACCTCGATCTTCCAGACGGCCTCCATGCCGAGCTCCTCGTACTCGACGACCTCGACCTTCTTGATGCAGTCCTGGGCGAGCCGCGCGGCCGGACCGCCGATCGAGCCGAGGTAGAAGCCGCCGTGGCTGTTGCACGCGTCCGTGACCTGCTTGCTGCGGTTGCCCTTGGCGAGCATCACCTTGGAGCCGCCGGCCGCCTGGAACTGCTCCACGTAGGAGTCCATCCGGCCGGCCGTCGTCGGGCCGAAGGAACCGGACGCGTACCCCTCGGGCGTCTTGGCCGGACCGGCGTAGTACACCGGGTGGTCCTTCAGGTACTGCGGCATCTCCTCGCCCGCGTCGAGGCGTTCCTTGATCTTGGCGTGCGCGATGTCGCGCGCCACGACGAGCGGGCCGGTCAGCGAGAGCCGGGTCTTGACCGGGTACTTCGTCAGCTCGGCGAGGATCTCGTCCATCGGCTGGTTCAGGTCGATCCGGACGACGTCGGACGAGTCGTCCAGGTGCTCGTCCGTGGTCTCGGGCAGGAAGCGCGCCGGGTCGGTCTCGAGCTGCTCCAGGAAGACGCCCTCGGCGGTGATCTTCGCGACGGCCTGCCGGTCGGCCGAGCAGGAGACGGCGATGGCGACCGGGCAGGACGCGCCGTGCCGCGGCAGCCGCACCACGCGCACGTCGTGGCAGAAGTACTTGCCGCCGAACTGCGCGCCGATGCCGATCTTCTGCGTCAGCTCGAAGACCTTCTCCTCGAGCTCCTTGTCCCGGAAGCCGTGCCCGAGCGGCGAGCCCTCGGCCGGGATCTCGTCCAGGTAGTGCGCGGAGGCGTACTTCGCGGTCTTCAGCGCGTACTCGGCCGAGGTGCCGCCCACGACGATCGCCAGGTGGTACGGCGGGCACGCGGCCGTGCCGAGCGAGCGGATCTTCTCCTCCAGGAACCTCATCATGGAGGCCTCGTTCAGGACGGCCTTCGTCTCCTGGTAGAGGAAGCTCTTGTTGGCCGAGCCGCCGCCCTTGGCCATGAACAGGAACTTGTACGCGCCGCCGTCGGCCGCGTACAGCTCGATCTGCGCCGGGAGGTTGGAGCCGGTGTTCTTCTCGTCCCACATGGTCAGCGGGGCCATCTGCGAGTAGCGCAGGTTGAGGTTCAGGTACGCGTCGTAGATGCCGCGGCTCAGGGCCGCCTCGTCGCCGCCCTCGGTGAGCACGTTCTGCCCGCGCTTGCCCATGACGATCGCCGTGCCGGTGTCCTGGCACATGGGGAGCACGCCGGCGGCCGCGATGTTCGCGTTCTTCAGCAGGTCCAGGGCGACGAACTTGTCGTTCCCGGAGGCCTCCGGGTCGTCGATGATGCGGCGCAGCTGGGCCAGGTGGGCCGGGCGCAGGTAGTGCTGGATGTCGTGGATGGCCTCCTCGGCGAGCTTGCGCAGCGCCTCCGGCTCCACCTTGAGGAACGTCCGCCCGTCGGCCTCGAAGGTGGAGACACCCTCGGCGGTCACCAGCCGGTAGGGGGTGGTGTCCTCTCCCATGGGAAGCAGATCGGTGTATGCGAACTCAGGCATCTCGCCCATTCCTCACTCGACGGACAGCGGGCCCGCCATCTCCGGCGGGCGCCCACCAGCGTAGGACCTGCCGCCGACGGGGAGCCTGTGAGGTAAGGCTCAGTAGGGGCGCACTCCGTCCGCGACGGGGACTATCGCGATCTATCGTGTGTGGGTAGGCTGGTCCCGTGGACCTTCAGAAGCAGACCGCCGCCCCCACACCGCCGTCCGCGCTGCGCGCCTCGGACGCCGACCGCGACCGCGTCGCCGACATCCTCCGCGACGCCCTGGCGGAGGGCCGGCTGACCGCCGACGAGCACGCCGAGCGCGTCGAGGGCGTCCTGGCCGCCAAGACGGTCGGCGAGCTGGAGGAGTTCGTCCGGGACCTGCCCGCCGCGCACGAGCGCCGCGCCGCCCCCGCCCCCAGCAGGCCCACCGCGGGCGCGATCCCCGCCGACCCCGACGACAACGTGGTGGCCGTCTTCAGCAGCGCGGTCCGCCGGGGCCGCTGGCGCGCGGGCCGCCGTATCCACGCCTACGCGGTCTTCGGCAGCGTCGAGATCGACCTCACCGAGGCCCTCTTCGAGTACCAGCAGGTCGTGATCAAGGCGATCTCGGTCTTCGGCAACGTCGAGGTCCGCGTCCCGGAGAACGTCTCGCTGCGCGGCACCGGCGGCGCCGTGCTCGGCAACTTCGAGGTGGACGCGCTCGATTCGCCCCAGCCCGACGCCCCGGTGGTCTACGTCGACGGCTGGGCCGTGCTGGGCAACATCGAGGGGCGGCCCAAGCGCGGCAAGCTCGTCGCGGACATTCTCGACCGGGTCCAGAACAAGGTCGACCGGAGTTTGCGCAAACACCTGGGCCATTGACGGCCGTGAACTCCGCGCACGGGTCACCGGGGCGGCCGGCTGGTCCCCGGGGGCGCGCGGAGGGAGGGAACTCAGTGCATAGGCGCGCGCACAGCGGGTAGGCCTGCTGCATCGTCTCTCGCTCGCGAAGCCGTCGTCAGGAGTAGACCCGTGCTGCAACCGCCGCATTCGTCCCTGCAGGTCGCCGCTGTTCCGGCCCAGCGGGTGCCAGCGCGCGACAGGGACCAAGACGCTCCCTGGCATACCGAGGCGGTGTGCCGACGCGACGAGGCAGGCCTGTTCTTCGCCCCCTCCAAGGAGCCCACGGCCGCCCGGCTCTCCCGCGAGGAAGCCGCGAAGCGGGTGTGCGCCCGCTGTCCCGTCATGGTGGAGTGCCGCGAACACGCGCTCCTGCAACCCGAGCCCTACGGCGTGTGGGGCGGCCTCACCGCCGCCGAACGGCGGGTGGCCCTCGCCCGGCGCCGTCGCCGTGACGTGGAGCTGAAGAAGGCGGCCCAAGCGGCGGGCCGCATAGCCCAGGCGGGGTAGCCCGCGTCCGGTCGGCCGCCGCCCGGGCGGGCCCGGCCGGACCCGCCCCGAGGGCCCGGAGAAGACGAGGGGCGCCCCCTCCGCACCGGGGGCGCCCTGTCTCTTCGCCCGTCAGGGCGCGGCGACCGCCGGCCTGTCACGACGGGCGCGCGGCCGCTTTCTGGCCCGGACCGCTCCGGACCGCTCCGGGCCGCCGCCCCCGCACCGCACCGCGGGAGCGGCCCCCGGCGGCTACTTGGCCCGGTCGAAGTCCACGGCGCTGTAGGCCCGCAGCTTGCTCAGCCGGTGCTCGGAGTCGATCCGCCGGACCGTGCCCGACTTCGACCGCATCACGATCGAGTCCGTGGTCGCGGTCTCCGACCGGTACCGCACGCCCCGCAGCAGTTCGCCGTCGGTGATGCCGGTGGCGACGAAGAACACGTTCTCGCCGGTCACCAGGTCCTCGGTGGTCAGCACGCGGTCGAGGTCGTGCCCGGCGTCGATCGCGCGCTGCCGCTCCTCGTCGTCCTTGGGCCACAGCTTGCCCTGGATGACACCGCCCAGGCACCGCACGGCGCAGGCCGAGATGATGCCCTCGGGGGTGCCGCCGATGCCGAGCAGCAGGTCGATGCCGGTGCCCTCGCGCAGCGCCAGGATCGAGCCGGCCACGTCGCCGTCGGAGATCAGCTTGATGCGCGCACCGGTCGCCCGGATCTCCTCGATGATGCCCGCGTGGCGGGGGCGGTCCAGGATGACGACGGTGACGTCCTCGGGCGTGGCCCGCTTGGCCTTGGCCACCCGGCGGATGTTGACCTCGACGGGCGCGTCGATGTCGACGAACTCGGCGGCCTCCGGGCCGGTGACCAGTTTGTCCATGTAGAACACGGCGGACGGGTCGAACATCGCGCCCCGCTCGGTGGCCGCGAGGACGGCGATCGCGTTCGGCATGCCCTTGGCCGTCAGCGTGGTGCCGTCGATCGGGTCGACGGCGATGTCGACCTCGGGCCCGGTCCCGTCACCGACGCGCTCGCCGTTGAAGAGCATCGGGGCCTCGTCCTTCTCGCCCTCGCCGATGACGACCACGCCGTTCATCGACACGGTGGAGACGAGGGTCCGCATGGCGCGCACCGCGGCGCCGTCGGCGCCGTTCTTGTCGCCGCGTCCCACCCAGCGGCCCGCGGCCATGGCGGCGGCTTCGGTCACCCGGACGAGTTCCAGGGCGAGGTTGCGGTCCGGGGCCTCGGAGGGGACATCGAGTTCGGACGGCAAGTGATGATGCTCGGTCATCGGAGCGCACCTTTCTGACTGATACGACGACGGCCGGATGAGGGTTCGAACCCGACTCTATCGTCAGTCCGACAAAATGAGCAGGGGACCCCACGGATGAGCGCCTCGGGCACCTGCGACGATAGGGGCGTGGCAGGTTCGAACGGCAAGCAGAAGACGGCCCGCGACATGATCCTCTCCCTCGGGGTGATCATGATCGCCGCCTGGGTCATATACCTCTTCGTCCCGCACGACGATCGCCCTCGCGACGTCCAGCAGGTCGACTACCGCGTCGAGCTCCTCACGGCGCGCCGCGCGGCGGCGTACCCGGTGGCCGCGCCCGAGGGGCTGCCGGACACCTGGAAGGCGACCTCGGTCCGCTTCAAGAGCGATGCCTTCGACGCCTGGCACCTCGGTTTCCACGCTCCCGACGGGGAGTACGTGACCATCGAGCAGTCCACTCAGGAGCGCGCGAAGTTCGTCGACGCGGCCAGCCAGGGCTCGACCGCGACCAAGGTCACCGAGCAGATCGGCGGCCGCACCTGGATCCGCTACACGGGCGGCCGCTACGACGCCCTGGTCCTCCAGGGCAGCACGGCGGGCTCCACCACCGTCGTGGCGGGGACGGGCGGCTTCGCCCAGCTCTCGGTGATGGCCGGAGCGCTGAAACTGTCGTGAGCGCCCCCTGAGCGCGACCTGCGCCCCTGACACGCGAAGAGGCCCCGGCGGATGTGCCGGGGCCTCTTCGCGTGTCGGTGCCGCGTGCCGGTGCGCGCTCAGACGGTGGTGACGACCTCGTCGTACGCCAGGCGCGGGGAGCGCGGGTAGGAGGCGCCCTCGCCGGGCTTGCCGATGTTGACGACCATCAGCGGGGTGTGGTCGTCGTCCAGGAACTCCTTGCGCACGCCTTCGAGGTCCACACCGGTCATCGGGCCGGCGGCCAGACCGGCGGCGCGGACGCCGATGATGAAGTACGCGGCCTGGAGGGCGGCGTTCAGCGCGGCGGCACCCTCACGGGCCGGACGCGTGCTGAAGAACAGGTCCTTGGCCTGCGGGAAGGCCGGGAACAGGGTCGGCAGCTCCTCGTGGAACTCGTTGTCCGCGGAGAGGATCGCGACCAGCGGGGCGGTGGCGGTCTTGGCCTGGTTGCCCTCGGCCATGTGCCGCACCAGACGCTCGCGGGCCTCGGGGGAGCGGACCAGGGTGACGCGCAGCGGGGTCTGGTTGAACGCCGTCGGCCCGTACTTGACCAGGTCGTAGATCGCCTGGACCTGCTCGTCGGTCACCGGCTCGTCGGTGAAGGTGTGCGCGGTGTGGGCCTCGCGGAACAGCAGGTCCTGGGCGGCGGCGTCAAGAACGAGAGACATGCGGGATCTTCCTCGGGGGTGGCGTCCGGGTCCCGTACCGGACCGCGGTCCGGATAGGCTGACGGCACCGACAGTACGCGGAGAAGGTTAAAAGTTCAACAATGCCTCCGACGGGGTGACCCGCCTCACGGCCCGGCCCCGCTCCGCCGCCCGGCCCGGTGCAGGGCCCTGCCCCGGTTCACGCCCCCTGGCCGCTCTCCTCCGCCTCATCCTCGTCCGCGAGCGCCGCGTCCAGCCGTGCCCGGGCGCCCTCCAGCCAGCGCCGGCAGACCCGGGCCAGCTCCTCGCCCCGCTCCCACAGGGCCAGGGACTCCTCCAGAGTCGTCCCGCCGGCCTCCAGCCGCCGTACGACCTCGATCAGCTCGTCACGGGCCTGCTCGTACCCGAGGGCCTCGTCCGTCTTGCTCGTCATGCGCTCATTCCCGGTCGTCGTTGTCGTCTGCTGCCTGGTCGCCGGACCGGACGCGGCCGCCGACGTCCTCGGTCCGGACCGTGAACTCGCCCTCGGCGACCCGCGCCCGCAGCGTCTCGGCGGCCGTCACCTCGGCCGGGTCCCGGACCACGTGCCCGTCGGCCTTCTGGAGCACCGCGTACCCGCGCTTCAGCGTCGCGGCGGGCGACAGGGCCACCACGCGCGCGTGCGTGTGCGTCAGTTCCGAGTCGGCACGGTCCAGGAGATGCCCGAGCGTGCGCCGCGAGCGGTCGGTCAGCGAGGAGACGTGATCGGCCCGCTCGTCGACCATCCGGTGCGGATCCTGCATCACGGGCCGCGCGAGCGCGTGGGCCAGCCCGCGTTCCTCACGCTCCAGGAACGCCTGCGCGCAGCGCCGCGCCCGCCCCCGCAGCATCCGCACCCGCTCCAGCTCCTCGCCCACGTCCGGGACGACCTTCTTCGCGGCGTCGGTCGGCGTCGAGGCGCGCAGGTCGGCCACATGGTCGAGCAGAGGACTGTCCGGCTCGTGCCCGATCGCCGAGACGACCGGTGTGCGGCAGTCGGCGACCGCCCGGACCAGCCGCTCGTCGGAGAACGGCAGCAGATCCTCCACGCTGCCGCCGCCGCGCGCGACGATGATCACGTCCACCTCGTCCAGGGCGTCCAGCTCCTTCACCGCCTGGACCACCTGCGTCACCGCGTGCACCCCCTGGACGGCGACGTTGCGCACCTCGAAGCGGACGGCGGGCCAGCGGTGCCGGGCGTTCTCCAGGACGTCCCGCTCGGCGGCGGACGCCCGCCCGCACACCAGCCCGACCAGCTGCGGCAGGAAGGGCAGCGGCTTCTTCCGCGCGGGCGCGAACAGGCCCTCCGCGGCCAGCGACTTCTTCAGCTGCTCGAGCCGCGCCAGCAGCTCGCCGACGCCCACCGGCCGTATCTCGACGGCCCGCAGCGACAGCTGGCCCCGCGGCGCGTACCACTCCGGCTTCGCGTGGACGACGACCCGCGCGCCCTCGCCGACGACGTCCGCGACCGCCTCGAAGACCTGCCGGAAGCAGGTCACGCCCACCGAGATGTCCCGCGCCGGGTCCCGCAGCGTCAGGAAGACCACACCGGCCCCCGGACGCCGCGACAACTGGGTGATCTGCCCCTCGACCCACACCGCGCCGAGCCGGTCGATCCAGCTCCCGATGAGCCGCGAGACCTCGCCGACGGGCAACGGCGCGTCCGCGGACGTGTTCACAGCCATGCGCCCGAGACTATCGGCCGCCACCGACAACCCCGGTGACCGTTCGGCGAAGGCCGGGCGACGGACGCCGGGCGCGGCCGGACGCACCCTTACGATGGGACACATGACTGCTTCGCCTGGCCGCCGCCGTGTCCTGCTCGCCGCTCCCCGGGGCTACTGCGCGGGCGTCGACCGTGCCGTGATCGCCGTCGAGAAGGCCCTGGAGCAGTACGGGGCGCCGGTCTATGTCCGGCACGAGATCGTCCACAACAAGTACGTCGTGCAGACGCTGGAGCGCAAGGGCGCCGTCTTCGTCGAGCGGACGGAGGAGGTCCCGCCGGGCAACATCGTCATGTTCTCCGCGCACGGAGTGGCCCCCGTCGTCCACGAGGAGGCCGCGCGCGGGCGCCTGGCCACCATCGACGCGACCTGCCCCCTGGTCACCAAGGTCCACAAGGAAGCCGTCCGCTTCGCCCAGGAGGACTACGACATCCTTCTGATCGGGCACGAGGGCCACGAGGAGGTCATCGGCACCTCGGGCGAGGCCCCCGACCACATCCAGCTCGTCGACGGCCCCGAGGACGTCGCCAAGGTCGAGGTCCGCGACCCGTCGAAGATCGTGTGGCTCTCCCAGACCACCCTCTCCGTCGACGAGACCATGGAGACGGTCGACGCCCTCAAGGAGAAGTTCCCCCAGCTCATCTCCCCGCCCAGCGACGACATCTGCTACGCCACGCAGAACCGTCAGCTCGCCGTGAAGCAGATGGGCGCGGAGGCCGAACTGGTCATCGTGGTCGGCTCGCGCAACTCCTCCAACTCCAAGCGGCTCGTCGAGGTCGCCAAGCTCGCCGGCTCCCGCGAGGCCTACCTGGTCGACTTCGCGAGCGAGATCGACGAGGCGTGGCTGGAGGGCGTGACCACGGTGGGCGTCACCTCCGGCGCCTCCGTCCCGGAGGTCCTCGTCGAGGAGGTCCTGGCCTGGCTCACCGAGCGTGGCTACGGGGACGTCGAGCTCGTCAAGGCGGCCGAGGAGCACATCACCTTCTCGCTGCCCAAGGAGCTGCGGCGCGACCTGCGCGAGGAGGCGGCCGCGCTGGCCGCCGGGCGCGGCGGCAGCGGCGCCCCGTCCGCCGCCGGGGCGTCCGGCGCGGTGGACGACGGGCCCGCGAAGGCCTGACGGACACCTCGGCCGAGTGACGGTCAGTCGATCGTCGTAACGTAGGGCCATGCAGATCTTCGGCGTGGACATCGGCGGATCCGGGATCAAGGGCGCCCCCGTGGACCTGGACAAGGGCGACCTGGCTCAGGAGCGCCACAAAGTGCTCACCCCGCACCCGGCCACGCCCTCGGGCGTGGCCGACGGGGTGCGGGAGGTCGTCGAGCACTTCGGGTGGACGGGCCCGGTGGGGCTGACCTTCCCGGGCGTGGTCACCGGCGGCTCCACGATCCGTACGGCGGCGAACGTCGACAAGAGCTGGATAGACACCGACGCGCGCGCCCTCTTCAGCGAGCGGCTGGGCGGGCTGCCGGTGACGGTGGTCAACGACGCGGACGCGGCGGGCGTCGCGGAGATGTCGTTCGGCGCCGGGCGCGACCGCAGCGGCACGGTCATCCTGCTGACCTTCGGCACGGGCATCGGCAGCGCCGTCTTCTCCGACGGCGTGCTCGTCCCCAACACCGAGCTCGGCCACCTGGAACTGCACGGGCACGACGCCGAGAAGCGCGCGTCCAGCAAGGCCAAGGAGGACGGCGAGCTGACCTGGGAGCACTGGGCCCGCCGGGTCAGCAAGTACCTCGCCCACGTCGAGATGCTCTTCTCGCCGGAGCTGTTCATCGTCGGCGGTGGCGTCAGCCGCAAGTCCGAGAAGTTCCTGCACCTCATCGAGGGCATCCGGGCGGAGATCGTCCCGGCCCAGCTCCAGAACAACGCGGGCATCGTGGGAGCAGCGATGCGGGCGGCCAAGCCGGAGTAGGCACGGCCCGGGGGCCGGCGCACTCGCGGGCACGGCCGGAGCAGTACGGCTGGAGCGGGTGCGGCCGGAGCGGCACGGCCGGATCGGGCGCGGTCGGAGCAACCACGGGCACGGCGCTGTCCGTCGCCCCCCGGGTGCCCCGGATGCCCGCCGGTCGGTGCCCGGAGTCCGGTGCCCGGAACCCGTCGTCCGTGGGTGCCGCCCGCTGCCTCAGGGGCGGCTCGCGGCGCGGCGGCGGGCCACCGCGCGGCGCACTCCGCGGCCCAGGACGACCACCCCCGCCGCGAGTGTCCCGGCGTACAGCCACCCGACCTGGGTGGCCAGCGCCGTCACCAGCCCCATCATCCGCGCGCCGAATCCGTGCCCGCCGTCCGCCACGGGCAGGAGCCCCACGGCGAACGCGATCGGCACCACCACGGGCGCGGACAGCAGGTCGCTCGCGCGCACCCACAGGGCGGTCAGCAGGCACACCGGCAGGAACAGCACGCCGTACACCGTCAGCGAGCCGCCGAACAGCAGCAGGTCCAGGCCGCCGAGGGCGAGCATCAGCACCCCGCTGAAGAGCCCGCCGCCCAGTCCGGTGAGCCGGGGGTTCGGCATCCGGCGCGCGCTGCGGACCGCTCCCGCGGCGGCCGGCGCGGGCCTGCGCCCTGCGGGGACGGGCCGGCCCGTGCCGGGCCGCGGGGCGGCGGGCCGGCCGGCCTGCGGGCGCACGGCGGCCCGGACCGCTCTGTCCCCGGGGCGCGGTGGCCTGCGGTGCGGGTCCCGGCCGGCCTGCGGGGGCAGCGGCGGCGGGGGCGGGGCGTCCCGGCGGGCGCCTCGGGTCCGGGGTCGCGTCCTGTGTTGCTCCACCGCACCAACTTAGGTCGTTTTATGTGCCGAATCGGGTGTCGGACACGCCGTGCGGTGGAGCCTGGCCAAGCGTTCGAGAGGTCCGCCGGGCCGGTGCCCGGCACGCCGTAAACTGGTGGACCGGTCAGCTCTCTGGCCCCTGGCCCTCTCACTCCGGGAACGGGCCCCTCGGCCCTCTCACCACGGGAAGTCGCAACGTGTCGCTCACGATCGGAATCGTCGGTCTGCCGAATGTCGGCAAGTCGACCCTGTTCAACGCCCTGACCAAGAACGACGTGCTGGCCGCCAACTACCCGTTCGCCACGATCGAGCCGAACGTCGGCGTGGTCGGCGTCCCGGACGCCCGTCTGACGAAGCTGGCCGACATCTTCTCCTCGCAGCGGATCCTCCCCGCGACGGTGGACTTCGTCGACATCGCCGGCATCGTGAAGGGCGCCTCCGAGGGCGAGGGCCTCGGCAACAAGTTCCTGGCGAACATCCGCGAGTCCGACGCGATCTGCCAGGTCATCCGCGCCTTCAAGGACGAGAACGTCGTCCACGTCGACGGCAAGGTCTCGCCCAAGGACGACATCGAGACGATCAACACCGAGCTGATCCTCGCGGACCTCCAGACGATCGAGAAGGTCCTGCCCCGCCTCCAGAAGGAGTCGCGGATCAAGAAGGACGTGGTGGCCAAGGTCTCGGCGGTCGAGGCGGCCAAGGAGATCCTGGAGAAGGGCGACACGCTGTTCTCCGCGGGCATCGTCCAGGGCTCCGGCAACGAGGAGCTCCTGCACGACCTGCACCTGCTCACCACCAAGCCCTTCCTCTACGTCTTCAACGTCGACGAGGACGAACTGGTCGACGAGGACTTCAAGGCCGAGCAGCGCGCGCTGGTCGCCCCGGCCGAGGCGATCTTCCTCAACGCCAAGCTGGAGCAGGACCTCGCCGAGCTGGACGACGAGGACGCGATGGAACTGCTGGAGTCGGTCGGCGCCGAGGAGCCCGGCCTCGCCACGCTCGCCCGCGTCGGCTTCGACACCCTCGGCCTCCAGACGTACCTGACGGCGGGCCCCAAGGAGTCCCGCGCCTGGACGATCAAGAAGGGCGCCACCGCCCCCGAGGCCGCCGGCGTCATCCACACGGACTTCCAGAAGGGCTTCATCAAGGCGGAGGTCATCTCCTTCGCCGACCTGGTGGAGACCGGCTCGGTCGCCGAGGCCCGCGCCAAGGGCAAGGCCCGCATGGAGGGCAAGGACTACGTCATGCAGGACGGCGACGTGGTGGAGTTCCGCTTCAACGTGTAGCCGACGGCGTCTTCACGCCGCCGGTCCGGCGAAGGCCAGGTCGCGCAGGGCCCGACTCCTGGGAGTCGGGCCCTTTGTCAGTACCTGGCGGATCGAAGGCTTCCGGCAGGGACCGGCGCGCCCCCGTCGTACGAGCGGGCGCGGCTGGGAGCTGTCCGCGAAGCGTCCGCAGGACACCGGTGAGCGCCTGTCTCGCGGGAAGATCGCCGAGGACGCATTCTCCGTTCCGTCACCGCTGGTGAGGCGCTTACGATGCGCGCAGTCGTACAACTGCCTGAATCGTCCGAACCAGGAGCACGGTACCCGTGTCCATACCCCCGCCCTCCGGGCCGCACCGGCCCCAGGACCCGTACCAGCCTCCGCAGCCGCAGGGCCCGTATCCGCAGGACCCGTACGCCTCGCCCGCGCAGGACCCCTATGCGCAGGGGCCGTACGGTCCGGGGCCGGTGGGCCCCTATCCGCAGGCTCCCTACGGGGCCGCGGCCTACCCGGTCTGGGGCCAGGGATACACGCCCTACGGCCGGCCCTCGCCGGTCAACGGCGTGGCCATCGCGTCGCTGGTGCTCGGCGCGCTCTGCTTCCTGCCGGCCGTCGGCCTGGTCCTCGGGATCGTCGCGCTGGTGCAGATCCGCAAGCGGGGCGAGCGGGGCAAGGGCATGGCGATCGCCGGCTCTGTCCTGTCCGGCGTAGGACTCGCGCTGTGGATCCTGATGCTGGCCACGGGCGGCAGCTCGGACTTCTGGGACGGCTTCAAGGAGGGCGCGCGCGGCAGCTCGAGCTTCGCGCTCGCCAAGGGCGACTGCTTCGACGTCCCGGGCGACACCTTCGAGGAGGACGTCTACGACGTCGACGAGGTCGACTGCTCCGGTGAGCACGACGCCGAGGTGTTCGGCACGGTCCCGCTCACCGGCAGTGACTTCCCGGGCGACGGCCGGGTCACGGACGTGGCCGAGGACAAGTGCTACAAGCTCCAGAACGCCTACGCGATGGACCCCTGGGCGCTGACCGACGAGGTGGACGTCTACTACCTCACCCCCACCGCCGACAGCTGGAGCTGGGGCGACCGTGAG
Organism: Streptomyces asoensis; assembly: GCF_016860545.1. Lineage (NCBI taxonomy): Bacteria > Bacillati > Actinomycetota > Actinomycetes > Kitasatosporales > Streptomycetaceae > Streptomyces > Streptomyces asoensis. The sequence goes on along the minus strand of NZ_BNEB01000005.1, from coordinate 3,048,293 downwards.
ATCACCTGCGTCTTCGCCAACGTGGACGAGTCGGGGACCCTCACCGGCTCGCTGCGCGCGGACGTGACCACGCTCGACGCCGACCAGTTCGCCTTCCTCGCGGCGATGGCCGCCGTGGACGAGGCGCTCTTCGCCGAGCCGGAGGAGTACGCCGACGAGGATCTCGCGGGCAACCGCGCCTGGGCCCGTGAGACGAGCGAGGTGACCGGTGATCAGGCGGACCGGCTGGACGGCCATCTCTGGGAGACGCCGGTCCGCGAGCAGGGTGTGGCGGTCCTGGTGAAGGACATGCGGGACGCGGCCAAGGAGTGGGCGGCGGCGGCGAAGGCCACCGACGCCGACGGCTTCGACGAGCACTACAGCGCGGCCTACGAGTACGTCGACGGGGCCACGACCGTCACCGCCCGCAAGGCTCTGGGTCTGACCACCACCGTGCCCGACCATGACGAGGGCTCCGGCAGCGGTGGCGAGGGTACGGGCGACAGCGGCGGCGACCGGGACCTGGATGTGTGATCGCGCCCCGAGCGGGGAGAAAGTGCCTGGGTAAGGCGTTTCGCGGGCAGACGTCATCACATCGAGTGATTCCCTGGCCTTTGCTTGCACGGTACAACCCACGGTTGCCAGGCTGTAGCTGTCTGTACAACCTGATGGGAGTGGCCAGTGACATTCGGTGACCAGCCGGCGTACCTGCGCGTCGCGGGTGATCTCCGCAAGAAGATCACCGACGGGTCGCTGCCACCGCACACCCGGCTCCCCTCCCAGGCGAGGATCCGCGAGGAGTACGGGGTCTCCGACACCGTCGCCCTGGAGGCGCGCAAGGTGCTGATGGCCGAGGGGCTGGTCGAGGGCCGCTCCGGTTCGGGCACGTACGTGCGCGAGCGGCCGGTGCCGCGCCGGATCGCGCGCTCGGGCTACCGCCCCCTCAGCGGGGCCACGCCGTTCCGGCAGGAGCAGGCCGAGGCGCACGTCCGGGGCACGTGGGAGTCGAGCAGCGAGCAGACCGAGGCGGGGGTCTCCGTCGCCGAGCGGCTCGGCATCGCGTCCGGCGACCGGGTGATGTGCACCAGGTACGTCTTCCGGGAGGCCGGGGAGGCGATGATGCTCTCCACCTCCTGGGAGCCGCTGGCCGTCACCGGCCGCACCCCCGTGATGCTGCCCGAGGAGGGGCCGCTCGGCGGCATGGGCGTCGTGGAGCGGATGCGCGCCATCGACGTCATCGTCGACAACATGACGGAGGAGGTCGGCGCGCGGCCCGGGCTCGCCGAGGAACTCCTTGCCCTGGGCGGGGTCCCGGGGCACGTGGTGCTCGTCGTGCAGCGCACCTACTACGCCTCGGGCCGCCCGGTGGAGACCGCCGACGTGGTGATCCCGGCCGACCGCTACCGGGTCGCCTACCACCTGCCGGTGAAGTAGCCGGCCGCGCGGCCGGCGGGCGGGGGCCGCCGGTGGCCGGGAGGCGGAAGTACCGCCCGGGGCGGTAGCGCACTTGCCGGGGCGGCGCACACCCTTCCGGCAGTTGCCCCCGGTATCCGCCCGCCGGGAGCCCCGCCGGACGCCGTCGGAATCCGGTCGTTTCCGGATGTTCCCGCAGGTCGCCCGCCGGACGCCCCGCACCCCGCCGACCGGAGGCATCGCGGCGCGCGGACGGCGCGTTCGGTCCCGCGCGCCCCCTGCGTCTTGGCTGGTTGCGTACCTCTTTGTGCAAAGTCGTGTTCGCTGCGTAAAGGTAAGGCGTACGCTCGGGCATATGCGGATTGCGGTTTCCTTGGCAGGCGGGGCGTCAGGCGCGCCGCGGACGGGATCCGGGCGGGCAGGGGCGAGAAGGGGGCGTGGGACGCGATGAACGACAGCACCATCTCTCTGCCCTGGCACGTCATAAGGCAGGACGACAACGGCAACCGCTACCGGGTGGGCCGGTACGCGAGCCGGGCCGAGGCCCAGAAGATCGCGGACAGCCTCGACAGCCGAGGCCACAAACAGCTCTACTGGGTCGAGCGCATCGGCCAGGGCCAGCCGCACGAGCAGGCCCAGACGCAGACCCCGGCCCAGGCCCATTCCCAGGCCCACCCTCAGGCGCGGGCGCAGGGGCCGAACGGGGACGGCACCCGGAACTGACGCGCCGCCCGGTCCCGTAGGCTCCGGCCCATGACGGAACGGACCGTGGTGGTGGGAGCAGCCCTGCTCGACGCCGGCCGCCTGCTCGCCGCGCGCCGCAGCGCACCCCCGGCCCTCGCCGGACGCTGGGAACTGCCCGGCGGCAAGGTCGAGGAGGGGGAAGCGCCCGAGGCGGCCCTCGTGCGCGAACTGCGGGAGGAGCTCGGCGTCGACACCGAGACCGTCGAAAGGGTCCCGGGGGAGTGGCCGCTGCGGCCGCCTTACGTCCTCCAGGTGTGGACCGCCCGCCTGTGCCCCGGCTCCGCCGCCCCCGCGCCCCTCCAGGACCACGACGCGCTGCGCTGGCTCGCCCCGGACGAGATCTGGGACGTCGACTGGCTCGACCAGGACGTCCCCGCGGTCCGCGAGGCCCTCACCAGGCTCGCCGCCGAAGCCCCCTGAGCCGGACGCACCCCGCAGCCCCCGTTCGTGTCACCGTGCGTCCCGTCTCGCGGTACTGTCCGCGCAATACCGGGTATGGGCCCATTAACCCCACGAAAACGGACATGGGTGTACTCGCTGGCCCGGGAAGTGATCGGCGTGATCGACACCGACGGTGAGTTCGCCGAGTGGACGTTCCCCGCCGACCCGGGCGCGGTGCGCACCGCCCGCCGTGCCGTCCGCGGCCGCCTGCACGGCTGGGGCCTCGACAGCGTCAGCGACATCGCGGCCCTGCTGGTCAGCGAACTCGTCACCAACGCCCTGCGGCACGCCACGGGCCCCATCGGGGTCCGTCTGGTCCGGCCCGCGGGAGTGAACGGCGTCCTGCTGGTCGAGGTCTCCGACCCGCTGCCCGACCCGCCCCGCGAGCGGGTCGCCCGGCCGGAGGACGAGAGCGGGCGCGGACTGCAACTCGTGGCCTCGTCCGCGCGCCGCTGGGGTACCCGTCCCGGAGGAGCCGGGAAGACGGTCTGGTTCGAACTCGCGGTGCCGGGTTGACAGGCCGTCCGGCGGGGACGATCCGGTGTACAGCGGGGCCGGCGGTGTCGCCCGTTCGGTTCCGGTCGCCGACCGGTCGCGGAAGAGGTGGTTCGATGACGTGTCCGCTGGTTAGAAGACTGGAAGTGTTGTCGCGGCACGGTCCGAAAAACGCCTGGACCGTGCTGTGATCGTGAACACCGTGTCGTGCGGACCCGTAGTGCTGGATACTGCGGGCAGCCGCCGCCGGTGACCGGTGCCGGACGCGGTGAGCTGGAGGGGACGGTTCGCGTGAGCGAGATACCAGCGAAGGCCACGGAGTCCGAGGACCCGTCGGGCGGCGCGAGGGCGAAGGCCGCGAGTGCGCTCGCAGCCGATGCCGCGCACGGGCTCGCCGACGGCCCGGGCGAGTCGGCGACGCACGGTGACGCCATGTGGCAGAGCAGTCCGCCCGGTTCGATCTACGACTACATCCGGGTCGCCTCGTTCTCCATCGGCCCCGACGGTCTCGTCGACCAGTGGAGCCTGCGCGCCGAGCAGATCTTCGGGATCCCCGCCGACCGGGCCGTCGGCATGGACCCCATCGACGCGTTCGTCGACCCCGACCTGCGCGAACGCGGTCAGCGCAAGATGGCCGAGATCCTCGACGGACGGGAGTGGACCGGTGTGGTCCCCTTCCGGATGCCGGACCCGGTACCGGGCGGCGGACGCGGCGAGCAGGGCCTCGCCGAGGTGTACGTCATGCCCACGCGCAGCCTGGACGGCGAGAAGGCCGCGGTGTGCATCGTGGTCGACGTCCGCACGCTCCGTAGCATCGAGACCGACCTCGCGGCCTCGCAGGCAATTTTCGGCCAATCCCCGTTCGGCTTCCTGCTGATCGACCCCGACCTGCGGGTCCGCCGCGCCAACCAGCGGTTCGCGTCCATCTTCGGCGGCAGCCCCGACGACCACCGCGGCAAGGGCGTCCACGACTACCTCCCCCGGTCCGAGGCGGACCGGGTCAGCGCGACCCTGCGCCGGGTCCTCCAGACCGGCGACTCCATCACGGACATGCACGTCACCGGCTTCGTCCCCGGCAGCGACGAACGCCGGCACTGGTCGATCAACCTCTACCGGGTGCACAGCGGAACCGGCCGCCCCATCGGCATCGCCTGGCTGGGTACCGACATCACCGCCCGCCGCGCCGCCGCCCGCGAGGCCGCCGCGGCACGGCGCAATCTCGCCCTGCTGAACGACGCGGGCGCCCGCATAGGGAACTCCCTCGACCTGGAGACGACGGCTCGCGAGCTCCTCGACGTCGTCGTGCCCGGCTTCTGCGATCTGGCCACCGTGGACCTCTACCAGGGCCTGCTGGCCGGCGACGAGACCCCGCCCGGGCTCGCCGACGGCAGCGCCGAACTGCGCAGGGTCGCGTTCTCCTCCGCCGTCTCCGACGCCCCCTTCGCCGGGGCCGGCGCGCCCGTCGCGGTCGGCGCCGTCCACCACTTCCCGTTCAACTCGCCCTGCGCCGACGCCCTGCGCACCGCCCGCCCGCAGACCATCCCCGGCGAGGAGGGCGGCCTCGTGCAGTCCACCCTCGCCGTCCCGATGGTCGCCCACGACACGGTCGTCGGCCTCGCGCAGTTCTCGCGGACGAAGGGCAGCGAGCCGTTCGGCGACCGGGACCGGGACCTGGCCGTGGAGCTGGCGGCGCGCGCCGCCGTCTGTATCGACAACGCGCGCCTGTACCGGCGGGAGCACGAACGGGCCCTGATACTGCAACGGTCGCTGCTGCCGCCCGGCGACCCGGTGGCGTCGGGACTGGACATCGCCTGCCGCTACCTCCCCGGCAACGCCTCCACCGGACGCCCCAGCGAGGTCGGCGGCGACTGGTTCGACGTCATCGAACTCCCCGGCCACCGCACGGCACTGGTGGTGGGCGACGTGATGGGACGCGGCCTGCGGGCGGCGGTCGCCATGGGTGAACTGCGCACCGCGGTCAGGACCCTGGCGCTGCTCGACCTGGAACCGGCCGAGGTCCTCTCCGCCCTGGACGAGATCGCCCGCGGACTCGGCACACCGGGAGGCGTCCAGCAGGCCACCCGGGCCGCCCGCCGCCCCCGCGAGGCCGACCTGTCCGAGGTGTACCTCGCGACGTGCGTCTACGCGGTCTACGACTCGGTGACCCGGCGCTGCACGTTCGCCAACGCCGGGCACCTTCCCCCGGTGCTCGTCGAACCGGGCGAACCGGCGCTGATGCTCGACGTGCCGCCGGGCATGCCGCTCGGCGTCGGCGGCGAGCCCTTCGAAGAGGTGGAGGTCGACCTCCCCGAGGGTGCCCTGCTGGCGCTCTACACGGACGGACTGGTCGAATCGCGCGACCACCCGCTGGACGAGGGCCTCAACGCGTTCGTAGGAGCGCTCACCGACCCCTCGGCCCCCCTGGAGGACGTCTGCGACCACGTCCTCAACACGCTCGACTCGCACCACGGCGAGGACGACATCGCGCTGCTGATGGCGCGGGTGCAGGGCCTGCCCGCCGACTCGGTCGGCGACTGGACCCTGCCGCGCGAGCCGCGCAGCGTGGGCCGGGCGAGGGAGTACGCCCGCGGCCAGTTGCTCTCCTGGGACCTCGAACCCCTCGTCGACACCACGGAGTTGCTGGTCAGCGAGCTGGTCACCAACGCGCTGCGGTACGGCGAGGGCGAGATCAGGCTCCGGCTGCTCCTCGACCGCACGCTGGTGTGCGAGGTCTGGGACGCGGGGCTCGTCCAGCCGCGCCGCCGCCGTGCCCGGGACACCGACGAGGGCGGCCGGGGCCTCCAGCTCGTGGGCCTGCTGTCGGCCGCCTGGGGCTCGCGCCGCACCCCGCGCGGGAAGACGGTCTGGTTCGAACTGCCCCTGCCGGACGGCGACACCGCCCTGGCGGACCCGGCGGAGGCCCTGCTGAGCCTGTTCTGAGCGGACGGCGGGGCCGCCGCCAGGGGCCGAGGGCGCTCAGGCGCCAGGGGCTGTCGGGGCCGCGGCGGGGCGGGCCGTGCCCGCGAAGCCAGCGGGTGTGCCGTTGCCGGGGTCGTCGGCCGGGACGATGCCGCCGAGCACGGCCCCGCCGGTACCGGCCGTGCCCTGCGCGCCGTCCGCCGCCGGGTACGGGTTCCCGTGGGCCCGTGCGTCGCGCTCGGCCAGCTCCCGGGCCTCCAGGGCGAGTACCTCGGCGGGCTCCCGGTCCGCCGGGTCGCCCGTCGCGAGGAGGCGCTGCGCCTCCGCCAGCCGGGTGCGCGCGGTGGCGCCGACCACGCCCCGGTGCGTGGCGGTGAAGTCCTCCGCGGCGCCGACGGCGGAGCGGGCGGTGATCAGGGCGGCGGCCGGCAGCACCCCGGACCGGCCCGGGGCGACCGCAGAGGTCGCCCGCACGATCCGGCGCAGCACGTCGACCGGGTCCCAGGGCCGCCCGCCGGTCAGCTCCTGGCGCACCGACCCGAGCACGGCGTCGGCGTGCGCCAGTGCCGCCGTGCGGTCGGGCGGCGCCCCGGGGCGCGTCGTCTCCGGCGGTGCGCCGGGACGCGGGGACGCCTGCCCTCTGACACGGGCCAGTTCCGCCTCGGCGCCGGTGAGCGCCGCCGGCACGGTCCGCTCGGCCGACCGCAGCTCCGCGGCCAGCCGGTCGACGCCCTCGACGAACACGGCCGCCTGGGCGACGGCCCCCTCGGCCGCGCGCAGATGCCGGGCCGCCCGTTCCGGCCGCCCCGCATCGGCCGACTGACGGGCCTGGTTGAGCCGCATCGTGGCGAACAGCAGCCGGTCCTTGGCCTGTTCGACGCTGCCGACGACGCAGGCGGTGGCGGTCGGCGCGTACCGCCGCGCGAGCCCGGCGAGGACGGCGTCGGCGGCGCCCGTACGCCCGGTCAGTTCCCGGAACCGGCTCTCGGCGGCCGCCAACGCGTCGTCCGCTCCCCGGTCCAGTCCGCGCAGCCGCCCGAACTCACCGGCCACCGCGTCCAGTCGTCGTACGGCCTCCTCGCAGCGCCCCACGATGCCGGCGAGCGCGTGTCCCCGGGCCTCCTCCCCGGCCGGGACCCCCTCGTCGTAGCGCTGCCGCATGCGGAACGCGGCGGCGAGTTCGGCCGCCGCCTCGTCGACCGTCCGGCGGAAGGGTTCCAGCGCCTCCGCCGTGCACAGCGGCCCGGCGAAGGCGAGTTCGGTGCGGGCCGCCCGGACCCGGTCGTCCGCCTCCACCAGGACCGCACCCGCCTGCTCGTCGGGGCCGCCGGGAGCCGCCGGCGGGGAGGAGGACGGCGACGGTGACGACGGACGTGACGGTGACGACGTCGGCGCGGGTGTGCCGCCGGTCCCGCCGGGGGTCGTCCGGGTGCGGGCCCGCCGGACGCGTCGTACGTACCCGTACCCGGCGGCCGCGCCCGCCGCGCCGACCGCCACGAGCGGCAGCACCAGATCGACGGTGGACCTCCCGTCGTCCGCGGTCGCGGCGGCGCTCGCGCCGGGCGTCGGGTTCTTGATCGCAACCGGATCGTCGTCACCGGACGTCATCCCGGGCAACACCAGCCACACGACCCCGATCGCCCCGCCCAGTACGGCATGCGCCACCCGCACGGATATGTGCGACGCCGCACGCCGCGGCCGGCCCCGGAGCATGGAAGAGGTCACATTTGGGAGCGTATGGCCGCGATCACGGGGACGCGACCGGGATGCACCCCAGCCGGGGACGGTGGGACGCGACGACACGCCAGGGGGAAACCGCGATGAACGACTCACAGCACGGCCCGGACCCGCACGAGCCGCGACTTCGGCCGCAGCCGAGGCCGACGGAGCCGACGGAGCCGACGACGACGGCCCCGGCCTCGGTAACCGCCCCGGCCTCCGTACCCGCCCCGGCGTCCGTACCCGCCCCGGCGTCCGAACCCGCGCCCGGTTTTGCAGCCGGAGGCTCCGCGGACGAGGGGTCCGAGGCCGGGGAGGGCGGCGCGGGCGCGGGCGGGCGGGGCTCGCGTCGGCGGTGGGGGCGGGTGGTGCGGCGGGGGGTGCTCGTGGTCGTGCTGCTCGTGCTCGTACCGGTGCTCGCCGTTCAGGCCGCCCTGCGGGTGAACTACCTCGGCGATCCGGCCGACGGCACGTACACCCGCGGCAAGGACGCCATCTGGCTGGGCCACGCCTGGGTCGACGGCCGCAAGACCGACGCCGACGTCCGGGACCTGGCCGGGCGTCTGGAGGACACCGGCATCCGGGACCTGTACGTCCACGCCGGTCCCCTGGAGCACGACGGCACGCTCCCCCCGTCCGCCTACTCCGGCGCGCGGGAGTTCATAGCCGCCGTCCACCGGGAGGCGCCGGAGCTGCGCGTCCAGGCCTGGCTCGGCGACGTCCTCGCGACCGAGAGCCCGGACGGCATGCGGCTGGAGCGGGCCGGGACCCGTGCCGCGGTCGTGCGGTCCACCCGCGAGATCCTCGACGCCGGTTTCCAGGGCGCCCACTTCGACCTCGAACCCCTGCACTCGGGCGACGGCGACTACCTCACCCTCCTGGACTCCCTGCGGGCCGTCACCCGTGCGCGCGGCGCCCAGCTCTCGGTCGCGGCCCATCAGATCGACCCGCTGCCCGGCTTCCACTCCTTCTGGGGCACGACCGCCGGCCACCCCAAGTGGTGGTCGCAGAGGTTCTTCGGCCAGGTCGCCCGCCGCGTCGACCAGATCGCCGTGATGTCGTACGACACGATGCAGCCGTTGGAGAGCACCTACGGCGGCTACGTCGCGCAGCAGACCTCGCTCGCCCTGGAGGTCACCCCGGACTCCACCGACCTGCTGATGGGCCTGCCCTTCTACCACGAGAACAGGTTCGGGCACTGGAATCACGCGGAGACCGTCGAGGCGGCCGTCCGGGGCGTCCGGCTGGGCCTGTCGCGCACCGACGCCGACCGGCGCAACTTCGGCGTCGCCGCGTACGTGGACTTCGCGGCCACCGAGCAGGACTGGACGTCGTACGAGCGCGGCTGGGTCCGGTAGGACCGGTGGGTCACGACCCCTTGCGGGGCGGGGAGTTGCTGGGATCATGAGCGCATGTACTGGCTACTCGTGGGCACGGGCGCCGTCTGTGTGACGGTCATGGGAGCGCTGGGCCTCGCGGGCGTCACCCGCGGGTGGGTGCCGTCGCTCGGCCGCGGCACGGTGCTGCGGCCGAGACTGTGGGGCGCCGGCGCCCTGATGAGCGCAGCGGGCCTCGGCTCGTTCATGTTCCTGGGCCCGCTGGCCTCCGGCGGCCTCGACGTGAACTTCTACGTCCCGCTCGTCGGAATGGCCGTGAACTTCGCCGGGCTGGGCCTCCAGACGCTCGCCCGGCGGCCCGGCCGGACGCCCGGACCGCCGCCGGCGTCTACGACGACCGTCGCCTGATCTTCGATCCCAGCCACACCAGGGGGTCGTACTTGCGGTCGACCGCCCGCTCCTTCAGCGGGATCAGGGCGTTGTCCGTGATCTTGATGCCTTCGGGGCAGACCTCCGTGCAGCACTTGGTGATGTTGCAGTAGCCGAGGCCGTGTTCGTCCTGGGCCGTGCGCGAGCGGTCCAGGCCGCTCTCCCCGGCGGCGTCGAGGGGGTGCATGTCCAGTTCGGCGATGCGCATGAGGAAGCGGGGGCCCGCGAACGCCGTCTTGTTCTCCTCGTGGTCACGGACGACATGGCAGGTGTCCTGGCACAGGAAGCACTCGATGCACTTGCGGAACTCCTGCGACCGGTCCACGTCCTCCTGGAACATCCGGTACTCACCGGGCCCGACGCCCTCGGGCGGCACGAACGCCGGAACCTCGCGCGCCTTGCGGTAGTTGAAGCCGACGTCCGTGACGAGATCGCGGATCACCGGGAAGGCGCGCAGGGGCGTGACGGTGATCGTCTCCTCGCGGCCGAACACCGACATCCGGGTCATGCACATCAGCCGCGGCCGCCCGTTGATCTCGGCGGAGCACGAACCGCACTTGCCCGCCTTGCAGTTCCAGCGCACGGCGAGGTCGGGCGCCTGGGTGGCCTGGAGCCGGTGGATGATGTCCAGCACCACCTCGCCGTCGTTGACCTCGACCTCGAAGTCCTTCAGGCCGCCGCCCTCGACGTCGCCCCGCCAGACCCGGAAGCGGGCCTCGTAGCTGCTCACTCGTACAGCTCCTCTTCGGTGAGGTACTTGACCAGCTCCTCCTTCTCGAAGAGGGCGAGCAGGTCGGGGCGGATGGGTTCGGTGGTCTCGCGGGTGAGGGAGATCCGGCCGGGGACGGGGTCCGTGGTCGCCGGGTCGCCGACGGGGCCGGCCGGTGCGCACAGCAGGTTGATGTTGCGCCAGGCCCGGTCCATCGTCGGGTGGTCCTCACGGGTGTGGCCGCCGCGTGACTCGGTGCGCTCCAGGGCGGCGCGGGCCACGCACTCGCTGACCAGCAGCATGTTCCGCAGGTCGAGCGCGAGGTGCCAGCCGGGGTTGAACTGCCGGTGCCCCTCGACCCCGGCCCGCCAGGCCCGTACGCGCAGTTCGGCCAGCTTCTCCAGGGCGTGTTCCATCTCGCCCTGGCGGCGGATGATGCCGACCAGGTCGTTCATGGTCTGCTGGAGTTCCTGGTGGAGGGTGTACGGGTTCTCGGGCGGCCGGCCGTCCGGGGCGTCGGCGCCCTCCGCGGAGAACGGCCGCAGGGCCTCGGCGGCCGCCGCGTCGATCTGCTCGTCGTCCACCACGGGCCGCCGGCCGGCCAGGTCCGCCGTGTGGCGTGCCGCGTGCAGTCCGGCCCGGCGGCCGAACACCAGCAGGTCGGAGAGGGAGTTGCCGCCCAGCCGGTTGGAGCCGTGCATGCCGCCGGCCACCTCGCCGGCCGCGAAGAGCCCGGGCACCCCGCGGGCGGCGGCGGTGTCGGAGTCGACCGCGATGCCGCCCATCACGTAGTGGCAGGTCGGTCCGACCTCCATGGCCTCCGCGGTGATGTCGACGTCGGCCAGCTCCTTGAACTGGTGGTACATGGACGGCAGCCGGCGCTTGATGACCTCGGCGGGCATCCGCGTCGACACGTCGAGGAAGACCCCGCCGTGCGGGGACCCGCGGCCCGCCTTGACCTCCGAGTTGATCGCGCGGGCCACCTCGTCGCGCGGGAGCAGTTCCGGGGGGCGCCGGTTGTGGTCCGGGTCCTCGTACCAGCGGTCGCCCTCCTCCTCCGACTCGGCGTACTTCTCCTTGAAGACGTCGGGGACGTAGTCGAACATGAAGCGCCTGCCGTCGGAGTTCCTCAGCACCCCGCCGTCGCCCCGGACGGACTCGGTGACGAGGATGCCCTTCACGGAGGGCGGCCAGACCATGCCGGTCGGGTGGAACTGCACGAACTCCATGTTGAGCAGCGGGGCCCCGGCCAGCAGGGCCAGCGCGTGGCCGTCCCCCGTGTACTCCCAGGAGTTCGACGTCACCTTGAAGGACTTGCCGATGCCGCCCGTCGCGATGACCACGGAGGGCGCCTCCAGGACGAAGAAGCGGCCGGTCTCGCGCTCGTAGGCGAAGACACCGCTCACCCTCCCCGGGCCTTCGGCCGGGGGGACCCCCCTCCCGCCCCGCTCGCCGTCCTTGAGGACCCGGGTGACCGTGCACTCCTGGAAGACCTTCAGCCGGGACTCGTGGTCGCCGGTCTCGCGGTGGTCCTCCTGCTGGAGCGAGACGATCTTCTGCTGGAGCGTGCGGATCAGCTCCAGGCCGGTGCGGTCGCCGACGTGCGCGAGCCGCGGGTACTCGTGGCCGCCGAAGTTGCGCTGGGAGATCCGGCCGTCCGCGGTGCGGTCGAAGAGGGCGCCCCAGGTCTCCAGCTCCCACACCCGGTCGGGGGCCTCCCTGGCGTGCAGTTCGGCCATCCGCCACTGGTTGAGGAACTTGCCGCCGCGCAGGGTGTCGCGGAAGTGGACCTGCCAGCTGTCGTGCTCGTTGGCGTTGGCCATGGCCGCAGCGATGCCGCCCTCGGCCATCACCGTGTGCGCCTTGCCGAACAGCGACTTGCAGATGACGGCGGTGCGGGCGCCGCGTTCGCGGGCCTCGATGGCGGCACGCAGCCCGGCGCCTCCCGCGCCCACCACGACGACGTCCCACTCCTGGCGGTCGACCACGGACATCAGCAGGCCTCACTCATCGGGGTCGGCGGCATCTAGAAGAACCTCGGGTCGTCGAAGACACCGGACGCGACCAGGTAGACGTAGAAGTCGGCGAGCGCGACGCTCACCAGCGACGCCCACGCCAGCAGCATGTGGTGGGCGTTCAGCCTCCCCACGAACCGCCAGGCCCGGTAGCGCACGGGGTGCCTGGAGAAGTGCTTCAGCTGGCCGCCGACGATGTGCCGGCAGGAGTGGCAGGAGATCGTGTAGGCCCAGATCAGAACGACGTTGAGCAGGAAGACCAGGGTGCCCAGACCCATGTGGCCCCACGCGTAGTGCTCGTCGCGGAAGGTGAGCACGGCGTCGTACGTCAGGACCCCGGCGACGAGGATCGCCGCGTAGAAGAAGTACCGGTGGATGTTCTGGAGGATCAGCGGGAAGCGGGTCTCCCCGCTGTACCGGCGGTGCGGCTCGGCCACCGCGCAGGCGGGCGGGGACGCCCAGAAGCCGCGGTAGTACGCCTTGCGGTAGTAGTAGCAGGTCAGCCGGAAGCCCAGCGGGAAGACCAGGATGAGGACCGCGGGGGAGAGCCCCCACCAGCCGCCGAACACCTCCCAGTTGGGGCCCGCCCGCATGGTCCGGCAGTTCTCCGCCAGACACGGGGAGTAGAACGGGGAGACGTACGGCGCCGCGTAGTAGTGCGCGTTCGCGAAGGCCCGCCAGGTCGAGTAGACGACGAACAGCAGCAGGCCCGCGGTGGTGGCGGCGGGCGCCAGCCACCAGCGGTCGGTGCGCAGATGAGGAGCGGCGATCGCGGCGCGCTCGGGGCCGCGCACGCCGCTCGGAGGACGGTGGTCGGTGGGTGAGGGTTCCGTACCAGTGGCCAACTCAGGACTCCGGTCGGGTCAGGGGGCGTGCCGGCCCCGGGCGCCGAGTCCCTCGTCGTCCGTGTCGATCCACAGGGAGTCGTCGTACGGGGTGTCGGGGATCGTGACGAGTTCGGGCCCGCGGGAGGAGCCGGGGTGGGAGACGGCCGCGCGCAGCAGGGCGAGGCTCTCCCTCAGGTGCTCGGCGTCGGTGCGGACCCGGCGCATCTCCAGGCCCGAGCTGCCGAGCTGCTGCTCCAGGCGGCCGACGGACCGGGCGAGGTCGTCGAGGCAGCGCTGGGCGGTGGTCAGGTCGTCGTGCACGGACATGAGAAGACCTCGCTTCCGTGTGGGCCGGGCCCTGGACGGCAACGTTCATGCGCCTGCGAGTGTTGCGCGCCACACCGGCTGATGTGAAGGCGTGTGCAGCGATTCGGCGGGTGCGTTGCTCCGCACGAGTGGCCTTGGCGGGCCCCGCCGCCGTGTCGTCCGCGGCAGGCGAACCCTTTCCTCTTCAGTGAGCAATAGATCTGATCAACTCCAAAATACCGCCAAACGTGATCAAAGCGTTCCTGGTTCGGCGCATGCGCGTCCGGGTTTCCGGGGTGTTCGGGGTCATCGGCGGCAGCGGCTCACCGGAGGTACCAGAGATGTCCCACGACGGCGTCGGCCCGCGCGCGGTCATGCGCTCGGTCGCCTTCCTCACCGCGGGCGCGCTCGCGGTACCCCTGCTGTCCGGCTGCGGCTCGGCCGACGAGGCCGGCAAGCCCCTGGCCCGCCAGGACATCGCGCCGGCCGGCCGCGCCCGGGTCGCCGAGGGCGGCACGCTGCGCTGGGCCGTGGACACGGTGCCGGAGACCTTCAACACCTTCCAGGCGGACGCCGACGCCACCACCACCCGGGTCGCCCAGGCCGTCCTGCCCGCCATGTACCGGCTCGACGCGGCCGGGCGGCCGCAGCGCGACGCCGACTACCTGGAGTCCGCGAAGGTCGTCGACACCGAGCCCAGGCAGGTCGTGCTGTACAAGCTGAACCAGCAGGCCGTCTGGAGCGACGGGCGGGAGATCGGCGCCGCGGACTTCGCCGCCCAGTGGCGCGCCCTCGCCGGCAAAGACAGCGCCTACTGGACCGCCCGCAACGCCGGCTACGACCGCATCGAGAAGATCGAGCGCGGGTCGAACGACCTGGAGGTCCGGGTCACCTTCAAGCGGACCTACGCCGACTGGCGGTCGCTGTTCTCCCCGCTGTACCCGAAGGACGTCATGGGCACGCCCGACGCGTTCAACGACGGTGCGCGCCGCAAGCTGAAGGTCACGGCCGGCCCGTTCGCGCTGAAGAAGGTGGACCGCAAGCAGGACGAGGTCCGGCTGACCCGCAACGCGCGCTGGTGGGGCCACCCGGCCAAGCTCTCCGAGATCGTGCTGACGGCCGTCCCGCGGGACGAGCGGGCCTCCGCGCTGGCCGAGGGGAAGATCGACCTGGCCGAGATCGACCCGGCGGCCGCCCAGCGCGTCGACGGCGCCGCGCACGGCACGGCCGGGCCGCTCGCCGGTCCCGGTTCGGGGCGGACGGCCGCCAAGACGCTGCGCGCGTGGGCCCTCGCCCACGGCGCCCAGGAGGACACGGACGACGAGAGCGACGACGAGGCCGGGTCCGGCGCCGGTCTGCGCAAGGCGATGGCCAAGTGGGAGACGCAGCAGAAGGCGCTGCGCTCCTTCGAGGTGCGCAGGTCGCTGGAGCCCGCCTACACCCAGCTGGCGCTGAACGGCGCGGACGGGGCGCTGGCGGACGAGCGGGTGCGGCGGGCCGTCGCCCGGGCGCTGGACCGCAGGGAACTGGCCAAGGTGGTGCTGAAGCCGCTGGGGCTGCCCGCGGAGCCGGTCGGCAGCCACCTGGCCCTGGCCGGACAGGACGCGTACGCCGACAGCAGCGGGGCGCTGGGCGGCCAGGACACCGCCGAGGCGCAGGCCCTGCTCGCCGACGCGGGATGGGTGCCCGGGGGCCCGGTCACGAAGCAGGAGAAGGGCGAGAAGGCCGCCGGGTCGAAGGGCAAGAAGGCCGGCAAGGACGACGACTCCGCGGACGGCGACGGCACCTACGTCGTCGGCGAGGACGACAAGGCGCGGGCCGGGACGGAGCGCGGGGCCGGGCGGGCCGCCGAGGGCGAGAGCGCGCGCAGGAGCGGCGAGGGCGGCAAGCAGCTCGCCCAGGAGGGACAGCAGTACAAGCAGGTCCACCAGGGCGGCGCGCCCGGGGCCTACGCCCCGAAGGGCACCGCCGCGCCGAAGGGCACCCCCTCCCCGCAGGGCACGCCAGGCCCGGAGGGCACCGCGGCACCGGCCGGTGTGGCCCCGGCCAAGGCGCTGGCCAAGGACGGCAAGGCGCTCAGCCTGCGGTTCGTGCTGCCGTCCGGTCCGGGGTCGGAGCCCCTGGCGGCGGTCGCCGGGCGGATCACCAGGATGCTGGCGAAGGTCGGCATCGGCACGGAGATCACCAAGGTCTCGGACGAGAGCTACTTCAAGGACCACATCGCCTCCGGCCAGTACGACCTCGCGCTCTACTCCTGGCCCGCGTCCGCCTTCCCCGCCACCGACGCCCGGCCGATCTACGCCAAGCCGGTGCCGGCCGCCGACGGTTCGCTGAGCGTCGAACAGAACTACACGAGGGTCGGCACCGACCAGGTCGATCACCTGTTCGAGCAAGCGGTCTCCACCCTGGATCAGGAGGAGCAGCGGTCCCTGATCCGCAAGGCGGACTCCCGGATCTGGGCGGCTGCCGGATCGATTCCTCTCTATCAGCGCCCGCAGCTCACGGCGGTGCGCAAGACCGTGGTCAACGCCGGTGCCTTCGGTTTCCAGACGCCGGTGTACGAGGACATGGGCTTCCTGAAGAAGGGCGCGAAGGCCTCCGCGAGCCCCTCCGGGAAGTAGGCGCGGGGTGTGCGGAAAGTGAGCGTGGTGGCCCTGCGGAGGCCGTCCCCCGCCGGGCCACGTACCATGGGGTGAGGCCGTGGCGTGTCAAGCCCGGCAGGGCCCGCGTAACACAGACGTACGCAGCAGGGTCGCCCTCACACTCCGGGAGAACGCCGCTTTATGGCCACGCGCCACGACATCCGCAACGTAGCCATCGTCGCCCACGTCGACCACGGCAAGACGACTCTGGTCGACGCCATGCTCAAGCAGGCCGGCGCCTTCGCCGCGCACGCCGCCGAGTCGCTCGACGACCGCATGATGGACTCGAACGACCTGGAGCGTGAGAAGGGCATCACGATCCTCGCCAAGAACACGGCGGTGAAGTACCACCCCAAGGACGGGGGGGACGTCGTCACGATCAACATCATCGACACCCCCGGCCACGCCGACTTCGGCGGTGAGGTCGAGCGCGGCCTGTCGATGGTGGACGCCGTCGTGCTGCTGGTGGACGCCTCCGAGGGTCCGCTGCCGCAGACCCGCTTCGTGCTGCGCAAGGCGTTGCAGGCCCGCCTGCCCGTCATCCTGTGCATCAACAAGACGGACCGCCCCGACTCGCGCATCGACGAGGTCGTCAACGAGGCCTACGACCTCTTCCTCGACCTCGACGCCGACGAGGACCAGATCGAGTTCCCGATCGTCTACGCCTGCGCGCGTGACGGCGTCGCCTCGCTGACCAAGCCGGAGGACGGCACGGTCCCGAAGGACAGCGACAACCTGGAGCCGTTCTTCTCCACGATCCTGTCGCACGTCCCGGCCCCCGAGTACGACGAGGAGGCCCCGCTCCAGGCGCACGTCACCAACCTGGACGCCGACAACTTCCTCGGCCGTATCGCGCTGCTCCGCGTCGAACAGGGCGAGCTGCGCAAGGGCCAGACCGTCACGTGGATCAAGCGCGACGGCACCCTGTCCAACGTGCGCATCACCGAGCTGCTGATGACCGAGGCGCTCACCCGCAAGCCCGCCGAGAAGGCCGGCCCGGGCGACATCTGCGCGGTCGCCGGCATCCCGGAGATCATGATCGGCGAGACCCTCGCCGACCCCGAGAACCCGATCGCGCTGCCGCTCATCACGGTGGACGAGCCGGCCATCTCGATGACCATCGGTACGAACACCTCGCCGCTGGTCGGCCGTGGCGGCACCGGCAAGGGCGCCGACAACAAGGCCGCGGTCAAGGACCGCAAGGTCACCGCCCGCCAGGTCAAGGACCGCCTCGACCGCGAGCTGGTCGGTAACGTCTCGCTGCGCGTGCTGGACACCGAGCGTCCCGACGCCTGGGAGGTGCAGGGCCGCGGTGAGCTGGCGCTGGCCATCCTGGTCGAGCAGATGCGCCGTGAGGGCTTCGAGCTGACCATCGGCAAGCCGCAGGTCGTCACGAAGGACGTCGACGGCAAGGTCTACGAGCCCGTCGAGCGCATGACCATCGACGTGCCCGAGGAGCACATGGGCGCCGTCACGCAGCTCATGGGTGTCCGCAAGGGCCGCATGGACAACATGTCCAACCACGGTTCCGGCTGGGTCCGCATGGAGTTCGTCGTTCCCTCCCGCGGCCTCATCGGCTTCCGTACCGAGTTCCTGACCGGTACGCGCGGCACCGGTATCGCCCACTCCATCCACGAGGGCCACGAGCCGTGGTTCGGCACGCTGACGACCCGTAACAACGGCTCGCTGGTCGCCGACCGCTCCGGTGCCGTCACCGCGTTCGCGATGACGAACCTCCAGGAGCGCGGTGTGCTGTTCACCGACCCCGGCACCGAGGTGTACGAGGGCATGATCGTCGGCGAGAACTCGCGCTCCGACGACATGGACGTGAACATCACCAAGGAGAAGAAGCTCACGAACATGCGGTCGTCCTCGGCCGACTCGTTCGAGGCGATCGTGCCGCCGCGCAAGCTGTCACTCGAGCAGTCGCTGGAGTTCTGCCGCGACGACGAGTGCGTCGAGGTGACCCCGGAGGCGGTTCGCATCCGCAAGGTCGTGCTCGACCAGCGCGACCGCGCCCGCACCGCGAGCCGCGCCAAGCACGGCTGACAGCGCGTCAGTACCCGCTGAGCGGCGGGTGATCCGCCGCCGCAGCACACTCCGGAGCCCGGGTGTCCCCGTCATGGGGGCGCCCGGGCTTTTCGCAACCCGTTTTCCGGGGCGCCGCCGGTGAAGAGTGTCCGTAATGCGGAGATCCTCGCCCGATAGCCATGTAACAAGTCCGTTTCGCGCCCTTCTCGAGCCAGAGGCTTTGTCCGGATTTTGGAAGATCTACGCGTCAGCTGTGACTGAATTGAGATTTAAAGACGGTGGTCGGCACTTGGCGCATGCCAGATAGTTAGCCGCGTAACGCTCGGGTCAATGGGTCTCGCGCTGTGGGGACAGCGCCGACTCGCGAGCACCAGGGGGTGCCTGATCCTCCGTCAGGGGTGGCGGAGGCCGGGCGAGCGCCCTCTCCTGTTGGTGAACACGTGGAGTCACAAGGAGGATCCCCATGCCACTGAAGCGGCCCAAGCGGTCCCTCGCCGGTCTGCCCGCTCCCGCCCGCGGCGACTGTCACTGACCATCCGGGCCGCCGACCGCGGCCGTCCGGCTACGCGCGTCCGGCTGCGCCTCTTTCGCGCTCCGCGTCCGGCGCGTTCCGGCATCCCTTCATGAACCGACCGGCGACCGCGCCCACTTCGCGCCCGCCGCCGGCTCGGCACACCCACATCCGTGAAGCGAGATGGGCGATCTGTGACAAGTCCTACCGACATCGAGGGCGGCGGTACGTCGGTCGTGGTCGACGGCGACCAGGAGCCGGCGGCGGTACCCGAGGCCAGGACTCCCGTGGGCCGTTCCCCCGGTCGGCTCATGTGGCTCCGCTTCAAGCGGGACCGCACGGGCG
This sequence comes from Streptomyces asoensis, assembly GCF_016860545.1. Lineage (NCBI taxonomy): Bacteria > Bacillati > Actinomycetota > Actinomycetes > Kitasatosporales > Streptomycetaceae > Streptomyces > Streptomyces asoensis. The sequence continues at coordinate 3,029,431 of NZ_BNEB01000005.1, read as the reverse complement.
TGATCTCGGCCTACGTGGTGCTGTTCTTCTTCCTGATCGGCGTTCTCGCCCCCCTGATCGCGAAGCTCTACGGCAAGAACCCGTACACCGTGTTCGCGGACGAACGGCCGGAGCTGTTCGACAGCGCCGGGGTTCCGGTGCAGCCCAACGGCGGGATCAGCGGCGAGTTCTGGTTCGGCCTCGAACCCGGCAACGGCTACGACGTCTTCACCAAACTGCTCTACGGCATCCGCAACTCGCTCGGCATCTCGCTGGCGGTCACCTTCGCCACCGTGCTGACCGGCATCGTCCTCGGGGTCGCGGCGGGCTACCTCGGCGGCCGTACGGACTTCCTGATCAGCCGGGTGATCGACTTCCTGCTCGCCATCCCGGCCCAGCTGTTCTTCATCGCGAGCATGCCGGTCGTGGTCTCCCTGTTCGTCAGCCCGCGCGACGAGACACCCGTCTACGTCCGGGTCGTCGCGCTGATCTCGGTGCAGTGGTTCCTCGGCTGGATGAGCCTCGGCCGCATCCTGCGCGGCACCAGTCTCGCCCTGCGGGAGCGGGAGTTCATCGAGGCGGCCAAGGTGAGCGGGGCACCGCCGGGCCGCATCATCCGCCGGGAGATCCTGCCCAACGTGGTCACGCCGATCCTGGTGCAGGCCACCTACATGCTGCCCAACTTCGTGACCGCCGAGGCCGGTCTGTCCTTCCTGGGCGTGGGGCTCGTCGAACCGACGCCGGACTGGGGCCAGATGTTCTCCAAGGCGGCGACGGAACTCGTGATGCAGAACGACATCACCTACATGTTCTTCCCCGGCGTCTCGATGATCATCTTCATCGTGGCCTTCAACCTGCTCGGGGACTCGGTCAGGGACGCCTTCGACCCCAAGACGGCGCGCTGACCCGCACATCACCTCTTTCGGATCTTTCGGACACACGGCTTTTCGTACTCACGGTTCGTGAACGCACACGGTGCTGGACTCACAGATGGGTGGGAAACGAGTGATGGGTAAGGGTGGACGCCGCGCGTACGCCGCTCTCTCGCTGGTCGCCGCGGGAGCGCTCGTGCTCTCCGGTTGCAGCGAGGGCGGCAGCAAGGAAGGCGACAGCAAGGACGACAAGGAGAACGCCCAACGGCAGCAGTCCTCCATCGACTTCGGGGACGTGAAGGCGTCGACCGGCCCGGCCGCCGAGGTCCCCGGAGCCAAACCCGGAGGCGCGGTCACGGTTCTCCAGAGAGACAGCTACGCGCACCTCGACCCCGCACAGATCTACGTCTCCGACGAGATGGCCCTGTCGCAGCTCATCCACCGGGGACTGACCGGCTACAAGCCGACCAGTGAGGACGGCAAGAAGCACGAGATCGTCGGCGACCTGGCGACCGACAGCGGGACCACCACCGACGGCGGCAAGACCTGGAAGTACACGCTGAAGGACGGGGTCAAGTGGGCCGACGGCTCCACGATCACGGCCACCGACGTGCGCCACACCTTCGAGCGGCTGTTCGCGCCGTTCGTCGCCAACGGCCCGACCTACATCCAGCAGTGGCTCGCCGACACGCCGGGCACCGAGTACCGCAGCCTGCTCAAGGGCGGCCCCTACGGCGGGCAGCATCTGCCGGACAGCGTCCTGGAGACGCCGGACGCGAAAACGGTCGTCTTCAAGTTCAAGAAGCCGAGGCCCGACCTGCCGTACGCGCTGGCCATGGCCGGCTACTCGCTCGTCTCGCAGAAGAAGGACACCAAGGAGAAGTACGACAAGGCCCCGATGACCGCGGGCCCGTACAAGATCCAGGACTTCAAGTCCGGCAAGACGATGGTCCTGGTGAAGAACACCGCGTGGGACCCGAAGACCGACCCGATCCGGCACCAGTACGTCGACCGGTTCTCCATCGCCTTCAACAAGCAGTACGAGGACTCCACCAAGGCCATCCTCGACGACTCCGGGGCCAACGCCACCGCGGTGAGCTTCAACAACGAGGTCGACGCGGGCAACCTGTCCAAGATCCTCGCCGACTCGGCGCTGAAGTCCCGTACCGTCTCGGGCTACCAGCCGTACGTGGGGCAGATCGACATCAACCTGTCGCAGAAGGAGATGCAGGACAAGACGGTCCGCGAGGCCATCGCCTACGCCCTGCCGATCACCCCGTTCGTGCGCGCCTACGGCGGCACCGCGGCCCGCGAGGTCGCCGGCGGTCTGATCAGCCCGACCGTCTCCGGCTACAACCCGGCCTTCGACCCGTTCGGCAAGAAGAAGAAGCCCGCCGGTGACCCGGCCAAGGCCAAGGAACTCCTGGAGAAGGCCGGCAAGACGGGCCTGAAGCTCACCTTCGGCTACATCAACACCCCCGAGGGCCAGCAGTACTCCACCGCCATGGCGGCCGGTCTGGAGAAGGCCGGCTTCGACGTGCAGCGCCAGGAGATCCCGGCCGAGACCTACTACGACCAGGTCGGCAAGGTCAGCAACAACTTCGACATCTACCACACCGCGTGGGGCGCCGACTGGCCGAGCGCCTCGACCGTCGTCCCGCCGCTGTACGACGGACGCCAGATCCAGGACGGCGCCGCGAACTACTCGCACATCAACGACCCGAAGGTCAACGCCGACATCGACAAGGCCGGCACCATCACCGACCCGATCAAGGCCGCGGAGGCCTGGAACAAGATCAACGAGTACATCGTGAAGGACGTCGTCTCCAACATCCCGACGGCGTACTACAAGCAGACCCAGATCGCCGGTTCGAAGATCGGCGGCCTCGTGTACGACGACGTCATCGGCGGCGTCGACCCGCGCAGGCTGTTCGTGAAGTAGCCCCTTCCCGAGCACGGCGCCCGGTGCGTCCCGTCCCGCTCGCGCGACGGGACGCACCGGCCCGCACGGCCCTTCGAGCCGGTCCGACGGGCCGGCCCCACGAGCCCGAAAGCTGCCATTGAGATGCTGCGCTTCCTCCTCCGCCGGACCCTCGGCTCGCTGGTCATCCTGGTGCTGCTGACCGTCGTCGCCTTCCTGCTCTTCTTCGGCATGCCCCGGGACCCGGCGCTGCTGATGTGCGGCAAGACGTGCACACCCGACGCGCTGGCGAACATCCACCGCACCCTCGGCATCGACAAGTCGGTCCCCGAACAGTTCTGGATCTTCCTGCACGGGCTGGTCGCGGGCCGGGACGACTTCGCCCAGGGACCCTGCCCGGCCCCCTGTTTCGGCTACTCGTACCACACCAACGAGCAGGTGTGGTCGACCCTGATGGACCGGCTGCCGCTCACCGTCTCCCTCGCGCTCGGCGCCACCGTCGTCTTCCTCTTCGTCGGACTCGGCACCGGCATGCTGGCCGCGTGGCGGCGCGGCACCCTCGTCGACAAGTCCTTCACCGCGGGCTCCATGGTGCTCAGCTCGATGCAGATCTACTTCCTCGGACCGCTCGCCCTCGCCGTGCTGGTGTACCAGACCCACCTCTTCGACGAGCCCCGCTACACCGAACTCACCGCCGACCCCGTCGCCTGGTTCTCCGGGCTGATGATCCCCTGGGTCGTGCTGTCGACGATCTTCGCCGCGCAGTACACCCGTATGGCGCGCTCGTCGATGATCGAACAGCTCCAGGAGGAACACATCCGCACCGCGCGCGCCAAGGGGATGAGCCGGCGCTACGTCTTCTTCCGCTACGCCTGGCGCGGCTCCCTGATCCCGATCGTCACCATCCTGGGCATCGACCTCTCCTCGCTGCTCGGCGGCGCGATCATCACCGAGTACACCTTCGGACTGCCCGGACTCGGGCATCTCGCCGTGGAGTCCGTGCAGTTCAGCGATCTGCCGCTGCTGCTGGGCGTGATGCTCTTCGCGGCCGCGGTGATCCTGCTGTGCAACATCGTCGTCGACGCCTGCTACGCCTTCATCGACCCGCGCGTACGGCTGTCCTAGGCCGTGACCCGGACCTGTCCCCAGGAGCTTTTGTCGTGACCACTGTGACCAAGGAGGCCGGGGCGCCCGTCCCGGCCGGCGCGGGCGCGTTCCTCTCGGTGCGGGACCTGCACGTCAGCTTCAGCACGGAGGACGGCGTCGTCCGGGCCGTCGACGGGCTCTCCTTCGACCTCGAACGCGGCCGCACCCTCGGCATCGTCGGCGAGTCGGGGTCCGGGAAGTCCGTCACCAACCTCACCGTCCTCGGCCTGCACAACCCGATGTTCACCACCGTCGAGGGCGAGATCCTGCTGGAGGGCCAGGAACTGACCACGGCCCGGGAAGCGGAACTGGAGAAGCTGCGCGGCAACAAGGTCGCGATGATCTTCCAGGACCCGCTGACCGCGCTCTCCCCGTACTACACCGTCGGCCGGCAGATCGCCGAGCCGTACATGAAGCACCGCGGCGCCTCGCGGAAGGCCGCCTGGGAGCGCACGGTGGAGATGCTCGGCAAGGTCGGCATCCCCAACCCCCGGGAACGGGCCAAGGACTACCCCCACCAGTTCTCCGGCGGCATGCGCCAGCGGGCGATGATCGCGATGGCGCTGGTCTGCGACCCCGACCTGCTGATCGCCGACGAGCCGACCACCGCGCTGGACGTGACCGTCCAGGCACAGATCCTCGACCTGCTCAAGGACCTCCAGCGGGAGTTCGGCACCGGGATCATCTTCATCACGCACGACCTCGGGGTCATCGCCGACATGGCCGACGACATCATGGTGATGTACGCGGGCGGCGCGGTCGAGCGCGGGACGACGGAGCAGGTGCTGCGCTCACCGAGCCATCCGTACACCTGGGGCCTGCTGAACTCGATGCCCCGGCTCGACTCCGACCTGGGCACCCCGCTCGCCCCCATCCCCGGAACCCCGCCCTCGCTGCTGAGCCCGCCGTCCGGCTGCCGGTTCCACCCCCGGTGCGCCTTCCGGGAGCGGGTCGCCGGCGACCGCTGCGTCACCGAACGCCCCCGGACGGCCCCGGACCGCGCCTCCGCCTGCCATCTCACGGCGGAGCAGAAGCGGACCGTCTTCCTGGAGGAGATCAGGCCCCGGCTGGGGTAGGGGCGGGCCAGGAGGAGAAACCGACGTGACGAAGGCCAGGAGGAGCACGTGGCAGGCCAGGAGGAGCACGTGAAGAACGAAGAATCCGTCCTTCCCGCACCGCGCGGGGCGGGGGCCGACGCCGAGGGGGATCCGCTCCTCGTGGTGGCGGGGCTCACCAAGCACTTCCCCGTCAAGGGCGGCTTCCCGATCCGGCGTACGGTCGGCCAGGTCCAGGCCGTGGACGGCATCGACCTGAGCGTGCGGGCCGGCGAGAGCTTCGGTCTGGTGGGGGAGTCGGGGTGCGGCAAGTCCACCACCGGCCGGCTCATCACCCGGCTGCTGGAACCCACCGCCGGGACGATCACCTACCGGGGGCAGGACATCTCGCACGCCTCGCGCAGGCAGCTGGCGCCGATCCGCTCCGAGATCCAGATGATCTTCCAGGACCCGTACTCCTCCCTGAATCCCCGGCAGACCGTCGGCCGGATCATCTCCGGTCCGATGGAGGTCAACGGCATCGAGCCCGAGGGCGGCCGGGAGAAGCGGGTGCGCGAGCTGCTGGAGATCGTGGGTCTCAACCCGGAGCACTACAACCGCTTCCCGCACGAGTTCTCCGGCGGCCAGCGGCAACGGATCGGTGTGGCGCGGGCGCTGGCGCTGGAGCCCAAGCTGATCGTGGCCGACGAGCCGGTGTCCGCGCTGGACGTGTCGATCCAGGCGCAGGTGGTCAACCTGCTCCAGCAGGTGCGGCAGGAACTCGGCATCGCCTTCCTGTTCATCGCCCACGACCTGGCCGTCGTCCGGCACTTCTCGCAGCGGGTCGCGGTCATGTACCTCGGGAAGATCATCGAGGTGGGCGACCGTGACTCCATCTACACCCGGCCCCGGCACCCGTACACCCACGCGCTGCTCTCCGCGGTGCCCGAGGTGAACGTGGGCGACGGGGAGACGGCCGCCCGGGAGCGGATCCGGCTCGCCGGTGACGTCCCGTCGCCGATCGCCCCGCCGTCCGGCTGCCGGTTCCGGACCCGGTGCTGGAAGGCGCAGGACAGGTGCGCGGCCGAGGAGCCGCCGTTGGTGCGGATCTCCGGGAATCACGCGGGCCATCTGACGGCCTGCCATTTTCCGGAGGAGCCGACGATCGAGGCGCGTGAGGAGGACATCGTGCTGGATCCTGCGTTGGCGGCGCTGGAGGAGGGGGGCTCCGCCGGTTAGGGGGGTGTGCGGGTTTGTGTTGAGGTTCGGTGCGCGGTTCCTCGCGCCCCTGGGTGGGGTGGGCACGCCCGGGTTCGGGGGTGCGGGTGGGTGGGGGCTGATCGCGCAGTTCCCCGCGCCCCTGAAGGGGGGCACGGTCTCTTGCGCCCCTAGAAGGCGGGGGTGGCCACTGTGATGATTTCCGGGCTGGTGGGGGCCAGGGGGGTGCGGTCCCAGTTTCCGTACTGGCGGTCGACGCGGAGTCCCGCCTCCGTCAGGAAGGCCGTCAGGTGGGCCGGAGTCAGGAAGCGGAGGGTGGCGCGGCTGGTGTGACGATGGGGCCAGTCGGCGCAGTCGAAGGTCTCGGTGAACGTGACCCGGTCGCCGCGGGGGCGGTCCTCGACCTCGTGCCAGATCCGTACGGCCCGGCCCTCGGCGTCGTCGACCTCGCGGACCCGGTCCGGAGTCCACTCCTGCCAGGGCCGCGCGGCCGGGTTGCGGGTCTCGAACACGAACCGTCCGCCGTCGCCCAGCGCCGACCGCACGGCCCGCAGCGCGGCGCGCAGTTCGTCGTCGCCCAGCAGCACCTGGAAGGCGTGTCCCGTCATCACGACGAGATCGAACTCGCCCTGCCACAGCCGGGCGTGCAGATCTCCCAGCAGCCACTCCACGCCGGGCGCCCGGTGCCGGGCCTGGACGAGCATCGCGGCCGCCGGGTCGAGACCGGTGAGCCGCCCCGGATGGCCGTCCGCACGGGCCCGGGCGAGGAGGCGGCCGGTGCCGCAGCCGACGTCGAGGACGGAGCCGGCGGATGCCACCAGGTCCAGGTAGAAGTCGTCGTCCGGCCCCCACGGATTGATGCTGTCGTACAGCGCGGCGAGTGTCAGATCCGCGAACGAATGATCGACCACCGCGGCAGTCTGACACACCCCGCAGCGGCACAGGACAAGATCCACAACATCCGTAATCCCCTCGACAGGCGTCCGGCGGCCGGACATCCTCGTCCGCGATGACGAGAATCGACGACATGCCCTCCGCCTGGGACGAACGCACCCAGCTCACCACCTTCCTCGACTACGCCCGGGACACCGCCCGCGCCAAGTGCGAGGACCTCTCCGACGAGGACGCCCGCAAGGCGCCCCTGCCCGCTTCGCCGCTGATGACCATGAGCGGCCTGGTGAACCACCTGCGCTGGGTCGAGTACTACTGGTTCCGGGTCGTGTTCCTCGGCGAGGAGGACGAGGGGCCGTGGACCGACGAGGACCCCGACCGCGAAATGCGCATCGCCGTCGACCTCCCGCTCGCGCAGGTGCTCGACGAGTACGCCGCGGAGGCGGTGCGCCACCGTGAACTGGTCGCCGGCCACGACCTCGGCGCCCGGGCGCAGCGGGCGGCGGGCGACGGCCGTCATGTCGACCTGCGCTGGATCCTTCTGCACCTGATCGAGGAGACGGCCCGGCACAACGGCCACCTCGACATCCTGCGCGAACTGATCGACGGCCGCACCGGCGTCTGACGGCGCCGCCGCGCGGTGAAAGACCGGTGAAAGAATCCGGAAAGACGGCCCGGAGAGACTGCGGGTGCGGGGCGGGCCGACGACGGGGGACACGCGGCGCCCGCCCCGCTCCGCACCCGCGAGGCGGGCCGCGGTGCCCGGCCCGGAGCCGGTGCCGGGCAGGGCCGGGGGCGCCGGCGCCGGCGCTCGCGCGCGGTCGCGGAGTTGGCCGGATCACGACGTCCGGGCGCCGGGGCGTTCGCCTTCGCGCAGCTCCGCGTTGCCCGGCCGTTCGCCCCTGGACTACGTTCTGTGAATGCTCACCCCACGGCCCCGGTTCCGCCTGCTCGGACCCCTGGACGTCGAGGTCGACGGACAGGCGGTCGTCCTCACCGGCCGGCAACGGGCGCTGTGCGCCGTACTGCTGCTCCACGCCAACCACGTCGTCTCCGTCGACCGGCTGATCCAGTGCCTGTGGGACGACCGGCCGCCCGGCGCCGGCGCGGCACGGGTGCGCGCCCTCGTCGCCGAGGTGCGGCGGGCGCTCGGCCCGGCGGGGACGGAGCTGCTGACCACCCGGCGGCCCGGCTACGTCATGCACGCGGGCCCGGACGAACTCGACCTGCTGGCGTTCGAGAACCTCATCCGGGAGGCCTCGCGGGCCGCGGGCCGCGGTGACTGGCGGACCGCCCGGCGCTGCGGCGGGCAGGCCCTCGCGCTGTGGCGGGACGAGCCGCTGTCCGACCTGCCGGAGGCCGCGGTGCGCGAGGCCGAGCGGCAACGCCTCGGCGAACTGCACCTGGTGGCCCGGGAGGGCGTTGCCGAGGCGGGGATCGAGACCGGCCGCCACCGGGAGGCCATCGCCGAACTCCTGCGGCTGACCGCCGCCCATCCGCTGCGCGAGCGCCCGCACGGCCTGCTGATGCGCGCCCTGCACCGCGACGGCCGCAGCGCCGAGGCCCTGGAGCTGTACACCGCGCTGCGCCGGCGCATGGTGGACGAACTCGCCATGGAGCCCTCCTCCGACCTCAGGGACCTGCACCAGCGGCTGCTGCGGGGCGGCGGCTCGGGGGCCGCCCCTCCCGCGCGCCCCGCGCCCCCGTCCGCGCCCGGGCGTCCCGTGCCGCGTCAGCTCCCGCACACCCCACGCCGTTTCGTGGGACGCGAGCGGGAACTCGTCCGCCTCGACTCCTGTCTGCGCACCGCCGAACCACTCGCCCTGATCGTCGGACCGGCGGGCGTCGGCAAGAGCGCCCTGGCACTGAACTGGGCCCACCGGGTCGCCGACCGCTTCCCCGACGGCCAGCTCTTCCTCGACATGCGCGGCTTCGACAACGCCGAGCCGATGACCCCCGAGGAGGCGCTGCCGCTGCTCCTCCAGGGACTGGGCTGCGCCCCGCGCGACATCCCGCTGGGCGCCGGGGCACAGACCGCGCTGTACCGGACGCTGCTCGCGGACCGCAGGGTGCTGGTCGTCCTCGACGACGTGGCCGACGCCTCGTACGTACGGCGGTTGCTGCCCGCCTCAGCGGGCTCGCTGACATTGGTGACGAGCCGCGACAGACTCAGCGGCCTGGTCACCCTGGACGGCGCCTACCGGGTGTCCTGCGACGTCCTCGACGGCGCCGCGGCACTGGAGCTGATCAGCGGGGCGGTCGGCGCGGAGGCGGTGGCCGCCGACCCGGAGGCCGCGGCCCGGCTGGTCGAGCTCTGCGACCGCCTGCCGCTCGCGCTGTGCGTCGCGGGGTCCTGGATCGGCGACCGGCCAGGCAGTATCCGCGCGTACGTCCGGGACCTCGCGGACCGCGGCCGGCTGGCCCGGCTGCACGTCGAGGGCGAGGAGTCCGTCGCGGTGCGGGCCGCGCTCGACCTGTCGTACGGGGCGCTGCCCGACGACGCCCGGCACGCGTTCCGTTCGCTGGGCGTCCTGCCGGGCACCGGCAGGTCGGTCCCCGCGGCCGCCGCCGCGGCCGGCACCGACGAACACCGCCTGGCCGACCTGCTGCGGCTGGCCCAGCGGGTCCACCTGCTGCGTGACGTCGAGCACGGCCGTCCGGCCTGGCACGACCTCGTGCACGAGTACGCCCGGGACCGCACGGCCGCCGAGGACACGCCCGAGGAGCGGGCCCGCGCCGTCACCCGGGTCCTCGACCACTACCTCCAGAGCGTGGTCGACGCGGCGGCCACGGCCGGCCTGTACGTCATGCGCAACCGGCCGCCCGCCGTCGAGGGCTCCCTGCCGCGGAAGTTCGCCGACGCCGAGGAGGCCTACGCCTGGCTCGACGACGAGTGGGACGACCTCGCGGCCGCGATCGGGCACGCCGCCGAACACGGCCCGGCGCGCTATGTGTGGTGGCTGGTGGACGCGCTCCAGGACCTCTTCCACCACCGGCGTCCCCTCTCCGACTGGATGCGGCTCGCCGGTCTCGCCCGGGAGGTCGCCGCGCGCGACGGCGACCAGGTCGGCCAGGCGTCCATGTGCCTGTCCCTGGGCAGCGCCCGCTGGCGCAACGGGGACCTGCGGGGAGCCCTGGCCGAGTACGAGGAGGCGGAGGAACTGGCGCGCAGCGCGGGCTGGGCGTACGGCGAGGCCGGCAGCCTCCAGGGCAAGGGCGTCACCCTCAAGCTGCTGGGCGAACTGCGCCGGGCGCTGCCCTGCTACGACCGCGCCCTCGCGCTCTACCGCACCCTGGACAACGTCAAGAACGTCGAGATCATGCTGATCAACACGGCGTCCCTGAACCTCGCCCTGGGACGCCTGGACGAGGCCGAGAAGGCCGCCCTCGCGGCGCTCGACCTGATCGGGGACACGGTCCACCACAACCGCGCGATGGCCCTCGTCAACCTCGCCCTGGTCCGCCAGCGGCAGGCCCGGTACGAGGAGGCGACGGCCGCGCTGCGCACCTGCTTCCTGGTCTCCCGTGACTCCGGGTCCGCCTACACGGAGGCCGTCGCCCTGGAGGCGCTGGGCCGGGTGCACGCCGACGCGGGCCGCGACGAGCGCGCGCTCCTCGCCTACGAGGACGCCCTGGCCGTCTCCCGCAGGGTGGAGAACCGCAACTGCCAGGTCGACAGCCTGGTGGGGCTCGCGGCGGTGAAGCTGCGCGCGGACCGCGCCGAGGAGACGGCGGGGCACCTGGACGACGCCTTCGAGATCGCCGAGCGCACCGGCCACCGCGCGGGCCTCGTCGAGGTCCTGCTCACCCGCGCCGACCTGGCCCGCGCCCAGGGCCGCCCGGCCGAGGCCCTCGACCACCTGGAGCGCGCCGAGCGCCTCGCGGCCGACGGCACCCCCCTCGCGCTGCCCCGCATCCACCTCACCACGGCGCTGACCCTCATGGACCCCGGCTCCGGGCCCCGCGGCGCCGGTGACGACCCGCTCGCCCGGGCCCGCGCCGCGGCGGGCCGGGCCGCCGAACTGGCCGGGGAATCCGGGCAGCGGCTGCTGCACGCCCGTGCCGCACAGGCCCTGGCCCAGCTCCACGAGGCCGGCGGCGACAGCGCGGCCGCGCACGAGGCCGGCGCGGCGGCGGCCGCCCTGTACGCGGCGCTGGACCCGCGTCCGTCGTCCGACGGGCACCGCCCGCCGCCCCGCCATCGTCATCGTGAGCTCCCTCCGGACGCGGAATCCCGCCTGACCCTGTATCTGACCGAGCACTTCGACGCCTGAAGCGGCCGCCCCCCCCGGCGGCGCCGCTCAGGCGGACGCGGCCGACGCTGCGTACGCGCCGGCGGGCCGCGGCCGCAGCCTCGGGTCGCGGGCGAGGATCCGCTCGTGCAGGGACCGCAGCTCCGGGCCCGGTTCGCAGCCCAGCAGGTCGACCATCCGCAGCCGCAGCACCTGGTAGCAGTGCAGCGCGTCGGCCTGCCGTCCCCCGCGGTGCAGGGCGAGCATCAGCAGGCCCGTGACCTTCTCGTCGAAGGGGTGCATCTCCGCCAGCCAGTGCAGCTGCGGCAGGCACTCCTCGTGGCGTCCCGCCCGCAGGTACAGCTCGGTGCTGGCGATCAGCGCCTCCCGGTGCTCGCGCCGCAGCGTCACCCGGGTCGACTCCGCCCACGGCGTGCGCACGTCGGACAGGGGTTCGCCCCGCCACAGCTCCAGGGCCTGTGCGTAGAGGCCGACGGCCGCGTCGCTCTCACCGGCGCGGGCCTCCTGCTGCGCCCGCCGGACGAGGGCCCGGAACCGCGCGGTGTCGACGCCGTGCTCGTCGATCGCCAGGACGTACCCGCCCCGCTTGCGGATCAGCTCGAACCCCTCGGCGCACTGACCGTCGGCCCGCAGCGCCTTGCGCAGCCGGGTGGCCTGGATGTACAGGGCCTCCCGCGGATGCTGCGGCCGGCGTTCCTGCCAGACCCGCTCGATCAGCGTCTCGTCGGCCACGAACGCGCCGGGGGTCCAGGCCAGCGCCGCCAGCAGCAGTTTGGTGCCGTGCGGAAGCGGCAGCTTGTCGCCGCCGGAGCGGGCGCGTGCCTCGACGCATCCCAGCAGCTGAATCTCCATGTGCCCCCCGTTGCGTCCGTTCGGTCGAGGACCACTGTGCAGGCGCGGTGTTCGGCTCGTGCATGGATGCTGCACGGGGTGGCTGCCGCCGGCTGCGTGAACGGTGCGGTGGCGCGGGCGTGCGGGCGCGGAGAGAGGGGGGAGGGGGCGGGAGCGAGTGAAGGCCCGCGCTGGGTGAGCGCGGGCCTTCTTCCCCTGGACCGGACGTTCATGGGCTCGGGTCAATGGGCCGGGAAAGTCCGCTCCGAAAGGGGGCGGCTGACGAAAAGGGGTGTGTCAGGCCGCCGCCTCGGGGTCCTTGGCGAGACGCTGCGCCGGCACGTCGGCCACGACGTCCGCGGTCTCGGGGTAGTGGCACGCCGTCAGGTGACCGGGCTTGTTGCCCTCGACCTGCACCAGCGGGGGCGCCTCCGAGGCGCACTTCTCCGTCGCCTTCCAGCAGCGGGTGCGGAAGCGGCAGCCGGACGGCGGGTTGATGGGCGAGGGCACGTCACCGACGAGGCGGATGCGCTCACGGACCTCGGCGTCGTCGTCCTGCACGGTGGCCTCGGGCACGGCGGACAGCAGCGCCCGGGTGTACGGGTGGCGCGGGTTGCCGTAGAGGTCGTCGCGGTCGGCGATCTCGACGATGCGGCCGAGGTACATGACCGCGACCCGCTGCGAGAAGTGCCGGACGACGGCCAGGTCGTGGGCGATGAAGACGAACGCGATGCCGAGGTCCCGCTGGACCTTCTGGAGCAGGTTGACGACCTGCGCCTGGATCGACACGTCGAGCGCGGAGACCGGCTCGTCGGCCACGATCAGCTTGGGCTCGAGGGCCAGCGCCCGGGCGACACCGATGCGCTGGCGCTGGCCGCCGGAGAACTCGTGCGGGAAGCGGTTGTAGTGCTCCGGGTTGAGACCCACGGTCTCCAGGAGCTCGCGCACCCGCTTCTCCCGGCCGCCGGCCGGGTGGATGTCGTTGATCTCCATCGGACCGGAGATGATCCGGCCGACCGTCTGGCGCGGGTTCAGCGAGGCGTACGGGTCCTGGAAGATCATCTGGATCTCGGACCGGATCGGCGCCAGCTGCCTGCGGCCCGCGTGCGTGATGTCCTCGCCGCGGTAGGCGATCCGGCCGCCCGTCGGCTCCAGCAGCCGGGTGATCAGCCGGCCGGTCGTCGACTTGCCGCAGCCGGACTCGCCGACCAGGCCCAGGCTCTCGCCCTCGGCGACCTGGAAGTCCAGCCCGTCGACAGCCTGCACGGCGCCGACCGTACGCCGGATCGGGAAGCCGCCCTTGATCGGGAAGTGCTTGGTCAGACCGCTGACGTCCAGGAGGGGGGTGGTGCTGCTCATGGTGATGAAGTCCCGTCTTTTGTACGTCAGTTCGTCGCGCTGCCGGCGAGCTCGGCGAAGTACTCGGCGCGCTGGTCGGAGGTCAGGTGGCAGGCGGAACCCCGCCCGTTCGTGATCTCCAGCAGCGGCTGCTCCCTGGAGCACAGTCCCCCCTCGACCTTCTCGGCGAAGGTGCACCGGGGGTGGAAGCGGCAGCCCGTCGGCGGGTTCAGCAGCGAGGGCGGCGAGCCGGGGATCGGGTTGAGCGGAACATCGACGGGGTGGTCGAGGCTCGGCATCGAGCTCAGCAGACCGAGGGTGTAGGGGTGCTGCGGACTGCGCAGCACCTCCTTCTTCGTCCCCCGCTCCACACACCGGCCGCCGTACATGACCAGCACGTCGTCGGCGATGTCGGCGATGACGCCCAGGTCGTGCGTGATGAAGATGATCGCGGTGCCGAACTCCTGCTGGAGGTCCTTGAGCAGGTCCATGATCTGGGCCTGCACGGTCACGTCCAGGGCCGTGGTCGGCTCGTCGGCGATGAGCAGTTCGGGGTCGCAGACCAGCGCCATGGCGATCATCGCGCGCTGGCGCATACCGCCGGAGAACTGGTGCGGGTAGTCGTCCACCCGCATCTCCGGCTGCGGGATCCCGACCCGCTTGAGCATCTCGATGGCCCGGGCGCGGGCCTGGGACTTGGAGGCGCCGGTGTGCTTGCGGTACGTCTCACCGATCTGCTTGCCGATCGTGTGGTACGGCGACAGCGACGCCAGCGCGTCCTGGAAGATCATCGACATCTTGTTGCCGCGCAGCCGCTCGAGCTCCCTCTCGGTGGCGGTCAGCAACTCCTTGTCGTCCAGCAGGATCTCGCCCTCGATCGCCGTGCGGGCGCGGTCGTGCAGACCCAGGATGGCCAGGTTGGTGACCGACTTGCCGGAGCCCGACTCGCCCACGATGCCGAGCGTCTTGCCCTTCAGCAGGTCGAAGGAGAGCCCGTCGACGGCCTTGACGATGCCGTCCTCGGTGGAGAAATGGACTTTCAGGTCCCTGACGGAGAGGAAGGGCTGCTGATCGGTGCTCGTCACGGGGACGCTCCTGGGGGGTGATGCGAGAGGTAGGGGGCTTGGCGGAGGTCAGGCGAGCCGGATCCGCGGGTCGATGAGAGCGTAGACGGCATCGACGATGATGTTGAAGAACACGATCGCGCCCGCGGCCAGGATGGTCACACCCAGCAGCATGGGCAGGTCGCTCTGGTCCACGGACTTCACCGCGAGCCGGCCGATGCCGGGGAGGCTGAACGTCTGCTCGGTGATGATGGCACCGCCGATCAGCGTGCCGAGGTCGATGCCGAACACCGTGACGATGGGACCCATCGCACCCCGCCAGGCGAACCGGAAGAACACGTTCGACTGGGACAGACCCTTGGCGCGGGCGGTGCGGACGTAGTCCTCGCTCAGCTGCTCCACGAGCTGCGAGCGGGTCATACGGGTGTAGTTGGCGGTGAAGATGATCGCCAGGACCAGCCAGGGCAGCAGGAGCCCGGAGAACCAGGCGACCGGGTCGTCGCTCAGCGGGGTCCAGGACGGCTGGTCGAGCCAGCCCAGCTGGGCGACGAAGTAGTACATCGCGATGTAGCCGACGAAGTAGATCTGGAGCGAGGAGCCGAGCAGCGACGCCGAGCTGGCGGCCTTGTCCAGGAGCTTGCCCTGCTTGAGGGCGGCGAGCATGCCCGCGCCGACACCGAGGACCAGGAAGACGGCGGCCGCGCCGAAGGCGAGCGAGAGGGTCGTCGGCAGACGGTCCATGATCGTGTCGAAGACCGGCACGTTGTTGGCGAAGGAGTAGCCGAAGCAGGGCGCGTCGCAGTACCCGTAACCGGCGTAGTCGCGACCGGCGAAGACGCCCTTCAGCCAGTACCAGTACTGCACCGGGATGGAGTGGTCGATGCCCAGGTTCTTCCGGATCTGCGCCAGGTTCTCCGGCGTGCAGTTCTTGCCGCAGGACATCATGGCGGGGTCACGCGGGACGGCGTAGAAGAGCCAGAAGGTGATGGCGCTGATGATCAGGAGGATGACCAGCGCGCCGGTGACCCGGCGGACGAGGAAGCGGAACATGAGGCGTGACTTTCCGGACGGGGCGCCGTCGCCGCGGTAAGGAGAGGGGGGTGGACCGCAGGGGGTGGCCGTGGTGACGGCCACCCCCGGGGGGCGTGCGCTTACTTCTTGGCGTAGAGCTTGCAGAGTGCGACGCAGGTGTTGGCGTTGTCCCACAGGACGTTGCCGACCTTGGAGCCGTACAGGTAGTTACGGATCTTGTGGTAGTCCGGAACGACCGCGGCCAGCTCCATGATCATCTTGTCGATGTTGCCCCAGGCCTTGTTGGCCTCGGCCACGTCCGAGATCTGGGACGCCGCGTCGATGGCCTTGTTGACGCTCGGGTCGTTCAGCTGGGCGTAGTTGCTGCGGCCGTCGCCGATGTTCTTGCCGCTCCAGCAGGGGTAGAACTGCGAGTAGCCGTTCGGCCAGTCCGGGCTCCAGCCGGCCGCGAACAGGTCGAAGTCGTTGTCGATCTTGCCGATCTGGGTGTAGAAGGTCGACTTGTCGACCTGCTTGTTGACGACCGTGAAGCCGGCCGCCTCCAGCGCGTTCTTGATGGCGACGGCGGTCTTCACCGCGGTGTCCGACTGCTGGTAGGCGATGACCAGCTTCTGGCCGACCTTGCCGGCCTCCTTCAGCAGGGCCTTGGCCTTCTCGGGGTCGCCACCCGGCTTCTTGTCGACGCCGTACAGGTCGAACTTGGTGTAGCCGGGGGTCACCGGGGCGAAGATCGTGGTGGCGATCTCCTGGCTGTAGGCGCCGCCGCCGATGGTCTGGAGCTGCTGGTGCGGCCAGGCGTAGTTGATGGCCTGGCGGACCTTGAGGTCCTTGATCCGGGTCATGTTGATCGGCCAGTAGTAGGTGACCGTGTCGACCGCGGTGAGGACGCGCTTCTTGAGGTCGGCGTTGGTGAGGACCTGGGCGATGCGCTCGGGCGCGACCTCGTTGAAGATCGGCACCGCGTACTGGTCGGTGCCCTTGTCCGCGATCCAGCGGTCGGTGGAGGCGACCAGCTCGTAGCCCATCTGGAACAGGTACTTGTCCGGGTAGGCGTTGCGGATCGGGTCCGTCTTCGGGTCCCAGTGCTCGTTGCGCACGAAGGTCATCGACTTGCCGATGTTGCGGCTCTCGACCTTGTAGGGGCCGCAGGAGATCGGCTGCTTGTCGTACTTCTCCTTGGTGTCGTGCTTCTTGGGCACCAGGGAGTACGCGCGCATCGCGAGCGTGAAGTTGAAGTCGGCGCGGGCTTCCTTGAGGCGGAAGGTGATGGTCTTGCCGTCGACCTCGATGGAGTCGAGCTTCTTGCCCTCGTAGGGACCCTTGTACTTGTCGCCGCCGACCAGGAAGTCCTGGACGTAGCGCGGGCCCTCGGTGACGAAGGTGGCGAAGAGGCGCTCGAAGGTGTGGCGGAGGTCGTCGGCGGAGACCTCGGCGCCGTCCTCCCACTTCAGACCGTCCTTCAGCGTGAAGGACCAGGTCTTGCCGCCGTCCTTCATGGTGCCGGCGTCGGTCGCGGCGTCGCCGACCAGGGTGGCGTTGCCCTTGGCGTCCAGCTTGTAGCCGGTCAGACCACGCATGATCGGGACGGTGATGGCGGCCTCGGTCGAGACGTAGATCTGCGCCGGGTCCATGTGGTCCATGTCGAACTGCTGGAGCGAGTAGATCGTCCCGCCCTTGACCGCGCCGGGGACCTCGGCGGCCGGGCCGGTGGAGTCGGCCTTGGTGCCGACCGGGATCTCGACGGTCTTCGACCCGGCGACCTTGGGGGCCTTGTCCTGCGAGGAGCCCCCCTCGCTGCCGCTGCTGCAGGCGCTCAGCACCGACGTCGACGCCGCGGCGACGCCGGTGGCGATGAGGAAGTTTCTGCGCGAGAAGGACATGCTGCCTGCCTTGAAGTGGGAGTGATGAGAGAGATCCGGCACCCCGGCGTCCTTGCCGTGGTCCTCGAAAGGGCCGGAGCTAGCGCTTGGACTTGGGGTCGAGTGCGTCACGCACCGAGTCGCCGAGCAGGTTGAAGGCGAGGACGAAGATCACCATGGACAGGCCCGGGAAGAGCATGAAGGTGAGGTCCTCGGTGTAGAAGCTTGCACCCCGCGCGATCATGACGCCCCAGTCCGGGGTCGGGTCGATCATGCCGACCCCGAGGAAGGCGAGACCGGCCTCGGCGGTGACGTACGCCGGGAGCATCAGCGTGCTCTGGATGATGATCGGCGTCCACAGGTTGGGCAGCAGCTCCTTGAAGACGATACGCCCCGGTGACGCACCCGTGACCTTCGCCGCTTCGACGAACTCCCGTTCCCGCAGGCCCAGTACCTGGCCGCGCAGCAGTCGGGCGATGGACGCCCAGCCGAAGGCGGAGAGGACGATGATCAGAGCCGTGGCCCGCAGCCAGGTCGGGATCTCCTCGTCGGGAGCGACGAAGAGGCCGAAGACGACCGGCATGAAGGCGATGAAGAAGAGCGTGGAGGGGAACGACAGCAGGATGTCGATGACCCGGCCCACGAGATAGTCCGTCTTGCCGCCGAGGTAGCCCGCGGTGGTGCCGATGACCACGCCGAGGACCACGGTGAGGATGGTGGCGGCGAGCGCGATGCCCAGGGAGTTGCGGATCGCGTAGAGCAGGAAGGTGAAGACGTCACGGCCGAGCTGGGGCTCGATGCCGAACCAGAACTCGGAGCTCATGCCGCCGTTGGGCCCGGCCGGGTAGGCGAAGGGGTTGAGCAGTTCCGGACGCTGGCTCGCGTACGTGGTGTAGGGGTCCTTGCCGTACAGCTTGGCTATCAGCGGAGCAGCGAGCGCGGTCACGAAGAAGAAGATCACGACATACGCGGATATTACGCCGGTGCGGTCGCGCTTGAAGCGCTTCCAGGCCAGTCTGCCGGGCGACCGGCCCTGGCTGGCCTTCGCGACGTCCGAAGTGGCCGGCTTCAGGACGCTGTCGTCGGTCACCTCAAGCGGGGCAGCCGCTGATGGAGTTGGGGGGGTCATGGCGATGCTCCTGGCCCAAGGGAGGGTCTGATGACTCCGCAGGGCTCTCCCTACGGGCTACGCCGGACTTTTTCAACGTAATTCATTCAAGGTCAATAAATTCTGGTCCGCCTTGGTCTTCTCTTTACCTTCTTTGCCTCCGCTTGATCGAACCGTAGCTACGCGTGTAGCGCGCCGTAATCGTTCCGTGTCCGAATTCGGGCCAAATGCGCGAAACGGGCAAGGAGTTCGATATTCGGACGCCAGGGTGTCGGAATGCGTACATCTCGGGGTCTTGATCCAACGGTTCGGCAACGGATGCCGGTGATTCGTTGCACACCGGCCGGAAGATCCATTGTGACCTGCGCAGAAGATCCTTTTCGACCCCTCCACAGGAAGCTGCTGCCGGCGGCGGGCGCACTTGTGCCGTCCCCCGAATAGCCCTCCGAAGGCCTCCGGTTGGGCGCGGCCCGTGTGCGTCATGCACCTTTTAAGTTGATATTTACCAGTACTGGTCTCAGCTCTTCGGTGCTGACCGGGGCTCAGGTAAAGCGAAGTCAATGAGGAGGCATCCATGCGTGGAGCCACGCACGCCAAGTGGGCCGCATGCGCGGCGGCGGCAGCACTCGCGGCGACGGCGTGCGGGGGCGGGGGGAGCGGCGGCGGCAGCGGTGACGGCGGCGCGGTGCTCAGCTCCTCCTGGGGAGACCCGCAGAACCCGCTGGAGCCCGCCAACACCAACGAGGTGCAGGGCGGCAAGGTCCTCGACATGATCTTCCGGAGCCTGAAGAAGTACAACCCGGAGACGGGTGCGGCCGAGGACATGCTGGCCGAGAAGATCGAGACCACGGACTCGCAGAACTTCACGATCACCGTCAAGGACGGCTGGACGTTCAGCAATGGCGAGAAAGTGACGGCGAAGTCCTTCGTCGACGCCTGGAACTACGGCGCCAACCTGAAGAACAACCAGAAGAACGCGTACTTCTTCGAGTACATCGACGGCTACCCCGCGGTCCACCCCGCCGACGGGTCGAGCCCGAGCGCCGGCGCCCTGGCCGGGCTCAAGGTCGTCAACGACAAGACCTTCACCGTCAAGCTCCGGCAGAAGTTCTCCACCTTCCCCGACACCCTGGGCTACCCCGCCTACGCCCCGCTGCCCCAGGCCTTCTTCTCCGACCACGCGGGCTGGCTGAAGAAACCGATCGGAAACGGGCCGTACACGATCGACTCCTACACCAAGGGCTCCCAGATGGCCCTGAAGAAGTGGGACGGCTACCCCGGCGACGACAAGGCGCAGAACGGCGGCGTGACCCTCAAGGTCTACACCGACAACAACACCGCCTACACCGACCTGCTGGCCGGCAACCTCGACCTCGTCGACGACGTGCCCGCGGCCCAGCTCAAGAACGTCAAGAACGACCTCGGCGACCGCTACCTGAACACGCCCGCCGGCATCATCCAGACCCTGGCCTTCCCCTTCTACGACAAGAAGTGGAACACCACCGGATCCGACAAGGTCCGAACCGGCCTCTCGCGGGCGATCGACCGCAAGCAGATCACCGAGACGATCTTCCAGAAGACCCGCACCCCCGCCACCGACTGGACCTCCCCGGTGCTCGGCGAGGAGGGCGGCTTCAAGGAAGGCCTGTGCGGGGACGCCTGCGACTACGACCCCGCCGCCGCGAAGCAGCTCATCAAGGAGGGCGGCGGCCTGCCCGGCGGCCAGGTCAAGATCACATACAACGCGGACACCGGATCGCACAAACAGTGGGTCGACGCGGTCTGCAATTCGATCAACAACGCGCTCGGCAACGACAAGGCCTGCGTCGGCAACCCGGTCGGCACGTTCGCGGACTTCCGCACCCAGATCGGCGACCGGAAGATGAGCGGCCCCTTCCGGGCGGGGTGGCAGATGGACTACCCCCTCATCCAGAACTTCCTCCAGCCGCTGTACTACACCAACGCCTCCTCCAACGACGGCAAGTGGTCGAACAAGCAGTTCGACTCGCTCGTCGACCAGGCCAACGCCGAGACCGACACCACCAAGGCCGTGCAGCTCTTCCAGCAGGCCGAGGAGGTCGTGCGCGACAACATGGCCGCCATCCCGCTCTGGTACCAGAACGGCAGCGCCGGCTACTCGGAGCGGCTCTCGAACGTCAAGCTCAACCCGTTCTCCGTGCCGGTCTACAACGAGATCAAGGTCAGCTGACCCGCCATGGGCCGGTACGTGATCCGGCGTCTGCTCCAGATGATCCCGGTGTTCATCGGCGCCACGCTGCTGATCTTCCTGATGGTGAACGTGATGGGCGACCCCATCGCGGGTCTGTGCGGCGACCGGCAGTGCGACCCGGCCACCGCGGCCCAGCTGAAGAAGGAGTTCGGCCTCGACAAGCCGGTGTGGCAGCAGTACCTGACCTACATGGGGAACGTCTTCACCGGTGACTTCGGTACGGCGTTCAACGGCCAGCCGGTCACCGAGCTGATGGCGTCGTCGTTCCCGGTCACCATCCGGCTGACGATCGTGGCGATCTTCTTCGAGATCGTCATCGGCATCACCCTCGGGGTCGTGACGGGACTGCGCCGGGGCCGGCCCGTCGACACCGGGGTCCTGCTGCTCACCCTGGTGGTCATCTCCGTCCCCACCTTCGTCACCGGCCTGCTGCTCCAGCTGCTGCTCGGCGTCGAATGGGGCTGGATCAAACCGTCGGTCTCCACGGACGCCACCTTCGGGGAGCTGATCGTGCCGGGCCTGGTGCTGGCCTCCGTCTCGCTGGCGTACGTCACCCGGTTGACCCGCACCTCCATCGCGGAGAACCGGCGCTCCGACTACGTCCGCACGGCCGTCGCCAAGGGGCTGCCCCACCGCCGGGTCGTCACCCGGCACCTGCTGCGCAACTCGCTGATCCCCGTGGTCACGTTCATCGGCACGGACATCGGCGCGCTGATGGGCGGCGCGATCGTCACCGAACGCATCTTCAACATCCACGGCGTCGGCTTCCAGCTCTACCAGGGGATCCTGCGGCAGAACACCCAGACCGTCGTCGGTTTCGTGACCGTCCTCGTGCTGGTCTTCCTGGTGGCCAACCTGCTCGTCGACCTCCTGTACGCCGTACTCGACCCGAGGATCCGCTATGCCTGAGCCGACGCCGCCGGAGCACCACCTGCCGGGCGCCGGCCGCACCCCGGAGGACGGAGCCATCGCCGACACCGGCATGGGCGGCACCATGGACCTGGCCACGGCGGAGGGCGAGACCCTGGAGAAGGGCCCCGGCGGCCCGGACGCCGGGCCGTCCGAGAAGGCCCGCTCCCTGTGGTCCGACGCCTGGCGCGACCTGCGCCGCAACCCGGTCTTCATCCTCTCCGGCCTGGTCATCCTCTTCCTGGTCTTCATCTCCCTGTGGCCCGGCTCCATCACCTGGCTGAGCCCCCTCAAGTGCGACCTCGCCAAGGCCCAGGAGGGTTCCCAGCCCGGCCACCCGTTCGGCTTCGACGGCCAGGGCTGCGACGTCTACACCCGCGTCGTCTACGGCGCCCGCACGTCCGTCACGGTGGGCGTCCTGGCCACGCTCGGGGTCGCCCTGCTCGGCAGCGTGCTGGGCGGTCTCGCAGGGTTCTTCGGCGGGGCGGGGGACTCGGTCCTGTCCCGGATCACCGACATCTTCTTCGCCATCCCGGTCGTCCTCGGCGGCCTGGTCCTCCTCTCCGTCGTGACCAGCAATACGGTCTGGCCGGTCATCGGGTTCATGGTGCTGCTCGGCTGGCCCCAGATCTCCCGGATCGCCCGCGGTTCGGTGATCACCGCCAAGCAGAACGACTACGTCCAGGCGGCCCGGGCGCTCGGGGCCGGGAACTCCCGGCTGCTGATGCGGCACATCGCGCCCAACGCGGTCGCCCCGGTGATCGTCGTGGCGACCATCGCGCTCGGCACGTTCATCGCGCTGGAGGCGACCCTGTCCTACCTCGGCGTCGGACTGAAACCGCCGACCGTCTCGTGGGGCATCGACATCTCCGCCGCCTCGCCCTACATCCGCAACGCCCCGCACGCCCTGCTGTGGCCCTCCGGCGCCCTGGCCCTCACCGTCCTGGCGTTCATCATGCTCGGCGACGCGGTGCGCGACGCCCTCGACCCGAAGCTGAGGTGACGGCCGGATGCTGCTCGAAGTACGCGACCTGCACGTGGAGTTCCGCACCCGGGACGGCATCGCCCGGGCCGTCAACGGCGTCAGCTACGGCCTGGACGCCGGCGAGACCCTCGCCGTGCTCGGTGAGTCCGGCTCCGGCAAGTCCGTGACGGCGCAGGCGATCATGGGCATCCTGGACATCCCGCCCGGCCGGATCACCGGAGGTGAGATCCTCTTCCAGGGCCGTGACCTGCTGCGGCTCAAGGAGGACGAACGCCGCAAGGTCCGCGGCGCCGAGATGGCGATGATCTTCCAGGACGCCCTGTCCTCCCTGAACCCCGTGCTGTCGGTCGGCGACCAGCTCGGCGAGATGTTCGTCGTGCACCGCGGAATGTCGCGCAAGGACGCGCGGGCCAGGGCCGTCGAGCTGATGGACCGGGTCCGCATCCCCGGCGCCCGGTCACGGGTCGGGGACTACCCGCACCAGTTCTCCGGGGGTATGCGCCAGCGCATCATGATCGCGATGGCGATGGCCCTGGAACCGGCGCTCATCATCGCCGACGAGCCCACCACCGCCCTGGACGTCACCGTCCAGGCCCAGGTCATGGACCTGCTCGCGGAGCTCCAGCGCGAGTACCACATGGGGCTGATCCTCATCACCCACGACCTGGGCGTGGTCGCGGACGTGGCCGACCGGATCGCCGTCATGTACGCGGGCCGGATCGTCGAGGCGGCCCCGGTCCACGACATCTACAAGGCCCCGGCCCACCCCTACACCCGCGGCCTCCTCGACTCCATCCCGCGCCTGGACCACAAGGGCCGGGAGCTCTACGCCATCAAGGGCCTCCCGCCCAACCTGATGAACATCCCGCCCGGCTGCGCCTTCAACCCGCGCTGTCCGATGGCCCAGGACGTGTGCCGTACGGACGTACCCCCGCTCTACGAGGTGGAGGGACCCGAGGGGACCGCCGCCGGCCGTACGAGCGCCTGCCACTTCTGGAGGGAGTGCCTGCATGGCTAGTTCCGCGACGGTCTCGTCCGCCGAGCCGATCCTGGAGGTCAGCGGGCTGGTCAAGCACTACCCGCTGACCCGGGGCATCCTCTTCAGGAAGCAGATCGGCGCCGTGAAGGCCGTCGACGGCGTCGACTTCACGCTCCACCGCGGCGAGACGCTGGGCATCGTGGGGGAGTCCGGCTGCGGCAAGTCCACGGTCGCCAAGATGCTCGTCAACCTGGAGAAGCCGACGGCGGGTGAGATCCGCTACAAGGGCGAGGACATCACCGCGCTGTCGGGCAAGGCCATGCGGGCGGTCCGGCGCAACATCCAGATGGTCTTCCAGGACCCGTACACCTCGCTCAACCCGCGGATGACGGTCGGCGACATCATCGGGGAACCGTACGAGATCCATCCGGAGGTCGCGCCGAAGGGGGACCGGCGCAGGAAGGTCCAGGACCTGCTGGACGTCGTCGGGCTCAACCCCGAGTACATCAACCGCTACCCGCACCAGTTCTCCGGCGGCCAGCGGCAGCGCATCGGCATCGCGCGGGGCCTCGCCCTGCGCCCGGAGGTGATCGTCGCCGACGAGCCCGTCTCCGCGCTGGACGTCTCGGTGCAGGCGCAGGTGATCAACCTGCTGGACCGGTTGCAGAGCGAGTTCGAGCTCTCCTACCTCTTCATCGCCCACGACCTGTCGATCGTCCGCCACATCTCGGACCGGGTGGGGGTGATGTACCTCGGCCGGATCGTGGAGATCGGCCGCGACGCCGAGATCTACGACCATCCGACGCACCCCTACACCCAGGCGCTGCTGTCCGCGGTCCCCGTGCCCGACCCGGAGGCGCGCGAGCGCCGGGAGCGGATCATCCTCGCGGGCGACGTCCCCTCCCCGACCGCCATCCCCTCCGGCTGCCGCTTCCGCACCCGCTGCTGGAAGGCGCGGGAACGGTGCGCGCAGGAGGTGCCGGCGCTCGCGGTCCCGGCGGAGTTCCGGCACGCGAGCGGCCCGGCGGCGCACGACTCGGCCTGCCACTTCGCGGAGGAGAAGCGGGTGGTGCCACCGGAGGAACCGCCGCAGGAACCGCCCGGTGAGCGGCCCGGCGAGGGGGCATAGTGCCGCATATGCGCAGCAACCGCGTTAACACGCAGGCAACTTGACCGACCCGGTTCCGATATACGGACGCGTCAGGGTGAACAGCGTACGGCCGTGCGGGTGCCGTAAGCGGGCCGGGAGCGCCATGTCTCCCGGCCCGTTTTTCCGCACGCGGGCTAGGCGAGTCCGAGCGAACGCTTCAGGAAGTCCAGCTGGAGCAGGAGCAGGTTCTCCGCCACCTGTTCCTGCGGGGTCATGTGGGTCACGCCCGACAGGGGCAGCACCTCGTGCGGCCGGCCGGCGGCGAGCAGCGCCGAGGACAGCCGCAGCGAGTGGGCGACCACCACGTTGTCGTCGGCCAGCCCGTGGACGATCAGCATCGGACGGGCCGGCTCGGCCGGGTCCACCAGACCCTCGTCGTCGATCAGCGAGTTGCGCCGGTAGACCTCGGGGTGTTCCCCCGGGTGGCCGAGGTAGCGCTCCTGGTAGTGGGTGTCGTACAGCCGCAGGTCGGTGACCGGGGCGCCGACCACCGCCGCGTGGAAGACGTCGGGGCGGCGCAGCGCGGCCAGGCCCGCCAGATAGCCGCCGAAGGACCAGCCGCGGACGGCCACCCGGGTCAGGTCGAGCGGGAAGCGCTCGGCGAGCGCGTGCAGGGCGTCCACCTGGTCCTCCAGGGTCACCGCCGCCACCTCGTCCCTGATCGCCTTCTCCCAGGCGGGGGAGCGGCCCGGGGTGCCCCGGCCGTCGGCGACGATCACCGCGAAGCCCTGGTCGGCGAACCACTGGGAGGTGAGGTGGGCGTTGTGCGCGGCCAGCACCCGCTGCCCGTGCGGACCGCCGTACGGATCCATGAGGACGGGCAGGGGGGTGTCACCGACGTAGTCCGTAGGCATAAGCACGGCGCACGGGATACGGCGTGCGCCCCCCTCGGTGAGCTGTACGCGGGGTGACAGACCGGGATCATCCGCCAGGGAACGGACGGTGGCCACGTGCTTTCCGTCCCGCAGCACCCGCGCCTCGCTCCCCGGCCGGTCCGGCACCGCCGACACCAGGACGGTCACCTCGCCCGCCCGTACCGCCGAGTGCACCCCGGGCTCCTGCGAGAGGCGCTCGACGCCGAGCTCGTTCACCCGGTAGACGTGCACCTCGCCGGTTTCGGGCGCGGCCGCGTCCGCCCCGGCCGAGGCCGCGACCAGCACGTCGTGCGCCGTGACGTCCAGCACCGCCCGTACGTGCAACTGGGCTCCGGTCAAAGGGCGTTCGCCCACCGCCAGGACCCGGGCGCCGCCTTCGTCGGCGATCCTGACCAGCTGTCCCGACGGGCTCCAGCACGGCGCGCCAGGGAAAAGATCCAGCCAAATCCGATCTTCGTCGGCGTGCACCATCCTGGTCGCCCCGGAGTCGGTGTCCACCGCCAGATACAGCTGACTGCGCTGGTCGCGCGCCTGTACGAGCAGCAGCGGCGCTCCCGCTCCTGACCAGTGCACTCGCGCCAGATACGGATAGCGCGCCCGGTCCCACGCGACCTCGGTGCGCACCCCGTCGAGTCCGAACACGAAGAGCCGCACCTCGGCGTTGGCCGTCCCGGCAGCCGGGTAGGGCACGTGTTGTGGGTCACGTTTCGGCTGGGCGGGATCCGAGATCCACCACCGCTCCACCGGCGTGTCGTCCACGCGTGTGACCAGCAGCCGGTCCGATTCCGGGGACCACCAGAAGCCGCGCGAACGCCCCATCTCCTCGGCCGCGATGAACTCGGCCAATCCATAGGAAACCGTGTCCGATTCCGGCTCCGCGACCGCCCGGTCGTCCCCGCCCTCGGCTCCCACGACCCGCAGGGCGCCCCCGGCGACGTAGGCGACGAGCCGCCCGTCGGGGGACGGCCGGGGGTCGATCACCGGCCCCGGGACCGTGAGTTCGCTCGCCGTCCCGGCTTGCAGCTCCGCCGTGAAAAGCCGCCCTGACAAGGCGAAAGACGCCAGCTCGACCGCCCCGTCGGTGGCGTAGCCGACGATCCCCGCACCGCCCTCACGGCTGCGCTCGCGCCGGGCGCGCTCCTGCGGCGAGAGGTCCTCCGCGGCACTGCCGAGCAGGGTCCGCGGGTCGGCGGCCGGACGTTCCGTGCCGTCCGCGGGATCGAGGACCCACAGCGCGCCCGTGCGGTCCGTGCCGGAGCCGGAACGCAGGAACACGACCCGGGAGCCGTCGGGCGCCACCGTGAACGAACGCGGCGCGCCGAGGGTGAAACGCTGGGTGCGTGCGTGCCTGCGGGGGAAGGAGTCGGAGTCGGTCGTCATCCCCCGACCATATTGGCCATGCGACCCCCTTGTGCGGCTGTGCGCCGCGAGATGCGCGCCCACACATAGTTATGATCACTAGCGCTGTGTGGGTATGAACCTGCTGGCTGATGTATGGATTTACAAGTTCCCTTGTTCTGCTTTTGCCCCCACGTTCCCGGGTTCTTGGAGGTGAACCGCCGTGGCACTCTCGATTTCGGCGGTGGTGCTGCTGGCGATCGTCGTCTTCTTGCTGGTCAAGAAGTCGGGACTGAAGGGCGGTCACGCGGTTGTCTGCATCTTGCTCGGCTTCTACCTCGCATCCTCGACGATCGCGCCGACGATCAGCGACCTGACGACGAGCGTGGCGAGCATGATCGGCAGCATCAAGTTCTGACGCGTGCCGACCCGGGGCTCCGGCGGGCGACCGACCGGAGCTTGCCGCAGGCTGCCTCGTTCCGCACCTGCCCCGCGTCCTGATCCGTAAGCTTGGCGGACCGGGAAGTGTGGCAGCGCTGGGGGCGGGGCGCGTGGACGGACACAACGCTGACGATCGGCTGCGGGAGCCGGCCGAGGCGTCGCCCGTTCCCTGGGCGGCGAGGCCGGCGTACCGGAGGCCGACGTCGAGTGGACCGTCAGCCCTCGGACGCGTACGGCACGAAGTCGGCCCAGGCTTCCGGCGAGAGCCGGAGTCGGGGGCCGGCGGTGTGCTTGGAGTCGCGGACGTGGATGGTGCCGGGGGTGGTGGCGATCTCGACGCAGGACTCACCGTCGGGCCCGCTGCTGTAGCTGCTCTTGAACCACGCCGGTTCGGATGGGCCCCCGGCGGCGTGCTTGCGGATCATGTCTCTCCCAGCAGTTTCTCGATGAGGATCAGCGACTCCCCTGGGCGGAGAGCCTGCGCCCGGATGGTGCCGTACCGCAGCTCAAGGATGCGGAGCTGCCTCAGGTCGGTTGTCGGACGGCCACTGAAGGCCCCGTCGGAACGGCCTACTCCTGTGCCGTCCTCGAACTTCAGCAGCTCGATCCTGCCGCTGAGGCCAGGGTGTGCCCCGCTGTCCATCGGCATCACCTGAAGCGTCACGTTGTTCAACCGCCCTACCTGTAGCAGGCGTTCGAACTGCTGTCGCCTCACCATTGTGCCCCCAACGTTGCGGCGCAGCGTCGACTCTTCCAGGACGAAGCCCAGTGCGGGCGCAGGTGACCGCTCGAAGACGGATTGCCGTGCCATGCGAGCCGCAACCAGCCGCTCCACATCTTCCGGCGTGTAGGCGGGCTGCCAAGATTCCAGCAAGGCGCGTGCGTGCTCGGGAGTCTGCAACAGCCCATGAATGTTGTTGCACTCGTACACCCCGATCTCGACCGCCCTTGCTTCCATGGCCGCCAGATCCCGCACCTTCTTCGGATACCGGACCCTCTTCACGTCCTCCTTCATCGCCGAGAGCAGCCCGCCCGCCCCCAACACCCTGTCGGCCTTGTCCAGGTACTCGGGGCGGGGGATCCGCTTGCCGCTCTCGATCTTGTAGACCAGGTCCTCGCCGTACCCGACCGCCAACCCGAAGTCGGCCGCGCGCATCCCCACGGCCTCTCGCCGCAGTTTCAGCTGTCGTCCCACCGTCTCCACGACGGCGGTGCCCCACTCGTCGTCCGGGTCCACTTCCCAACCCGGTTCGTCCGTCTCCTCCTTGAGCTGGACCGGCTTGCCGTTCACCTGCGTCATTCCGCACCCCTCCGTCACCCGGACCGACAGTCCGGACACGACCGGACAACGCCCGGACAGTCACCGTACGCAACGGCTCCATCACTGTTCACGGTAAGCGGGAGCGGCCACTCTGAGTCACGTGATCCAGGAATCCGTCTCCGCCGGGACCCGGCCCGGCCAGCACTTCCGCAACTTCAGCGTGCGGTTGTCTCCCACTCCTCGCGGAGCACGCCTCGCGCGTCTGCTGACCGCCGAGCAACTGCGCTCCTGGGGCGTGCCGGTGGACCCGGCCGGCCAGATCGTCGCCGAACTCGCGGCGAACGCGGTGACCCATGGGCGCGTGGCGGGCCGGGACTTCAGGCTCACGCTCTACGTCATCGCGCACACGCTCCGCATCGAAGTGACCGACACGGCGGGGGATCGCCCGCCCCGGCCACGGCATCCGGGCCCGGACGCCGAATCAGAGTCCGGCCGCGGGCTGTTCCTGGTCGAGGCGCTCGCCGACCGGTGGGGCTGGGGCCCGGAACTGCGCCCGCGCAAGACGGTGTGGGCCGAGGTCGCACTTCCGCCGGATGACGTTCAGGGCCGCCACGGCTCCTGACCGCCAGAAGCCCCGGACGGGGCGACGCGCGTCCGTCACCGGAACCCGGATTCTCAGGCTTCGGGGCAAGTGGCGCTCATTCCAAAGGACCACGACGCCGGAGAAGGAACCCGACCAAGCCCCACCCCTCCCGCCCGTCGAGCAAACTCACTCCCGCGAGTGAATATGCCCAACTCGGCTGGATTCGTGACGGGTTGCCTGCCTTACGCTCAGCGCAACGCAGGGACCCCGATGCGGAACCCAACGCGACACCACGACCCCAGACATGCGACGGCCCCCGCCGGGACTGCAATCCCAGTGCGAGGGCCTGACCACCGAGGAAGAAGAGGCTTCCCGATGGACACCCAAGACCCTAGCGCGACCCCACGCCCCGAGTCCCGTAATGCGGGCAAAAACCACCCCCATGTGGGCGGACTCACCCACGACAACGCCCGTCACACCACCCGCTTCACGGTGATCGGCAACCACCTCGCCCAGCACCGGGAGCTGTCGCTCCTGGCGATCGGGCTGGGCGTGCACATCCAGTCGCTGCCGAAGGGCGCACGCGTCGACATCAAGTCCCTCACGGCCCGCTTCCCGGAGGGCGCCACCCGTATTGCCGCCGCCCTGCGCGAACTGGAGTCCCACGGCTACCTGCGCCGAGAACGCTCCCGAATCCCGGGCGGCCGGATCGTCACCCGCACGGTCTCCTGCAACCAGCCCGGTCGTCACCGCCGGACGGTCGCCGCCTCCGGCCATGGCCATGCCGCGGACTCCCCCGCCCAGCCGAAGAGGCGCACACCGCGCAAGTCCCTGCCTGCCGTACCCCGTCCGGCCTATCCCGCCCCTGCGCTTCTCCGGGCGGCCGAGGACGTCCTCGGCCGCCTGCGCCGTCACGACCCCCGCCTCCTCCTCTCCGCCTGCGACACGGCCCATCTCGCTCCCGGCGTCGCCGCCTGGCTGGAGCGGGACGTCTCCTCCGACGCCGTCCGCCAGGCCCTCACGGCCGACCTTCCGCCCGAAGGCCTCCGCCGTCCCGCCGCCCTTCTGGCCCACCGGCTCACAGCCCTGCTGCCACCACCGCCACCGCTGCGTGCGCCCGTGGCACCATCGTCGGTTGTCCCGCACCGGATGCGGAACTGCGACGGCTGTGACCGCGGCATCCGCTCACCCGAGCCGGGCACCCGCTGCCGCGACTGCCGGGAGCGGTCGGCGGCGGCTCTCTGAGACCCCACAAGCAAGGAAAACGCCGAGTGGGCCGCACAGCCCGTGCCCATCGGTCCGCAGTGGTGGGCCTCCCTCATCCTTCTACAAGTCGTACATCTCCGAAGAGATCCGTGACGAGGGTCGGGCCCAGGGGCGTGCTGAGGACATCGTGCTCGTACGTACCAGGCTCGGCTCGGGGATCGTGCTCGTCGAGATCGTGACGGAGAGTTCTGCGGGGTTACCCGCGGCTGTTGCGACTTGCTGCTGCAAAGGATTGAAGCCGTGTAGCGAAGTGAGGTCACTCTGCCGGGAGCCGTAGTGGAGCACCTGCGCGACAAGCTTGCGCCTCGGGCCCTCCGACATCCCGGGGCCAAGGGTTCACTTTGCTGAACGAGAAGAGCCTTCGCAGTCGCTATCTGGAGATCGTGCGGCGACGCAACGAGACTGCGCACGACGTCGACCTGATCGACGACCAGGGGTGACGGGCGGGCGGGTGGATGACCGGTGGAAGGACGTCGCCTCGTAGGGTTGGCACCATGACGGAACATCCGTCCCCCGACCTCCGGCCGGGGGGACCCCCACCTCGCTCCGCTCGGCGTCTGCTGCTGGTGCACGCCCACCCGGACGACGAGTCGATCAACAACGGCGCGACCATGGCCAGGTACGCGGCCGAGGGTGCCCGGGTGACGCTGGTCACCTGCACCCTCGGTGAACGCGGCGAGGTCATCCCGCCGCAGCTGCGTCACCTCACTGGCTCCGCCCTCGGGGAGCACCGGCGGCACGAACTGGCCGCCGCCATGGCCGAACTCGGCGTCGAGGACTTCCGCCTGCTCGGCGGCGCCGGCCGCTACGGCGACTCCGGGATGATGGGCCTCCCCGACAACGACGACCCCGGCTCCTTCTGGCAGGCCGACGTCGACGAGGCCGCGGCGTTGCTCGCCGAGGTCGTCCTGGAGGTGCGGCCCCAGGTCCTCGTCACCTACGACGAGGACGGCGGCTACGGCCACCCCGACCACATCCAGGCCCACCGGGTCGCGATGCGCGCGGTGGAGCTGGCCGAGGACGCCGGATGGCGCATCCCCAAGGTGTACGTCAACCGCGCCCCGCGCTCGGTCGTCGGAGCCGCCTTCGTACGGCTGCGCGAGGAGCTGCCCGGGCTGCCCTTCGACAAGAGCGCCGTCGTCACCGACGTGCCGGGCGTGGTGGACGACGGCCGGATCACCGCGGAGATCGACGGCGGCCCCCGCTGCGCCGCCGCCAAGGCCGCCGCGATGCGCGCGCACGCCACCCAGGTCGAAGTCGCTCCCGGCGAGCGCTACTTCGCCCTGTCCAACGAGCTCGCGCAGCCCCTGTTCCCGACCGAGTACTACGAACTCGTCCGTGGGGAGCCCGTCGGGAAGAGGGAGAACGACCTGTTCGCCGGCACCGACGACGCGACGGAGGTGGCGTGATGTCCGACCGCGGTTCCATGCTCGCCCAGCCCCTGCGGCTGCCCTCCGCCGGGCGGATCGCCGCCTGTGCGGGGCTGCTGCTGCTCGGGGCCGTCACCGGTGTCGCCGGGGCGCTCGTCCAGGCCGGCTGGTTCCCCGGCGGGCTGCTCCTCGCGCTCGCGGGCGCCGCCGGACTCTTCCTCGGCGGAGCCAGGGCCCTGGGCAGCCGCGCGGGGGCCGTCGCGCCCGCCGCCGGGTGGATGGTCGCCGTCATCGTGAGCACCGCCGCCCGTCCCGAGGGCGATTTCCTCTTCGGCGCGGGAGGCGGTTCCTATCTCTTCCTGCTCGGTGGCATGGCCCTTGCTGTGATCTGCGCCACCATTGGTTCGGGACGGCAACCGGTCGGCGACGACGTCCGACTTGGGAAGTGACGTACCACTTCACCCTGGGGTGCCGGTGGGAGTCCCGTGTGGGTTTCCCCGGCGGTCGTGGGATACGGGCCAGAAGTGGCCAGTATGGTGGTGCGCGCCGCCGAGCTGCCCGTGAGGCCGTGCGGGCGGCGGAGCCAACCTGGAGAACCTGCCTTGAGCCGTGAAACTGACAGTCCGTCCTCCGGGCCCAACGGGCGCGGCGGAGCCGCATACCCCTCGGGCACACCGCCGTACGGCACCCCCGTGGTGTCCGACGGCGGCGCGGACGCGGGCCGTTCGTCCGCACAGCCGGAGGAACGCAAGACCGAGACCACGCTGACGACCCGGATCCGCATCAACATCCCCGGTTCGCGGCCCATTCCGCCGGTCGTGGTGCGTAAACCCGTCGCCGAGACCGAGGCCTCCGGCGGCGGCGACACCTCCGACGGCGGTACCCGCACCGGTGCCGAGGACCGGCAGGCGCCTCCCGCGGTCGCCGCGGGACCCTCCTCGTCCGACACCGGCTCGTTCGAGCTGCCCGCCGAACCCGGCCCCGCCGCCGAGGAGAAGACGAGCGACTGGTTCGCGCCACGCAAGTCCGCTCCCGCCAAGGGCGCTCCGGGCGGCGGCGCCTCCAACGGCGCGGGACTCCCGGGCGGTTCGGCCGCCGGTACCGGCGCACCCGCGGGTCCGCCCGCCGGCGCGGCGGGGCCGGGTGCCCCGACCGGCGCGGGCCCGGGTGCCGGTGCGCCCGGCGGCCCGCGGCAGGCGGGCGGGCGTCCCGGCGGTGTGGTCGGCTCCATGAGCGTGCCCGGGGGCAGCCGCCCCGGCGGCACCAACGGCGCCGGGATCCCCGGTGGAGCCACGGGCGGTCCGGTGGCTCCCGGACACGGCGGCGGCACGGGCTCGTTCGACGTGACCGAGGCGCTCGCCGCGGGCCCGCTCGGCAACGGCCCGCGCCCCGGCCAGGGCCAGGGTCCGGCGCAGGGCCAGGGCACCGCGCAGGGCACCGGCGGTGCCGAGCCGCGCCGCGACGACCTGCCGTACTTCTCGGACGGGCAGAACGGCCACGGAGCCCCCGACGGCGGCCCCGGCCAGGGCGTGCGGGGCGGTCAGCCGGGCCTGCCGGCCGGCCCCGGCGGCTCCTACGACTTCAACGGTCCCGACGGCCCCGGCGGTCCGGGTGGTCCCGGCGGCCGCGGTGGCCCGCAGGGCGGTCCCGCGGGCCCGACCGGCGGTCCCGTCACGGGCGACGGCCCGATCGTGCCCCCGGTGAACGGCGGCCCGTACGGCGCGGCCGGCGCGCCCGGCGTGACGCGGCCCCCCGGTGCTCCGGGCGGTCCCGGCGCGACCCGGGCGCCCGGTGCTCCGAACGGTCCCGGCGGCCCCGGTGGTCCGAACGGTCCCGGCGGTCCGCGTGGCGCGGGGTCCGGTCCCGCCACCGGTCGGCTGCCCGGCGGCGGCCTGAGCGACGACACCGCGATCCTCACCCCGCAGAAGCCCGCCCCCGGACCGGGCGCGGGCGGCTACGGCGGCCGTCCCGTCGACAACGTCTCCGGACACACCGTCACCAGCGGCATCCCCGTCGTGCCCGGCGGCCCGCGCACCGACGGACCGCTGCCGAACACCCCGCCGAAGGGGCCGGAGCCGGCACCGCAGAGCAAGCCCGCTGGCGAGGCGCGCAACGCCAAGAAGGCGAAGAAGAAGGGCCGCAGCAAGCTGCCCCTGCTGGGCGGTCTGGTGGTCGTCGCGGGCGTCGGCCTTTACGGCGCGGGCCTGCTGATGAACCACTCCGACGTGCCCAAGGGCACCACCGTGCTCGGGGTCGAGGTCGGCGGCGGCACCAACGACGACGCCGTCAAGAAGCTCGAGGACGCCTTCGGCAAGCGGGTCACGCAGCCGCTGAAGCTGTCGGTCGACGGCGACACCGTCACCCTCAAGCCCGACCAGGCGGGCCTCCAGTTCGACATGCAGGCCACGGTCGACGCCGCCGCCGAGAGCGACTACAACCCGGTCTCCGTGATCGGCTCGCTGTTCGGGCAGCACCGCGAGGTCGAGCCCGCGATGCCGGTCGACGAGGAGAAGCTCCAGGCTGCCCTGGAGACCGCCGCGGGCGGCTCCGGTTCGGCCACCGACGGCACGATCAAGTTCGAGTCCGGCAAGGCCGTCGCCGTCTACGGCAAGGCGGGCAAGGGCATCGACGCGGCGAAGGCACAGAACGCCGTCGTCGACGCCTACCGCACCCAGGTGGAGACGGGCACGACCAGCGCGGTCACGGTCCCGACCACCGAGAAGCAGCCGACGATCTCGAAGGCGGAGGTCGACCGGATGATGAAGGAGTTCGCCGAACCGGCCATGTCCGGCAAGGTGACCGTCATGACCGACGCGGCGCACGCGGTCTCCTTCAGCCCGAAGAACTCCCTGTGGAAGTTCCTCCAGGTCAAGCCGGTCAACGGCAAGCTCGTCGAGAGCTACGACCAGGCCGCGCTGACGGAGCTGTACGGCGGCACCTTCAACGGGGTGCTGATCACCCGCGGCACCGGTCAGAAGACGGCCGTCACGGTCCAGGACGTCATCGGCGCCCTGCGCCCGGCCCTGACGAGCACGACCGAGCGGACCGGGGTCATCGACACCGACCCGAGCTGATCCGGCGGCGGTGCCGCATGACATCTGTCATGCGGCACCGAGGACGGCAGACACTGCCGTCCGCCCGTCCGCCCGGGCGAGGATCGCCG
Source organism: Streptomyces asoensis (assembly GCF_016860545.1). Taxonomy (NCBI): domain Bacteria; kingdom Bacillati; phylum Actinomycetota; class Actinomycetes; order Kitasatosporales; family Streptomycetaceae; genus Streptomyces; species Streptomyces asoensis. The sequence continues at coordinate 2,994,335 of NZ_BNEB01000005.1, read as the reverse complement.
TATGACGACGACAGCACCGGTGGTCGGGTTCGACCAGGTGAGCAAGAGGTTCGGGGACGTACGGGCGGTGAACGGCCTGACGCTGTCCCTGCGCCCGGGGGAGACCGTGGCGCTGCTGGGGCCCAACGGGGCGGGCAAGTCGACCACCCTCGACCTGCTCCTCGGCCTGAAGCAGCCGGACAGCGGCACGGTCCGCGTCTTCGGCACCGGCCCGCGCGAGGCGATCGTCGCCGGCCGGGTCGGCGCGATGCTCCAGAGCGGCGGGCTGATGGACGAGGTCACGGTCGCCGAACTGGTGGGCCTGGCCTGCGGTCTCCACCCGCGGCCGTACCGGCCCGCCGACGTGCTGGCCCGCGCCGGCATCGCCCAGATCGCCGACCGCAAGGTCGACAAGCTCTCCGGCGGCCAGGCCCAGCGGGTCCGGTTCGCCCTCGCCACCGCCGGCGACAGCGACCTGATCGTCCTGGACGAGCCGACCACCGGCATGGACGTCACCACCCGGCAGGCCTTCTGGGCCACCATGCGCGAGCAGGCCGACCAGGGCCGCACGGTCCTGTTCGCCACCCACTACCTCGAAGAGGCCGACGCGATAGCCGACCGGGTGCTGGTCCTGCACCGGGGAGGACTGCTGGCCGACGGCACGGCGGCCGAGATCAAGGCGAAGGCGGGCGCCCGCCGGATCGCCTTCGACCTGGAGGGCGACCTCGACGAGGCCGCGCTGCGCGCCCTGCCGTTCGTCACCGCCCTGACCCTGTCCGGCGGCACCGCCGCCTCGGGCGCCGGCCGCACCGTCCGCATCCAGTCCACCGACGCCGACGCCACCGTCCACGCGGTCTACGGCCTCGGCCTCTACCCCCGCAACCTCGAGGTCGCCGGGCTGGGCCTGGAGCAGGCCTTCGTCGCCCTCACCACCGCCGAGGAGGCGAAGTCCGAGTGAACGGCCTGATCAAGCTGGAACTCACCCGCGCCCTGCGCAACCGCAAGTTCCTGTTCTTCTCGGTGATCTACCCGTCGGTCCTGTTCCTGCTCATCGCGGGCAGCGCCTCCGCCACGGAGAAGGTCGACGGCACGGGCCTGACCCTGCCCACGTACATGATGGTCTCGATGGCCTCCTTCGGCGCGCTCACGGCCGTCCTGATGGGCAACAGCGAACGCATCGCCAAGGAGCGCCAGAGCGGCTGGGTCAGGCAGTTGCGCCTGACCACGCTCCCGGGCCGCGGCTACGTCCTCGCCAAGACCGCGAGCGCGGCCGTGGTCAGCCTGCCCTCGATCGTCGTCGTCTTCGCCGTTGCCGCGGCCGTGAAGGACGTCCGGCTCGACGCCTGGCAGTGGGCCGCCCTGACCGGCGCGATCTGGGCCGGCAGCCTCGTCTTCGCCGCCCTGGGCGTGGCGATCGGCTACCTCGCGACCGGGGACGCGGTCCGCCCGATCACGATGATCACCTACTTCGGCCTGTCGATCCTCGGCGGCCTGTGGATGCCGACGACGACCTTCCCGGCCTGGTTGCAGGACGTGGCCAGGTGGGTGCCGACGCACGCGTACGCTGCCCTGGGCCAGTCCATCGAACAGAGTCGGGCCCCGCACGCCCAGGACATCGTCATCCTGGCCGTCTCCTTCGCCCTGTTCACGGGCGGCGCGGCCTGGCTGTACCGGAAGGACACGCTGAAGGCGTGAACGCCATGACGGACGACCCGCTCCGCGAGAACCCCGCCCGGCGGTTCTCGCCGATCGCGCTCGGCGAGACCGCCCGCACCCCGCGCGAGCTGTGGCGGCGCAAGCTGCTGTGGATCGGCGTCTGGCTGGTGTTCCTCAGCTCGCCGGTCCACGACCTCCTGTCGGGCCACCACACCACGGGCGGCACGGTGGCCGGCTGGCTGGGGCTGGCGGTCTTCGTCGCGCTCTATCTGTCGCTGCTCTTCCGCAACATGGGGGCCGCGCCCTTCGCCGACGCGACCGTCACCGCCCTGATCGGCTCCATGGCGGTGCTCGCCACCGTCCTCGGCCTCACCCTCGGCTCCGCCTGGCTCGGCCTGTACTGCTACGTCTCCGTGGCCTGCGGGATGGTGCTGCCGCTGCGGGCGGCGTTCTGGACGATCCCGGGCACGGCCGCGGTGCTTCTTCTGGTCGGGCTGCGCACCGACGAGGAGCAGGCGCTCAACCTGCTCCTGCTGGTCCTGCTCATCGGCTTCGCGATGACGGGGGTCAGCCAGCTGGTCCGCACGACGGTGGAGCTGCGCAAGGCCCGGGCCACGGTCGCCCAGCTCGCCGCGAACGAGGAACGGCTGCGCCTGGCCAGGGACCTGCACGACCTGCTGGGCCACTCGCTGTCGCTGATCACGCTGAAGAGCGAGCTGGCCGGCCGGATGCTGCCCGGACACCCCGACAAGGCCGCGCAGCAGGTCGCCGACATCGAACAGGTCAGCCGCCAGGCCCTGGTGGACGTCCGGGAGGCCGTCACCGGCTACCGGCGCCCCCGGCTGGCCGCCGAACTGGCGGGTGCGCAGGTCGCGTTGACCGCGGCGGGCATCACCGCGGCGATCCCCGGCGAGCCGGAGCTGGACGGCGTCCCCGACGAGAGCGAGGCCGCCCTCGCCTGGACCCTGCGCGAGGCGGTCACCAACGTCGTGCGGCACAGCGGCGGCACCCGTTGCATGGTGGACCTCGTGCGGCGTCAGACCCTGGACGGCCCGGTCCTCGAACTCTGCGTCGAGGACGACGGCTCCGGCGGTCCGGGCAAGGGTCCGGGCAACGGCCTCACCGGCCTCGCCGAACGGCTGGAGAAGGCCGGCGGCACCCTGGAGGCGGGCCGCGTCAAGCGCGGCTTCCGGCTGACCGCCCGGGTCCCGGCGGGCCCGGTGCCGGACGTAGGATCCCGCTCATGAGTGGTGGCACGATCAAGGTCCTGCTGGCCGAGGACCAGTCGATGGTCCGCGAGGCCCTGGCAGCCCTGCTCGGGCTCGAGGACGACATCGAGGTGGTCGCCCAGGTGGCGCGCGGCGACGAGGTCCTCGCGGCCGCCCGCGCCCACGACGTCGACGTGGCCCTCCTCGACATCGAGATGCCGGGCGCGACGGGCATCGAGGCCGCGGCGCAACTCCACAAGGAGCTGCCCGCGTTGAAGCTGGTGGTCCTGACGACCTTCGGCCGCCCCGGCTATCTGCGCAGCGCCATGGAGGCCGGCGCCGACGCCTTCCTCGTCAAGGACGCGCCCGCGGCCCAGCTCGCGGCGGCCGTCCGCAAGGTCCTGGCCGGTGAGCGGGTCATCGACCCCACCCTCGCCGCCGCCGCCCTGGCGGGGGGCGCCAACCCCCTCACCGACCGCGAGCGGGAGGTGCTGCGCGCCGCGGCCGACGGGTCGACCAACGCCGAACTGGCCACGGCCCTGCACCTGTCCCAGGGCACGGTCCGCAACTACCTCTCGACGGCGATACAGAAGCTGGCCGTACGCAACCGCGCGGAGGCGGTCCGCACCGCGAGGGAGAAGGGCTGGCTGTAGGCGGCCGCCGGTCCGCCGGGCCTCGCGGGTCAGTTCAGCAGGGCCCGCGCGGCGAACGCCTCCTTGCGCACCCGCTCGGCGGCGCCCTCGTCCACCACCTCCACCAGCCCGGCGTACTCCTCCAGTTCGGCCGCGCCGCCCAGGAAGTCCCCGCGCCGGACCAGCAACTGCCCCTTCTCGTACCGCAGCAGGGCCGGGTGGGAGGGCACCGCGAGCCCCAGCTCCACGGCCCACAGCGCCACGTCCGACCGCTCCGGGCGGGCCGCGGCCCACGAGCGGATGTTGTTCAGGATCCGCGTCACCACCTCCAGCGGCTCGGCCGGCTCCAGCATCGACGGTTCGAGCCGCGACCCGGTCGCGCCGGAGACCAGCGAGTCGGCGTCGTCCCGCGACAGGATCCGGCCCCCGTCGAAGGGATCGACGAGCACCTGTTCGTCCCCGTCCGGCGGCCCGAGGCCCACCACGAAGTGCCCAGGCAATGCGACCCCGTACACCGGCGCCCCCGCCCGCCGCGCCACCTCCACCCACACCACCGACAGCAGGATCGGCAGGCCCCTGCGCCGGACCAGCACCCGGTGCAGCAGCGACGACTCCAGCCGCTCGTAGTCGGCGGCCGCGCCCCGGAAGCCGTACCGCTCGCCGAGCAGCTCCCGCAGCGCCCGCGCCCACGCCCGCGGCCCGCCCGGCCGGTACGGCAGCTGCCCCGCCAGCCCGTCCAGCTCGATCTGGGCTGCGTCCAGCGCGGCCTCGTCCAGCTCCGGGTCCGGCCCCGCGCCGATCAGCAGGCACAGCAGCGCCAGGTCGGGCCGTTCGGCCCGGGCCTCCTCGGCGAACCGCTCCCGGGCCTCCCGCGCCCCGAAGCCGCTCACGAGGAGCTCCCCGACGCCGGTTCCCGGTAGTGGTGGTACACGTGGTGTTCCGTGAAGCCGAGGCCGGTGTAGAGCGCCCGCGCCCCCGCGTTGTCCTCCTCCACCTGGAGCCAGGCGGCCGAGGCGCCCTCTGCCAGGGCCCGCCGGGCGAGCGCGGCCATCACTACGGTGGCCAGCCCCTGCCGCCGCCGCGCCGGATCGACCTCGACCGCCGCGAACCCGGCCCACCGTCCGTCCACGACACACCGGCCGATCGCGGCGGGAGCCTCGCCGGCCGTCCCCGGTACGGCCGCGAACCACACCGAGGGACCGTCCCCGTCGCCCGCTCCTTCGGCATCCGGGGCTCCTCCCAGCACCTTCAGGGCCACTTCGCTCGCCCCCTTGCGTCCGTACCGGGCGAGCCACCCCTCGTCGGCCTCCCGGGACAGCACCACGCCCTCGGTCCCCGCCCGGTCGGCCAGCGGCGCCAGAGCCCCGACCCAGAGCCCGGCGGTCACCTCACGCACCCACCCGCGCCGCTCCAGCTCCGCGCACAGCGCCTCCTGGGTGCCCTGCGCCCCCGTCGCCGTCTGGACGTAGGCGGGCAGCCCGCGCTCGCCGTACCACCGCCGCACGGCGTCCAGGGCCCTGTCGAGCGGCATGTCCGGGGTGCCGAGCGGCAGTACCGAGTTGGCACGGCGGGTGAACCCCGCGGCGGCCCGCAGCTCCCATCCGCCGAGCCGCGCCGTCTCCAGGGGCCGCCAGGCGCGCGCGGCGGCCCGCGCCAGCTCCTCGTACCCGGCCGCGGGGCCCCTGCGGCGGGCGGGGGCGGCGGGGACGACCTTTCCGGCGACCAACGAGGGCGCGTCCACACGGACGCGCTCCCCGTCCCTTCGTGTGATCACGAGCACATCATCGTCCCATGATGTGAGAACACCTACCGTGTCGGTGAATTTCCCCCCGGGTGCTCCACCGTCGATCAAGCTTCGGACGGAGACACGTTTGCCCACGTCAGCAGCGGTGACACGGACCTCGAGACGTCCGGCGGCCGAGAATTCCACAGGTCGGTTCACCCCTCCTGTTCGGATCATGCCCAAGAACGGAGATACTAGAGGCGGGCATCGACGACGCCGCGCTCCCGCGCGCCAGGCGGCGGAGCCTGGACAGGCCCGCCAGCGCCCTATCGAGGAGGAACGACAGCGTGACCTACGTCATCGCGCAGCCTTGTGTCGACGTCAAGGACAAGGCGTGCATCGAGGAGTGCCCGGTCGACTGCATCTACGAGGGCCAGCGGTCCTTGTACATCCACCCGGACGAATGCGTCGACTGCGGAGCCTGTGAGCCGGTCTGCCCGGTCGAGGCGATCTTCTACGAGGACGACACTCCGGAGGAGTGGAAGGACTACTACAAGGCGAACGTCGAGTTCTTCGACGAGCTCGGCTCGCCCGGCGGCGCGAGCAAGCTCGGTCTGATCGAGCGCGACCACCCCTTCGTCGCCGCGCTGCCGCCGCAGAACCAGTAAGAGCGGCCCGCTTCGCGCCGCCTCGGTCCCGTACGGCCTGATCGCCCCAGATCGCCGTGCGGGACCGAGGCGTTTGCCGTAGCGGCCGTCGCCGCACAGAAAGTGAGCCAGAAGCCGTGTCCGCAGTCTCCGACCGCCCTCCCGTCACCCGCCACCACCCTTCCGGGGAGTCGCCGCGCGACCGCCTTCCGGTCTTCCCCTGGGACAAGCTGGCGCCGTACAAGGCGACGGCCGCCGCCCACCGGGACGGCATCGTCGACCTGTCCGTCGGCACCCCGGTCGACCCGGTCCCCGCGCTGATCCAGAAGGCCCTGATCGACGCGGCCGACTCGCCCGGCTACCCGACGGTCTGGGGCACGCCCGAGCTGCGCGACGCGATCACCGGCTGGGTGGAGCGGCGGCTCGGCGCCCGCGGCGTGACCCACCGGCACGTGCTGCCGATCGTCGGCTCCAAGGAACTGGTGGCCTGGCTGCCGACCCAGCTGGGTCTCGGCCCCGGCGACCGGGTCGCCTACCCGCGCCTGGCCTACCCGACCTACGAGGTCGGCGCGCGCCTGGCCCGCGCCGGGTACGAGGTCTACGACGACCCCACGGACCTGGACCCGGAGGGGCTGAAGCTGCTCTGGCTCAACTCGCCGTCCAACCCCACGGGCAAGGTGCTCGCCAAGGACGAGCTGACCCGGATCGTGGCCTGGGCCCGCGAACACGGCGTCCTGGTCTTCTCCGACGAGTGCTACCTGGAGCTCGGCTGGGAGGCCGACCCCGTCTCGGTGCTGCACCCGGACGTCAACGGCGGCTCCTACGAGGGCATCGTCTCGGTCCACTCGCTGTCCAAGCGGTCGAACCTGGCGGGATACCGGGCGGCCTTCCTGGCGGGCGACCCGGCCGTCCTGGCGCCGCTCCTGGAGATCCGCAAGCACGGCGGCATGATGACCCCGGCGACCACCCAGGCCGCGGCCGCGGCGGCGCTGGGTGACGACACGCACGTCCGGGAGCAGCGCGAGAGGTACGCGGCGCGCCGCACCGCGCTGCGCGAGGCGCTGCTCGCCCACGGCTTCCGCATCGAACACAGCGAGGCCAGCCTCTACCTCTGGGCGACCCGGGACGAGTCCTGCTGGAGCACCGTCGCCCACCTCGCCGAGCTGGGCATCCTGGTGGCCCCCGGCGACTTCTACGGCGAGGCCGGCGAGAAGTTCGTCCGCGTGGCCCTGACCGCCACGGACGAGCGCGTCGCGGCCGCGGTCCGCAGGCTCACCGCCTGACCCGCGCCGCCCCCTGCGGGCGGGCGGCCGGGCGCGGGCGGACAGCGCGACGGGGCCCAGGGAGCACCCTGGACCCCGTCGTCGGCCGCGGAGCCGCCGGCGTCAGCCGAGCGGCAGGCTCTTCACGGGCAGCGTCTCGGCCCCGGGCAGCCCGCCCTTGGTGAGGGAGTCCGTCGGCAGCCCGCCCTTGGTGGCGGTCGACGCGGTCTCCCCGAGGAGGTTCCCGGCGGAGCCCGCCGCCTCGCCGGCCGTCTTCTGCGCCACCGGCGCCGCCTTCTTCACGGCCTTGCCGCCGTTCTTGCCCGCGGCCGGCACCGCCTGCTTGACGGCCTGGCCGCCGGCCTCGCCCGCGAGCCCGGTGACGTGCTGCGTCGCGCCCTCGACGGTGTTGCCGACGCCCGCCGCGTCCAGGGCGGTGAGCCCGCCGAGGTTCGGCGTGGCGGGCAGGGCGGGAGCCGCACCGGCGGAGCCGGCCGCACCGACCCCGGCGGCCGCTCCTGCGGCGACGAGCAGCGCGGCGCGGGCGATCCGGCGGGTCAGGGGGAGGGACATGGTGCTCCTTCGACGGGAGAGAACAAGGACTGTCTGTGACTGCGATGACTGTCTGTCTGTCCGGGCCCGGACGCAGTGACTACCGCTCGAAGCCCACGAAGGTTGCGCACGGCCGACGCAAAGAGTTGGCAATGCGTCGCATTATCGGCTGCGGATAAAAGCGGGCAAAAACCGTCCGATGTGAAAGTCCGCCAAACCCTCGCATCCCTTTGACCGCAAGGGTTTCACCGGTCACGGGGGTGACGGCGCGAAAACCTGAGCAGACGCCCGTCCGGACGTCCCGCACGTGACCCGGCCGGGTGAAGGGTCGTACTACTGCGCGGTGACGATCCGTACGCTGCCGGTCCCGCCGCCCGCCCCGCCGGCACCGGCGGCCTCCGCCCCCGTCGAGTCCGTCGCCCGCCACTTGCTGTCGGTGTTCCCGGCGATCCACTCCCGGCCCGCGTACGACACGCGCTCGATGCGCAGCGCCGACGCGTTGGCCACCGCCCAGTGCGCCAGCTGCCAGCCCCGCTCACCGGCGCTGCGGCCGTCGGCGGAGGTGTCCGCGGTCACCGGCACGGTCACGGTCCGCCCGGAGCTCTCGGCGGCCGGCGTCCCCGCGTCCGTCCCGGTACCGCCCGAGGACGCGGCGGACGAGGGCGTGGCCGACGCGTCCGCCGACACCTCCGCGCCCGCCTGCTGGAGCGCCTCCCGCCCGAAGTCGCGCACCAGCGCCGCCCGCACCCCGTCCGGGCCCGTCGCCTTCGACGTGGCGTCCGAGCGGCCGGTACAGGTCAGCGTGCCCGGCGACGTGCCGGTCAGCGCGGCGGCCAGCACCGTGGCGTCCGGCTCGTGCTTGGCGTACGCCTCCGGATAGCCGCTGCGCTGCACGCGCTGCGCCGCGACGGTGAGCGGGAGCTCGGTGTAGCCGCGGACCTTCGCGAGGTGCTCGTAGAAGATGTTCGCCGCGTACGCCGGGTCCGTGACCTGCTGCTCGGTGCCCCAGCCCTGGGAGGGGCGCTGCTGGAACAGTCCGAGCGAATCCCGGTCGCCGTGGGCGAGGTTGCGCAGCCCCGACTCCTGGAGCGCGGTCGCGAGCGCGATCGCCACGGCCCGCTCCGGCATCGCCCGGTCGGTGCCGACGGCGGCGATCGTGGCGGCGTTCACCGCCTGCTCCGGCGTGAACTCGTACGTCGTCCCGGCCGCGTCGCCCGCGACGACTTTGCAGCCCGGGTCCGCGGTGCCGCCGGTGACGTACTGCACCACGACATAACCCGCGACGGCGGACAGGACCACGCAGGACGCCCCGAGACGAAGGAGGCGGCCGCGGCGCTTGGGGGAGGGGGACGGCTTCGGCACGGGTACAAGGTACTGGAGAGTACTGAGGAGCAGGAGAGCCCTGCGCACACTGTGAAAAGCGTGACGGCGGAGCGGCGCGTTAGGGTCGGCGCCATGGCCGACACCGCACTTGACCTCACGCTGGACGCCGCCGTACTCACCGCGCGGCTCGTCGACTTCCGTTCGGAGAGCGGCACCGAGAAGCCGCTCGCCGACGCGATCGAGACCGCCCTGCGCTCGCTGCCGCACCTCACGGTGGACCGCTACGGCAACAACGTGGTCGCGCGCACCGACCTGGGCCGCGCGGAGCGCGTGGTCCTCGCCGGTCACATCGACACGGTCCCGATCGCCGGCAACGTCCCCTCGCGACTCGACGAGGACGGCGTCCTGTGGGGCTGCGGCACCTGCGACATGAAGTCCGGGGTCGCGGTCCAGCTGCGCATCGCGGCGACCGTCCCGGCCCCCAACCGCGACCTGACCTTCGTCTTCTACGACAACGAGGAGGTCGCCGCCGACCTCAACGGCCTCAAGCACGTGGCCGAGCAGCGCCCCGAGTGGCTGGCGGGCGACTTCGCGGTGCTGCTGGAGCCCTCCGACGGCCAGGTGGAGGGCGGCTGCCAGGGCACCCTGCGGGTGCTGCTGAGGACGAAGGGCGAGCGGGCCCACTCGGCGCGCGGCTGGATGGGCTCCAACGCCGTCCACGCGGCGGCCCCGATCCTGGCCCGGCTGGCCGCCTACGAGCCGCGCCACCCGGTCATCGACGGCCTGGAGTACCGCGAGGGGCTCAACGCGGTCGGCATCACCGGCGGCGTGGCCGGCAACGTCATTCCCGACGAGTGCGTCGTCACCGTCAACTTCCGCTACGCGCCGGACCGCAGCGAGGAGGAGGCCGTCGAGCACGTCCGCGAGGTCTTCGCGGACTGCGGGGTCGCCGAGTTCGTCGTCGACGACCACAGCCCCGCCGCGCTCCCCGGTCTCTCCCACCCGGCGGCGGCGGCCTTCGTCGAGGCGGTCGGCGGCACCCCGATGCCCAAGTACGGCTGGACGGACGTCAGTCGCTTCTCCGCGCTCGGTGTGCCCGCGGTCAACTACGGCCCCGGCAACCCGCACTTGGCGCACAAGGTGGACGAACGGGTGGAAACGGCCAAGATCCTGGCGGGCGAGGAGCGGCTGAGGGCCTGGCTCACCGCCTGAACCGACCTCCGGCGTGTCGGCGCTGGACGGCGGACACGCCGACGTCCCCCGTCCGTAACCCGGGTGGATCTACGCTGAGGCGGTACGACCTTCCCCGGCCCGAGGCCCGCCCCGGCCGGGGAGACCTCAATCGCGGAGGGAGCTCACCATGGCCACAGGGAACCCCGAGGGCAAGAAGCAGCCACCGGACGAACAGCGCCTGGGACCCGTCCTCCGCAGGCGCGACCAGGTGCAGGCGAGCACCACGGACCAGCGGCTGCTCGACGAGCGCGCCCCCTCCGACTGGGTCCACACGGACCCCTGGCGGGTCCTGCGCATCCAGTCGGAGTTCATCGAAGGCTTCGGCGCCCTCGCCGAACTCCCCCCGGCCATCAGCGTGTTCGGCTCCGCCCGCACCCCGGTCGGCTCCCCGGAGTACGAGGCGGGAGTCCGGCTCGGCAGCGCCCTCGTCGAGGCCGGATGGGCCGTCATCACGGGCGGCGGGCCAGGCGCGATGGAGGCGGCCAACAAGGGGGCGAGCGAGGCGGGCGGCACCTCGGTGGGGCTCGGCATCGAGCTCCCCTTCGAGCAGGGCCTCAACCCGTACGTCGACATCGGCCTGAACTTCCGCTACTTCTTCGTGCGGAAGATGATGTTCGTGAAGTACGCGCAGGGTTTCGTGGTCCTGCCCGGCGGGCTCGGCACGCTGGACGAACTCTTCGAGGCCCTCACCCTCGTCCAGACCCAGAAGGTCACCCGCTTCCCGATCGTCCTCTTCGGCACGGAGTACTGGGGCGGACTGATCGACTGGCTGACGAACACCCTGATCGCCCAGGGCAAGGCGTCCGAGAAGGACCTCCTCCTCTTCCACGTCACGGACGACGTGGAGGAGGCGGTGGCCCTGGTGTCGAAGGAGGCGGGCCGGTAGGACTCCCGTCACGCGCCGGGCGGGCTCCACCGGCCCGTCCGGCGTACGAGGACGACGGGGACTGTTCCGGGCCGGCGGGGGTCCATGGGGCGCAGCCCCCGGTACGGCACTCGCGGCCTACGCCAGCCCCCGCCGCGCCACCGCCGGAGGCCGGTGCCCCGCGATCGACGCCACCATGTCCAGCACCTGCCGGGTCTCCGCCACCTCGTGCACCCGGTACACCTGCGCCCCCAGCCACGCCGACACCGCGGTCGTCGCCAGCGTCCCCACCACCCGCTCCTTGACCGGACGGTCCAGCGTCTCGCCCACGAAGTCCTTGTTGGACAGGGACACCAGCACCGGCCACCCCGTCTCCACCATCTCCCCGAGCCGCCGGGTCGCCTCCAGGCTGTGCCGGGTGTTCTTCCCGAAGTCGTGCCCGGGATCGATCATGATCGACTCCCTCGGCACCCCCAGCTCCGCGGCCCGCTCCGCCAGCCCCACGGTCACCCGCAGGATGTCGGCCACGACGTCGTCGTACGTCACGCGGTGCGGACGGGTGCGCGGCTCGGCGCCCCCCGCGTGCGTGCACACCAGACCGGCCCCGTACCGCGCCGCGACCTCCGCGAGCCGCGGGTCCACCCCGCCCCACGCGTCGTTGAGCAGGTCCGCCCCCGCCTCGCAGACCGCCTCGCCCACCTCGGACCGCCAGGTGTCCACACTGATGACCACGTCCGGGAAGCGCCGCCGCACCTCGGCCACGAAGCCGACGGTCCGCCGGGCCTCCTCCCGCGCGGTGACCTCTTCCCCCGGGCCGGCCTTGACGCCGCCGATGTCGATGATCGCCGCGCCCTCCGCCACCGCCTGCTCCACGCGCGCGAGGGCCGGCTCGTCGCGGAAGGTCGCCCCCTGGTCGTAGAAGGAGTCGGGAGTCCGGTTCACGATCGCCATGACCACCGGCTCGTGCGCGCCGAATTCACGCCTGCCCAGCCTGAGCATCCGCTGTGACCTCTCCTAGTACGTCCCGCACATCCACCGCCTGCGACCCTAACCGCCGCACCCGCATGGCACGATCGGACCCAAGCACATCCACTCCGAGCACTCCGAGCGTGGGGACCCACCGATGGTTATGTTCTTGTTCCTGGTCATCGCGCTCGCCGTCGTGGTCGCCGCGGTGACACTCGCCGTGGTGGGCGGCGGCGAGGGCAGCGGCCCGCTGCCGGAGGCCGCCCCCGAGCGGCTGCACGACCCGCTGCCCCCGGACCGCCCGGTCGACCGCTCCGACATCGACCACCTCCGCTTCCCGCTGGCCGTGCGCGGCTACCGGATGGCCGACGTGGACGACGCCCTCAACCGCGTGGCCGCCGAGCTCGCCGAGCGCGACGCGCGCATCGCCGACCTGGAGTCCGCCCTGGCCGGCGCCCGGCACGCGGGCGGCGGCGACCGGATCTCCATGGACAAGCCGGCCCCGCAGGACCACCAGTGAGCGACGGGAGCGCCCTGGCCGGCGCGGACGGCGCGCTGCGCTGCCCCTGGGCCCTGTCCACGCCGGACTACGTGGCGTACCACGACGAGGAGTGGGGCCGCCCGGTCCACGGCGACGACGCCCTGTTCGAGCGCCTCAGCCTGGAGGCGTTCCAGTCCGGCCTGTCCTGGATCACGATCCTGCGCCGCCGCCCGGGCTTCCGCGCCGCCTTCGCCGACTTCAGGATCGCCTCGGTGGCCGTCTTCACCGACGAGGACCGCGCACGCCTCCTCGCCGACCCGGGCATCATCCGCAACCGCGCCAAGGTCGACGCCACCCTCGCCAACGCGCGCGTGTTGGCCGGCTGGGCGCCCGGTGACCTGGACGAGCTCATCTGGTCGCACGCCCCCGACCCGGCGGTCCGCCCGGTCCCGAAGACCCTCGCGGACGTCCCGGCGGTGACGGACGAGTCGACCGCCCTGTCCAAGGCCCTCAAGAAGCGGGGCCTGCGCTTCGTCGGCCCGACGACGGCCTACGCGCTGATGCAGGCGTGCGGCCTGGTCGACGACCACCTGGAGACGTGCGTGAGCCGGGCGGCCCCGGGAGCGGCCCGCGCGGCGGGGCACGGCGCGAAGGGGCCCGCCGCGGGCGCGTGACCGGCCGGTCCGCCGCCCGCGACCCCGCCGCGCCGGCTCAGCGGCCGAGGTACTTGGGCGTGCCCTTCTCGACGAAAGCCCGCACCGCGATGGTGTGGTCCTGCGACGCCCCCGCCCGGGTCTGGAGCTCGTCCTCCTTCACCAGCGTCTCGGCGAGCGAGTGCGAGTACCCGTACGCGACGGCCTCCTTGATCGCCGCGTACGCCACCGTCGGCCCCTCGGCCAGCATCCGCGCGAGCTGCTCGGCCGCCGTCCGCAGCGAGGCCGCCGGGACGATCCGGTTGGCGATGCCGAGTTCGAGCGCTTCCTTCGCGGTGATGCTGCGCGGGAAGAGCAGCAGGTCGGCGGCCCGGCCGGGACCGATCACCCGGGGCAGGGTCCACGAGACGCCGGAGTCGGCGGTGAGCGCGACCCCCGCGAACGAGGTGTTGAAGGACGCGGTGTCGGCCACCAGGCGGTAGTCCGCGGCGAGCGCGAAGCCGAAGCCGGCACCGGCGGCGACGCCGTTCACGGCGGCGACCACCGGCTTCGGCGCCTCGGTCAGCGCCCGGACGATCGGGTTGTAGTGCTCCGCCACCGTGCTCATCACGTGCTGCGAACCCTCGGCGAGCAGGCCGATGTGCTCCTTGAGGTCCTGCCCCACGCAGAACGCCCGCTCACCGGCGGCGGTCAGCAGCACGGCCCGCACCGCCTCGTCGGCGGCCGCGGACTCGACCGCCTCCCTGAGGGCGACCTTGGCGGCGATGTTCAGCGCGTTCATCGCCTCGGGGCGGTTCAGCGTGATCGTCGCGAGCCCGTCGCTCACCTCGTAGAGCACGGTGTCGGCCATGGCGTTTCCCCTCCGTCGCGGCTCGGCGTACTACTGGTCAGTACGTCCGGTGTACGAGGACAGCATGGCGGAGATCACCGTCCGCGCGCCGGACCCGACGTGTGACCTGCGTCAAAGAAATCGGCAGGGTTTCCGGTGCGCGGAAGTCCGTGCGGCGGTGCAGTATCGCAGTCACATCGCCGAATTGAGTGGTTTTGCTCGCGCGCGTTGCCCAAGCGATGCCGACTGATGTTGGTCATCGGGTCCTGAGATGCGGGATAATGGCCTCGAAACAATGTGTTCGATGCCGGTGTCGCGTGTCCCACGCTGGATCGCGGCTGCCCTCCACGGGCCGTCGGCTTTGGCGATGAGCTGGTTTCAGGAAGGGGAACGAGCATGGCGGCCATGAAGCCGCGAACGGGTGATGGCCCGCTCGAGGTGACCAAGGAGGGGCGGGGCATCGTCATGCGCGTTCCGCTCGAAGGCGGCGGTCGACTCGTCGTCGAGCTGACCCCTGACGAGGCCGACGCGCTCGGCGACGCCCTCAAGAAGGTCGTCGGCTGACGCGCAAGCGACCCTACTCTGACAACCGCTCCGGCATCCACGAGGGTGTCGGAGCGGTTGTTTTCGTGGCGCCCGCGGGGTTTGCGGCGACCGCGTGGCCCGAAAGGCCCAACGGCCGCCCACGTCATGTCCGCGGGCCGTGCCCGCTGCGGAGGTCGTGCGGGAGGTGCGGGTCGTGCGGTGGGCGGCTCAGCGCTTGACCGCGCACAGCAGGCCGTCGCCCACCGGCAGCAGCGACGTCACCAGCTCCTGACTCTCGCGCACCGCCCGCAGCAGCTCCCGGATCCGTATGACCTCCGTGGGCTGGGGCCCGGAATCGACCGTGCGGCCGTTGGCGAAGACGCCCTCGAAGACGACCAGGCCACCGGGGCGCAGCAGACGCAACGATTCAGCGAGGTATTCGAGGAGTTCCAGCCGGTCACCGTCGCAGAACACGAGGTCGTAGCCGGAGTCCGCCAGGCGGGGCAGGACGTCGAGCGCGCGGCCGGGGATGAACCGGGCCCGGTTGCTGGCGAAGCCGCAGAAGCGGAAGGCCTGCCGGGCGAACTGCTGGTGCTCCGGCTCGGGGTCGACGGTCGTCAGGACGCCGTCCGGGCGCATCCCGTGCAGCAGGTGGATGCCGGAGACGCCGGTACCGGTACCGATCTCCGCGACCGCCTTCGCGTCCACGGTGGCGGCGAGCATCCGCAGTGCGGCGCCCGTGCTGGGCGACACCGAGCGCAGCCCTGCCTCGCGTGCCCGGTCACGGGCCCACAGCAGCGCTTCGTCCTCGGCGGCATAGGCGTCGGCGAACGCCCAGCTTGCCTGCCGGTTGCCGGTAATGACCCTCTCCTGTCCCCGTGGTTGCCTGGGCGTGACTGTATCCGTTGCCGCCGGGAACCCGCAGATGGGACCGGGCGTTTGAAGGGGTGGGAACGACAACGGGGGGACACGGTTGGATCACGATGAGGGACCCGGCGCAGACCAAGTGCTGACGCAGCCGTATGAGCGGTGTCAGCGCACATCAATTTCTCGTAAAACCGCTTATCCGGAGCTAACGGGCGAGGTGGCTATGGTAGGGGCTCCGCTGGACATCACCACCAGAGCCGACAGGGGAGGTGCGGCCGCGCCTGTGGATCGGGGAGGAGTGCTGCGGCGCTTTCTCGGGTCGGCAGTCAGGCCGAAATCCGTGAACGACACCGCTGCTGACCACAGCCAGGCCGCCGGCACCCCCGCCGGCCCCGCCCAGACCGCGACCTTCTCCACCGACGCGGACGGGCAGGCGTGGACTCCGCCCACGTGGGAGGAGATCGTCAGCATGCACAGCGGCCGGGTCTACCGGCTCGCCTACCGTCTGACCGGCAACCAGCACGACGCCGAGGACCTCACGCAGGAGGTCTTCGTCCGCGTCTTCCGCTCCCTGTCGACCTACACCCCGGGCACCTTCGAGGGCTGGCTGCACCGCATCACCACCAACCTCTTCCTGGACATGGTCCGTCGCAAGCAGCGCATCCGCTTCGACGCGCTCGGCGACGACGCCGCGGAGCGGCTGCCCAGCAAGGAGCCCACCCCCCAGCAGATCTTCAACGACGCCCACTTCGACGCGGACGTGCAGCAGGCGCTCGACACCCTCGCGCCGGAGTTCCGCGCCGCGGTCGTCCTGTGCGACATCGAAGGCCTCTCCTACGAGGAGATCGCCGCGACCCTGGGCGTCAAGCTGGGCACCGTCCGCTCGCGCATCCACCGTGGCCGCTCGCAGCTGCGCAAGGCCCTCGCGCACCGCTCGCCCGAGGCACGGGCCGAGCGCCGCTCCTTCGTGCCGCGCGTTGCCGCCCTGGGAGGAGGAAGGGGCGCGAGCGCGTGAGTGGATCCCGACACAGCGCAGCCGAGAGGCTCCTCGCGGAGCAGCACCTCGGAGACCGTCTCTCCGCCCTGGTGGACGGCGAGCTCGGTCATGACACCCGTGAGCGGGTGCTGGCGCACGTGGCGACCTGTACCAGGTGCAAGTCCGAGGTCGACGCGCAGCGCCGGCTGAAGAACGTCTTCGCCGAGGTCGCACCGCCCGCCCCCTCCGAAAGCTTTCTCGCCCGCCTCCAGGGCCTGCCCGGAGGAGGTGACCCGGACGGCGGTGGTACGCCGCTGGGCGGGGGAGGGTTCGCCGACGGAGTCTTCACGGTGAGAGGGCCGAGACGGGACGAGCCCTTCGAGTTCGGCTACGTGCCCGCCCGCGACCACGGCTCCGTCCTGTCCCCCGCCGCGGAGCGGGGCTTTCGCATCCACCCCGTCGGGCGCGGCGACCGCCATGACGCCGAGCGCTCGCGCGGGATGCGGTTCGCGTTCGTCGCCGCCGGCGCGGTGTCGCTGGCCGCGATCGCGCTGGGCGGGATGACGACCGTCGCACCGGTCGACACCACGGCGGACGGCCGCACGGGATCGGGAAGCAATGTGACACCGGCCCGCACACCGGGCTCCGGCTCGGCGACGAGCCCGGAGAGCCAGCGCCGCCGCACCGCCGGTCCGCTGCTCTCGCAGGGCGGCCAGCTCGGCGACTCCCCGGTCGCCCCGACCGAGGTGTCCGCACCGCTGCTGCCCGGCGTGCCGTCCCCGGCCGGCGGACCGGTCGAAGAGGCCCTGCACCGGCTCACCTCGCCGATGGTGGTCGGGGCCGCGGTGATGTCCCCGCTGATACGTCCGCTGGGCACCACCTCGCCGATCACCCTGACGACCACCGGCCCTGGGGCCGGCGTTCCCGGCCTGCTCGCCGCACCCGTCCCCGCCGGCTCCGCCTCACCCTCCTCGCACCACACCCGTTGACGCGGGGCCCGCGCCGCCGCGCCGGGAACCTGGTTGAATCCCGTGAGAACCGCGTCCTGCCAGGCGGCAGGGCGCGAAGGGGTTCGTGCCGTCGGTCCGGCGCCGCGGCTTCGGGGTGAGGGGCTTCAGTGGGGGAGAACATGGACGAGGGGAAGTCCCCGCGGGCGAAGCGGTGGGGCCGTCCTCGGCCACGGCCGGAGCAGGGCGGCCCCGCGGGTCCGGCAGCCGAGCCGCTCCCCGGGGCCACGGTCCCCGCACCCCCGACCACCCCCGAAGACTTCGAGCTGGCCCAACCCACCCCGAAAACCGCTCCGTCCGACACCACCCGGGCGGACGGTCCCGCGGCGGACGCCGACCCTGCGGCGGGCGGGCAGGTGGCGGATGCCGGGCGGGTGGACGGCCTTGCGGCCGGCACCGACCCGGCGGACGGACCCGTGTCCGACGCCGATCCTGCGGGCGGGCAGGCGGTCGACGCCGACCGTGAGGACGGACAGGCGGTCGACGCCGACCGGGTGGGCGGACGGGTGACCGACGCGAGTACAGCCGAGGTCGGCTCGGCCGAGGCGTGCGGGGCCGACAGGGCTGACGGCGTTCCGGACGCCGTCGTCCCGCGTGCTGTCGCTCCGGTCGGCGCGGGGCAGGACGCCCTTGTTCCGGCCGACGGTGACTACGAACTGAGCCGTCCGGCAGGGCCCGGGCCCGTGTCTCTCCCCACCCCCTCCATATCCGATGCCGTCCGGCCCGACCTCGCCGCCGAGGACGGCCGGGCCGACCAGGCTTACGCTGCCGCCGAGGTGGACCGGGCGCACCAGGCCGACCCGACGCACCTCGCCGCCGCCGAGGCGGACCGGGTGGAGGCCGGTGCCGGTGGGCTGCCCGGCGCCGGAGGCGATGTCGCCTTCACGGCGGAGGTCGCTCCCGCCCAGGGCGCGGTGACCGACCAGCGGCCCAAGCCGCTGCACGACCCCGACCCCTACGGCACCCCGCCCTACGGCGAACCCGGCCCCTGGGCGCC
This sequence comes from Streptomyces asoensis, assembly GCF_016860545.1. Lineage (NCBI taxonomy): Bacteria > Bacillati > Actinomycetota > Actinomycetes > Kitasatosporales > Streptomycetaceae > Streptomyces > Streptomyces asoensis. The sequence continues at coordinate 2,975,954 of NZ_BNEB01000005.1, read as the reverse complement.
CGCGCCGCCCGTTCAGCACCCGTCGGTGCTGTCCGTGCCCGGCGCCACCGACGCGGTACCCCCGGCGGGGGCTCTCATGGGCGGCGGCCCGGGCCCGGGCCCGTACCCGGCGCCGGGCCCTGCCCCGGCCGTGGGGCCGGCGCCGTCGCCCGCGCCGGCCTTCCCGCCCGCCACCGGCGCCGTACCGCCCGCGTCGGGCTCCGTTCCGGCGGCCGGGCCTGGCCCGTCGCCTGCGGCGAGCCCCGCGACCGCCGTCGAGTCAGGTGCCCCGCTCGGGGCGGCCCTCCAGACCGAGGCAGGTTCCCCGCCCGGGATGGCCGTTCCGCCCGCTGCCGCCCCGCCGGAGGCCTCGCCCGAGGCGCCGTCCGCCGGCCCGGCACCGGCACCCGGCCTGGTACCCGGCCCCGCACCGGCACCCGGCCCGGCACCTGCGTCCGGCCCAGCACCGGCACCCGGCCCGGCACCGGCGCCCGGTCCCGCACTTCTGCCGGGTTCGGCACCTCTGCCCGGGACGACATCCGACCCGGCACTTGTGCCCGGCCCGGCACCTCTGCCCGGCCCGGGACCCGGGCAGGAACAGGGCGTGGATCCCTGGCAGCGGTACGACCCCTGGGCCGTTGCGGCCGGGGGGCCGGGGGCCGGGGTCCTTCAGGTCGGTGGGGGCGCGCACGGCGACGCCGAGGCCGAGCGGCGTCGGCAGGCGCGGACGCGCCTGGTGGGCGCCGCCCTGGCCCTCGCGCTGGTCTCCGGCGTCCTCGGCGGAGTCGTGGGCGCCCACCTGGAGCGCAACGGCGGACTCAACCCCGTACGGCTGCCGCAGGCCTCCGCGGAGCCCACCGGCCGCCCCGCGGACAGCGTGGCCGGGATCGCCGCGCGGGCCCTGCCCGGCGTGGTCACCCTGCACGTCAGCGGCAGCGACGACTCCGGCACCGGCACCGGATTCGTGCTGGACGGGCTCGGCTACATCCTCACCAACAACCACGTCGTGGAACCCGCCGGGGGAGACGGCCGGATATCCGTCGTCTTCAGCGGCGGGCAGACCGTCCCCGCCGAGGTCGTGGGCCGGGACAGCGGGTACGACCTCGCCGTGGTGCGGGTCAGCGGGGTGAAGGGGCTGAAGCCCCTCGCCCTCGGCAACTCCGACAACGTCCGGGTCGGCGACCCGGTCGTCGCCATCGGCGCCCCCTTCGACCTGGAGGGCACCGTCACCTCCGGCATCATCAGTGCCCGGGAGCGGCCCATCACCGCGGGCGGCCGCAGCGGGGACGGGAGCGACGTCTCGTACGTCGACGCGTTGCAGACGGACGCCCCGATCAACCCCGGGAACTCCGGCGGGCCCCTCCTCGACACGCAGGGCCGTGTCATCGGGATCAACTCCGCCATCCGTTCCGCCGACGACGGCACGGACTCCGGCACCGCCGGGGCGGGCTCCATCGGACTGGGCTTCGCCATCCCCATCAACCAGGGCCGGCGCGTCGCCGAGGAGCTGATCAACACCGGAAAGGCGACGCACCCGGTCATCGGCGTCACGCTCGACCTGGACTACGCGGGGGACGGCGCGCGCGTCGGCACGCAGGACGGCACAGCCGGCTCCCCGGTCACCGCGGGCGGACCCGCCGACCGGGCCGGCATCCGGGCGGGTGACGTCATCACCCAGGTGGACGGCAGGCCCGTCCACTCCGGTGAGGAACTGATCGTCAGGACCCGCGCCCACCGCCCCGGCGACCGGCTCTCGCTGACCGTCGAACGCGGCGGCCGGGCACGTACGCTCACCCTGGTCCTCGGCTCGTCCGGCGGCGATTGACAGAAACGTCACAGGCCGGGCCCCGAAACCCGGCCCCACAAGGCAAACAACGCGGAAAACCGGCCGCGTACACGCACGCGGACGCCCCGGGACGGTACCGGTCGGACAGGTGCGACAGGTACCGTGGACCCGGCCCGGACCACGGAAGACCCGAACTTGACCACTGAGGGCCGAGGGCCGAGGACCGCGGACATCGCAAGGAGCTTCAGGTGTTCAATGACATAGGACCGCTCGAGCTGGTGACGATCGTCGTCCTGGCCGTGCTCGTCTTCGGTCCGGACAAGCTCCCGAAGGTCATCCAGGACGTGATGCGCACCGTCCGGAAGATCCGTGAGTTCTCGGAGAGCGCCAAGGCGGACATCCGCAGCGAACTGGGCCCGGAGTTCAAGGACTTCGAGTTCGAGGACCTCAACCCCAAGACGTTCATCCGCAAGCAGCTGGACAACGACGAGCTGGGGCTCAAGGAGATCCGCAACGGCTTCGACCTGAAGAAGGAGATGGCCGAGGTCACGGACGCGGTCCACAGCCGCGACACGGACACCTCGGCATCGGGTTCTTCGGGATCGTCGGCCTCCTCGGGGGGCGGGCGCATCGACATGACCAAGAAGCCCGAGGAGCCCGCCAAGGACGACCGTCCGCCCTTCGACGCGGACGCCACCTGAGCCACTCGCGCCCCCCGGTGTGAGGGGGCGCACGCCGCACGCGCCGGGCGGCTGCCCGGCAGCCCGGGGCGGGGTGGCTATGCTGCCTGGTTGTTGTGCGGAGCGGACGAGTACGCCCGAAGGGGGGCGGGCCGGTCGTTCCGTCGAGAACGAGGAGGCGTCCGGGCACATGGAGACGACGAGTCGGGCAGTCGCGCAGACGCCGGCCGCGGAGAGCGGACAACAGGTCCCCTCCGCCCGGCGCACGGTCGACGGCTACCTGGAGGCACCCTTCCCCTGGTACGGCCTCGACGAGGCCTTCACGGGGCCCCGCTGGCTGATGCAGGTGGGTTCGGCGGCCGACGGAGCGGTCGAGCACGGTTCCATCGGACACGGCGACGAGCCCTCCGTACGGCACGAGACGGCCGGTGAGGACCGGGGCAAGTTCGCGGTCGTCGTGACCGTCGCCGCGAACCCCGTGCGGCGCAGCCCGGACGGCACGGGCGTGCTGGAGGCCACCTCGGTGTCCTCGGCGGCCTGGCTCGCCGGAGTGGGCCTGCTGTCCTTCACCTGGCCGGGCCAGATGGACCACAGCCTGCGCGACGACTGGCTGGACCAGCAGACCGAGACGGCGTGGGTCCTCGCCGACGACCTCGCGGGAACGGACTGGTCGACGCTGTCCCTGCCGGTCGACGGCGTACCGACCCCGTTCCACTACCGCGAGTCCGAGTTCGGCTGGGTACTGGCCGGTTCGACGTCGCAGGGAGTGCACGTGGGGGCGTACGGGAGGGGCATGAGCGCGTACGGCCTCGGATTCGCCATGATCAAGGACATCGAGACGTACGCCTAGCGGCCGACCGCGGCGGGCGGGGAAGCGCGGGCCGTCCGTGGCCGGCCGCGCGGTCCCCGCGCCCCGCGGAGCGGCTAGAACTTGTTGCGGGGGGTGATCCCCAGCGACAGCCCCGACAGGCCGCGCTGGCGGCCGCCGAGCTTGCCCGCGATGGCCCGCAGGGCGGAGCCGGCCGGGGACTGCGGGTCGGTCAGGACGACCGGCCTGCCCTCGTCGCCGCCCTCGCGCAGCCGGACGTCGATCGGGATCGAGCCGAGCACCGGGACGGTGGCGCCGGTGGTCCGGGTGAGGCCCTCCGCCACCGACTGGCCGCCGCCCGTGCCGAAGACGTCGACCATCTCTCCGCAGTGCGGACAGGGCAGGCCGGACATGTTCTCCACCACGCCGACGATCTTCTGGTGGGTCTGGACGGCGATGGAGCCGGCCCGCTCGGCGACCTCGGCCGCCGCCTGCTGAGGGGTCGTCACGACCAGGATCTCGGCGTTCGGTACCAGTTGGGCCACCGAGATCGCGATGTCGCCGGTGCCCGGCGGGAGGTCGAGCAGCAGCACGTCCAGGTCGCCCCAGTACACGTCCGCCAGGAACTGCTGGAGCGCGCGGTGCAGCATCGGCCCGCGCCAGACGACCGGCGCGTTGCCCGGGGTGAACATGCCGATGGAGATGACCTTCACGCCGTTCGCGGACGGCGGCATGATCATGTTCTCGACCTGGGTCGGACGGCCCTCCGCGCCCAGCATCCGCGGCACGCTGTGGCCGTAGATGTCGGCGTCGACCACGCCCACCTTCAGACCGTCGGCCGCCATCGCCGCCGCCAGGTTCACCGTCACCGACGACTTGCCGACGCCGCCCTTGCCGGACGCGACCGCGTACACCCGGGTCAGCGAGCCCGGCTTGGCGAACGGGACCTCGCGCTCGGTCTGGCCGCCGCGCAGCGCGTTGGCGAGCTCCTTGCGCTGCTCGTCGCTCATGACGTCGAGGGTGACGTCGACGCGGGTGACGCCGTCCACCCCCGAGACCGCGTCCGTCACGCGCTGCGTGATCGTCTCGCGCATGGGGCAGCCGGAGACCGTCAGGTACACGGTGACCGCGACCGCCCCGTCCGCGCCGATCTCCACCGACTTGACCATCCCGAGTTCCGTGATGGGCCGGTTGATCTCGGGGTCGTTCACCGTCGCCAGTGCCTCGCGCACCGCGTCTTCGCTAGCCATAGGGACGATGGTACGGCGACCTGTGTCGGCGCCGGTAAGCCCGTCACCGGTCGTCTACGTCACGTCCCCGCGGCCGTTCTGCCGGGAATACGGCATGTTCGCGGTGCCCGTCCCGCCGCTCCTCGAGCTCCTTGACCATGTCCTGGAGCTCGGAGCGGATCCAGTCCCGGGTGGCGACCTCGCCCAGACCGATCCGCAGGGCGGCGACCTCCCGCGTCAGGTACTCGGTGTCGGCGATGGACCGCTCGTTCTGCTTGCGGTCCTGCTCCAGGTTGACCCGGTCGCGGTCGTCCTGCCGGTTCTGCGCGAGCAGGATCAGCGGGGCCGCGTAGGAGGCCTGGAGCGAGAGCATCAGGGTCAGGAAGATGAAGGGGTAGTTGTCGAAGCGCAGGTCGCGCGGGGCGAACACGTTCCACAGGACCCAGACGATGATGACGACCGTCATCCAGACGATGAACCGCCCGGTGCCGAGGAAGCGCGCGATGCGCTCCGACAGCCGCCCGAAGGCCTCCGGGTCCCATTCGGGCAGGATCCGGTGCCGGGGCGGCCTGGGCTGGTCCAGGCGGGCCCGGGGGCGGCTCGTCGCGGTCGCGCCGGCCGGGGTGCGCTCGCCGCGCGCCGTCTCGCGCTCAGGAGCCATGCGGACCGACCTCCTCGGCGGTGCCCTCGTCGAGGTGGAACTCCGTCTCGCGCCAGTCCTCCGGCAGCATGTGGTCCAGGACGTCGTCCACGGTCACCGCGCCCAGCAGCGAGCCCGCCTCGTCGACGACGGGCGCCGCGACCATGTCGTACGTCGCGAAGAACCCGGCGACGACCGGCAGGGCCGCGTCGGGCGCCAGGGACTGGAGGTCCTCGTCGATCATCGAGCTGACCAGCGTGTACGGGGGGTCGCGCAGCAGCCGCTGGAAGTGGACCGTGCCCAGGTACTTGCCGGTCGGTGTCTCGTCGGGCGGCCGGCACACGTAGACCTGGGCGGCGAGGGCGGGGGAGAGGTCGCGGTTGCGCACCCGGGCCAGGGCGTCGGCGACGGTGGCGTCGGGACGCAGCACGATCGGCTCGGTGGTCATCAGACCGCCCGCTGTGTGCTCCTCGTACGACATCAGACGGCGCATGTCGGCCGCGTCGTCGGGCTGCATCAGGCTCAGCAGCCGCTCCTGGTCCTGCTCGGGCAGCTCGGAGAGCAGGTCGGCCGCGTCGTCGGGGTCCATGGCCTCCAGGACGTCCGCCGCGCGCTCCTCCTTCAGCTTGCCGAGGATCTCGATCTGGTCGTCCTCGGGGAGTTCCTCCAGGACGTCGGCGAGCCGGTCGTCGTCGAGCGCGGCGGCGACCTCGGCGCGCCGCTTCGGCGACAGGTGGTGCAGGACGTTGGCGAGGTCGGCGGGGCGCAACTGCTCGAAGGTGGCGAGGAGGCTCTCCGCGCCCTGTCCGTGCTCCTCCAGGGAGAACCCGGTGACGGCCGACCACTCGACGGTCAGCGTCTCGCCCTTCGCCCGCCGGAAGGTGCTCGCCTTCTTGCCCTTGCGCACGAAGACCCGGTCGATCTCCCAGTCCCGGCGGGCCGGCAGGTGCTGCACCGACACGTCCAGGACGCTGACCTCCTCGCCGGTCTCGACGAGCGTGACGCGCCGGTCGAGGAGCTCACCGAAGACGAGACGTTCGGTGGGCCGCTGCTCGAAGCGGCGCACGTTCAGCACGCCGGTGGTGATGACCTGGCCGGACTCGATGCCGGTCACCCGGGTCATGGGCAGGAAGATCCGGCGCCGCGTGGACAGTTCGACGACGAGTCCGAGCACCCGCGGCGGCCGCCGCCGTACCCGCAGCATGACGACGAGATCGCGGACGCGGCCCACCTGGTCGCCGCTCGGGTCGAAGACGGGAACGCCGGAGAGGTGGGACACGAAGATCCGCGGGGCGCCCGCCGCCATGACCGGACCTCCTTCTGTGCCGCTGCTGTTGCCGGTGATGTTCTTTTCCCGATTGCCCGCCTGTGCGGGCTTCAGGCTAGCCCGTCCCGATCGGATCCGCCCTGGTGGGCGGTCCGGACGGACTGGCTCCGCCGCCCGGCCGCGGCCCCGGTACGCTGCCGTACGCCGCTCAGCACACCCCCGCAGAAAGGCAGCCGTCTTCGTGACTGCGATTCCCCAGGGCCGAACCCGCCGGGCCACGCTGGTGGGCGCGATGTGCGCACTGGTGCTGGGCATGACCACGGGACTGACCGGCTGCGCCGAGGACCCGGACGCGGGCACCAACGGGGTGGGCAAACTGTCCCCCGCGCAGATCCAGGCGCGGACGAAGTCGGCGGCGGGCGCCGTGGACGCGGTGCGGCTGTCCGGCAGCGTGGTCACCAGCGGGCACACGTACAAGGTCGACATGCGGCTGAAGGCGGACGGCGGCAGCGGGTCGGTCACCGCGGAAGGAGCCACCTTCCATCTGCTGCGGGTCGGCGAGCAGCTGTTCCTGAAGGCCGACGCGGCGTTCTGGGACAAGCAGGACGGCAAGTCCGGCGACGGCGGCGCGGACACGGCGGCCGGCGACAAGCTGGGCGGCAAGTACGTCAAGGTGCCGTCGGGCGACCCCTCGTACAAGAAGTTCAGCGGCTTCACGGACAAGGACCTCCTCCTCGACGGTCTGCTGACCCTGCACGGGACCCTGGCCACCGACGGCCACCACGAACAGTCGGGGGTGCGCACGATCCGCATCACCGGCGACGGCGGCTCGGGCGGCACTCTTGACGTGTCGCTGGAGGGCAAGCCCTACCCGCTGCGCCTGGAGCGCGCGGGAGGCGCCGGCACCCTGAGTTTCTCCTCCTGGGGCAAGGACTTCGTCCTGGAGGAACCGGCGAAGGACGACACGGTGGACTACGGCAAGCAGCTGCCGGCGTCGTGACCGGCCGGCCGCGTGAGCCGGCGCCGGTGGGCCGGCCGGGCGCGGGGCGGCGGCTATCTGCGTCCGCGTCTGCCGAGCAGCAGCTTCGGCAGTCCCGCCGGCGCCGGCTCACGCGTGGTGGCGGGGCTCGGCACCGGACGCGCCGCGAGGTCACCGTCGGGCAGCGGCAGCACGGTCCCCGTCGGCTCGAGCCGCAGCACCCGGCACTCGCGCGCCCAGCGCCCGGTCATCGCCTCGCCGTCGGGCGCGTTCAGCCGCTTGCCCTTCAGTTCGCCGACGGCCGCCTCCCAGGCCTCGGAGCCGGGAGCGAGCGCCACGACCCGCGCCGTCCAGCAGACCAGCCGGCCGCCCTTGTCCTTGCTGCGGACGGTGACCTCGGCCGAACCGCCCTCGGCCAGCCCGGTCAGGGGCTGTTCACCGGGCCCGTCGCCGACCAGGCAGACCGCGCCCTCGTGCCACACGTGCCACAGCGCCCGCGCGGCCGGTTCGCCGTCGCCCCGGACCCAGACGAGGCCGGACTTCTTGGTGGCCTCCTCGACGAGGGCCCGGTCGAGCAGCAGCTCTCTAGTCATGGGCTCACCCTAACGAGGCGGTACCGGGGCGCTCACAGCCAGCCGTTGCGCTTCAGCGTGCGGTGGATGCCCACACAGAGCGCCACCATGGCCGACATGACCACCGGATAGCCGTACCGCGAGTGCAGTTCCGGCATGTAGTCGAAGTTCATGCCGTACACCCCGCACACCATCGTCGGCACGGCGATGATGGCGGCCCAGGAGGTGATCTTCCGCATGTCTTCGTTCTGCGCGACGGACGCCTGCGCGAGGTTGGCCTGGAGGATCGAGTTGAGCAGCTCGTCGAAGCCGACGACCTGCTCCTGCACCCGGGCGAGGTGGTCGGCGACATCGCGGAAGTACTTCTGGATGTCGGGGTCGACCAGCCGCATCGGCCGCTCGCTCAGCAGCTGCATCGGCCGCAGCAGCGGCGACACCGCGCGCTTGAACTCCAGTACCTCGCGCTTGAGTTGGTAGATCCGGCCGGCGTCCGTACCGCGCGGGGTGCCCTTGCGGCCCGGCGAGAACACCTCCGTCTCGACCTCGTCGATGTCGTCCTGCACGGCGTCCGCGACCGCGACGTAGCCGTCGACCACGTGGTCGGCGATGGCGTGCAGCACCGCCGACGGGCCCTTGGCGAGCAGCTCGGGGTCGTCCTGGAGACGGTGGCGCAGGGCGCGCAGCGAGCCCTGGCCGCCGTGCCGGACGGTGATGAAGAAGTCCTTGCCGGTGAAGCACATGACCTCACCGGTCTCGACGACCTCGCTGTTGGCCGTGAGACGGTCGTGCTCGATGTAGTGGATGGTCTTGAAGACGGTGAACAGGGAGTCGTCGTAGCGCTCCAGCTTGGGCCGCTGGTGCGCCTGCACGGCGTCCTCCACGGCCAGCGGGTGCAGCCCGAACTCGCTCGCGATACCCGCGAATTCGGCCTCGGTCGGCTCGTGCAGACCGATCCACACGAAGCCTCCGTCGCGCCGCACCCGGCGCATGGCCTCCTGCGGGGTCGGCGGCTGCGGGTACGCGACGCGCGAGCCGTCGCGGTAGACCGCGCAGTCGACGACGGCCGACGGCGTGGCGGGGTCGCGGGTGGTGTCGTAGGCGCCGGTGTCCGTGCGCCCGCCCCCCTTGCGCAGGGAGGGGCGGGCAGGGCGGACCACGGCACGGAGGTCACGGATCATCGACATGGCAGGCTCCTTCGCGACGAGCAAAGAAAGACCGCCACGACGGATGGAACTGCCCGGAATGGGGACGTCCTGACTGAGGATGTTCGGCACGTCCACAAAGCGGGGAGCACCGCTCCGTCGCGGTGGCGAGCTTCGCTGCTGAATCTGACCGGAGAGATCTGGCAGACCGGAGTGATCGGGCAGATCAGGTAAAGAACGAAACGAAGTGCTCTTCCGCATGAAGATGAGCGCGTAGGACGGCGGGCGGCCGGAGGCCGGGATGCCGGAGCGGCTGCGTCAGCGGCCGGAAGAGCGAGTGGTACTGCACGGGTGACTTCGATCCATGACAGCCCCACCTCCTCCAGCCGGTCCCTCGTAAGGGAGTCTCGTCTGCGCCGGGACAAGATCGCGACGTCCCCTTGTGCCCTGCGGGCCGGGGGGACCATCACCTGCGTGTTGCCCCGAAGTACCGGGCAAGAGTAGCAGTCGGGCGAAGTGTCAAGGCGCTGCTTTGCCCCGCGCAGACGAGTTCTATGCTCGCCGCATGGCAGAAGTTCTTCCTCTGGTCGAGGCTCGTTTGCGCAGCGCGCTGGGCGAGCCGGACGCCCGTGCCGCGGTCACCTTCCTCGGCACCGACCGTCTCGAGGTACTGCGTTTCCGCGACGGCGACGTCGTCCGCTACGCCACGCTCGGCATGTCCGCGCAGCCGATGAGCGACCCGACGGCCGTGCTCGCCGACCCGGTCAAGGGTCCGCGCGCCGAGCTGGTGCTGTCCGTCAGGCCCGGCGCCGCCGCGACCGACCAGGTGCTCCGCCCGCTCGCCGTGCTCGCCGCTTCCCCGCAGGTCGAGGGCGTGATCGTGGCCCCCGGCAGCTCGCTCGACGTGGGTGAACCCCTGTGGCCCGGCGCCCCGTTCACCTCGGTCCTGGTCGCCGAGCCGGGCGGTCTCGTCGAGGACCTCGCGCTCGACGAGCCCCTCGACCCGGTCCGCTTCCTGCCCCTGCTGCCCATGACCCCCAACGAGGCCGCCTGGAAGCGGGTGCACGGCGCCCAGGCCCTCCAGGAGCGCTGGCTGACGAACGGGACGGACCTGCGGGATCCGTCCCGCAGGTCCGTGTCGCTCGACTGACGCCGGGGTGACCGATATCACCAACGCCGAAGGGCCGGCCGACGTTTGACGTCCGGTCACCCCGGCGGCCGGCCGGCGGTCCGCCGGCTCGGCTCAGCCGGCGAAGACCGTGACCCCGTCCTCGGTCGCGTGCTTCGGCTCCAGTTCCTCGGCCTCGTGGGTGAGCGCCTTGCGGCGGACGACGACCACGACCGCGCCGAGGACCGCGGTGACCGCCGCGACGGCGAACGGGACGCGGATGTCGGTCCACTCCTCGATCTTCGGCGCGAAGTAGGGCGCCGCCGCGGCCGCGAACCACCGGACGAAGTTGTATCCGGCGCTGGCCACCGGGCGCGGGGCGTCCGAGACGCCGAGCGCCAGCTCCGTGTAGACGGTGTTGTTCACGCCGATGAACGCGCCCGACGCGATCGTGCAGACCACCGCCGTGGTGTGGTCGCCGTACCCGAGGGCGAGGACGTCGGCGGCCAGCAGCACCAGCGAGCCGCCGAGCACCTTCAGCGAGCCGAACCTCTTCTGGAGCCACGGTGCCACGAGGACCGAGAAGACCGCGAGCAGCACACCCCAGGCGAAGAACACCGCACCCGACCTGTACGGGGTCATGTTCAGCACGAACGGGGTGAAGGCCAGCACGGTGAAGAACGTGTAGTTGTAGAAGAACGCCGAGGCGGCGGCGGAGGCGAGCCCTCCGTGGCCGAGCGCCCTGAGCGGGTCCAGGACGGAGATCCTGCGGGCCGGCTTCGGCTGCTCCTTGAGGAACGCCGTGATGCACAGGAAGCCGACCGCCATCAGGAACGCGGTGCCGAAGAAGGGGTAGCGCCAGCTGGCGTTGCCGAGCAGCGCGCCCAGCAGCGGTCCGCAGGCCATGCCGAGGCCGAGGGCGGACTCGTACAGCAGGATCGCGGCCGCGCTGCCGCCGGCCGCCGCGCCGACGATCACGGCCAGCGCGGTCGACACGAACAGCGCGTTGCCGAGGCCCCAGCCCGCCCGGAAGCCGACCAGTTCGCCGACCGAGCCCGAGGTGCCCGCCAGTGCGGCGAAGACGACGACGAGGGCGAGGCCCAGCAGCAGCGTCCGGCGGCCGCCGATGCGGCTGGAGACGAAGCCGGTCAGCAGCATCGCGAAGGCGGTGATCAGGAAGTACGAGGTGAAGAGCAGGGAGACCTGGCCGGCCGTGGCGTCCAGCCCCTGGGCGATGGACGGCAGGATCGGGTCGACGAGGCCGATGCCCATGAAGGCGACGACGGAGGCGCCGGCCGTCGCCCACACCGCCTTCGGCTGCCGCAGGATGCTTCCGGCTCCCGCTTCGAATGGGTCCATGGTTCCTCTCACCCCTCAGCAAGATGGTTGGTATATACACACAGTAGGTTAGGGTGCCTAATGAATGCAAGTTACATCTACCTTCTTCGGGTGGTCCCTTCCGTCCGGACGGGTGATCGTCCTTGACGTGGGCGTGCTCGGGTAGGACCGTGGGGCTCTATGAGGGGCGAACCCAGTTGCCCGAAGTGTGGTGGCCGGGTCAGGGCTCCCGGACTCTTCGCCGATTCCTGGCAGTGCGACGCACACGGGACGGTGTATCCGCTCCAGCCCGTGATCCCGCCGAGCGTCGAGGCGCTCAGCGTCGTCGTGCACCGCACTCAGGTGCCCGTGTGGATGCCGTGGCCGCTGCCCGTCGGCTGGCTCTTCACGGGCGTCACGTACGCGGGTGACGACCGCAGCGGAGGCCGCGCCACCGCGGTCGCCTGCACCGGTCCCGGTCCGCTCGGCGGGATGGGTGAGCTGATCCTCGTCGCCGAGGAACTGGGTGTCGGGCTCGGCGCGCGCTACGCCGGCGTCGACGGACCCGACCCCGGTCCGTACATGAGTGTCGAGAAACCCCCGCAGGCGAAGGTCCTGGCAGCCGGCCGCCCGACCCCGCTCTGGCATGTCTCGGCCACGCCGGACGACCGGGCCGTCTTCGCGGGTGAGGCGCGCGGGCTGTGGCTGTGGGCGGTGGTCTGGCCCGAGCAGTCCGGGCTCCTGATGTACGACGAACTCGTGCTCACGGATCTGCGGGACGCCGGCGCCGAGGTGGAACTCGTACCGTGCGGGGCGCTGTCCCCGAGACTCCTCAAGCCCTGACGGCGGCCGCGTCGCGATGCCCGCTCCGCCGTGACGCGGGCTCCGCCGCGATGCCCTCTCCGTCCCGAGGTGGCTCCGCCGTGACGTTCGCGGCCGGGGTGTAGGGGGCGCTACGGGGTTTCGGGTGTGACAGGAGGGGGCCGGACTGCGGCTATGCTGGAGCGTCCCCTTCCGTTCCGTCCCGCCTGGAGTCCGCGTCGTGCGCATCGATCTGCACTGCCACTCCACGGCTTCGGACGGCACGGACACGCCCGCCGAGCTGGTGCGCAACGCGGCCGCGGCCGGGCTGGACGTCGTCGCGCTGACCGACCACGACACCACCCGCGGCCACGCCGAGGCCGTCGCCGCGCTGCCGCCGGGCCTCACGCTCGTCACCGGCGCCGAACTGTCCTGCCGGCTCGACGGCGTCAGCATGCACATGCTGGCCTACCTCTTCGACCCCGAGGAGCCCGCCCTGCTCGCCGAGCGCGAGCTGGTGCGCGACGACCGGGTCCCGCGGGCGCGGGCCATGGTCGCCCGGCTCAACGAACTGGGTGTGGGCGTCACGTGGGAGCAGGTCGCGCGGATCGCGGGGGAGGGCTCCGTCGGCCGGCCGCACGTCGCCACCGCGCTGGTCGAGCTCGGCGTCGTGCCGACGGTGAACGACGCCTTCACCCGGGACTGGCTCGCCGACGGCGGCCGGGCCCACGTGGCCAAGCACGAGACCGACCCCTTCGAGGCGATCCGGCTGGTCAAGGGCGCGGGCGGCGTCACCGTCTTCGCCCACCCGGGCGCGAGCAAGCGCGGCCGCACGGTGTCCGAGTCGCAGATCGCCGAGCTGGCCGCCGCGGGCCTGGACGGCATCGAGGTCGACCACATGGACCACGACGCGGACACGCGCGCCGGGCTGCGCGCCCTGGCCGCCGATCTGGGACTGCTGGTCACCGGGTCGTCGGACTACCACGGCAGCCGCAAGACCTGTGTGCTCGGCGAGTACACGACCCATCCCGAGGTGTACGGCGAGATCACCCGGCGGGCGACCGGGGCGTTCCCGGTGCCGGGGACCGGCGGGGCCTGAGCTCCCCTCCGCGCCCACCGGTCCACCCCTTTCCCGCAAGGCTTCAGTACTGATGTTCGACTTCGCCGTCTTCGGCTCCCTCTTCCTCACCCTGTTCGTCATCATGGATCCCCCCGGGATCACCCCGATCTTCCTCGCGCTGACCGCCGGCCGCCCCGCCAAGGTGCAGAAGCGGATGGCCTTCCAGGCGGTCTGCGTGGCGGGCGGGGTCATCACCGTCTTCGGACTCCTGGGGCACCAGATCCTCGACTACCTGCACGTCTCGGTACCCGCCCTGATGATCGCGGGCGGCCTGCTGCTCCTGCTGATCGCGCTCGACCTGCTCACCGGCAAGAACGACGAGCCCCAGCAGACCAAGGATGTCAACGTCGCCCTCGTTCCGCTGGGTATGCCCCTGCTGGCCGGGCCGGGCGCGATCGTGTCCGTCATCCTCGCCGTCCAGAAGGCCGACACGGTGACGACGCAGGTCTCGCTCTGGACGGCCATCCTCGCCATCCATGTCGTGCTCTGGCTGGTGATGCGGTACTCGCTGCTGATCATCCGGGTCATCAAGGACGGCGGTGTGGTCCTCGTGACCAGGCTCGCGGGCATGATGCTCTCCGCGATCGCCGTGCAGCAGATCATCAACGGCGTCACCCAGGTGATCCGGGCCGGCTGACCGGCCCGGCCCCGGCGCGCACGCGCGGAGCCCCCCTGCGGCGACGCCGCAGGGGGGCTCCGAAACTGTAGAGGGATCCGCGTTATGAGGCCGTGGTGCCGGCCGGACGGATCCACAGTCGCTGCCCGATGGCGGCGGCCTGCTGAACGATCCGGTTGACGGAGGCGGCGTCCACGACGGTGCTGTCCACGGGGGTACCGTCGACGTCGTCGAGTCGCATGATTTCGAAGCGCATGGCTTCTCCCTTCGTCTGGTCATCCTCCTGAGGAGAACTACTTGGTTACGTAGGGAGTCAACGGGGTGCGTGTTACAAACATTCCCTACGCTAAAGAAATTTTTCGAACGACTAATTACTAACGAGTAAGAGAGTTCGACGGGGACTGAACGGGACCGGTTGTGTTCGCAGCGTGACCACCGGAACAATGGACGCGATGAACGACGACCTCCCGGCCCTCGCCGCCCGCATCGACCGCACGAACGAGCTGCTCACCCGCATGCTTGCCGAGGTGGCCAAGACGCCCTCCACCCACGCGATCTTCGTGGACGCGGGGTACCTGTACGCGGCGGCGGGCCGTCTGGTGGCCGGGACCGAGGACCGCCGGGCCTTCGACCTCGACGCCGAGGGCCTCATCGAGGCGCTCATCGACCGCGCCCGTTCGATCTTCGCCGACAGCCGGCTGCTGCGCGTCTACTGGTACGACGGCGCCCGGCGCCGCATCCACACCACCGAGCAGCAGTGCATCGCCGAACTGCCCGACGTCAAGGTCCGGTTGGGCAACCTGAACGCCAACAACCAGCAGAAGGGCGTCGATTCGCTGATCCGCACGGACCTGGAGTCCCTGGCCCGGCACCGGGCGATCAGCGACGCGGCCCTGCTCGGCGGTGACGAGGACCTGGTCTCGGCGGTGGAGGCCGCCCAGGGGTACGGCGCCCGCGTGCACCTGTGGGGCATCGAGGCGCCGGAGGGCCGCAACCAGGCCGAGCCGCTGCTCTGGGAGGTCGACAGCCAGCGCACCCTCGACCTGGACTTCTTCAAGCCGTACGTCTCACGGCGCACCGCCGCGGCCTACGAGCAGGCCGGCGTGAACCGGCCCACCCGGGAGGCCGTCCGCTTCGTCGGGGCGCAGGTCGCGGCGAAGTGGCTGTCGGCGCGGGGCAGACAGGCGCTGGCGGAGCTGCTGCCCGGTCACCCCTACCTCCCGGGCTCCGTCGACCAGGACCTCCTCGTGGAGGCCGAGGGCATCCTCCAGTACTCCCTGCGCGGCCAGGCCGACCTCAGGCGTGCGCTGCGGGACGGCTTCTGGGAACACGTCCAGACGCAGTACTAGAACCCGCCCCCCCCGCGGACGCCGGGTCCGGCTACGGACGGTTCCTGTCCCCGGGGTGCAGGTCGAAGAAGTCGGCGAGCGCCCGCGCGGTCGCCAGGGGCTGCTCCTGGTTCGGCGAGTGCTCGGCGCCCGCGATGATCGTCCGGCGCGCGCCCAGCTCCACGGCCATGGCGTCGAGCAGGGGGACCGGCCAGGTGTCGTCCAGCGCGCCCGACAGGACGTGGAACGGCAGTGCCACGGCGGCGAGTTCGGCCACCCGGTTCGGTTCGGCCAGCAACTGGCGCCCCGTCGCCAGGAGTTGCGCGGGCTTGTGGTTCAGCCAGCGTCGGCGCAGCAGTTCGGGTGCGAGGGAACCGCTGGCCGGCCCGCCCACCTCCTCCGGTGGCCCCATCGCGAGGATCGCCTCCCACACCTGCGGCATCGTCATCACCGCGAGCGCGTCGTGCAGCAGTTTCACGCGCTGCTTCTGGGATTCCGAGATCTCGGCCGGACCCGAGGCCATGAGCGTGAACGAGACGAAGGGGGAGGGGTCGAGGAGCACGGCGGCCCGGGCGATCTGGCCGCCCAGGGAGTGCCCGACGAGGTGCAGGGGGGTGTCCAGTGCCGCCGCCTGGGCCAGCGCGTCCCGCGCCAACTCCTCGCGAGCGTAAGGAGATTCGTCGTCGGCGGGCCCGTCGGACTCGTTCTGCCCCCGTCCGTCCACGGCGACGACCCGGTAGCCGCGGGCCGCGAGCGGCCCGTGCAACCGGTGGAAGTCCTCCTTGCTCCCGGTGAAGCCGGGCATCAGCAGCGCGACACCGCGGGGCTCGACGCCGTCGGGCACGGGCGCGTCGACCACGGCGAACCGGCCGCGCCCGGTCCGCAGGTGGTACGCCCGCGCTCCGGGAGGCGGCGGGAAGGGGGAGGGGGAGCTCGACTCGGTCACGTCCCGAGGCTACCGGGAGGGCATGCGGTGCGCCGTGGGCGGGACCGGTCCCGGGACGCCGACGGGAACGCCGACGGCCCGGCCCCTCGACGAGGGGGGACCGGGCCGTCGGGTCGTGCGCTCGGATCAGCCGTCCGCGGGCTCCGCCGTGGCCGTGGCCTTGCGGGTGCGGCGCACCCGGGGCTTGGCCTCGGTGGCTTCCGCCGTGTCGACCGCGGCTTCGGCGGCGGTCCCGGCCGGAGCCGTGGCGGCCGTCTTGCGGGTGCGGCGCGGCTTGGTGGCTTCCGCTTCCGGGGTCGCCTGGGCCGGGATGTCGGCGGTGGCGGCCGGTGCCTCGGCCGTGGCCGTGGCCTTGCGGGTGCGGCGTACCCGGGGCTTGGCCTCGGTGGCCTCGGCCGTGTCGACCGCGGTCCCGGCTGCGGTCTCGGCCGGGGCGGTGGCCGCGGTCTTGCGGGTGCGGCGGGGCTTGACCACCGTCTCGGCGGCGGCCTCCGCGGCCGGCTCCGCCGCCGTCGCCGTGGCCTGGGCGGCCGTGGCGGCGGTCTTGCGGGTACGGCGCGGCTTCGCCTCCACGGCCTCGGCCGTGTCGAGCGCGGCCTCGGCCGCAGCCGCCGTCTTGCGGGTGCGGCGCGGCTTGGCCTCGGCCTCCGCGACCGGAGCCTCGACCGTCGCCGGGGCGGCGGTCTTGCGGGTACGGCGCGGCTTGGCCTCGACCGTCTCCGCCGTGTCGACGACGGTCTCGGCCGTGGCCTTGCGGGTGCGGCGCACCCGGGGCTTGGCCTCGGTGGCTTCCGCCGTGTCGACCGCGGCTTCGGCGGCGGTCCCGGCCGGAGCCGCGGCGGCCGTCTTGCGGGTGCGGCGCGGCTTGGTGGCTTCCGCTTCCGGGGTCGCCTGGGCCGGGATGTCGGCGGTGGCGGCCGGTGCCTCGGCCGTGGCCGTGGCCTTGCGGGTGCGGCGCACCCGGGGCTTGGCCTCGGTGGCTTCCGCCGTGTCGACTGCGGTCTCGGCCGGGGCGGTGGCCGCGGTCTTGCGGGTGCGGCGCGGCTTGACCACCGTCTCGGCGGCCGCGAGGGCCTCCGGGGCGTCGACGGCCGTGACCGTCCCGGCCGGGGTCTCGGCCACAGCCGTCGCCTTGCGGGTGCGGCGGCGCGGTGCGGCCACCGGGGCCTCGGCGGGGTCGACGGCCACCACGGGCGCGGCGGCCTCGGCGGCCGGCGCCTCCGTCACCGGGGCCGGAGCGCTCGCCACGGACTGCGTGTCCGCGACGACGTCGGCGGCGGTCTCGGCGGTCTTGCGGGTACGGCGGCGGCGCGTCCTGGCCGGGGCCTGCGGTGCGGACTCCGCGGTGTCCAGGACGGTGCCCTCGACCGCCGCCGAGGCTGCCTCCGCGGCCTCGGCGACAGCCTCGGCGGCGGGCGCGGAAGCCGTCACGGCCGTCGCGGCGACGGCGTCCTGCGCGGCACCGTTGCGGGTGCGGCGACGGCGGCGCGGGGTGCGCGGACCGGCGGCCTCGTCGCTCACCGGCGCCGGCTCGGTCACCGGGGCCTGGGCCGCAGCGGTGGTCGCGGCGGGCGCGGGCGTCGCGTCGAGCGGCGAGCCGTTGCGGGTACGGCGACGGCGGCGGGGCGTGCGCGCCGAACGCTCACGCTCCTCGGACCGCTCGTCGGTGGAACGGGACCGGGACTCGCCCCGGCCACCCCGGTCACCGCGGCCGCCGCGGTCACGGCCGCCCCGGTCACCACGACCGCGCGCACCCCGGCCGCCCGGCTCGCCGAGGTCCTCGAGCTCCTCGGCGTCGAGCCCGGCGCGCGTACGCTCCGAGCGCGGCAGGATGCCCTTGGTGCCCGCGGGGATGCCGAGGTCCTCGTAGAAGTGCGGAGAGGTGGAGTACGTCTCCGGCGGGTCGCTGAAGTCCAGCTCCAGCGCCTTGTTGATGAGCTGCCAGCGCGGGATGTCGTCCCAGTCGACCAGCGTGATCGCGATGCCCTTGGCGCCCGCGCGACCGGTACGGCCGATGCGGTGCAGGTACGTCTTCTCGTCCTCGGGGGACTGGTAGTTGATGACGTGGGTCACGCCCTCGACGTCGATGCCGCGGGCGGCGACGTCGGTGCAGACGAGGACGTCGACCTTGCCGTTGCGGAAGGCGCGCAGCGCCTGCTCGCGGGCGCCCTGGCCGAGGTCGCCGTGGACCGCGCCGGAGGCGAAGCCGCGCTGCTGGAGCTGGTCGGCCAGGTCGGCCGCCGTGCGCTTGGTACGGCAGAACACCATGACCAGGCCGCGGCCCTCGGCCTGGAGGATGCGCGCCACCATCTCGGGCTTGTCCATGTTGTGCGCGCGGTAGACGTGCTGCTTGGTGTTGGCGACGGTCCTGCCCGCGTCGTCGGGCGAGGTCGCGTTGATGTGCGTCGGCTGCGACATGTAGCGGCGTGCGAGGCCGATGACCGCGCCCGGCATGGTCGCCGAGAACAGCATGGTCTGGCGCTTCACCGGAAGCATGTTGATGATCTTCTCGACGTCGGGCAGGAAGCCCAGGTCGAGCATCTCGTCGGCCTCGTCGAGGACGAGCGACTTGATGTGCTTGAGGTCGAGCTTCTTCTGGCCCGCGAGGTCCAGCAGCCGGCCCGGGGTGCCGACGACGACGTCGACGCCCTTCTTCAGGGCCTCGACCTGGGGCTCGTAGGCGCGGCCGCCGTAGATGGCGAGGACGCGCACGTTGCGTACCTTGCCCGCGGTCAGCAGGTCGTTGGTGACCTGCGTGCACAGCTCACGCGTCGGGACGACGATGAGCGCCTGCGGCGCGTCGGTGAGGTCCTCGGGACGCGCGCGGCCGGCCTCGACGTCGGCGGGGACGGTCACGCGCTCCAGGAGCGGGAGGCCGAAGCCGAGCGTCTTGCCGGTGCCCGTCTTGGCCTGGCCGATGACGTCCGTGCCCGTGAGGGCGACGGGGAGCGTCAGCTCCTGGATGGGGAACGGGCTGGTGATGCCGACGGCCTCAAGGGCCTCGGCGGTCTCGGAAAGGATGCCGAGCTCTCGGAACGTAGTCAGGGTGCTGCCTCTTCTGTGTGCGCGGTGCGAGGCGAGCGCGGGGGTCGTGTCCGGACCGTGCCGGGGACGTCGGCCGCCTCACGGGCGGCCGGCAGGACACGGGACCTCTGCCGACGCTCTAGCGCTCGTACCGCTGAGGGGGTCCCCTCCGGGTTCCGTACGCACAGTGCCTTACGGACGAGGAGGGCTGTCGGGTCGGAGCCGATCGGGCCACCGACCGGGCATCCTCATACGTGCGGCCCGTCGAATATTCGGCAGGCGCATTACCACCATACCTCGGATCCGTGCACATGCGATGGCCGATACGGTCACGTTGTGGTTGTCACAGTGCCTGGAGTGGTCTCGCACGTCTTCGTCGTCACACTGATTGAGCAGGGACTTCCACCGTGCGGCGAGCGGGCTATTGTGCGCTTCATGACGACCTCTGACAAGCCTGAGAACACCGTTACCGGCATCGCCGCCCAGGACTGGGCGACGGCCTCGGCCGATCCGCAGTACCGGGCCGCGGTCGTGGATCTGCTGGGCGCGCTGGCGTACGGCGAGCTGGCGGCGTTCGAGCGGCTCGCGGAGGACGCCAAGCTGGCGCCCACGCTGGAGGACAAGGCGGAGCTGGCGAAGATGGCGTCGGCCGAGTTCCACCACTTCGAGCGGCTGCGCGACCGCCTCACGGAGATCGGTGAGGAGCCGACGCTCGCGATGGAGCCGTTCGTCGCCGCGCTCGACGGCTTCCACCGGCAGACGGCCCCGTCGGACTGGCTGGAGGGCCTGGTCAAGGCGTACGTCGGCGACTCGATCGCCAGCGACTTCTACCGTGAGGTCGCGGTGCGCCTGGACACGGACAGCCGCGCCCTGGTCCTGGCCGTGCTGGACGACACCGGTCACGCGGGCTTCGCCGTGGACCGGGTGCGCGCCGCGATCGACGCTGAGCCCCGGGTGGGCGGCCGCCTCGCGCTGTGGGCACGGCGGCTGATGGGCGAGGCGCTGTCGCAGTCCCAGCGGGTGGTCGCGGACCGCGACGCGCTGTCGACGATGCTCGTGGGCGGTGTCGCGGACGGCTTCGACCTCGCCGAGGTCGGCCGGATGTTCTCGCGGATCACCGAGGCGCACACCAAGCGCATGTCGGCGCTGGGCCTGGCCGCCTAGCCTTCGGCCGCTCGGCTCTGCCGGGGGGGGGCGGCGTCAGGGCGCGCGCGGCGTCCTACGCCGGGGCCGATCGTCGCCTGAGCCGCCCGGCCGGGCGCAGCAGCAGGGAGACCGAGGCCGCGGAGACGATCGCCGCGCCCAGCAGGCTCGCCAGGGCGTTGCCGGGGCCCAGCGCGCTGTGGGTGACGAAGTCGCCGAACAGCGCTCCGGCGACGCCCGTGGCGAAGACGAGGGTGCGGACCGGCAGGCGGTGGGAGAAGCGGTGGACCGCCGCCCACGCGAGGACGAGACCCAGCACAGCGGAGCCGAGCGCTTCCAAGATCATGTGGGTCCCTCCCGGACGGTGGGGCTGTGCACCAGGGTCGTAGCCCGTCATACCCGTGACCTGCGGAATGCAATCCTCCCCTGTGGCCGGCTTGTGCTCCATCCGTGGAGAAGACGCCCACAGCGAAATCGGCCGCCGTCGCGCCGCCCCGGACACCGGCCGTGACGGCGTCCGGGGCGGCGCCAGAACACGGAGGAGGGGCCCGGTGACCGACCGGTCACCGGGCCCCTCCTCCGTGCTGCTTTCCGCCTACAGTGCGCCGAAGCCCACCTTGCGCGGGGCGGCCTCGCCCAGCTCGACGTAGGCCAGACGGTCGGCCGGCACCAGGACCTTGCGGCCGTGCTGGTCCACGAGGCTGAGCAGCTGCGACTTCCCGGCCAGTGCCTCGGCCACCACGCGCTCGACCTCCTCGGGAGTCTGACCGCTCTCCAGAACGATCTCACGAGGCGCGTGCAGCACGCCGATCTTGACCTCCACGGCTATGTCCCTCCGACGGTCACGAGGTGCGCGGGCGTCCGCGCCGTATGCTGCACACATTAGCCCGGTGAGGGGACGTACACGGCGCGGCCGTCCACGCCAGGAGCGAACAGCGGGCGGGAACAAACGGCCGACCGCCCCCGCGGTCAGTGCTGATCGGTGCCGTGCAGCGGGAAACCGGCGATGCCGCGCCAGGCCAGCGAGGCCAGCAGCTGCACCGCCTGGTCGCGCGGCACGCTGCGGTCGCTGTGCAGCCAGGACCGTGCCACGACCTGGGCGAGGCCGCCGAGGCCGGAGGCCAGCAGCATCGACTCCGCGCGGGAGAGGCCGGTGTCCTCCGCGATGACCTCGCAGATCGCCTCGGCGCACTCGGTGGTGACCTTGTCGACGCGCTCGCGCACCGCGGGCTCGTTGGTCAGGTCCGACTCGAAGACCAGGCGGAAGGCGCCGCCGTCGTCCTCGACGTACGCGAAGTACGCGTCCATCGTGGCGCGCACGCGCTGCTTGTTGTCGGTCGTCGAGGCGAGCGCACCGCGCACCGCCTGGATGAGCGACTCGCAGTGCTGGTCCAGCAGTGCCAGGTAGAGGTCGAGCTTGCCGGGGAAGTGCTGGTACAGCACCGGCTTGCTGACACCGGCCCGCTCGGCGATGTCGTCCATGGCGGCCGAGTGGTAGCCCTGCGCCACGAAGACTTCCTGGGCGGCGCCCAGCAGCTGGTTCCGACGGGCACGGCGCGGCAGGCGGGTGCCTCGCGGGCGCGCCGCCTCTGTCTGCTCGATGGCTGTCACGCCGCCTCCCAAAGTGGTCCTCTTGCGGTGAGCGCCGCGCCGCCATCGTACTTTTCGGTAACCGTGGTGTGCGCGGTGCGAGCGCAGAATTTCACGGACTGGACGACGACAAAAGCGGTGGAAACGGTTTCGGATCGGGATGTTACGGGCATACTCTGCGCCGCTCCAGCTCGGGCAGGTCAGCGGTAGTCGTCCTCGTCGAGCGCGACGACGCGGGCCTGTTCGACGAGATCGGCCTCGTCGGCCCGGGCGGGATCCACGTCCTCGAGAGGCGTGTCCCGCTGCGGCGTGACGTCCGCGTACTGCTCGGCGGCGTCGTTCTCCGGCGCCTCGACGTCGATCTCCCCGAAGTCGTCGTCCTCTTCGAACGTCTCCGGGTCGGTGGGGTCAACGGCCATGGTGGGCTCCCTTCCTACGAACGTCCCTGCGAGGTGCAGGGGCCACAAGCGGGTGCCCTCGGTACGAGCCTAGGAGACACCTGTTTGGGACGCTATGCGATCGCTGGGCGCAGTGCCCCCGATTCGGGGCGATATGGCACCGGGGCGGTGCCCGGACGGCGCCCGACGCGGTACCCCTCCGGCCCGCACACCACACATGCCTGTGACGCCGAACACACAAAGTTGCGCGTGATCGTCTCGTAACATTGCCCGCATGTCTTCGACCGAGCTGCCCTCCGTGCCGCCCACCAGCGTGCTGCCGAAGGCGATCGCCGTCCGGGTCGCCGAGGGGGAGAGGCTCCGGTCCGTCGGACTGCCGGGGGTCACGCTCTCGGTCCGTTCCAGGCCGCCCGCGCGCGAGGGGCTCGAGCCCGCGCTGTACGTCCACGGCCTGGGCGGTTCCTCGCAGAACTGGTCCGCGCTGATGGCCCTGCTCGACGGGGTGGTGGCGAGCGAGGCCGTCGACCTGCCCGGTTTCGGCGACTCCCCGCCACCGGACGACGGCAACTACTCCATCACCGCACACGCGCGTGCCGTGATCCGCTACCTCGACGCCGTCGACCGCGGGCCCGTGCACCTCCTCGGCAACTCCCTCGGCGGCGCGGTGTCCACGCGCGTCGCCGCGGTCCGGCCCGACCTCGTGCGGACCCTGACGCTCGTCTCGCCCGCGCTGCCCGAACTGCGGGTGCAGCGGACCGCGCTGCCGACGGGGCTGGTCGGGCTGCCGGGGGTGGCCGCGCTCTTCACCCGGCTCACCCGGGAGTGGACGGCCGAGCAGCGCGTCCGCGGCGTCACCGCGCTCTGTTACGGCGACCCCGGCAGGGTCGCCCCGGACGCGTTCCGGCACGCCGTGGACGAGCTGGAGCGGCGCCTCCAGCTCCCGTACTTCTGGGACGCGCTCACCCGCTCCACGCGCGGGCTGCTCAGCGCCTACACGCTCGGCGGTCAGCACGGGCTCTGGCGGCAGGCCGAGCGCGTCCTCGCCCCCACCCTCCTCGTCTACGGCGGCCGTGACCAGCTCGTCGGCTTCCGCATGGCGCAGCGCGCCGCCCGGACCTTCCGTGACTCCCGTCTGCTCACGCTGCCCGACGCCGGGCACGTGGCGATGATGGAGTACCCCGAGACCGTGGCGACGGCCTTCCGGGAGCTCCTCGCGGACTCCGCCGCCCCGACCGAGACCGCGGGGGGCTGAGGCCGACGTGGGACGCCACAGCCGGCGGGGGCCCGCGCCCAAGGGTGCCGCCAAGGGAGGGCCGCGGGGATCCGCCGCGGAGCCGCCCGCCCCGGGGGACCCACGCGGAGGCCGCCCGCCCGCACCGCCCCGGGAGCACGACGAGTACGACGGGACGCCCTCGCACGGAGTGCCCCGCTTCCCCTTCTCCGAGGGGACTCCGGCCCACGGTTTCCCCCAGGTGCGGGGCGGACACCCCGAGCAGCGCGAAGGCGGAGGCGGCTGGGGGGACTTGAGAGGACGATCAGCGGGTACCGGGCAGCCCGTGATACCGCGTCAGCGAACCATGCCCCAGGACGGCCCGCGCCAGGGTCCCCGGCCCGGCCCCCGTCAGGGCCCCCGCCAGGAGTACCTCGACGCCTTCGGCGAGGAGGACGAGGACGTCTTCACGCGCGCGAGGACGCCGTACGCGGCCACGCGCGTGCGGGACTCCCGCTTCCCGCGGACGGCCGACCGGGAGGATGTCACCCCCGCGACCGCCCCGGCCGGCACCGGCGGGGACGAGGACGGGCCGCCCTCCGGCGGGTCCACGGCCGCTCCCGGTGTCAAGGGACGGGCGTTCGGGGGCATCGCGGCCGCCGCCGTCACCACGGTGCTGGCGGTCGTGGTGGCGGGACAGGTGGCCACCGGCCGGGACGACGACTCCGGCCGTTCGCGGTCGACCGCCTCCGGGCAGACACGTGAGGCCGTCGACGACGGAGCCGCGCGCGGGGGCGACCGGCCGAGCCCGTCCGTGTCCGCGGGCGCCGGCGGCGGCGCGGTCACGCTGACGTACGCGCAGCGGATGCAGGCGAAGTACCCGCTCAGCCCCAAGTTCAAGGGATCGGGGAAGTTCGACGCCGTCGCGGGCATCGCCAAGGCGCCCGGCAAGGGGCGCAAGTACACCTACCGCGTGGACGTGGAACAGGGTCTAGGGCTCGACGGCGAACTTTTCGCGCAGGCCGTGCAGAAGACCCTCAACGACGGGCGCAGCTGGGCCCACGGCGGTGCCCGGACCTTCGAGCGGATCCAGTCGGGCAAGGCCGACTTCGTCATCACGCTCGCCAGTCCCGCCACCACCGCCGTGTGGTGCGCCAAGTCCGGCCTGGACACCACGCAGGACAACGTCTCCTGCGACTCGGCGTCGACCGAGCGGGTCATGATCAACGCCTACCGGTGGGCGCAGGGGTCGGTGACCTTCGGCAACCAGATGTACGCCTACCGGCAGATGCTGATCAACCACGAGGTGGGCCACCGGCTGGGCTTCGGCCATGTCACGTGCGACAAGGACGGCGAGCTGGCGCCGGTCATGCAGCAGCAGACGAAGTTCCTCGACCACGACGGGATCCACTGTCTGCCCAACGCCTGGCCGTACCCCAACAGTTGAGCCCCGGGGCTGGTCAGGCGCCCCAGGGGTCACGTTGACATGCCCGTGCGGTGAGGGTTCGGACGGGGCAAGCGGTCCTTCGCGGCCGTGGACGGCGTGTCCCTGACCGTTCGCCATGGCGAGACCCTCGGCGTCGTCGGGGAGAGCGGCAGCGACAGGGCCACGCTCGGCCGGATGCCGGTCGGGCTGCTGGAGCCGACGGCCGGCGAGATCCGTTACGAGGGCCGGGTGCCGTCGGGGGTCGATCCCACCGTGCAGATGGTCTTCCAGGACCCCGTCTCCTCGCTCGACCCGGGCCGCAGCGAGGGCGAGACCGTCGCGGACCCGCTCCGCGCGCGGGGCGTGCGGGAGGGACGAGGCGCGCGTCAGGGGGCGCGTGAGGAAACTCCTGGAGCGCGTGGGGCTCGGGGCGGCGCACTACGACCGCTACCCGCACGAGTTCAGCGGCGGTCGGCGCCGACGCGTCGGCATCGCCCGGGCGCTAGCCGCCGACCCGCGCGTCATCGTCCGCGACGAGCCCGTCTCGGCGCTCGACGTGCCGGGAGCCGGCCCACGCCTGAGTCCCGCACGACTCGGGTGGCGTGACGTTTCGCTGTCGGATGATCTCTTAGCGCGACGGAACGCCACCCGTACGGGAAAGTTACGACCGTTCACCCCTTTTGGTGGTGCGACGGACAACCGTCCGTCGCACCACCGCCTCGTCCGCATACGTTCGTCCCGCTGCGAGCCGCCGGGTCAACGGCGGCTCCCCAAACGGGAGATCGGGAGCGGGCGTGCGCATCGGAATGCTGACGGAGGGTGGCTATCCGTATCTGAACGGAGACGCCGGACTCTGGTGCGACCGGCTCGTACGCGGGCTCGGGCAGCACGAGTTCGACGTCTACGCGCTCAGCCGCGGCCCGCACCAGGCGGACACGGGCTGGGTCGACCTTCCGCCGCAGGTCGTCCGGGTCCGTACGGCACCGCTGTGGAAGGCCGAGGACGACGGCGTCACGTACGGCAGGCGCGCGCGCCGGCGTTTCACGGAGTCCTACGACGAGTTGGCGTCCGTGCTGTGCCAAGCCGTGGTGCACGAGGAGGAACCGCCGGGGTCCCCGAACGCCTCCGAGGCCCCTCCCGCCGCTCAGGCGGACCGTTTCGCCAACGCGCTGTACGGCCTCGCCGAACTCGCCCGGGACGAGGGCGGGCTGGTGGGAGCGCTCCGCTCGGAGAGCGCCGTGCGCGCCCTGGAGCGTGCGTGCCGCGCGCCCGGCGCGCTGCGCACGGCGCGCGAGGCGCGCGTGTCCGACCTCCTCGCCGTCGCCGCACACCTCGAACGCGCCCTGCGCCCCCTCTCACTCGACTGGTACGACGACGTGACGGGCGACGGGAGCGAGTGCCTCGGCGCGGTCGACGTGTGTCATGCCACCTCCGGCGGCGCCGCCGCGTTGCCCGGGCTGCTCGCCCGGCACTTCCACGACGTGCCGTTCCTGCTGACCGAGTACGGCGTACGGCTGCGGACGCACTACCTCGGCTCGGGAACCGGTGACGCGCAGGCGCGCTCCGCGGGCGGGCCGTCCGGTGAACCCGCGCCCGCGTCCGACATCGCGTCCGGCGCCGCGTCCGCCGCGGCGCAGGCTCCCGCCGTGCGCGCCCTGGCGGCCGCCTTCCACAACCGGCTCGCCGCGGAGGTGTACCGGCAGGCGGCCTGCGTCACCCCCGGCAACGCGCACGCGCGCCGCTGGCAGGAGCGCTGCGGTGCCGACCGCGCCACCCTGCGCACCGTCTACCCGGGCATGGAGGCGTCCCGGTTCGCCGAGGTGGGTGACTCCGCGGACACCGCCGACCCGCACACCCTGGTCTGGGTGGGCCGCGTGGAGCCCGCCAAGGACCTGGTCTCCCTGCTGCACGCCTTCGGCGCACTGCGCGGGCGGGAACCCCGGGCCCGCCTGCGGATCGTCGGGACCGCGGCCGGGGCCGAGGGCCGCGCCTACCTCGGCCACTGCAAGGCGCTGGCCGCCCAGCTCTTCCCCGACGAGGCGGAGGGACCGCATGCCGTCGGGCACAACCCGGTGTCCTTCGAGGAGATCGGCGGTCCGGAGGCGCCGACGCTCGCCGAGGCGTACGCGGCCGGGGCGGTCGTCGTCCTGTCCAGTGTCGTCGAGGGGTTCCCGGTCGGTCTGGTCGAGGCGATGTTCTGCGGCCGGGCGACCGTCTCGACCGACGTCGGCGCCGTCGTCGAGGTGATCGGCGGCACGGGACTGGTCGTCCCGCCGCGCAACCCGCGGGCGCTCGCGGAGGCGTGCGTGGCGTTGCTGCGCGACCCCGAGCGCCGTGCACGCCTGGGCGCGGCCGCCCGCGCCCGCGCCCTCGAGCTCTTCACGGTGGAGCAGAACGTCGCCGCGTTCCACGGTATCTACCTGGAGCTCGTCTCCCGGGCGCCGCTGCGCCGGTCCGTCCGGGACGACGCCCGCGGCCCCCGTCCGTTCGCCGTTCCCGCCGAGGCGTGCCTGCCCGGCCCCTGGCCCGCCGCGGACGCCCGCGTCGCCGCCCGGATCACCCCGGGCCGGACGCCGGGGCCGCCCCCGGTACGGGGTGCCACGCCCGTCGTCGCGACGGAGGGCGCGCGATGAGCGGCCTCGACGAACTGGACCGACCGGGACCCGCGACGGCAGCGGCGACGTCCGCGACAGCGGGACCGGGGGCGGCAGCGGGGCCGGCGGCGGGATCGGGACCGGCGTCGGCAGTGGGACCGGCGACGGGAGTGGGGAGACCAGCGGGCCCGGCCTTGTCGGTGGGGTCAGCGGTGTCGGTGGGGTCAGCGGGAACGGTGGGATCGGGCGAGGCAGCGGGACCGGACGAGCCGATGGTGATCGAGGGGTCCGAGGGATCCGAGTGGTCCCAGGGATCCGAGTGGTCCCGGAAGTCCGGGGAGGCGTCGGGCGAGGCCGACGGGGACGGGCGCAGGGCGGCCGCGCCGCGCCGCGGCGGGGCGGTCGATCCGGTGAAGGCCCTCATGCACCGGCACCGTGAGCTGTGCGAGCGGGCCGTCGACCCGCTGGAGATCGCGGCGGGCCTGGAGGCCCACGGGGTCACCGACCGCACCGCCGCCCGTTTCCGGCACCGGGACGTGTTCTCCCTCGCGGAGGAGATGTACGCCCGCGTGTCCCGCGACGTCGAGACGCCCCCGCTCACCACCCCCGTCGCGCTCCCGGGACCGCGACTGGACCGGGCGCTGCTCACCCTCGCGCCGGGCGTCCTGTGCGCGGCGGCACTGACCGGCGTCCGCCTGACCGAGGGGCGGACGCGCCTTCTCGTCGCCGCCTGCGGTCTCCTGGCCATCAGCCTCGCCCTGCGTACGGTGATGCGGCGCGGTCCGCTGGCCCCGCGCGTCGGCGTCCACCGCGGCCCGCACCGGACCGGCGCCTGGACCTGCTGGCTCCTCGGCTACGCGGCCCTCGGCGACAGTCTCCTGCGCGCCGCCGTCGCCGGAGGCCCCGACGGTCTGCCCGACGGGACGACGGACGGCCCCTGGCCCGTCGCCGCCGCCCCCCTGCTGACCCTCGCGCTGGCCTGCGCGCCCGCCGCCTGGAGCGCCCACCTGTTCGCCGTGCGCGCCAGGCGCCGCATCGACACCAGCCGGGGACTCGACGAGTTCGCCTCCTCGGCACGGCCGTTGCTGCTCGGCGTCCTCGCCCTGTTCCTGTGCGCGACGGCCGCCCTGGCGCCCCTGTGCGCCGCGGCCCTCGGCGAGCCGGTCGGCTACGGCAACGTCCTCACCCTGGGCGCGCTCCTCTTCCTCGCCCGCCTCCTCACCGTGCACGGCTTCACCCAGGTCCCGGCGGTCGTCCTCGCGGCCGCCGGCACGGCCGAGGTCCTCGCCCCGGCCACCGTCTTCGCCGGCCGGCTGCCCGGGTGCGGCTTCCTCGCCCTGCCCGTGGAGACCCTCGTGACCGCCCGCGGTCCGGGCGGGGTCCCTTCCCTCGTCTGCGGAGCCGCCGCCCTGGCCCTGCTGTTCCACGCCACCCGCACCCTGACCAGGGCCTCCGCCCACGCGCGAACCGATCCGCCGGGCTGACCCGGGCCGGCGGGGCCTCCCGCCGGCGCCACGGGCAGCCCGTGCCGCGCACCCGGTGCGCCCACCGCCCGACCCACGCGTTCCTCCATCCAGCCGCAACCCACCGCAACACCCTTCAAGGAGAGACCAGATGACCACCTCCCGATCCGGAGGGACCTCAGCCGCCGGGGCACCCGCGGTCGCAGGAGCCCCCGCGGCCACAGGAACGACCGGCGCGACCGGCGGGCACCGGGCCGCCGGACACCGGGCCGGCGGAGCCCACCCGGCCCCGACCGCGGCCCCGGCGCACACCCGGAGGGCCGCACGATGAGGGTTCTCCTGATCGGAGCCAACGGCTACCTCGGCCGCTTCGTCGCCGACCGTCTGCTCGCCGACCCGGCCGTCCAGCTCACCGCGCTCGGCCGCGGCGACGACGCCGACGTCCGCTTCGACCTCGCGTCCGGCAGCCCGGGCGCCCTCACCCGCTTCCTCGACGCGGTCCACCCCCAGGTCGTCGTCAACTGCGCGGGCACCACCCGGGGCGGCGCCCGCGAACTCACCCGGCACAACACCGTCGCCGTCGCCACCGTCTGCGAGGCACTGCGGCGCAGCGGCTGCGGCGCCCGGCTGGTGCAGATCGGCTGCGGCGCCGAGTACGGTCCGAGCCAGCCCGGCTCCTCCACGGCCGAGGACGCCGTGCCCCGCCCCGGTGGCCCGTACGGGGTCAGCAAGCTCGCCGCCACCGAACTCGTCCTCGGCTCGGGCCTCGACGCCGTCGTCCTGCGGGTCTTCTCGCCCGCCGGTCCCGGCACGCCCGCCGGCTCACCGCTGGGCCGGCTCGCCGAGGCCATGCGCCGGGCCATGCAGTCCGGCGACGGCGAACTCAAGCTCGGCGGCCTCGGCGTGCAGCGCGACTTCGTCGACGTCCGGGACGTCGCCCGGGCCGTGCACGCGGCCTCCCTCTCCGCCGCCCAGGGCGTCATCAACATCGGTTCCGGCCGCGCCGTCCGGCTGCGGGACGCCGCCGCGGTCCTCGCGCGGGTCGCCGGGTACGGCGGCGCCCTCCACGAACTCGACGGTCCGCCCGGTGCCCACCTCAGGTCGGCCATCGGCCACCCGCGCCCCGAACCTGACCACGCCGGCCCCGTCGCGTACCCGTATCCGGACGGCTGCGGCAGCTGGCAGCAGGCCGACGTCCGCACCGCCCGCGACCGGCTCGGCTGGCGCCCCCGCATCAACCTCGAGGAGTCCCTCGCCGACATCTGGATGGAGGCGGCATGTCGTATCTGACCGGAACCCCGGCAGGCACGGCGAGCCCCGGCGCCACCGACCTGCGCACCGGCTTCGGCGCCCCGGGCATCGCGCACCCGCTGCTCGCGCCGTCCGAATGGGCCGAACTCGCCCGTCCCGGCAGAGCCCTGCACTGGGTCGTCCTCGATGTGGCCGACGGCCCCGGCGTACGCCCCGATCCGCGCTGCCTGGAAGCCGCGGGCCGGCTGCGCAACACCGGTGTGCGGGTCCTCGGCCACCTCGACCTGCGCCACGGCGCCCGCCCCTTCGCCGAGGTGATCTCCGACGCGCGACGGCACCTCGACTGGTACCAGGTGGACGGCTTCCTGCTGGACCGGTGCCCCGCCGGACGCGGCGACCTCCTCGAAGTGCGGCGCACGCTCGCCGCCCTGCGCACTCTGTGCGAGGCGCCGCACGTCGTCCTCGGTCACGGCACGCACCCCTACCCCGGCTACGCCGAACACGCCGACCAGCTGGTCACCTTCTCGGGCCCGTGGAGCGACTACCGCTGGTCGCAGGTGGCCGAGTGGACCGCCGAGCACCCGCCCGAGCGCTTCTGCCACTTCGTGCACGGCGTGCCGCGCGGTCATCTCGACGAGGCGCTGCGCGTCGCCCGCTGGCAGGGCGCGGCGACGATCTGGTTCACCGACGGCACCGCCCGCGGGGGTGCGGGGGACGCGTGGGAGGGCCTGCCCGGCTACTGGGACGAACTCGTCTCGCGGATCGGAACGGGTGTCTCGGAATGAAGAAGCCCATGGCAGTGTTACAGGGAGAACAACTGTAGTGATCGACCGACCAACGGAGTCCCCGTGTCGCTGCCACCCCTGGTCGAGCCAGCCTCTGAGCTCACCGTAGACGAGGTTCGCAGGTACTCCCGCCACCTGATCATCCCCGATGTCGGGATGGACGGGCAGAAGCGGCTGAAGAACGCCAAGGTCCTCTGTGTGGGCGCCGGCGGCCTGGGTTCGCCGGCGCTGATGTACCTGGCTGCGGCGGGGGTGGGCACGCTCGGCATCGTGGAGTTCGACGAGGTCGACGAGTCCAACCTCCAGCGGCAGATCATCCACAGCCAGGCCGACATCGGCCGCTCCAAGGCCGAGTCCGCCCGTGACTCCGTCCTCGGCATCAACCCGTACGTCAACCTGGTCCTGCACGAAGAGCGGCTCGAGGCCGACAACGTGATGGACATCTTCGCCCAGTACGACCTGATCGTCGACGGCACGGACAACTTCGCGACCCGCTACCTGGTCAACGACGCGTGCGTGCTGCTGAACAAGCCGTACGTGTGGGGCTCGATCTACCGCTTCGACGGCCAGGCGTCCGTCTTCTGGTCCGAGCACGGCCCCTGCTACCGCTGCCTCTACCCGGAGCCCCCGCCGCCGGGCATGGTCCCCTCCTGCGCCGAGGGCGGCGTGCTGGGCGTGCTGTGCGCGTCCATCGGCTCCATCCAGGTCAACGAGGCGATCAAGCTCCTCGCGGGCATCGGCGAGCCGCTGGTCGGCCGTCTGATGATCTACGACGCCCTGGAGATGCAGTACCGCCAGGTCAAGGTCCGCAAGGACCCCGACTGCGCGGTCTGCGGCGAGAACCCGACCGTCACCGAGCTCATCGACTACGAGGCCTTCTGCGGCGTCGTCTCCGAGGAGGCCCAGGCGGCCGCGGCCGGTTCGACGATCACTCCCAAGCAGCTCAAGGAGTGGATCGACGACGGCGAGAACATCGAGATCATCGACGTCCGCGAGCAGAACGAGTACGAGATCGTCTCGATCCCGGGCGCCCGGCTGATCCCGAAGAACGAGTTCCTCCTCGGCACCGCCCTCCAGAACCTCCCGCAGGACAAGAAGATCGTCCTGCACTGCAAGACGGGCGTCCGCAGTGCGGAAGTCCTCGCCGTGCTGAAGTCCGCGGGCTTCGCGGACGCCGTGCACGTCGGCGGCGGCGTGATCGGCTGGGTCAACCAGATCGAGCCGAGCAAGCCGGTCTACTGACCCGGCTGCCCGCCACGCCCACCTGGGTTCCCGGTCCGACCGGCGGGGGCTTCGCGTACCACGAGTGCGCGAAGCCCCCGCCGTCGTCATGAGCAGACCTTGCCGTCCTTCGGCACCGTCCCCTTCAACAGGTACGAGTCCACCGTCGAGTCGACGCAGTCGCTCCCGCTGCCGTAGGCCCCGTGCCCCTCGCCCTTCCAGGTGAGCAGCACACCGACACCCTTGCCGAGCTCGTCCGCCATCTTGCGCGCGCCCTCGTACGGCGTCGCCGGGTCCCCGGTGTTGCCCACCAACAGGATCGGCGCCGCGCCCGCCGCGCTCACTTCCGGGGTGTCGAACTGCCCGGCCACCGGCCAGTCGTGGCACCAGCCGGCCGTGTCCCAGCCGAGGAAGTCCCCGAACACGGGCGAGATCTTCTCGAACTCCGGCAGCAGCTTCCTGGTCTCCTCGGCGGTCGGCCGCTGCTTGTCGTCCAGGCACGATATGACCCGTTGCGAGTGGGCCGTCGTGCCGTAGTGCCCCGAGGTGTCGCGCTCGTTGTACCCGTCGGCGAACGTCAGCAGCTCGGAGCCGTCACCGGCCTCGGCCGCCTTCAGGGCGCTGGTCAGGCCCGGCCAGCCCTGCTCGCTGTACAGGGGCAGGACGATGCCGGTGACCGCGAGCGTCTGCGTCAGCTTGCGCCCGTCGGACGTGGGCAGCGGGTCGCTGTCGATGCGGTCGAGCAGCGCCGCGATCTTCCTGCTGCCCTTCGCCGGGTCCTGGCCCGTGGACTCGAGGTAGTCGTCGAGTGCCCGCTGGAATCCGCGGGCCTGGTTGCGCGCGTGGCCCACCGAGTCGGCGCTCGGG
The DNA here is from genome assembly GCF_016860545.1 of Streptomyces asoensis. NCBI lineage: Bacteria > Bacillati > Actinomycetota > Actinomycetes > Kitasatosporales > Streptomycetaceae > Streptomyces > Streptomyces asoensis. The sequence goes on along the minus strand of NZ_BNEB01000005.1, from coordinate 2,942,664 downwards.
TCGACGACCGCGTCCAGGATCAGCCGGCCCACGTTCTTCGGGAACAGGTGGGCGTACACACCGCCCAGTTCGGTGCCGTACGAGATGCCGAAGTAGTGCATCTTCGTGTCCCCGAGGACCTGGCGCATCAGGTCCATGTCGCGCGCGGTGTCGGTCGTGGACACATGCGCCAGCAGCTTGCCGGCGGCCTTGGCGCAGCCCTTGCCGAAGGCGGTGGCGTCCTTGAAGTACGCCTGCTCCTCGGCCGGGGTGTCCGGCGTGGAGTCGAGGGACTCGGCGGCCTGGATGGCCTTGTCCCCGCGGCAGCGGACGCCCTCGCTCGCGCCCACCCCGCGCGGGTCCCAGCTCACCAGGTCGTAGCGCTCGCGCAGCGAGGAGAAGGTGGAGCCGTAGGAAGGGAGCGTGGAGACGCCGGAGCCGCCGGGGCCGCCGAAGTTGAACAGCAGTGAGCCGGCCCGGTCGCCGCCCTGGGCACGGGACTTGGTGCGCACCAGGGCGAGACCGATGGTGTTGCCGTCGGGCTCGGACCAGTCCAGCGGTACCTTCAGCGTCGCGCACTGCCAGTCGCTGCCGGGCGCCGCCGAGTCCTCGGTGGCCTTGCAGCGGCCCCAGTCCAGCTTCTGTCCGGTCAGGGAGGCGGGCGGTGCGACCGCCGTGCCGGTCGCGGCGGAGGAGGCGGCCGAAGGGGGTGCGCCGGCCGTGGCGCCCTTGTCGTCCCCGCCCCCGTCCGACGAGCCGCCGCTACAGCCCGCCATCAGCAGCGCGGCGGCGGTCAGCGCCGTCCACCGTACGGATCGCGCCATGTACGTTTCCCCCCTCGTGGGCCGTCCGCGCTCGGCGGCGGGCGGCTGTCAGGCCATGGTAGGTGGCGGGCGACCAGCCCGTCGGAGCCTGTGGATAACCCTCTGACCTGAGCATTCATCGGTGCTTCGGGGGCGGGTCAGGAGCAGACCGTGCCCGCGGCGGGCACCTTTCCGTCCAGCAGGTAGCCGTTCACGGCGCTCTGGACACAGGTGTTCTTGCTGCCGTACGCGCCGTGTCCCTGGCCTTTGTAGGTCAGCTCGACGCCCACCCCGCGGCCCAGCGCGTCCACCATCTTGCGGGCCCCCTGGTACGGGGTCGCCGGGTCGCCGGTGTTGCCCACGACGAGGATCGGCGCCGACCCCGGCGCGCCGACGTCCGGGTGGTCGGCGGCGCCGGGCACCGGCCAGTCCGTGCAGCCGACCAGGGACCAGGCCAGGAAGTCCCCGAACACGGGGGACGCGGCACGGAACCGCGGCAGCTTCTCCTGCACCTGAGCGGTCGAGTAACGCGGCTTGTCGTCGGCGCAGTTGATGGAGACGTTGGCGGCCGTGATGTTGCTGTACTCGCCGTTCTCGCTCCGGCCGTTCATCAGGTCGGACAGCAGCATGAGGACCTTGCCGTCGCCCGAGTAGGCCTGCTCCAGGCCCTCGGTGAGGTACTCCCAGAAATCCTGCGAGTACAGCGCCTGCGCGATGCCATTGGTCGCGGCGCTCTGGGTCAGCAGGCGCGGGAAGATGCCGGGGAGCGGCTTCTTGTCGAGGGTCCGCAGCAGGTCCGCGATGCGGTTCTCGACGTCCTGGGCGGTGTCCCCGACGGGGCAGTCCTGGGTCCCGGAGGTGCAGTGGGCGGCGAAGTTGTCGAGCGCGAGCTGGAAGCCCCGCGCCTGCCCGAGAGAGCTCTGCTCGGCGTCCTGCGTCGGGTCGACGACGGCGTCGAACACGGCGCGTCCCACGTGCCGGGGGAACAAGTGGGCGTACACACCGCCCAGTTCGGTGCCGTAGGAGATGCCGAAGTAGTACAGCCGGTCGTCGCCCAGCACCTGGCGCATCAGGTCCATGTCCCGGGCCGCGTCGGTGGTCCGCACGTGGGGCAGCATCCTGGCGGAGTTCTTCTCGCAGGCCGTGTTGAAGTCCTTGGTGTGTGCGAGCAGCGCGGTGCGCTCGGCGGTGTCGTCCGGTGTGCCGTCCTGCTGGAAGTACGCGTCGAGCTGCCGGTCGTTCTCGCACCGGACGCCGGCACTGCGCCCGACCCCGCGCGGGTCGAAGCTGACGAGGTCGTAGCGGGTGCGCAGGGCCGCGTACTCGTCGCCGAAGGCGGGCAGGGTGGAGACGCCCGAGCCGCCGGGACCGCCGAAGTTGAAGATCAGCGAGCCGATCCGGCGGCTCTCGTCACCGCTCGCGCGGGCCCGGATCAGCGCGATGCCGATCGTGTCGCCCTCGGGGTCGTCCCAGTCCAGGGGCGCCTGCATGGTGGCGCACTGCCACGCGTCGCCGTCGGGCAGCGGGGAGGGGGCGCTGCCGCCGCCCTCCGCCTGGGACGGGGCCGGACAGTCCTTCCAGCTCAGCTCCTGGGCCGTCAGGTCCTCGTCCTGCGCGTCGCCGCCGCAGCCCGCCACCGAGCAGGTCAGCAGCAGGGCGGTGACGGTCACGGCGGCGGCGCGCAGGCGGCAGGGGCTGGGCATGATCCCATCCTGCGGTCGGCCCCGGGCCCGCGCGCGGGGCGCGGGCCGTACGAGGTACCGGCGCGCGCCCCGCGGCGGAGCGGCTCTACAGGGCGCCCTTGCGGGACAGGTGGTTGAAGGCCAGCCAGCCCGGCAGCACCGGCAGCCACAGCGTCAGCAGACGGAAGAGGAGCACCGCGGGAGCCGCGACCTCCTTGGGCAGTCCGACCGCGATGAGACCGACCGTCAGGGTCGCCTCGACGGCGCCGACCCCGCCCGGGGTCGGCGCGGCCGAACCGAGCGCGTTTCCGGCGAGGAAGACGACGGCGACGCTGGCGATGCTGAGCGAGGTCGACTCGTCGCCGAACGCGCGGATGGAGGCGTCGAGGCACATCACGAAGCAGGCGGTGAGCAGGAGCATGCCGCCGATGCCGGTGACCAGCTTCTGCGGCCGCTGGAGGACGTCGAGCATGCGCGGCACGACACCGGCGAACAGCGACCGCACGCGCGTGACGACGAACTTGCGCAGGAAAGGCACCGAGGTCACCACGAGCACCAGGACCGCCACCGTGAGCAGACCGGCGATGACCGTGCGGGACGGCGACAGCGACGGGGTCTTCTCGGTGCCGGTCAGATAGCCGAAGGACAGCAGCATCAGGATGTGGCAGCCGAGTCCGAACAGCTGCGAGGCGCCGACGCTGGCCACCGCGAGGCCGGGCCGCACGCCCGAGCGCTGGAGGAAGCGGGTGTTGAGGGCGACCCCGCCGACCGCGGCCGGTGCCACGATCTTCACGAACGACCCGGCGACCTGCGCGGCCACGGTCCGCGGGAAGGGCACCCGTTCGGGCACGAAGCCCAGCAGGCTCATCGCCGCCGCCACGTAGCTCGCCGCGGAGAACAGGACGGCCGCGGCCACCCAGCCCCACTCGGCGTTGGCGACCAGTGGACCGAACTCGATGTGGGTCAGCTGCGTGAGCAGGAAGTAGGCGCCGATGGCGCCGGCGATGAAGCTCATCAGGGTGCGCGGCCGCACCCGCTCGAGGCGGGCGGGCTCGACCGGTGCCTGCGGACGGATCAGCAGGACCTGGTGCCGGATCTGCGTCAGCAGATCCTCCTCGCGGGCTTCCTCGATCGCGTCGTCGATGGCCCGCTTCTCGGCCCGCGCCTCCGCGCGGACGGCCTTCTTGTCCGGCTTCTCCAGGACGACGGGTCCGGTGCCGTGCCCGGCCGCCTCCAGACGGGCCTGCTTCGCCTGCTGGGAGGCTTCCAGGACGGCCTCGCGTTCGCGCTGCGCACGCTCGCGTGCCAGTCGGCGCAGCGTCGCGCGCGTGGAGCGGGTGAGCGCGATGGGCTGGAGCATCGGCAGACAGTCCGCGACCGCGTCCGGCCCGAGGACGCCCACCGCGCAGGCCACCGCCCGCTCGGCGCCCACCCGCAGGCCGAGCGTCGTCACGAGCTGGGCGACGTCCATGCGCAGCAGCAGATCGCCGGCCGCGATCTCGCCGCCGCGCAGATCGGTGAGGATCACGGTGCCGGAACGATCCACCAGGATCGCGTCGCCGGCCAGCCTGCGGTGGGCGATCCGCCGCGACTGGAGCGCCTGCACCTGGAGCCAGGTGTTGCGCAGCAGCTCGTCGGTGATCTCGTCGTCGGCCAGCGAGTCGAGGGTGCGGCCGCCGGTGTGCTCGTAGACGAGCATGACCGCGTCGGGGCCGAGCTCGGAGGTGGCGATCAGCTTCGGCGCGTTGGCGCCGGCCGCGATGGCCGCGTAGGCGAGCAGCGCCTCCTGCTCGAGTGCCTGGCGCAGCGACTGGAGGCTGCTGCGGGTGGCGAAGCCGCGCAGGGTGAGGTTGCGCCACGCGCGGTAGAAGAACCCCTGGGCCTGCTGTTCGCGGTCGACCACGGTGACGTCGAGCGGCGGGCCGTCCTCCAGGGTGACGAAGTAGCGTCTGCCCCGGTCGTTCTCCGCCGCGTCCGGCGCCTCCTCGCGGGCCGCGCTCACCGGGTGGAAGCCGACGTGCCGCAGGCCCGCCATCAGCGTGCGCCCTGTGGGGCGCACGTTCGGCGAGCCGACCGCGTACAGCGTCCCGTACGCCACCGTCCAGCCGATCAGCACCGTGAGGATGATCGAGAACGGTGTGGTGTAGCCGGTGACGAGCATCGAGAAGGCGTCGAGGAGCAGCACGATCCACAGCACCGAGCGCCAGCGCGGCCGGCGGGACATGCCGACGGCCGTCATATAGGCGATGACGGGCGCCAGGTAGCCGTGCACCGGGTCGGTGAGGGCGTGGATGTCGCCGGGGGAGGGCTGGGTGAGCGCCTCCTGGATCGAGTCCGGGGCGCCCTTGGCGACCCACAGGTCGGTGGCGAGGGTCACACCGTGCGCGAGGACCGCGGCGAGCACGCCGTCGGCGATGCGCAGTCCGTCGCGTTTGATCAGCCGCTCGATCGCGAACGCGACCGGCACCAGCAGGATCGCGATGCTGGACGCCAGGCCCGCGATCTTGATGAGGAGATCGGGCGCCTGTCCGGTGCCCTTGTTGATGTCCTGTTCGAGGCCCGAGGTCGTCCCGTGCGCGAAGGCGGCGATGCCCAGGAGCAGCATGACGGCGAGGACGCCGACCAGCAGTCGCATGAGGTCGGAGGGGCGGTGCACGCGCGCGGGGAGGAGCGGCTCGTCGCCCTCGACCTCGTCGGTGTGCGCGTCTTGCGTTACCTGGGCCTCCGGTACGTCGGCTTCCGGTACCTCGGCGGCGGTGTCCGGGCGCGCGGCAGCGTCAGAGGTGCTGTCCGCGCCCTCAGGATGCACGCCCTGCTGCTTCATCGTCTCTTCTTGATCTCGTATCACCGGTCACCGCCCGCACGATGGTGGCATGCCGCACCGACACACGGGGGCATCAGGGTGCAAACGCGGGGCGCACAGTCTGCCCGAAGCCTCGCACGGGGGCGAGCATCACACAGGGTCGCGGGCCCGTCGCATTGTCGGTGCCGTGGGGCAGGATGGGGCGGATGAGCGAGCAGAGCCCTCCGGACGACGCCCGCCCGGAGTACACCGACGAGCTGCCGGAGTACGCCGAGCGGGTCCTCGAGGTCGCGGAGCTGATCCCGCCCGGGCGGGTCATGACGTACGGGGACGTCGCGGAGTGGCTGGAGGAGGGCGGGCCGAGACAGGTCGGCCGGGTGATGGCCCTCTACGGCGGTGCCGTCCCGTGGTGGCGTGTGGTGCGCGCGGACGGCCTGCTCCTCCCGGGGCACGAGTTGCGGGCGCTGGACCACTACCGCGTCGAGGGCACGCCGCTGAAGCAGGCGGCCCGGGCCGCCGCGGGACACCTGCCGCGCCTCGACATGAAGCGGGCGCGGTGGGACGGCGGTGAACGCGCGGAAGGTCACACCTGACAGCTTCCGCCATCGGAGGGGGTGGAGGGGAGCCTGTGGCTCGTACGGGGGAAACCGCGCAAACGGGGCACGTCGGCGCGATGGCGTACGTTCGAGAGGCGACGGACGTGCGGGATGCGCGGGACATGCGGGCCGGAAAGGGCGTGAGGGCTGTGCGAGGCGTGAGGGCCCTGAAGGCTGTGCGGGTCGCGGCGGGCGTGCGGGCCGGGAGAGAACAAGCGGAAGCCGTCCTTCCGGACCGTTCCTCGGCGTAGCGTCGGCTGCGCGCGTCCCCCTCATCCCGTGACCACCGCTCTTCCCGAGCGGTGCTTCCTCGACCAGTACACCCACCAGGACCGGCGAACCACGTGAGCTCCTCTTTCTCCACCAGCCGTCTGTCGTACCCCCAGGGGCGACAGGGGAACCGTGGCGCTCACCGACTGGTGCGTACCCCGCCGGTCCGGGTGGATCCCCCTCAGCTGGACGCCGCACAGCGCTCCGTGGTTGACCACGGGTCCGGCCCCCTGCTCGTCCTCGCGGGCCCGGGAACCGGGAAGACCACCACGCTGGTCGAGTCCGTGGCGGCCCGTGTCGCCCGGGGCGGCGACCCCGAGCGCATCCTGGTGCTCACCTTCAGCCGCAAGGCCGCCGTGGAACTGCGCGACCGGATGGCGCACCGCATGGGCGCCGCCCGCGCCCCCCGGGCGACCACCTTCCACTCCTACTGCTACGCCCTGGTCCGCGCCCATCAGGACGCCGACCTGTTCGTGGAACCCCTGCGGCTGCTGTCCGGCCCCGAACAGGACGTCGCCGTCCGCGAGCTGCTCGCCGGCCAGCTCGACCTGCAACGGCTCGGCCTCGCGCACGTGCGCTGGCCGGACGAGCTGCGCGCCTGCCTGACCACACGCGGCTTCGCCGACGAGGTCCGCGCCGTCCTCGCCCGCAGCCGCGAACTGGGCCTCGACCCGGCCGCCCTGGACGCCTTCGCGCACCGCATCGGCCGCCCCGACTGGCGCGCCGCCGCCTCCTTCCTCGCCGAGTACCTCGACGTGCTGGACCTGCACGGAGTGATCGACTACGCGGAACTCGTCCACCGCGCGGTCCTCCTCGCCCACCGCCGCGAGACGGCCGGGCGGCTCGCCGCGCAGTACGACGCCGTGTTCGTCGACGAGTACCAGGACACCGACCCCGCCCAGGTGCGGCTGCTGCGCGCCCTCGCGGGCGGCGGCCGCGACCTCGTCGCCTTCGGCGACCCCGACCAGTCGATCTACACCTTCCGCGGCGCCGACGTGAACGGCATCCTCGACTTCCCCGAGGACTTCCCCCGCCCGGACGGCCGTCCCGCCCCCGTGGAGGTCCTGCGCACCTCCCGCCGCTCGGGCGCCGGCCTGCTGGCCGCCACCCGGCTGCTCACCCAGCGGATGCCCCTGACCCGCCTGCCCGCCGAGAAGGTCCGTGCCCACCGCGAACTGACCGCCGCACGCGACGGCGGCCGGGTCGAGGTCTACACGTATCCGACCACCGGCACCGAGCTGGACAACGTCGCCGACATCCTGCGCCGCGCCCACCTCGAGGACGGTGTGCCCTGGAGCGGGATGGCCGTCCTGGTACGTGCGGGCGCCCGCACGATCCCGACGGTCCGGCGCGCCCTGACCGCCGCCGGCGTCCCCCTCGACATCGACGGCGACGACCTCCCCCTGCGCCACGAACCCGCCGTGGCGCCCCTGCTCACCGCCCTGCGCGCGGTGGCGACCGCCGAGGCCTCCGCCCCGCCGCCGGAAGGCGAGGACGCCGACGCGGCCTCGCGCGCGTGCTGGCTCGACACCGAGACCGCCCTCACCCTCCTCGCCTCCCCGCTGGCCGGCATGGACGCCGCCGACCTGCGCCGCCTCGGACGGGCGCTGCGCGAGGAGGAGCGCGCCGCGGGCGACCCCCTGCCACCGCCCTCCGACGAGCTGCTCACCCGCGCCCTCGCCGAACCGGAGCGGCTGGTCGCCCACGACCCCACGTACGCGCGCGGTGCGCAGCGCCTCGGCGCGCTGCTGGCGACGGCCCGCGAGGGCCTCGCCCGCGGCGGCACGGCCGAGGAGGCCCTGTGGGCGCTGTGGGACGGCACGCCCTGGCCCGGGCGCCTGGAGCGGGCGGCCCGGCGCGGCGGCGCGGCGGGCCGCAACGCCGACCGGGACCTGGACGCCGTGTGCGCCCTGTTCGCCACCGCCGCGCGCGCGGAGGAGCGCACCGGAGGCCGGGGCGCCCTGAACTTCCTGGCCGAGATCGAGGCCGAGGACATCGCCGCCGACACGCTCGCCCGCCGGGCCGTGCGCCCCGACGCCGTACGTCTGATGACCGCCCACCGCGCCAAGGGCCTGGAGTGGAGGCTGGTCGTCGTGGCCGGCGTCCAGGAGGGTCTGTGGCCGGACCTGCGCCGCCGGGGCTCCCTCCTGGAGGCGGACCGCATCGGCCGCGACGGACTCGCCGAGCCGCTCACGCCCGGCGCGCTGCTCGCCGAGGAGCGCCGCCTGTTCTACGTCGCCGCCACGCGCGCGCGGGAGCGGCTCGTCGTCACCGCCGTGAAGGCACCCGCCGACGACGGCGACCAGCCCTCCCGCTTCCTCACCGAACTCGGTGTCGAACCCAAGGACGTCACCGGCCGCCCGCGCCGCCCCCTGGCGGTCGCCGCGCTGGTCGCCGAACTGCGCGCCACGACGGTCGACCCCCGCGCCTCCGCCGTCCTGCGCGAGGCCGCCGCCCGCCGCCTGGCCCGGCTGGCCGCGCTCGCCGACGAGGACGGCAGGCCGCTGGTGCCGGCCGCCCACCCGTACCGCTGGTGGGGCATGTTCGAGCCGACCGAGAGCAAGGTGCCGCTGCGCGACCGCGACCAGCCCGTCGTGCTCTCCGGCAGCGCCCTGGACCAGCTCGCGAACACCTGCGCCCTCCAGTGGTTCCTGGGCCGTGAGGTGAAGGCCGACGCGCCCGCCACCGCCGCGCAGGGCTTCGGCAACGTCGTCCACGTCCTCGCCGACGAGGTCGCCTCCGGGCACACCCCGGCCGATCTCGACGTCCTCATGGAGCGCCTCGACTCCGTGTGGAACGCCCTCGCCTTCGACGCGCCGTGGAAGTCCGCGCAGGAGAAGACCCACGCGCGTGTGGCGCTCGAACGCTTCCTGAAGTGGCATGTGATGGACCGGGCGGGCCGCACGCCCGTCGCCAGCGAGCACGACTTCGACGTCACCCTCGAAGCGGGCGGGTACGAGGTGCGCATCCGCGGCCAGATGGACCGCGTCGAGGCCGACGCCGACGGCCGCGCCTACGTCGTCGACTTCAAGACCGGCAAACACGCGCCGACCGCGCGCGAGGTGGAGCGCCACCCCCAGCTCGCCGTCTACCAGCTGGCCGTCCGTGAGGGCGCCCTCGACGAGGCCTTCGACGGCGTCCGGCCCGCGCCGGGCGGCGCCGAGCTCGTCCAGCTGCGTCAGAGCGCCGCCAAGCGGGACGGCGGCGAGAGCCTGCCCAAGGTGCAGGCGCAGGAGGCCCTCGACGGCGGGTCGGGGGAGTGGGTCGGTGAGCTGCTCGCCACGGCGGCCGGCAAGGTCCTCGACGAGCGGTTCACCCCGACCTCCGGCCAGCAGTGCACCCACTGCGCGTTCCGCGCCTCGTGCAGCGCCCGGCCCGAGGGGCGGCACGTGGTCGAGTGACGGGGGCGTGTGACGGACCGCACCACACGTGCTGACCTGCGGTTCTCCCGGTCCGTGCGGGCGATTTGTCATCGACTGTCAGTGCTCGCCGCTAGCCTCTCCCCATGCCCGCCCGCATCAACGATCCCGAGCAGCTCAAGGAGCTCCTCGGGATCCCCTTCACCCCGGAGCAGACGGCCTGCATCGTCGCGCCGCCCGCCCCGCAGGTGATCGTGGCCGGAGCCGGGTCGGGCAAGACGACGGTGATGGCCGCGCGCGTGGTGTGGCTGGTCGGCACCGGCCAGGTGGCTCCCGACCAGGTCCTCGGTCTGACCTTCACCAACAAGGCCGCCGGGGAACTCGCCGAGCGCGTCCGCAAGGCACTGGTCAGGGCGGGCGTGACCGACCCCGACCTCATCGACCCCGACGACCCGCCGGGCGAACCGGTGATCTCCACCTACCACGCCTTCGCGGGCCGCCTCCTGACCGACCACGGTCTGCGCATCGGTCTGGAACCGACGTCCCGCCTGCTCGCCGACGCCACCCGCTACCAGCTCGCCGCACGCGTCCTGCGCGAGGCCCCCGGCCCCTACCCCTCGCTCACCCGCTCCTTCGCCGACCTGATCAGCGACCTCCTCGCGCTCGACGCCGAACTGGCCGAACACCTCGTACGGCCCGAGGACCTGCGCGCGTGGGACGCCGGACTGCTCGGCGCACTCGCAGGCGCCAGGCTCACCAACGCCGACCTGCGCAAGGTGCCCGAGACGGCCGCCGCCCGGCGCGAACTGGCCGACCTGGTGCTGCGCTACCGCGCCGCCAAACGGGAACGCGACCTGCTCGACTTCGGCGACCAGATCGCCCTGGCGGCCCGGCTCGCCCAGGTTCCCGAGGTGGGGCCGCTGCTGCGCGACGAGTTCCGCGTCGTCCTCCTCGACGAGTACCAGGACACCTCGGTCGCCCAGCGCGTCCTCCTGGCCGGCCTCTTCGGCGGCGGCACCGGGCACCCCGTGACCGCCGTCGGCGACCCCTGCCAGGCCATCTACGGCTGGCGCGGGGCCTCCGTCGCCAACCTCGACGACTTCCCCGAACACTTCGCGCACGCCGACGGCGGCACGGCCCGCCGCCAGTCCCTCAGCGAGAACCGCCGCAGCGGCGGCCGCCTCCTGGACCTCGCCAACGGCCTGGCCGAACCGCTGCGCGCCATGCACGCGGGCGTGGAGGCACTGCGCCCGGCCCCCGGCGCCGAACGCGACGGAGTGGTCCGCTGCGCCCTGCTCGACACCCACGCCGAGGAGATGGACTGGATCGCCGACTCCGTCGCCCACCTCGTGCGCACCGGCAAGGCCCCCGGCGAGATCGCCGTGCTGTGCCGCACGGCCACGGACTTCGCGGAGATCCAGGCCGCCCTGGTCGCCCGGGACGTCCCCGTCGAGGTCGTCGGACTCTCCGGACTGCTGCACCTGCCCGAGGTCGCCGACCTCGTCGCCGTCTGCGAGGTCCTCCAGGACCCCGGCGCCAACGCCTCGCTGGTCCGCCTGCTCACCGGCCCGCGCTGGCGCATCGGCCCCCGCGACCTCGCCCTCCTGGGACGGCGGGCACGGCTGCTCGTGACCCACGCGCGCGGGGGCGACGACGACCCGGACCGCCGCCTCGCCGAGGCCGTCGAGGGGGTCGACCCGTCCGAGGTGATATCGCTCGCGGACGCCCTCGACACCTTCCTGGAGACCCCCCTCTACAGCGACGGCGGTACCGGGGACGACGACGGACTGCCCTTCTCGCCCGACGCGCGCGTACGGTTCGCGCGACTGGCCACCGAGCTGCGCGACCTGCGCCGCTCCCTGGCCGACCCGCTCATGGACGTCCTGCACCGCGTGCTCGCCGTCACCGGCCTGGAGGTCGAACTGTCGGCCTCCCCGCACGCCCTGGCCGCCCGGCGCCGCGAGACGCTGTCCAACTTCCTCGACGTCGCCGCCTCCTTCGCCGCGACCGAGAGCCAGGCGAGCCTGCTGGCCTTCCTCGCCTTCCTGCGCACCGCCGCCCAGTACGAGAAGGGCCTCGACAACGCCCTCCCCGGCGGAGAGAACACCGTCAAGGTGCTCACCGCGCACAAGTCCAAGGGCCTGGAGTGGGACGTCGTCGTCGTCCCCGGTCTGGTCACCGGCACGTTCCCCAGCGGCCAGGGCCGCGAGAAGTGGACGGCCCAGGCCAAGGTGCTGCCGCACGAACTGCGCGGCGACGCCGACACCCTCCCCGGCCTCGACTCCTTCGACGCGCGCGGCATGAAGGCCTTCCACGAGGCCATGAAGGACCACCAGCACACCGAGGAGCTCCGCCTCGGCTACGTCACCTTCACCCGCCCGCGCTCGCTGCTCCTCGGCTCCGGCCACTGGTGGGGTCCCACCCAGAAGAAGCCCCGCGGCCCGTCCGCCTTCCTCCACGCGCTCCACGACCACTGCGCGGCCGGACACGGCGAGATCGAGGCCTGGGCGGACGAGCCGGCCGAGGACGAGGAGAACCCCGTCCTGCACCGCGCGACGGCCGACCAGGTGTGGCCGCTCCCCCTGGACGACGACGCCCTCGCCCGCCGCCGGGCCGCCGCCGAGACCGTCCTCGCGCACCTGGAGGACCTCGCCTCCCACCAGGACGGTCACCCCGGCGCCGCCCACGACCCGGACACCTACGAGGACCCGGACTGGCCACCGCCCTCGGACGAGGACGACCCCGCCCACGGGCAGCACGACCACGAGCCCCCCTACGACGAGCCTCCGTACGACGAGGCTCCCTACGACGAGCCCGGGTACGACGACTCCCCGTACGACGCGTCCCCGGACGACGACGCGCCCCCCGGCGGTCCGCCGCACGGCGAGTCCGACCCGTTCGACGAGGCCCGGTTCGCGGAGACCCCCTTCGACGACGCGCCCTTCGACGACGCCCCCGGCCGGGACCCGGCCCGGCCCGGCCGTCCCACCGTGCCCCACCAGGCGACCGCCCCCGAGGCCCCCGCGGCCCGTGCGCGCCGGACCTCCCTCACCCCCGAGGAGGCCCGCGCCGTCGCCTCCTGGGACCGCGACCTCGACGCGCTCGCCGGAGAGCTGCTGCGCGCCCGCCGCAGCGTCACGGACGTGCCCCTGCCCACCACCCTCACCGCCTCGCAGGTGCTGCGGCTGGCCGCCGACCCCGACGGGCTCGCGCAGGAACTCGCGCGCCCCATGCCACGCCCCCCGCAACCCGCCGCGCGCCGGGGCACCCGGTTCCACGCCTGGGTGGAGGCCCGTTTCGAGGAGTTGACGCTCCCGCTGCTGGAGCCGCACGAGCTGCCCGGCGACGACGCCGATATCGCCGACGAACGAGACCTGGAAGAGCTCAAGGAGGCCTTCGAGCGCACCGAGTACGCCCACCGCACCCCCTACCGCGTCGAGGCCCCCTTCCAGCTCGCCCTCGCCGGCCGCGTCGTCCGGGGCCGGATCGACGCCGTCTACAAGGAAGGCGACGGAGACACGGCCACGTACGACATCGTCGACTGGAAGACCCACCGCGCCCGCACCGCCGACCCGCTCCAGCTCGCCCTCTACCGGCTCGCCTGGGCCGAGCAGCAGGGGGTCCCCGTGGAATCCGTCACAGCGGCGTTCCTCTATGTGCGCAGCGGGGACGTCGTCCGACCGGAGGGTCTGCCCGATCGTGCCGCGCTGGAGCGCCTGTTGACCGGGGAAGAGGGCTCCGGGGGCGGCGTCGACGGCCCGGCCGCGCGGGCGGACGGCGCGCGAGGGCCCGGCGAGGACGACCGCGCGGGCCGATAGGCTCGTGACCATGAGCCATACCGTTGACAGTGCCGTCAGCGCCGTTCGCACGTACATCGAGCAGCACCGCGCGGCCTTCCTCGACGACCTCGCCGAGTGGCTGCGCATCCCGTCGGTGTCCGCCCAGCCCGACCACGCCCCCGACGTGCGGCGCAGCGCCGACTGGCTCGCGGCGAAGCTGACGGAGACCGGCTTCCCGACCGTCGAGGTCTGGCAGACCCCGGGCGCGCCGGCCGTCTACGCGCAGTGGCCGTCCGGCGATCCGCAGGCCCCCACCGTCCTGGTCTACGGCCACCACGACGTGCAGCCCGCCGCCCGCGAGGACGGCTGGGACACCGACCCCTTCGAGCCCGCCGTCCTCGGCAACCGCCTCCACGCGCGGGGCGCGGCCGACGACAAGGGCCAGGTCTTCTTCCACACCCTGGGCGTCCGCGCCCACCTCGCCGCCACCGGCCGCAGTGCCCCCGCCGTCAACCTCAAGCTGCTGATCGAGGGCGAGGAGGAGTCCGGCTCCCCGAACTTCCGCGCCCTGGTCGAGGAGCGGGCCGAGCGGCTCGCGGCGGACGCGGTGGTCGTCTCCGACACCGGGATGTGGTCCGAGGACACCCCCACGGTCTGCACCGGCATGCGCGGCATCGCCGAGTGCGAGATCCGGCTCTTCGGGCCCGACCAGGACATCCACTCCGGGTCCTTCGGCGGCGCCGTGCCCAACCCGGCCACCGAGGTCGCCCGCCTCGTCGCGGCCCTGCACGACGAGCACGCGCGCGTGGCCGTTCCCGGCTTCTACGACGGCGTCGTCGAGCTCACCGACCGGGAGTGCGAGCTCTTCGCCGAGCTGCCGTTCGACGAGGCCCGGTGGCTGCGCACCGCCCGGTCGCACGCGGCGTACGGCGAGGCGGGACACACCACCCTGGAGCGCGTCTGGGCCCGCCCCACCGCCGAGGTCAACGGCATCGGCGGCGGCTACCAGGGCGCCGGCAGCAAGACGATCATCCCTTCCTCGGCCTTCGTGAAACTGTCCTTCCGGCTGGTCGCGGGCCAGGACCCGGAGCACGTGCAGAAGGCCGTGCGGGTCTGGGCCGCCGAGCGTCTGCCCGCCGGGATCCGCCACGAGATCACCTTCAGCCCGGCCACGCGCCCGTGTCTCACCCCGCTCGACCACCCGGCGCTGCGGTCCGTGGTCCGCGCCATGGGCCGTGCCTTCGAAGGACCCGTCCGCTTCACCAGGGAGGGCGGTTCGGGACCGGCCGCCGACCTCCAGGAGGTCCTCGGCGCCCCCGTGCTCTTCCTGGGCATCTCCGTCCCCTCGGACGGCTGGCACGCGCCGAACGAGAAGGTCGAGCTGGATCTGCTGTTCAAGGGCGTCGAGACCAGCGCCCACCTCTGGGGGGACCTGGCCGACACCTGGCGTCGTGCGCCCTGACGCCCCCGCTCGGTCCGGAGGGGGCACGCGCGCGGGGCACACTGGAAAGGCCGCCCCGCACCGCGACACCGCACCGGAACCGGTCCTCTGCCGTACGTCCCGCTGAACCGCCCGCCGAAACAACCGTTCCACCGGGGGAGTTGGAAGTACCCGTGACCACCTGGACCGACCAGAACGCCGATCGACCCATCTCGCTCACCGCGCCCAGCGGTGTCGACCGCGCCGCCCACCACCGGCTCGACGAGGCCTGGCTGGCCGCGGCGTGGAGCCACCCCACGACGCGCTGCTTCGTCGTCTCCGGCGGCCAGGTCCTCATCGACGAGACGTCCGACGGCCGCACCGAACTCGTCATGACCCCGTCGTTCGAGGCGCCCCTCACCGAGGCGCACCGCTACTTCCTGGGGACCGACGAGGACGGCGTCAGCTACTTCGCCCTCCAGAAGGACGCGCTGCCGGGCCGCATCGACCAGTCCGCCCGCCCGGCCGGTCTGCGCGAGGCCGGTCTGCTGCTGTCGCCGCGCGACACCGGACTGATGGTCCACGCGGTGGCGCTGGAGAACTGGCAGCGTCTGCACCGCTTCTGCTCGCGCTGCGGCGAGCGGACCGTGATCGCCGCCGCCGGTCACATCCGCCGCTGCCCCGCCTGCGGTGCCGAGCACTACCCGCGCACCGATCCTGCGGTGATCATGGCCGTCACGGACGAGGAGGACCGCATCCTCCTGGGCCGCCAGGTCCACTGGCCCGAGGGCCGCTTCTCGACCCTCGCCGGATTCGTCGAGCCCGGCGAGTCCATCGAGCAGTCCGTGCGACGCGAGGTCTTCGAGGAGGCCGGCGTCACCGTCGGACAGGTCGACTACATCGCCAGCCAGCCGTGGCCGTTCCCGTCCAGCCTCATGCTGGGCTTCATGGCCCGCGCCACCTCGACCGAGATCGACGTCGACGGCGACGAGATCCACGAGGCCCGCTGGTTCTCACGCGACGAACTCGGCGCCGCGTTCGAGGCCGGCGAGGTGCTGCCCCCCTACGGCATCTCCATCGCGGCCCGGCTGATCGAGCTCTGGTACGGCAAGCCCCTGCCGACGCGCAGCCTCGTCTGACCCGGGGCCCGACCGGCCGACGGCGTGAGAAGGGCGGCTCCCGAGATCCGGGAGCCGCCCTTTGCCTCAGCGCTCAGGTCACGCGCCGATCTTCTGCTTCACCTGCGCCAGCGACGGGTTCGTCAGCGTCGACCCGTCGGGGAACAGCACGGTCGGAACCGTCTGGTTTCCGCCATTCGCCTTCTCCACGAACGCCGCGGACTCCGGGTCCTGCTCGATGTTGATCTCGGTGTATCCGATGCCCTCGCGGTCCAGCTGCTTCTTCAGCCGCTGGCAGTAGCCGCACCAGGTGGTGCTGTACATCGTCACAGTGCCCAGCATGTCTGTCATGCTCCTTCGGCGGGTCGGGGGACAGGTGGTCGCACGGGGGAGAACGTACGTGAAAGGGCCACCATTCCCGCAGGGCACGGTGAGGTGCCGACGAGCGAAGTGACACTCGCCGCACGAGGAGGTGACACTCGCCGCATCAGTACGACCGCAAGGGCCCGCCTGTGGACAACCGCCCCGCCCTTCCCCGCCGACCTGGCAGCATGGCCATGTGACAGCAGCAACGCACTCCCCTCTCTTCCCGCAGGTACCGGACTCGGCCGACGCGGTGCTCGAAGGGCTCGACCCCGAGCAGCGCGAGGTGGCCACCGCCCTGCGCGGTCCGGTGTGCGTGCTGGCCGGAGCGGGCACGGGCAAGACCCGGGCGATCACCCACCGCATCGCCTACGGTGTGCGCGCCGGCATCCTCCAGCCCTCCAGTGTGCTGGCCGTCACCTTCACCAACCGGGCCGCCGGGGAGATGCGGGGCCGGCTGCGCCAGCTCGGCGCGCAGGGCGTCCAGGCCCGCACCTTTCACTCCGCGGCCCTGCGCCAGCTCCAGTACTTCTGGCCGAAAGCGATCGGTGGTTCACTGCCCCGGCTCGTCGACCGCAAGATCCAGCTCGTCGCCGACGCGGCCGCCGCCTGCCGGGTCCGCCTCGACCGCGGCGAGCTGCGGGACGTCACCGCCGAGATCGAGTGGTCCAAGGTCACCCAGACCGTCCCCGCGGACTACGCGCCCGCCGCCGTCAAGGCGGGCCGCGACATCCCCCGCGACCCCGCCGAGATCGCCCAGCTGTACTCCGCCTACGAGGACGTCAAGCGGCAGCGCGGCGTCATCGACTTCGAGGACGTCCTGCTGGACCGTCGCCGTCCTCCAGGACCGCGCCGACATCGTCGAGCAGGTCCGCGCCCAGTACCAGCACTTCGTGGTCGACGAGTACCAGGACGTCAGCCCGCTCCAGCAGCGGCTGCTGGAACTGTGGCTCGGCGAGCGGGACGACCTGTGCGTGGTCGGTGACGCGAGCCAGACGATCTACTCCTTCACCGGGGCCACCCCCGACCACCTCCTGGACTTCCGCACCCGCCATCCCGGGGCCACCGTCGTCAAGCTGGTCCGCGACTACCGCTCCACACCGCAGGTCGTCCACCTCGCCAACGGTCTGCTCTCCCAGGCCAGCGGACGGGCCGCCGACCACCGCCTGGAGCTGGTCTCCCAGCGCGACCCGGGACCCGAGCCCGGCTACACCGAGTACCCGGACGAGCCCGCCGAGGCCGAGGGAGCCGCCCGCCGGATCCGCGATCTCCTGGACGCCGGTGTCCCGGCCGCGGAGATCGCCGTCCTCTTCCGCACCAACGCCCAGTCCGAGACCTACGAACAGGCCCTCGCCGACCTCGGCATCCCCTACCAGCTGCGGGGCGCCGAGCGCTTCTTCGACCGCCCCGAGGTGCGCAAGGCGGGCGTCGCCCTGCGTGGCGCGGCCCGCTTCGGCGGCAACGACACGCTCCTCGAGGACGCCGTGGACCTGCCCTCCCAGGTGCGTGCCGTCCTGTCCGGCGAGGGCTGGACACCGCAGCCGCCCGCGGGCTCCGGGGCCGTCAGGGAGCGCTGGGAGTCCCTGGCCGCGCTGGTCGGCCTCGCGCAGGACTTCGCCGCAGCCCAGCCGGGGGCCTCGCTCGCCGACCTGGTCGCCGAGCTCGACGAACGGGCCAACGCCCAGCACGCCCCGACCGTCCAGGGCGTCACCCTGGCCTCCCTGCACTCGGCCAAGGGCCTGGAGTGGGACGTCGTCTTCCTGGTCGGGGTCGCCGAGGGCATGATGCCGATCACCTACGCCAGAACCGACGAGCAGATCGAGGAGGAGCGCCGCCTCCTCTACGTCGGGGTCACCCGGGCCCGGGAACGCCTGCACGTCTCCTGGGCGCTCTCCCGCTCTCCGGGCGGCCGCCCGAGCCGTCGTCCCAGCCGCTTCCTCGACGGCCTGCGCCCCGGTTCGGGGGCGGCCGTCGGCCGCGCCGCGGGCGGTGGCGCCGGCGGTATCGAACGCGGCTTCACCGGCGCCGCGGCCGGCGCCCCCCTCGTGCGCCGGCGGACCCAGCGGACGCCGGCCCGTTGCCGGGTCTGCGGACGGACGCTGACCGACGCCGGCGAGATGAAGCTGATGCGCTGCGAGGACTGTCCCTCCGACATGGACGAGGGGCTCTACGAACGGCTGCGCGACTGGCGGGCCGTCCAGGCGCGGCGTGCGGGGCAGCCGGCCTTCTGCGTCTTCACCGACAAGACCCTGATGGCGATCGCCGAGACCGTCCCCGAGGAGGAGGGCGAGCTCGCGCGGATCCCGGGGGTCGGCGTGCGCAAGTTCCACCGGTACGGGGCCGACGTCCTCGCCATCTGCGCAGGCCACGACGTGGGAGGGGACGACGAGGAGGGCTGAGGACAGCCCGTCGCGGAACTGATCCGAACTCGTCGGAAAAATAGTTTGCGCATGCCCCGGCAATCCCCATAGGTTCTTAGACACCGGAACGGCGGCCTTCTCGAAGGCCCTGATTCCGTGCTGTACTTGCATACCCGCCGGACCGGACTCACCCCCGGTCCCCCGAGACGCCGAGAGGAGGCGATTCCAGTGATGATCATCAACAGCAGCTCCACCGCCAAACTGACCGATCACTCGGTCGTCTCCACGTGCATTCTCGACGCCTCGTTCCTGGGCACCGGTCTGTCCGGCATCCGTGCCGACCGGCCTGCGTCCTCCTCCGTTGCCTCCCTGGGTCTTCCCGGCCGTGAGCGCAATGAGCGACCGACCGAGGCACTGGAAGCAGTAGGGGCACAGGCGCAGGCCTATGCCTTTGCGGCTGCCGGTGCCGCAGTCCGGAAGCAGACGACCCAGCACCACCTGATGTGGGCCTTCCGTGGGCCAGAACCCTGGAGTGATCCAGCCTGATCTTCGATCAGGCCGGCGCCTTCAGGGCCGCGGAACCCCACCCGGGATCCGCGGCCCTTCTGTTTTCCCCGAAACAACGGGGACGGCGGAGCGAAGGGGCCTCGGGACAAGAAAAGAACCCGGTACCCAGCCGACACCGGTCCCACAGGACCGGACCGACCAGACGAGGAAGACGATCCGTGCAACTCGAAGCGCACGCCCCGTCAGTACCGCCTTCCGAAACGATCTCCCCGCCCGGCCTCACGGAGGACTCCACCTTGACCCCGCTCACGGCGCTCACCGCGCTCGACGACGCCATCGAGAACCTCGGCGTACCCGTCCCCTGCCGTTCCTACGACCCGGAGGTCTTCTTCGCCGAGTCCCCGGCCGACGTCGAGTACGCCAAGTCCCTCTGCCGTACCTGCCCGCTGATGGAGGCCTGCCTCGCCGGCGCCAAGGAGCGGCGTGAGCCCTGGGGCGTCTGGGGTGGCGAGCTGTTCGTCCAGGGCGTCGTCGTCGCCCGCAAGCGGCCGCGTGGCCGCCCGCGCAAGAACCCGGTCACGGCATGAACACCGCAGGAACGATCGACCGTCCCCTCACGCAAGACCCCAAGAAGCAGGCCCCGATGAAGCCGTTCCCCAGCGAGCCCGCAGGCTCCGCTACCGAAGACATCACCACCAGTGGCGCGTACGACTCGCGTCAGAACAGGACACGCGAGATGCAACTCATCCCAGAAGCCCTGGCTCGTGCGCATATGCACGACCGCCTGCACCAGGCCGAGCGGGAGCGCAGGGCCATGCGCCTGGCGACCGCCCGCCGGATGCAGCGCCGTGCCGAGCGCGCCTCGATGCGCGCCCGGCGGGCGCTCGCCATGGCCGTGATGCAGTGATCACCCACACCTGAAGCGGTGGCCTCCCGACCGAGGGGGGCGAAACCTTCCCCGCGGGGGCCGGTCCGTCCGAACGGACCGGCCCCCGCGGTGCGTTCGCGGTGGATCCACCGCGGCGGCGTATCGTCCGGAGGGTGACGAGTGTTCCCGGAGACGGTGCCCCGGAGGATCCGGCGGATGATGCCCGGCGCCCGGGCGGCGGCCCCGACCCTCGCGCGGCGGAGTCCCGCACCCTCGTGTGCGCACGCTGCGGTGCCCGGGCCGACGAGCCACCGCCCCTGACCTGGACCTGGCCCCTGGAGGACGGCTCCACTACTGCGAGGCCTGCTCCCGCGAGCACCTCAGGGCGATCGAGGGACGACTGGATTCGCAGTGGTGGTGAAGGACGCGAGGTGAAACGCGTCACACCGGGGGGTGAGAGACCCGTGGCCCCCGGGTCCTGGCCCGCCCCGGCCGGCTCACACCTCGGCGGCCGACTCCTCCGCCTCGAACGTCTCCAGGGTGTCCGCCGCGCGGAACCCGGGCAGCCACTCCTGGAGTTCCTCGCGCAGCCGCACCGTCGCGCCGAGCTGGCACAGCACGCCGATGGTGCTGAGCGTCACCCGGTGTATCAGCAGGTAGGCCGGGGGGAGATTGAGCTGCTTGCCCAGCTGATGGGCGGGCGAGCGGGGGTCGGCGATCCGGGCCGCCTGACTGCGCATCCAGCCGCGGGTGAACGTGAACTCCTCCACCTGGGCCGGCTCGATGATCGGCACGAGGTAGTCGAGGACGGCGTCGGGATCCAGCTCGATGGAGTCGCGGACGAAACCCTCCCGGCGCAGGAGTTCGTAGACCGCCTCCGCGTCACCGTCGAGGGTCATGCGCAGGGACTCGCCGATCGGGTCCGGCAGGCCGCCGGGGAGCCGGTCCACCGTGCCGAAGTCCAGGACGCCCAGCCGCCAGTCCTGCGGGCCGTCGGGCCCGCCGGGCAGCAGACGGAAGTTGCCGGGGTGCGGGTCGGCGTGGAGCAGACCGGTGCGGGCCGGTCCCGAGAAGAGGAAGCGGGAGAGCAGCTGGCCGGCCCGGTCGCGCTGCTCCTTGGTGCCCTCGTTGATCACCTCGGACAGGGGGACTCCGTCGATCCACTCGGTGACCAGGACCTGGTCGCACTGGTGGACCACCGCCGGGACCACCACGTCGGGGTCGTCCGCGAACTCTTCGGCGTGGGCCTGCTGGGCCTGTGCCTCCAGGGCGTAGTCGAGTTCCTCGGAGACCCGGTCCTTGAGCTCGGAGATCAGGGGTTTCACGTCCATGCCCGGGATGAGCGGGCCCAACAGGCGGGCGAAGCGGCTCAGTTGGCTCAGGTCGGAGAGCAGGGCCTCACCGGCGCCGGGGTACTGGACCTTGACGGCGACCTCCCGGCCGTCGTGCCACACCGCCCGGTGCACCTGGCCGATCGACGCCGCCGCGGCAGGCTTGTCGTCGAACTCCAGGAACAGCTCGGACCAGTCCTCGCCGAGCCGCTCCGCGAGCACCGCGTGCATCGTGCGGGTCGGCATCGGCGGTGCCGCGTCCTGGAGCTTGGTGAGGGCCGCCCGGTAGGGCCCGGCGACCTCCTCGGGGAGGGCGGACTCGAAGACGGACATGGCCTGCCCGAACTTCATCGCCCCGCCCTTGAGCTCGCCCAGCACCTTGAAGAGCTGCTCGGCGGTGCGCTGCTGGAGCTCGCGGCCGACGATCTCCGCGGACTCGCCCACGATCCGCTTGCCCAGACCCCAGGTGGCCCGCCCGGCGAAACCGAGCGGGAGCGTGGCGAGCCTGGCGGTCCGGGTGACCGCCTTGCGGGGAAGATCAGACATGCGCCCTCCAAGTCCCAGCCAGCCGCGCCGTGTCCGTCGTACGGCGAAACTCCGTCGAATGCTGCACTGCCATTGTCGCGTGTGGTTCGCGGTCCTCGGGGGTGTGTTCCCGCTTACCTTTGCGTGACGCGCCGCACGGGCACGCGCCGTGGGGGAGCAGCGGCCGGCTCCGCCACCGCAGGGCCGGTGCCGCGATCTCCCAACGGGCGCCCGCGCTCGACGGGGTCCGGCCGTCCAGGAACATGAGCGCGTGCGCGGCGGCCAGGCCGGCGACGGCCGTGGCCATTGTCACGTCGCACGCGCCCGCCGCACGCCTTCTGCCGGAGTGCCACTGCGCGACCAGCCGCGGCCAGGCCGGGTCCAGATCGGTGCGCGTGTGGTGCAGGCATCCGGCGCAGCCCGTCTCGCCCGGCAGGACCAGCGGGCCGACGACCCCGGTCCCCTCCACCACTCCGGCGTACAGGTGCGGTGTGCCCGACGCGATCAGGGGTTCGGCCGCCGTGGGCGACGGCGCGTGCACGGACACCTCGTCCCGCGGGGCGATCACCACCAGGGAGAAGCCGCCCGCCTGCTCCGCCGGTGACGCCGTGCTCCTGCGCGGCGCGGGACCCGGGGCGGCCCGGCGTACGGCGCGGCGGGCGGACTCGTCGCGCCGCTCGCCGATCGCCTCGGCGGGCTGACCGCCCGGGGCGACGTCCGCCGCCTCCACCAGGCCGCCGTCGCGTACCTCCACCTCGGCGACCCCCGCGGCCGACAGCAGCGCGGCCAACGCCGTGCCGACCCGGCCGGCGCCCCGCACCTGGACCCGCAGCCCACGCCGGGCGGCCAGCCCTTCGATCGCGTCGGCCGGTTCCGACGTCAGGAGGGACAGCGCGGCCAGCTCGGGCCGCAGCCGGTCCATCACCTGACCGCTCTCGCGCAGGGCGGCCGCCCGCGCACCGCCGCCGCGGGCGTCGTCGAGCACTCCGGCCCGCGCAAGCCGCTGGACCAGCCGGTCGACATGGCCGTCGGGCAGGTCCATACGGCGGCCCTCCTCACGCAGGAGCGGGAGCCCCCGGGTGCCGTCCATGAGGTCGAGGAAACTGCCCGTGGCCGTGTCGACCGGGCCGAGTGTCAGCGCGTGCGCCGGGGTCATCCCGAACTGCACGGTATTGAGGTCACGCCACCCGCGCCGCAGTGCGGGCTTCACCGTCGGATGCATCTGGGCCCCCGTGTTCCTGGAAACTCCCCGTCACATCGGCGGAGCGGGGGCGTGGGGGTGTCCTCGCTCCGCCGACGACCGCCAGCATGCCCGGACCCGGTCGGGGCGTGCCGAAAGTTGTCCACAGGCCAGGGCATTCATCGTATAAATCCGTCGAACGAGGCAAAAGAGGCAGGTTCGATCCGAACCGAACCGCCCCGGAGCCGGGACTTCTCCCATGTGCAGCGGGTAACGTCGTGGCGTGTCCGCCGACCCACTCCACCGCGCCGGAACATCACAGCGCGGTACGACGAGCCAGCCGCCGAGCGGCTCCCGGACGAGCGCGATCGAGGTCCGCAGAAGCGCCCGCCGACGGCGCACGGTCTCCGCGTACCGTGAGGGCGACCGCACCATCGTGCTCATCCCCGCCCGGATGTCCGAGGCCGAGGAGCAACGCTGGGTGAGCGTCATGCTCGACAAGCTCGCGGCCCAGGAGAGCCGGCGGGTGCCGGGCGACGCCGAGCTGGCCGAGCGCGCCGCGCGGCTGTCGGCCCAGTGCTTCGGCGGCCGGGCCCGGCCCGCCTCCGTGCGCTGGGTGACCAACCAGAACACCCGCTGGGGCTCGTGCACCCCCGCCGAGGGCAGCATCCGCCTGTCGCACCGGCTCAAGGGCATGCCCGAGTACGTCATCGACTACGTCCTCGCCCACGAGCTGGCGCACCTGCTCGTGCCCGGCCACGGCCCCGACTTCTGGCGCCTGCTCGAGGCGTACCCGCGCACCGAGCGTGCCCGCGGCTACCTCGAGGGCGTCGTCGCGGCCGAGCGCCTGCCCCACCTGTCCGGCGCGAACGAGGAGTGACCTGCGGCGCTCGCGGCGGATCGGTCCCCGCGGCGCCCGGCGCCGGTTGTGTACCGGGTCTGTACCGACATCGTGCGTTGTCCGACTTTGCGGTTAGCCTGGCGCGACGCATTCACCATCGGGATGGGGGACGGTCGACACGCATGCCCAGGGAATTCCAGCGCGGCCACAAGGCCAGGATCAGTGACCTCACCGCGGGCACCGATCTGTACGTAGGCGTGCAGATCACCGCCCCCGGCCTGACCTTCGACATCAGTTGCTTCGGCCTCGACGCCGACGAGCGGCTCTCGGACGACCGGTACTTCGTCTTCTTCAACCAGCCGAAGTCACCCGAGGAGTCCATCCAGCTCCTGGGCGCCCAGGCGGGTGACACGGAGTCCTTCCGCGTCACCCTCGACCGGATCCCGCCGCAGATCCACAAGCTGTCCTTCACGGCGACGCTCGACGGCGCCGGGCAGATGTCGCAGATCGGCCCCGGTTACCTGCGCATCGTCGCGGGGGGCGAGGAAGTGGCCCGCTACGCGTTCAACGGCTCCGAGTTCAGCAGCGAGCGGGCCGTCATGCTGGGCGACTTCTACCTCAAGGACGTGTGGCGGTTCGCGGCCGTCGGCCAGGGCTTCGACGGCGGCCTGGACGCGCTGCTGAAGAACTTCGGCGGCGAGGTCGCGGAGGAGGAGGCGCCCGCCGCGCCGCAGCAGCCGCAGACCGGAGCGGGCGCTCCCGGCTTCGCGCCGCCCGCGTTCGGCGCCCCGTCCGCGACCGCGCCGGCCCCCGCTCCCGCGCAGCCGCAGCCGGCCGCGCAGGGCTTCGCGCCGCCGCCCGGCGCGACCCCGCCGCCCGCCCCACCGGCGCCCGCGCCCTCGGTGCACGCCGCGCCGACCATCGTCGCGCCCCTGGCCCCGCCCGGCGGCGGCCAGGTCCCGCCCCCCGCCCCGGCACCCGCGCCGTACGGCCAGCCGCCGCAGCAGCCGTACGGCCAGGGGCCCGCGCCGACCGCGCCCATGCCGCCCGGGTACGGCCAGCAGCCCCCCGCGCCGCACGCCCCGCAGGCGCCGCCCGGCTACGGCCAGTCGCCCCAGCCGCCGGGCTTCGGCCAGCAGCCCCCGTTCGGACAGGTCCCGGGCCAGCAGACGTACGGGGTGCCGCAGGGCGCCCCCCAGGGCGGCGCCGGTGTGACCGCGGCGCTCCAGCAGTTCAAGGAGACGCCCACCGGACAGCGCTGGACGCAGCAGAACAAGAAGCTGATCCGCGTCGACCTCGGGATGGGCGGCCAGCCCGTGCTCGCCCGTCAGGGCAGCATGGTCCTCTACCAGGGCAAGGTCGACTTCAGCTACAAGGGCGCCGGGTTCGCCGGCCGGATCGTGGGCAACGCCACCGGCCAGGAGATGCAGCTGATGCGCTGCACCGGCCAGGGCCAGGTGTTCCTCGCCGACAACTCCACCCACCTGCACCCGGTCGAGCTCCAGGGCGACGCGATCTGCGTCTCCGCGGAGAACGTCCTCGCCTTCGACGAGAGCCTCCAGTACGAGGTCCGCCGCATCGAGGGGCACGGCATCCCGGGCGGCGCGCTGTTCACCATGCAGTTCCAGGGGACCGGCACGATCGTCGTGAAGACGCACGGCACCCCCGTCGTCCTGCCGGTCACACCCACCACGTTCGCCGACTGCAACGCCGTCGTCGCCTGGTCGGCCGCCTCCCAGGTGGTCGTCTCCAGCCAGGTGCGGATGCGCCGCAACGCCTACCCGGGCGACACCGGGGAGAGCGTCAACCTCCAGTTCCGGGGCGCTCCCGGCAACTTCATCGTCGTCCAGCCGTACGAGGTCTGAGGGAGCCCGTCATGAACCAGCCATTCGCGGGCTACGCCCCCGCACCCGTCACCGCCCGTATGGAGAACCACGGCAACCACATGCTGAAGGTCGCCATGCAGACCGGCAACGACCTCCTCGCGCGCGTGGGCTCGATGGTCGCCTACGAGGGCTTCGTGCAGTACGAGCCGAACCCGCCCGCCGTGCGCCAGATCGCCCGCGACTGGATGACCGGCGAGGGCGCGCCCCTGATGAAGTGCTCGGGCGACGGCCTGCTCTACCTCGCCGACTACGGCGCCGACGTCGTCGTGATCAACCTCAACGGCGACGGCATCTCCGTCAACGCCACCAACCTGCTCGCCTTCGACGCGCACCTCACCTGGGGCGTCGAGCGCGTCAAGGGGCTGGCCAAGTTCGCCGGCCAGGGTCTGTGGAACACCAAGATCTCCGGTCAGGGGTGGGTCGCGCTGACCTCCCGGGGCAAGCCCATCGTCGTCGACTGCGGAGGCGGCGAGGACGAGACGTACGTCGACCCCGACGCGCTCGTCGCCTGGTCGCCGAACCTCAAGGTGAAGGGCAAGCGCAGCTTCAAGGCGCAGTCGCTCATCGGCCGGGGCAGCGGCGAGGCCTACCAGATGGCCTTCTCCGGCCAGGGCATCGTCGTCGTCCAGCCCAGTGAGGACAGCACCGACCGCCTCCGGTTCCGGGGCTGAGGGGGAGCCAGAAACGCCATGCAGAGCTCACTTTTCGCGCACAACGACTCGCAGACCCAGGAGCGCTGGAGTCTTCAGAACAAGCAGATGCTCCGCGTCACCCTGGAGGGTCACGACGACATCCTCGCCCGCAAGGGCACGATGGTCGCCTACCAGGGCCTGATGGAGTTCGACGCCGAGTACCAGAACAACCAGCAGGGACGCGCGCGGGCGTACACCGGCGAGGGCCTGGACCTGATGCGCTGCCACGGGCAGGGCACCGTCTACCTCGCCAACCTCGCCCAGCACGTGCACCTGATGGACGTCGACCAGGACGGCCTCACGGTCGACAGCAGCTACGTCCTGGCCATGGACTCCTCGCTGCACCACGAGGTCATCGCCGTGGACAGCCTGTACGGCATCTCCGGCTCCGGGAAGTACCAGCTCAACATCACCGGCCGCGGCAAGGTCGCCCTGATGACCTCGGGCGCGCCGCTGATGATGCAGGTCACGCCGGACAAGTACGTCAACTGCGACGCCGACGCCATCGTCGCCTGGTCCACCGGGCTGCGGGTGCAGATGCAGGCCCAGACGCACTCCTCGGGGGTGTGGCGCCGGCGCGGCAACACGGGTGAGGGCTGGGAGCTCAGCTTCATGGGCAGCGGCTACGCGCTCGTCCAGCCCAGTGAGCTGCTGCCGCCGCAGAACGCCCAGATCGGCTCCGGTCTGGCCGCCCAGTACGGCATGGGGCAGCAGGGCGTGCGCGGGCAGAACCAGGGCAACGTCTGGAGCTGACCGCGGCCGTGCGCGGCGCGAAGGCAAGGGGCGGCCTCCTGGAGTGTCGCCCCTTACCCGTATCCGTTCACAGCCGCGCCCGGGTCGCCTCCAGCAGCCGCACGACCGACCCGTCGGCCACGTCCGCGACCTCGTCGTAGGCGAACCAGCGCAGGTCGAGGGACTCGTCGCTGATGGCCTCCACCGCCCCGGCCGTCGCCAGCGCCGCGTACTGGACGTCGTAGTGCCAGGCGCACGGCGTGCGGTGCCGGTCCAGACGCACCGGGCCGCCGGGGAGCAGGGACAGCCCCCCGATGCCGGACTCCTCGGTCGCCTCGCGCAGCGCCGCGGCCCGCAGCGTGCCGTCGACCGGCTCGCAGTGGCCTCCCATCTGGAGCCACATCTTCAGCTTCCTGTGCAGGGTGAGCAGCACCCGGCCCCGCTCCGGGTCGACCACCAGCGCGCTCGCCGTGACATGGCCGTCCCGGCAGGCCTTCCACATGCCGTCGGGGTGCACGGCGAGATGGTCGAGATAGGCCTGGCGCAGCTCTTCCTGGCCCTCGTACCCCTTCAGGACGAGGACCGCGTCGTCGTACAGACTCACTCGGTGTCGTCGCCCTCGGGGTCGGTGTCGTCGTGCTTCTTCAGGTCCGGCTTCCCGCCGGAGGCGCCGCTCGCCGCCTCGCCGAGCATCTTGTCCAGCTCGGAGAAGTCCAGCTGCTCGCGGTGGACGAAGCCGTCCGGGTCGTCCAGGTCGGAGGCCGTCGGCAGCATGTCCGGGTGGGCCCACAGACCGTCACGGCCGTCGACGCCCCGCGCGTCCGTCAGGGACGCCCACAGCCGGGAGGCGTCCCGCAGACGGCGCGGACGCAGCTCCAGACCGATCAGCGTCGCGAACGTCTGCTCCGCCGGACCGCCCGAGGCGCGACGGCGCCGCAGCGTCTCGCGCAGGGCGTCCGCGGACGACAGACGCGGTTTCGCGGCCGCGTGCACCACCGCGTCCACCCAGCCCTCCACGAGGGCCAGGGCCGTCTCCAGACGGGCCAGGGCGGCCTTCTGCGCCGGGGTGTCCTCCGGCTGGAACATGCCCTGCTGGAGCGCTTCCTGGAGCTGCTCGGGGTTCTGCGGGTCGAACTGGCCGACCACGTCCTCCAGCTTGGCCGTGTCGACCTTGATGCCCCGCGCGTAGCCCTCGACCGCGCCGAACAGGTGCGAGCGCAGCCACGGCACGTGGGCGAACAGGCGCTGGTGGGCGGCCTCGCGCAGCGCGAGGTAGAGCCGCACCTCCTCCTGGGGCACGCCGAGGTCCTTGCCGAACGCCTCGATGTTCACCGGCAGCAGCGCGGCCCGCCCGGCCGGACCGAGCGGCAGGCCGATGTCGGTGGAGCCGACGACCTCGCCCGCGAGCACGCCCACGGCCTGGCCGATCTGCGATCCGAACATGGCGCCGCCCATCGAGCGCATCATGCCGATCAGCGGGCCGGCCATGGCCTGCATCTCCTCCGGCAGGACATCGCCCATGGCCGCGCCGACCCGCTCGGCGACCGGGTCGACGAGCTCCTTCCACGCGGGCAGGGTCGCCTCGACCCACTCCGCGCGCGACCACGCCACGGCGGTGCCCGCGCCGGACGGCAGCGAGGTCGCGTCGTCCAGCCACAGGTCGGCGAGGCGGACGGCCTCCTGGACGGCGGTGCGCTCGGAGGGACCGACGCTGGAGTCCTTCACGCCGTCGGCGGTGCCCTGGGCGACCGTCTGGCGGGCGATCTGCTTGGCCATGTCCCAGTTCACCGGGCCGCCCTCGTAGGAGAGCATCTGGCCCAGCTGCTGGAACGCGGCCCCGAGATCGTTGGGGTTCAGCGAACCGAACATCGCGGCGAGCGGGTTGTCGGCACCGGGTCCGCCCGGGGCGCCGAAGCCTCCGGCGCCGGGCAGCCCGCCGAAACCGAACGGGTTGGCCGGTCCCTGACCACCGCCGCTCTGGTCCCTCTTCTTGCCTTCGTCGCCGTCCTCCGGCTCCTCCGGCGGAAGGCCGAATCCGAATGGGGTGTCACTCACGGGGTTCCTCGGCTGGTAAGGCCACCGGTTCTCGGCCGGCGGCGGCTGCCCTGCAACACCACCCAGCGTAGACACCCCGGCTCGATCGGGCCTCGGTGCTTCGCCGACTCCCGGCCTGCGGCAGGATGGATGCCACCTGGTACGTACGCTCTACTCGCGCCCGTATGCCAAGACAACCGCTGGAGACACCTGGTGAGTTCCCCAGATCCGCAGGTTCGCGCAGCGCGAAACCACTCGGCCCCGGCCGGTGCGCGCGGGCCCGTCGTCGCCGTGACCGGCGCCGCGACCGGCATCGGCGCCCTGCTCACCGAGCGTCTCGCCGCGTCCGAGGAGGTCAAGCAGGTCGTGGCCGTCGACGAGCGGCGGGGCGAGTGCGAGGCGGCGCAGTGGCACATCCTCGACGTCCGTGACCCCGCGATCGCCGACAAGCTGCGCGGTGTGGACGTCGTCGTCCACCTCGCCCTGGACCTCGACCTGGGGAGTGACGCCGCCGCCCGGACGGCCTACAACGTGCGCGGCACGCAGACCGTGCTGACGGCCTCCGCCGCGGCCGGGGTACGCCGCGTGGTGCTCTGCACCTCCGCGATGGTCTACGGAGCGTTCGAGGACAACGAGCTCCCCCTCTCGGAGGACGCGGAGCTCAAGGCGACGGCGGAGGGGACCGGTGTCGGGGACCTCCTGGAGATCGAACGGCTCGCCCGGCGCGCGCCCCGGGCGCATCCGGGGCTCAATGTCACGGTCGTGCGCCCCGCGATGCTGGTCGGCGGTACGGACACGGCGCTGACGCGGTACTTCGAGTCGCCGCGGCTGCTGGTGGTCGCCGGGTCGCGGCCGGCCTGGCAGTTCTGTCACGCCGAGGACCTGGTGAGCGCCCTGGAGTACGCCGTCCTGGAGAAGGTCGAGGGCGAGCTGGCCGTCGGCTGCGACGGCTGGCTGGAGCAGGAGGAGGTCGAGGAGCTCAGCGGGATCCGGCGCATGGAGCTGCCCTCGGCGGTCGCGCTGGGCGCCGCGGCCCGGCTGCACCGGATCGGCCTGACGCCGTCGCCCGCCGGGGACCTCGCCTACACGATGTACCCCTGGGTGGTGAGCGGGAGCCGGCTGCACGACGCGGGATGGCGCCCGCGCTGGACCAACGAGGAGGTCCTCGCGGAGCTGCTGGAGGAGGTGGCCGGACGGCACACCGTCGCCGGCCGGCGCCTCGGGCGCAAGGACGCGACCGCCGCGGGCGCGGCGGGTGCGACGGTGGCGCTGCTGGGCGCGGCGGCCGTCGTGCGGCGGGCCCGCAAGGCCCGCCGGCGCTGAGCGCGGGGCCCGTACGGACCCCCGCGCGCCGCCCCGTGGCAGGTCTCCCGGTCGGGGCGGCGTACGGCGTGTGCTCCCTTGGAGGTCGCTCCGAAGCGGTACGCGCGTGTGTCGGGTGATCACGCTATTTCACCTGCCGCACGGGGTGCGGCACGATGGAGGACATGGCAGCCATCGACGAGCATCCCGGCGAGCACGCGGCGCAGGACCCCATCAAGCTGATCGCCGTGCGGGACACCGCGCTCTCCCTGGACGAGGTCTTCGAGGCCGTCGGGGACGACGCGGCGGGTGGGACCGCGCTCTTCGTGGGCACCGTGCGCAACCACGACGGGGGCGCCGACGTCGCCGCGCTCGGATACTCCTGCCACCCGAGCGCGGAGGCGGAGATGCGGCGCATCGCGGAGAAGGTGGCCGCCGAGTACCCGGTGCGGGCGCTCGCCGCCGTGCACCGGATCGGCGACCTCGGCATCGGCGATCTCGCCGTCGTCGTCGCCGTCTCGTGCCCGCACCGCGCGGAGGCGTTCGAGGCCTGCCGGAAGCTGATCGACGATCTCAAGCACGAGGTGCCCATCTGGAAGCACCAGAGGTTCTCGGACGGCACCGACGAATGGGTGGGCGCGTGCTGAAGCGCCCTGTTCCCGGGCCGCCCGGCGGACCACCCTTCCGGTTGCGTAACCCCACCCCTGCCGTGAGCGTTGTCCCTGCGGATGGTTAATCTGCTGATCAGTCAGTTGCAGGGGCTCATCGGGGTTGGGAGGTCGGCATGGCCGCGCTCGTCTGGTTGCTGATTCCGCTGGTCGCCGCGATCGGTGCCGGCCTGTGGGGCAGTTGGGCCAACCGGACCCGCAAGGCCCGCAGCGACGGTCCCGAGCTGGACGGATACGCCCGCTTCCGGGCGGCCATGGAGAAGCCCCACTCGCGTACGTGACCCGGGTGGCAGCCCTGACGGTGCGCCGACAGGGGCGTCCCGTAGTGTCGACTCATGCCACGCCGCACCGCGACGATGCTCGCCTCCACCCTGATGCTGATCGCACTCCTGTGCGCGGGCGTCCTCATCCCCGTGCCGTACGCGGAGATGTCTCCCGGGCCGACGGTGAACACGCTCGGCGATCACGGCGGCGAGCCGGTGCTCCAGATCTCCGGACGCAAGACCTACGCCACCAGTGGCCACCTGAACATGACCACGGTGCGGGTCACCAGCGCCGACTACCGGATGAACCTCGTCGAGGCCGTCTACGGATGGCTCGCCCACGACAACAAGGTCGTCCCGCACGACACCCT
Source organism: Streptomyces asoensis (assembly GCF_016860545.1). Taxonomy (NCBI): domain Bacteria; kingdom Bacillati; phylum Actinomycetota; class Actinomycetes; order Kitasatosporales; family Streptomycetaceae; genus Streptomyces; species Streptomyces asoensis. The sequence goes on along the minus strand of NZ_BNEB01000005.1, from coordinate 2,910,932 downwards.
GTACCCGGACGGCAAGACCGAGGAGCAGTCCACCCAGGAGAACGCCGAGGAGTTCAGCCAGTCCCAGGAGAGCGCCAAGGTCGCCGCCCTGAAGGAGCTGGACATCCCGGTGACGTCGTGGGTGATCGTCTCCACGGTGGTGAAGGGGTCCCCGGCGGAGGGCCGGCTGCACGCCGGTGACGTGATCAAGGCCGTGGACGGCACCGCGGTCAAGGAGCCCGGCGACGTCGCGAAGCTGGTGACCAAGCACCAGCCGGGCGACAAGGTCGTCTTCCGCATCGTCCCGGCGAAGGAGCAGGCGGCCGCAGAGAAGGCGCGCAGGACGGCGACCGCGACCCAGGACGTCACCATCACGACCGCAGCCTCCGACGACAGCGGCGCCAAGCGCGCCATCGTCGGCATCTCGGCCGGGACCGACCACACGTTCCCGTTCACCATCGACATCAAGCTCGCCGACGTGGGCGGGCCGAGCGCGGGTCTGATGTTCGCGCTCGGCATCTACGACAAGCTCACCCCGGGCAGCCTGACCGGCGGCAAGTTCGTCGCGGGCACCGGCACCATCGACGACTCCGGCAAGGTCGGGCCGATCGGCGGCATCGAGATGAAGACGGTGGGCGCGCGCAGCCAGGGCGCCCAGTACTTCCTGACGCCCGCGGAGAACTGCGCGGCGGCCGCCAAGGACACCCCCTCCGGGCTCCGGCTCGTCAAGGTGAACACCATCGACGACGCCCTCACCGCCCTCGAGGACATCCGCGGCGGCGACACCGCGGACCTGCCGAAGTGCGCGAAGTAACCGGACGGGCTACTCCGCGAACGTAGCCGACAGCGCCTCGGCCAGACCGGGCACCAGCCCCGCGCCGGTGAGGACCTCGGTCGGGGCGTCCTTCTCGCGCAGCCGCAGCGCCGAGTCACGGGTGCCGTCGCGCAGGACGCCGACCGTCATCCGCACCTCGTGGCGGTCGGGGTGGTCCGCCACCCACTTCGTGAGCTTCGCACCGCTCAGCCCCTTCGGGACCTGCGCCTCGGCGGACGGGGGCAGCATCAGCCGCTCCACGGTGAGGGCGCACCCGACCACGGCGTCGGGCCAGGCGATCGTGGCCAGGAACTCGTCGAGCGGCTTGTCCGTTGGCACTTCGTCCTGCTCGATCGGGGTGAGACCGGTGGTCTCGGGCGCGTCCTGAAGGCCGAGCTGGGCGGCGAGCGACGGTTCCTGCGTGCGCAGCCGAGCGGTGTCTACGAGGGCGAAAAGGCGGGCGGGCTGGTCCCAGCCGAGGCCGGAGGCGTACTCGTCGATCTCGAGTACGGCCCGGGTGAGCGGGCTCGCCGCCATGGGAGTGTTGGACATGGTCACAATCCTGCCTCGTTCAGGGGTGGAATCGGGAACCGAGTAAACGGTGAGTAAGTTGCATAGGTGTGGGCCCACGATCACGGGGGGCCACGAACGGTCCACGAACACGCGGACCTGACGGATCAATCGCGACTTTCGAGGTGCGCACCTTGGCTTTCCAGATGCCGGACCGCGGCGGAGGCCCCACGGGGCCGCGGATCAGAGTGGGCCGCCCGTCCCGGCGCGTCCGGACCCTGCTCATGACGCTGGGCGTCCTTGCCGTTCTCGGCATGGCGTTCACCATGTTCGCGGGCTTCTGGACGGACTGGCTCTGGTACCGCTCGGTGAATTACTCGTCGGTCTTCACGACCACGCTGTGGACCAAGATCGGGCTGTTCTTCGTGTTCGGCCTGCTGATGGCCCTCGCGGTCGGGTTCAACATCTGGCTGGCGCACCGGATGCGGCCGCCGCTCAGCGCGATGTCGGTGGAGCAGCAGAGCCTCGACCGCTACCGCATGGGCATCGCGCCGTACAAGACATGGCTGCTGCTCGGCATCACCGCGCTGGTCGGCCTGATCGCGGGCGCCTCCGCGGCGGGTCAGTGGCGGACCTGGCTGATGTGGGTCAACGGGGTGCCCTTCCACCAGAAGGACCCCCAGTTCCACCTCGACGTGTCGTTCTTCGCGTTCGACCTGCCCTGGTACCGGTTCCTGCTCGGCTTCGGCTTCGCCGCCACGATCCTCTCGCTGATCGCCGCCGCGCTCACCCACTACCTGTACGGCGGGCTGCGCGTCACCAGCCCGGGCGCGCGCGCCACCGCCGCGGCCACCGGACACCTGTCGGTCCTGCTGGGCATCTTCGTCACGCTGAAGGCGGTCGCCTACTGGCTCGACCGCTACGGTCTGGCGGTCAAGTCCAGCGACTTCAAGGCCACGGACAACTGGACGGGCCTGAGGTACGTCGACGCCAACGCCTACCTGCCGGCCAAGACGATCCTGTTCTGCATCGCCGTCATCTGCGCCCTGCTCTTCTTCGCCACGCTGTGGCGGCGCACCTGGCAGCTGCCGGTGATCGGCTTCGGCCTGATGGTGCTCTCGGCGATCCTCATCGGCGGGCTGTACCCGGCGATCGTCCAGAAGTTCCAGGTCCAGCCGAACGAGCAGGCCAAGGAAGCCCCGTACGTCGAGAAGAACCTCAAGGCGACCCGTGAGGCGTACGGCATCGACGGAGCGCAGGTCAAGGAGTACTCGGGCACGAGTACCACCAAGGACAAGACGACGCTGCGCGACGACGTCGACGCCACGGCGAGCATCCGCGTCCTGGACCCGAACATCGTCTCCCCGACGTACCAGCAGCTCCAGCAGATGCGGAAGTACTACGCGTTCCCGACCAACCTGGACGTGGACCGCTACAACGTGAACGGGTCCGACCAGGACACCGTCATCGGTCTGCGCGAGCTGAACCTCGCGGGCGTGGACAAGCAGAACTGGATCAACAACCACTTCCGCTACACCCACGGCTACGGCGTGGTCGCCGCCAAGGGCACCACCGCCGACGCCGAGGGCCGTCCGCTGTTCACGGAGTCCAACCTGCCCTCCGAGGGCGACCTGGGCACGTACCAGCAGCGGGTCTACTACGGCGAGAAGACCACCACGTACTCGATCGTCGGCGGTCCCCAGAAGGAGATCGACTACTCCGACGACGCGGGGGAGAAGACCACCAGTTACAAGGGCGGCAGCGGGGTCAACCTCTCCAACCCGGTCAACCGGGCCGCTTACGCGGTGGCGTTCGGCGAGCCGCAGATCCTGTACTCCGGCGCCATCGGCGAGGGGTCGCGGATCCTGTACAACCGCACGCCCAAGGAGCGCGTCGAGGCGGTCGCCCCGTGGCTCACCATCGACGGCGACGCCTACCCGGCGGTGGTCGACGGCAAGATCCAGTGGATCGTCGACGCGTACACGACGACGAACGGCTACCCGTACGCGTCCCGTACGACTCTCGGGGACACCACGGCGGACTCGCTGACCGCGACGAACGACAACCGCGCGGTGGTGGCCCAGCAGAACCAGGTCAACTACATCCGCAACTCGGTGAAGGCCACCGTCGACGCGTACACCGGCCAGGTCAAGCTCTACCAGTGGGACACCGAGGACCCGGTCCTCAAGACCTGGATGAAGGCGTTCCCCGGCACGGTGAAGTCCAAGTCGTCCATCTCGGACGCGCTGATGGCCCATCTGCGGTACCCGCAGGACCTGTTCAAGGTGCAGCGCGAGCTGCTCACCCGCTACCACGTGAAGGACGCGACGACGTTCCTCAGCGGCAGCGAGGTGTGGCAGGTGCCGGACGACCCGTCCAACAAGTCGGGCGACGCGGTGCCGCCGTACTACCTGAGCATGAAGATGCCCGACCAGAAGGCGCAGGCGTTCTCGCTGACGACGACGTTCACGCCCAACGGCCGTGACAACCTCAGCGCGTTCATGGCGGTCGACTCCGAGGCCGGCACTCCGGACTACGGCAAGATCAGAGTCCTGAAGCTGCCGACCAGCACGACCGTCGACGGCCCCAAACAGGTGCAGAGCCAGTTCAACTCCGAACAGGACATCGCCGAGTCCATCAGACTCCTGAAGGGCGGCGACTCCGACATCGAGTACGGCAACCTGCTGACGGTGCCCCTCGACGGCGGTCTGCTGTACGTGGAGCCGGTCTATGTGCGCGGCGGTGGCCTCAAGTACCCGCTGCTGAAGAAGGTGTTGGTGACCTACGGCGGGAACACCGCCTTCGAGGACACCCTGGACGAGGCCCTCAACAAGGTCTTCGGCGCGGAGGGCACGACCCCGCCACCGACGGACGAGGGCGGGGGCACGACCCCGCCGCCGACGTCGTCCAACCCGACGGTCCGTGAGGCGCTGGCCGATGCGCAGAAGGCCTTCACCGCCGGCCAGGAGGCCCTGAAGAAGCCCGACTGGGACGCGTACGCCAAGGCGCAGAAGGACCTCGAGGCCGCGCTGAAGCGGGCCGAGGACGCGCAGGCGACGGCCGACAAGGGGGCCAAGGCGTCGAGCAGCCCGAGCCCGAGCGCTTCGGCGAGTCCGAGCGGTGGCTCCGGCGGCGGTTCGTCGGGCGCCGCCGGCGGCGCGAGCCCCAGCCCGAGTCCCAGCAGCGGCTGATCATGCCCGCCCCGCGTCGTGGTACGGTTGTGGAACACGACGCGGGGTGGAGCAGCTCGGTAGCTCGCTGGGCTCATAACCCAGAGGTCGCAGGTTCAAATCCTGTCCCCGCTACTGAAGACGAAGGCCCGGATCCTTTAACGGATCCGGGCCTTCGTGGTGTGCGAACGCATGTGCCGGGGGGTTCGACGGCCGCGCCGCCGAGGGGAGTTGGGCTATCTGTGTTTCACTTGTCTCTCTGTGGGCATGTCGACAAAACGCTGAAGTGACCTTACGGGCCGCGGTATACCAGGTGTACCCGGGTTGCGGGTGGTGCGACGATGGACGTTATGGGGGACAAGGCAACTCTGTTCGAGACAGGGCGGTTTGTGCAGCCTTCCGGTGAGGAAGCGACGACCCCGGGCGAGAGCCGGGGCGAAACGGCGGAGGCCGTCGAGACGGGGGAGGCCGTCGAGGAGATGGGCCTGCGGCTCGCGGCGGAAGCCGGCGACGTCGAGGCCGTGAGTGTCCTCGGGGCCATGTTGCTGCGCCGCGGTGACCTCGACGGAGCCGAGCCCTACCTGCGTGCCGCGACCGCGCAGGGCGACCGGGCCGCCGCCAACAACCTGGGCGTCCTGCTCCACCAGCGCGGATACCCCGACGAGGCCGCCGGGTGGTGGCGGGTCGCCGCCGTCGCCGGCTCCGCCGCGGCCGCGCACGCCCTGGGCCGCCACCGCCGCGAGTGCGGCGACGAGCCGGCCGCCGAGTACTGGCTGCGCCAGTCCGCCGAGCAGGGGCACGCGCTGGGCGCCTACGCCCTCGCCGACCTGCTGGAGCACCGCGGGGACGCCGCGGCCGAGCAGTGGATGCGGGCCGCCGCGGAGCGCGGGCACCGGGAAGCGGCGTACCGGCTGGCCCGCGCCCTCGACCACAAGGAGTGCCGGCACGGCGCGCAGTGCGCGGAGCGCGGGCGCGCCCGCGGGGACGGCGAAGCGGACGCGTGCGCCCACGACAACGGTGTCCTGGCGCGGGCGGAGGCCGAACAGTGGTACCGCCAGGCCGCCGCACGCGGCCACCGCCGGGCCGCCCTGCACCTCGGGACGATCCTGGAGGGCCGCGGCGAACTGAAGGAGGCCGGACGCTGGTACCTGACGTCCGCCAAGGACGGCGAGGCGCGGGCCGCCTGCGCACTCGGCTTCCTGCTGCGCGACGCCGGCGACACCGAGAGCGCGGCCGTGTGGTGGCTGCGGGCCGCGCAGGAGGGCGACGGCAACGCGGCGAACGCACTGGGCGCGCTGCACGCCGAGCGGGGACAGACCCAGACCGCCGAGCGGTGGTACCGGGCGGCCATGGACGCCGGCGACGACAACGGCGCCTACAACCTCGCCCTGCTCTGTGCCGAACAGGGCCGCACCGCGCAGGCCGAGCACTGGTACCGGCGTGCCGCCTACGCCGGGCACCGGGAGGCGGCCAACGCGCTCGCCGTCCTGCTCCTCCAGGGCGGGGACACGGCCGGGGCCGAGCCCTGGTTCTCCAAGGCGGCGGAGGCGGGCAGCGTCGACGCCGCGTTCAACCTCGGGATCCTGTTCGCGGGGCGAGGCGAGGAGGGCGTCGCGCTGCGCTGGTACGAGCGGGCGGCGGCCGCCGGACACACCGAGGCGGCGCTCCAGGTCGCCATCGCGCGGCTGCGCGACGGGGACGAGCAGGAGGCGGAACGGCATCTGCGGTGCGCCGCCGGAGGAGGCAGCGCGGAGGCGGCCTACCGGCTGGCCGCGGTGCTGGACGCCCGGCGGCCGCAGCAGCCCGCGCACGAGCTCGGGGAGATCGTGCACGAGAAGACCGAGTGCGAGGAGTGGTACGAGCGGGCGGCGACCCAGGGGCACCGGCGTGCCCAGGTCAGGGTCGGGATGCTGGCCGCCGCGCGGGGTGACGTGGTCGAGGCGGCGCGGTGGTACCGCACGGCCGCCGAGGCCGGGTCCCGCAACGGCGCCTTCAACCTCGGACTGCTGCTCGCCCGGGAGGGCAGCGAGCCCGAGGCGGCCGTGTGGTGGACCCGTGCCGCCGACGCGGGGCACGGGCGGGCGGCGTTGCGGCTCGCCCTGGTCTACGCGCGTCGCGGTGAGCTGGCGGAAGGCCAGCGGTGGGCGGACCGGGCGGTGTCGCTCGGGCCTGCGGAGGTGGCCGAGCGGGCGGCCCGCCTGCGCGACGCGCTGCACGAGGAGCTCTCCGCCTGAGAGTGCCCGACCGGTGTCCGCCCGGTGCGTCCCCATGGTGATCGCCCGACGGCTCCGGGGTCGGGCGGGGGCGGGGTGATGTGCTCTGACCTGCGTCGACGGGCGGCGGACAATGGATTTGCCTTTGCCCTTCCCCTTCACGTAACGTTGCATTCAACGGCGCGGGGTGGAGCAGCTCGGTAGCTCGCTGGGCTCATAACCCAGAGGTCGCAGGTTCAAATCCTGTCCCCGCTACTGAAGGCCGAGGGCCGGAATCCGAAAGGGTTCCGGCCCTCGGTCGTTTCGTCGTCCCGGGCAAGAGCCTTGAAGGCCGCCCTGGCTCGCCTGGCCGCCGTCCTGGCCGTCCAGTCCGCTCAAGTCCTCAGGGGTGGTGGCCCACCGCCTCCTCGTACAGGCGCCGGTCCACCGTTCTCGGCTCGGGGAGCGGGGGCGAGGATCCGGGGACGGCGCCCTGGGCCTCGTAGGCGGCCTGGAGGCGGTCGGTCGTGCCCGAGCGGATCTCCCAGTCCATCCGGAGCAACGGCGTCGACCTCAGGATCGCGGCGTCGGTCTTCAGCAGCTTCGCCAGGTAGGTCACGAAAGCCGCGTCCGCCTTGTAGTCCGAGGCGAAGTACGTGTTCACGGTGCGGATGTAGGCGCGCAGCAGGGCCACCCCGGCGTCCGTGTCCTCGGACAGCAGGCTCGGGCCGTACAGCAGACCGCCCAAGGGCTCGCCGGCCGGCTGGCCGCCCAGGAACGCGTAGCCCGGCTTGTCGTCGACCCTGCGCCAGACCGGGTCGAGCAGCCAGGCCGAGTCGACGCCGCCGTTCTCCAGGGCCGTGAGGACGTCCGCGGAGCCGAGCTGCTGGTACTGGATGCGGGACAGGTCGCCGCCGTACCGCTCCAGCGCCTTCTCCATGGGGTACGCGATCACCGACCCCTTGCCGATCATCGTGCCGAGGCGCCGCCCGGACAGGGTGACGTCCGCCGCGCTCTCACCGTCCTTCAGACGCGCCCACAGGCCGCTCTTGGAGCCGGGGCCGGGCGAGAAGTTGCCCGCGACCCAGCGGATGTCGAAGCCGCCCCTGACGCCGTTCATCACGGCCGCCTCCGGCGCCGCCCACAGGGCGTCGACGTCCCCCTTGGCCAGCAGGGGCAGGGCCTCCGGCGTGGGCAGCACCTTGAGCGTGACGTCGAGGCCCTCGCGCGCGAACTCGCCCTTGTCGAGGGCGACCACCAGGGGCGCCACGTACTCCGCGCTCAGCGTGCCGGTCGCGATGGTCAGCCGGCGGTGCTCGGCGAGGGGGGCGGCGGGTGGGGCGCCCGGCCGGCAGCGGGCGGGGGCCCGGTCGGCGGAGAGGTCCGCCGGGTCCGTCCAGGCGCCGGTGCCGCAGCCCTCCACCGGACGGATCGCCCGGGTCGCGCCCTCGGACCGCGCCCGGCCGTCACCGCCGTCGCCCGCGTGGGGCGAGGAGCACGCCGTCGCCGTCAGCAGAGCGGCGGCCACGGCCAGGGCGACCGGTGCGGCCGGTCCGCACCCGAAGGACCACCGCGTACGTCCCGTCATGACTGCCCCCGGCCCCGGTCCCGCGGCGCCCACGGCGTGAGCAGCCGTCCCACGATGCGCACCAGCTCGGAGAAGACCACTCCGATCACCGCCACACAGACGATCCCCACGAACATCACGTCGTTGCGGAACAGCGCGCGCGAGTCGAAGATCAGGTGCCCCAGGCCGTTCCCCGCGGCGATCTGCTCCGAGGCGACGATGACGAGGACCGCCACACCCGCGGCGATCCGCGCGCCGACGAGGACGGCGGGCAGCGAGGCCGGGAGCAGGACGTGGCGGAACATCTGCCACGGGGAGGCGCCGAAGACGCGCCCCGCGTCGCGGTGGCCGGAGGGGACGGCGAGCACCGCCGCCATCGTCGAGATCCACACGAAGAAGAAGACCGTCGTCGCGACCAGCGCCACCTGCGGGCCCTCGCCCAGGCCGAACATGTTCAGGAAGACCGGCAGCAGGGCCAGTTTCGGGACCACGTACAGGGCGTCCAGGAGAGGCTCCAGGGCCGCCCGGACCAGCGCCAGGGATCCCATCAGCAGGCCCAGCGCGTAGCCCGCCGCGGTCCCGAGCGCGTAGCCGCCCAGGACGCGCTTCAGTGTGGCCCGCACGTCCGGCCACAGCTCGCCGGCCGCCGCGCGGTCCCAGCCGTCGGCGAGGACCGTGGACGGGGCCGGGTAGACGCGGTCGTCGATCCAGCCGCGGACCGCCGCCAGCTGCCACAGCAGGACCAGCAGCAGCGGGACCGCGACCGCCAGGGACAGCTCCAGGGCCCGGCGGCGGCGGTGCGTGCGGCCGGGGCGCAGCTCCTGCGGACCGGGCCGGCGGACCAGCACCGGCCCGTGGTGATCCGGCCCGTGGTGATCCGGCCGGCCGTGATCCGGGCCGGTGGCCGGGCGTTCGAGCGGGACGCTCATGTCGGCACCGCCTCCCTTCGCAGCAGGTCCCACAGCTCGCCCCGCAGGGCCGTGAACTGGGGCGTCGCGCGGATGTCCCCCGTGCGCGGACGGGGGAAGGGCGGCCGGTGCTCGGCGATGATCCTGCCGGGCCGGGCGGACATCACGAGGACCCGGTCACCGAGGACGATCGCCTCTTCCAGGCTGTGCGTGATGAACAGGGTGGTCGTGCGGGTGGCCTGGGTGAGTTCCAGGAGCTCGTCCTGGAGGATCGTGCGCAGCTGCGCGTCGAGGGCCGCGAAGGGCTCGTCCATGAGCAGCACCTCGGGTTCGACGGCCAGCGCGCGGGCGATGGCCACGCGCTGGCGCATGCCGCCCGAGAGGGTCGCCGGGTAGGCGTCGGCGAAGTCCCCGAGGCCCGTGCGGGCGAGCCAGTCGTCGACGCGGGCGTCCGCCGTGCGGCGCGGGACGCGCTGGACGTCCAGGCCGAAGCGGACGTTGGCGCGGACCGTCTTCCAGTCGTAGATGCCGTAGTCCTGGAAGATCATGGCGGCCGGGCGGGGGCTTGCGGTGCGGATCTCGAGGGTTCCCGTGCTGGGGCGCAGCAGGCCCGCCGCGATGCGCAGCAGGGTGGACTTGCCGCAGCCCGAAGGGCCGACGACACAGGCGAACTCGCCGGTCGGGATGCTCAGTTCGACGGGGCCGAGGGCGTCGACGGCGCCGGGGCCCCGGCCGAAGGTCCGGGTCAGGTCGTGTGCGCTGAGTTTCGGATGCGGAACTCCCACAGCCGACGACGATATGACGGACCGTCAGATACGGGAACCCGTGTGCGCCACGGAAGTGGCTCCGGGGGGGCAGGGCGAGGGGTGTCAGGCGGCCGCGCAGCTCGGGCAGATCCCGCGGTACGTCACCTCGACGTCCGAGACCGCGAAGCCGAAGCGTTCCGAGTCGGGGAGGTCGGCCAGCGGATCGCCGCCGGGGTGGACGTCCTTGATCGCGCCGCAGCGCGCGCACACCAGGTGGTGGTGCGGGCGGTGCGCGTTCGGGTCGTACCGCTTGGCCCGCCGGTCGGTGGCGACCTCGAGGACCTCGCCGAGGGAGACCAGTTCGCCGAGCGTGTTGTAGACGGTCGCCCGGGAGATCTCGGGCAGCCGGACGACGGCCCTGGCGTGCACCTCGTCGGCGGTCAGGTGGACGTGCTCGCCGTCGAGCACCTCGGCCACGACGCGCCGCTGCGCGGTCATGCGCCAGCCGCGTCCGCGCAGTCGCTCCAGAAGGTCGCTCATGGCATCAGCCTAGCAGTCGATCGGACCAGGTCCCGAACGAGTGTGATTTTAGATGGCGCATCGACTTGGATGATGTCCATTGTAGGATCAGGTTGAGTTCACGGACCGTGGCAGGCGGCCGGCGGCCGCGTCGGTGGGGGCACCGCGCGGCCGTCGGCACTGGACCGCCTGCCGTGGCGGACGGGCCGGGCGTCCCGGAGGCGCCCGGCCCGTCCGTGTGTCCGGTGCGGTCAGGCCGGTACCTGCCGGCGGGCCGGTACCCAGCAGCGGATGATGTCGCGGACCGAGACGATGCCGGCCGGCTCGTCGCGGTCGAGGACGACCAGGTGCCGGAAGCCGCCGTGGGCCATGGCCCGAGCTGCCTCCTCCAGGGTCCAGGCCGGGGTGGCGAAGACGACGTCGTTGGTGGTGTGGGCGTGGGTGCGTTCGGTGTCCGGGTCCTGTCCCAGGCCCACCGAGATGAGGATGTCCCGCTCGGTGAGGATGCCGATGCCGCCGGCGTCCGGGTCCCAGACGACGGCCGCGCCGACGCGGCGGGCGGCCATCAGGGCGGCGGCCTGACGGAGTGTGTGGGCGGGGCCGATGGTGAGGACCACCGTGCTCATGGCGTCGCGGACGAGCATGGCTGGAGCCACCTCCTAAGAACCCATGGTTGTTCATGGATTCACAAGTTCACAAGTGGGGGTGCTGTCAGCGTGGCAGGTAAAGCGGGGGTCAACAAGAGGGCGCGCGCGGCCAATTGAGGGCGCACGCGCTCATCTGTGAGGGACCGGCGGCCTTTTCAGCGCCGCTCGTGGAGGTTCACCGCCGTCCGGCGCGGTTCAGTGCCGCTCGTTCAGGTAACCCAGCAGTTCCTCGTGCAACAGCCCGTTCGACGCGGCGGCGTTGCCGCTGTGCGGGCCGGGCCGCCCGTCGAGGCCCGTGAACGTGCCGCCGGCCTCCGTCACCACGATCGCCGTGGCGGCCATGTCCCAGAGGGAGAGCTCCGGTTCGGCGCACAGGTCGACCGAGCCCTCGGCGACCATCATGTACGGCCAGAAGTCGCCGTACGCGCGCGTGCGCCAGACCTCGCGGGTGAGGTCGAGGAAGCCGTCCAGGTGTCCGCGCTCCTCCCAGCCGGTCAGCGAGGAGTACGCGAAGGAGGCGTCCGAGAGCTCCGAGACGCGCGAGACGCGCAGCCGGCTCGCGGAGGTCAGGCTGCGGCCGGTGAAGGCGCCGTGGCCCTTCGCGGCCCACCAGCGACGGCCGAGCGCCGGGGCGGAGACGACACCCACCACCGGCTGGAAGCCCCCCTCGCCCGCCTCCATCAGCGAGATCAGGGTGGCCCAGACCGGGACGCCCCGCACGTAGTTCTTCGTGCCGTCGATCGGGTCGATCACCCAGCGGCGCGGGCCGGTGCCCTGGACGCCGTACTCCTCGCCCAGGATCGCGTCCCGCGGACGGGCCCGCTGGAGCTGGCCGCGGATCAGTTCCTCGGCGGCCTTGTCGGCCTCGCTCACCGGTGTCATGTCCGGTTTGGTCTCGACCTTGAGGTCGAGGGCCTTGAAACGGTCCATGGTCACGGCGTCGGCGGCGTCCGCGAGGACGTGCGCGAGTCGGAGGTCGTCGTGGTAGTCCGGCATGGGACGAACCGTATCCGCCGGAGACGAGGACGGGCCACAGCGGACCGCGGGGTGGACGCGCGGGCGCACCGGCGCGGGTCCCGGGGCGGCGGTCGTCCCGTGACCCTTGACAGTGCGGCCGCGCGCGTCAAACCTGGGCCCAGAGCCGCTCGCCCCGGGAGGCGATGATGCCTGCAGCGCGGGAATCCCTACTGGACGCCGCCTTCGAGGCGCTCGCCCGGCGGCCTTGGGCCGCGGTGCGCATGGTGGACGTCGCCGCGGCGGCCGGGGTGTCCCGGCAGACGCTGTACAACGAGTTCGGCAGCAAGGAGGGCCTGGCGCGGGCCCTCGTCAGACGCGAGGCCGACGCCTACCTCGCCGGGGTCGAACGGGCGCTCGCCGTGCACGGCGACGTCCGGGACAGGCTCACCGCCACCGCCGAGTGGACCGCCTCCGCCGCCCGGGAGAACGCCCTGCTCAGGGCCGTCCTCACCGGTTTCTGGAGCGAGCGGCTGCCCGCGCCGACGCTCTCCGCCGTGCCGTCCTCCTCCGCCGTGCCGGCCCAGCGGCGGGCGGACGGGCCGCTGCCCTCGCCGGGCGACCTGGTCGGCGCCGTCCGTGACCGGGCCGTGGCGGTGCTCTCCGGACCCGGTGCCGTACGGGCCGACGCCGCCGACCTGGCCCGCTCCTGCGAGCTGGCCGTGCGGCTCGCGCTGTCCTGCGTGGCGGCCCCGCCGCCGGGTGAGGACGGCGTCGCCGAGCTGGTGCGGGGCGCCCTGCAACGGCAGCCGGGCGACCGGCCCGGTCGGTGAACCGGGCAGGCCCGCCGGGTCGGTGAGCCGCGCGTGCCCGTCGGGTCAGTGGGCCGAGCCCGAGAGCTGAAGGCCGATGACTCCTATGATCACCAGGCTGATCGAGACGAGCTTCAGGGTCGACACCAGGTCGCCGAGGAAGACCATGCCGTAGATCGCGGTGCCCGCCGCACCGATGCCCGTCCACACCGCGTAGGCGGGGCCCACGTCGAGCTTCTTCAGGGAGAGGGTCAGCAGACCGAAGCTCCCCAGGGCGAAGGCGCAGAAGGCGATGGTGGGCCAGAGCCTGGTGAAGCCGTGCGACAGCTTGAGGCAGACGGCGAAACCGGTCTCGAGCAATCCGGCCACGACGACCAGCAGCCACGCCATGTGCTGTCCCTCCGTTCGCCCGGCCCGGTCCGGCTCGGTGCGATTATGCACTTACCGGGCCCGGGCGGACGCAAACAACGCGGTGGTCAGCCGCTGGACGAGCCGTCGGATCAGTCGCCCTCGGTGCGTTCCCGGGTGGCGAGCAGCCGCCGCAGGGAGTACAGCCGCGCCGGGTCCGCGTGGCCCTCGGCGACCCACGCGTCCAGCGCGCAGTCCGGCTCGTCGTGGCTGCACGCGCGCGGACAGCCCTCGGTGCCCGGCTCCAGGTCGGGGAAGGCGTGGATCACCCGCGAGGGGTCGACGTGGTGCAGGCCGAAGGAGCGCACGCCCGGGGTGTCGATCACCCAGTCGTCCGAGCCCGCCAGGGGCAGGGCGAGCGCCGAGGTCGTGGTGTGGCGGCCGCGGCCGGTCACCGCGTTGACCTGGCCTGTCACCCGCCGTCGTTCCTCCGGGACCAGCGCGTTGACCAGAGTCGTCTTCCCTACGCCGGAATGACCGACGAACGCCGTGGTCCGCCCGACCAGGAACTCGCGCACCCGGTCCGCCGCACCGCCGTTCTCCAGCTCCTCGCGGCTGGTGACGACGTAGGGGATGTCGAGGTTGCCGTACAGCTCCAGGAGCTTGTCGGGCGAGGCCAGGTCCGACTTCGTCATCACCAGCAGGGGGGTCAGCCCGCCGTCGTAGGCCGCGACCAGGCAGCGGTCGATCAGACGGGGGCGGGGCTCAGGGTCGGCCAGCGCGGTGACGACGGCGAGCTGGTCGGCGTTGGCGACGACCACCCGCTCGAACGGGTCGTCGTCGTCCGCGGTGCGGCGCAGCACCGAGGAGCGCTCCCCGATCCGGACGATGCGGGCGAGGGTGTCCTTCTTGCCCGACAGGTCACCGACCAGGGACACCCGGTCGCCGACGACCGCGGCCTTGCGGCCCAGTTCGCGGGCCTTCATCGCGAGGACGACCCGGTCGTCGACGAGACAGGTCAGCCGGCCCCGGTCGACGGTGAGGACCATGCCGTCGGCGGCGTCCTCGTGCTTGGGCCTGATGTGCGTACGGGGCCGGGTGCCCTTGCGGTTCGGACGGCTGCGGATGTCGTCCTCGTCGGTGTGCTTGCCGTAGCGGCGCATGGCGGAAGTCCCTATACCCCGAGCATCCCGGTCCACAGGTCCGGGAAGTCCGGCAGCGTCTTCGCCGTCGTCGCCACGTTCTCGATCTGCACGCCCTCCACCGCGAGGCCGATGACCGCGCCGGCCGTCGCCATGCGGTGGTCGTCGTAGGTGTGGAAGATCCCGCCGTGCAGCCGCCGCGGGCGGATGTGCAGACCGTCCGCGGTCTCCGTCACGTCGCCGCCGAGTTCGTTGATCTCCTTGGTCAGCGCGGCCAGCCGGTCGGTCTCGTGCAGACGCAGATGGGACACGCCCCGCAGGGTGGACGGCGAGTCCGCGAGGGCGGCGACGGCCGCGATGCCCGGGGTCAGCTCGCCCACGTCGCCCAGGTCGACGTCGATGCCGTGGATCGAGCCCGAGCCGGTGAGGACCAGGCCGTGGTCGGTCAGCTCGCAGGAACCGCCCATCTCGGTGAAGATCTCGCGCAGCCTGTCACCCGGCTGGGTGGTGTGGGCCGGCCAGTCCGGGATCATGACGCGCCCGCCGGTCACCAGCGCCGCCGCCAGGAACGGCTGGGCGTTGGACAGGTCCGGCTCGATGGTCAGGTCCCGGCCCAGCAGGGCGCCCGGGGTGACGCGCCAGACGTTCGGCTCGCCGCCCGCCTCCGGGGTGTCCACCTGCGCGCCCACCGCGCGCAGCATGTCGACGGTCATCCGGATGTGCGGCAGGGAGGGCAGGGAGGAGCCCGTGTGGCGGACCTCGACCCCCTGGTTGAAGCGGGGGGCGGACAGCAGCAGCGCCGAGACGAACTGCGACGAGGACGAGGCGTCGATCTCCACCGTGCCGCCGTCCAGCGCGCCCGAGCCGTGCACGGTCAGCGGCAGCGCTCCGCGGTCGTCGTCGTCGATACGGGCGCCGAGGACGCGCAGCGCGTCGATGACGCCGTTCAGGGGACGCTCGTAGGCGCGCGGGTCACCGTCGAACCGGACGGGACCGTCGGCGAGGGCGGCCACCGGCGGCAGGAAGCGCATCACCGTGCCGGCGTTGCCGACGTCGACCGTGGCCGGTCCGCGCAGACCCGCGGGCAGCACCCGCCAGGCCTCGCCGCCGGCGTCGGGGCCCCCGGCGCCGGCGGAGCTCGACGACACCGTCTCCTCGATGCCGACGCCCATCGCGCGCAGGGCGCCCGCCATCAGCAGGGTGTCGCGGGAGCGCAGGGGGCGGCGCAGCCAGCCGGGCTCGGACGCGAGGGCGGCGAGGACGAGGGCGCGGTTGGTGACGGACTTCGACCCCGGTACGTGGACCGTCGCGGCGACGGCCTCGCTCGCGTGCGGGGCGGGCCAGAGGGCGGTGTGTGCGGGGTTCGGGGCCATGGGCCCCACTTTAGTGGTCGGCCCGGCGCCCGGCTGTCGTCCGTCCCGCGGTCCGGCTCGGCGCCCGGCCGCGGTCGGGCCCGGCGTCTGGCTGGCGCCGGCCCGCCGTCCGGCCCGGCGCCAGGTCGGCGTCCGGTGCGTCACAGCCGGGCCCGGCCAGGGGGCGTGCAAGGGCGGCCTACGTTCCGCCCGGCGCCCCCGTCGCGCCCTGCGCCCTGTCCCGGCCCCGCCGACGTCCTGCTTTGCGCCCCCGTCCCGGCCTCGCCCCGCGCCGCCGGGCGGCCCCTGTGGCGGCCGCGGTCGGCCTCGTGTCACAGGGCCAGCAGCCACCTGCCGCCGCCCAGCAGCGCGCACAGGCTCACGGCGTGGAAGAGGAACAGCCACAGGCCCGCCGGTACGTGGGTCAGCCGGGACAGCTGGTCCGCGTCGGAGTCGCCCGCGCCGCCGCGTGAGCGCTTCGCCTGGAGTTCGAAGGCGGGCCGTACGCCGCCCAGCAGCAGGAACCACACCACGGCGTAGGCGAAGGCCGCCTGCACCTGCGGTCCGGCCAGCCAGGACACCAGCAGGAAGGTGCCGCCGGTCAGGACCACGGTGAGCGCGCCGTAGGCGTTGCGGATCATCACCAGCATCACGAGCAGCAGCGCCGTCGCCACCCAGAGCAGCAGGGTGATGCGGCCGGCCCCGAGGAGGGCGGCGCCGCCCAGGCCGAGCAGCGGGGGAGCGGTGTAGCCGGCGGCCGCGGTGAGGATCATGCCGAGCCCGTGCGGCTTGCCGCGGCTCAGGGTCAGACCGCTGGTGTCCGAGTGCAGCCGGATCCCGGTCAGCTGCCGGCCGGTCAGCAGGGCGACCAGACCGTGACCGCCCTCGTGGGCGATGGTGATCGCGTTGCGGGATATGCGCCACAGGGTGTGCGGCACGACGACCGCGAGGGCCGCGACCGCCGTGGCGATCACCACCCACAGGTCGGGCTCGGACTGGGTGCCGACGAGCCGGTCCCACAGATCGGGCAGCGCGAGGGCGGCGGTGCTCTCCATGTCGTGTGGTGGTCCCTTTCGGTCTTTCGGCTCAGGAAGTCTGGCAGTGTGGCACGTATGTGCGGACGGTATGCAGCGAGTCGCAGGCCCGAGGATCTCGCAGGAGTCTTTGAGATCGAGCGGTGGGAGCCCGAGGAGACCCTGGAGCCCGATTACAACGTGGCGCCGACCAAGGAGGTCTACGCCGTCCTCGACCGCCCCTTGAAGGACGCCGACGACAAGCGCCCGGTTCGGCAGCTGCGGAAGCTGAAGTGGGGACTGGTCCCCTCCTGGTCGAAGACCCCCGAGGGCGGTGCGCGGATGATCAACGCGCGGGCCGAGACCGTCCACGAGAAGCCCTCGTACCGGCGTGCCTTCACCACCCGGCGGTGCGTGCTGCCCGCCGACGGCTACTACGAGTGGGTCACCGGCGTCCAGGAGCGCGACCTCGAGGTGGAGGGGAAGAAGAAGCGGCCCCGCAAGCAGCCCTACTTCGTGCTCCCGGCCGACGGCTCGGTCTTCGCGATGGCCGGGCTCTACGAGTTCTGGCGGGACCGGACCCTGCCCGACGACCATCCGCAGGCCTGGTGGGCGACCTGCTCGGTGATCACCACCGAGGCCGAGACCTCCCCGCTCGCCGTGGCTCCCGCCGAGGGCCCGCACGCCCTCGCCGACATCCACCCCCGTATGCCGCTGATGCTCACCCCGGACCGCTGGGACGCCTGGCTCGACCCGGCGCGCACGGACGCCGACGACCTCCGCTGCCTCCTCGCACCGCCGCCGCCCGGACTGATGCGCGCCTACCCGGTGTCCACGGCCGTCAGCAACGTCCGCAACAACGGTCCGGAGCTGCTGAAGGAGCTGGAGGGGCCCGAGGAGGGCACACTCTTCTGACGTGAGCAGCGAAACGGTCGTGAGCACCGAGACAGCGCGGACCGAGGCGGGAACCGCCCGCATCACCTGGCACCACGCGGCGAGGCCGCGGCTCGTCCTCGCCCTGAGCCACGGCGCGGGCGGCGGGATCGAGGCTCGCGATCTCCGGGCGCTGGCCGCGGTGCTGCCCGCCCACGGGGTGAGCGTCGCCCTGGTCGAGCAGCCGTGGCGGGTGGCAGGCAAGAAGGTCGCGCCCGCGCCGAAGACCCTGGACACCGGCTGGCGTGGCATCTGGCCGGCCGTGGCCGCCCCCGGGCTGCCGGTGATCTCGGGCGGGCGCTCGGCGGGCGCCCGGGTGGCCTGCCGCACGGCCCGCGAGCTCTGCGCGCACGCCGTGCTGGCGCTGAGCTTCCCGTTGCACCCGCCGGGCAGGCCGGAGCGGTCCCGGGCCGCCGAGCTGCTCGGGGCGGGGGTGGCGACCCTCGTCGTGCAGGGCGGCAACGACCCGTTCGGCAGACCCGGCGAGTTTCCGGCGGGCGGGTACGAACTCGTGGAAGTGCCGTACGGCGACCACGGGTTCGCCGTGCCCAAGCGGGCCGGCGTGACCGGGGAGCAGACCCTGGAGACCGTCACCGCGGGAGTCGTCCGGTGGGTCGCGTCACTCGGGTGAACGGCCGGGGAATGCCGCGCGACCGGACGCTGTTGAGGCGGACATAGGTGCTGGACAACAGGCACCGAAGTCAGTGGGAGAGGAAGTCCGCCGCATGGGTTCGACCATCTGCCCGCCCGCCACGTATCACCACCCCGTGGGCGGGTCGGGTCCGGCGCAGTCCGAATCGAGCCGCAGCACCCGCGTCGATCTGGACTGGACGGTGCTGCACGCGGCCAGGACCGCTTCTATTGGAGCGGCGGCGGGCGCGGGTAGTCGTCTATCCTCCGATTCGAGTGGGATCGGTTTCGGTTCCACCCGCGATCTTGAGGAGGTGGGTCCGGTCACCGGTACCGACGCAGGGACCGACAACGGCCAGGCGGAGCTGCCCGAGGGCCAGGGCGTGAGCGGGGAGACGGGCACGGAGTCCACCGCGGAGCGCAGCGCGCGCTTCGAGCGGGACGCGCTGGAGTTCCTCGACCAGATGTACTCGGCCGCCCTGCGCATGACGCGCAATCCGGCGGACGCCGAGGACCTGGTGCAGGAGACCTACGCGAAGGCGTACGCGTCCTTCCACCAGTTCCGTGAGGGCACCAACCTCAAGGCCTGGCTGTACCGGATCCTCACGAACACCTTCATCAACTCGTACCGCAAGAAGCAGCGCGAACCCCAGCGCAGCGCGGCCGAGGAGATCGAGGACTGGCAGCTGGCACGCGCCGAGTCGCACATGTCCACAGGTCTGCGCTCCGCCGAGTCGCAGGCACTGGACCACCTGCCCGACTCCGACGTGAAGGCGGCGCTCCAGGCCATCCCCGAGGAGTTCCGCATCGCCGTGTATCTCGCGGACGTAGAGGGCTTTGCGTACAAGGAGATCGCGGACATCATGGGGACACCCATCGGTACGGTGATGTCCCGGCTGCACCGGGGCCGCCGTCAACTGCGCGGCATGCTCGAGGACTACGCCCGTGAGCGCGGGCTGGTCCCGGCCGGTGCCGGAGAGTCGGACGAAGCGAAAGGCTCGGGCTCATGAGCTGCGGAGATCCGCACGAGACGGACTGCGGTGAGGTCCTCGACCACCTGTACGAGTACCTCGACAGCGAAATGCCTCCTCTCGACCGGGACAAGTTCCAGCACCACTTCGAGGAGTGCTCCCCCTGCCTGGAGAAGTACGGGCTGGAGGAGGCCGTGAAGAAGCTGGTCAAGCGGTGCTGCGGCAGTGACGACGTGCCGACCGACCTGCGGGCGAAGGTGATGGGCCGGATCGACCTGATCCGCTCCGGACAGACCGTCCCCGAGCACGACGTGACGGCGACGACCCAGGAGAGCTGAGTCCCTTCCGGCCCCGCCATCACCCGAATGTGCTAATCCGCGGGTGATACGCCCGCAGACCCACCCCCGGCCGTCCTAGGCTCCTGAGCCGGACAGGCACGGCTGGGGGAGGCGTCGATGGAGGGAATTCCGGCGCGGGCACGCGGATACGCCGCCTGTGCCGCCCTCGGCTCACTGCTCTGCACGCTCCCGCCGGGCCCGCGCACCCCGTGGTGGGCCGTCGCCCTGCTCGCCGGGCTGTACGCCGGCGGGGAGCGGATCGCCCGCCGCCGGTTCGCCGGCACCCTGCACCCCGTGCTGCTGGCCGGGGCGTTCCTGCTCGAACCGGCCGCGGCCGCCCTCGTCCCGCTGCCAGGGGCGCTGTTCTCGCACGTCGAACGGCGCCCCTTCGCGCTGCGCAGGCTCTGGCGGGCCGCCCAGGCGTCCCTCGCCGTGTGGGCGGCTTCCCACGTGCACGGGGCGCTCGGCGGACGGGAGGCCGTGGCCGCCTGCGAACTGCCGCGGGCGCTGGTGCCGGCGGGCGCGGCCGTGCTGGTGTTCTGCGCCGCGCTCGCCCTGCTGAACGGCGGGATGCGGGCGCTCGCCGAGGGCCTGCCGCTGCGGCGGGTGTGCCGGGGACTGTTCCTGCGTTCCCTGGCGCCGCTGGCCGTGCACGGGCTCGCCGGACTGATGACGGCCGTGCTGTGGAGCAGCCCGTACGGGCCTCTGGCCGCCCTCCTCGTGCTGTTCCCGACGGCCGTGTCGTGGTGGGTGTTCGCGCAGTACCACCGCGAGCGCGCCGCCCACCAGGCGACGATCCGGGCCCTGGTGCAGGCCGTCGACATCAAGGACGGCTACACCCGCGGGCACAGCGAGCGGGTCGGCCAGGCCTCGGTGCTGATCGCGCGCGAACTGGGCATGGACGAGAGCCGGATCGAGATGCTCCGCTTCGCCGGGATCCTGCACGACGTGGGCAAACTCGGCGTACCCACCCGGCTGTTGCGCAAGGACGGGCCGCTGACCCCGCAGGAGCGACGGGTGATCGAACTGCATCCCGAGTACGGCCACGAGATCACCCGCGGGATCGCCTTCCTCGGGGAGGCCCGCTCGGCGATCCTGCACCACCACGAACGCCTCGACGGCACGGGCTACCCCTACGGTCTCTCGGGCGGCCAGATCCCGGAGCCGGCCCGCGTGGTCGCCGTCGCGGACGCCTTCGACGCCATGACGTCCACCCGCTCCTACAGCAGGGCCCGGCCGGTGGGCGCGGCCCTGGAGGAGCTGCGGCGCTGCGCCGGGGCCCAGTTCGACCCCCGGATGGTCGCGGCACTGGCCGACGTCGTCGAGCGGGACGGCTGGCACCCGGTGGTGACGGCCGACGAGACCCGGCCGGCGGCGCCCCCGCCCGCCCGCACCCCCGACGACCGGTCGGGAGCGCGCCGGTGACCGCCCGCCGTTCCCCCCTCGCGCTCCACGCCGTCGCCGCCCTCCTCGTCGCCGGCTCCCTCCTCGTCACGTTCGCGACGGGCGTCGAGGAACGCCCGGTCGCCCTCGCCTTCGGGGTCCTGGTGGCCGTCGGCGAGCTGGCCCGTCCGCCGGGCGGACCCCCGCTGCGCGAGGCCGCGCCGCTGGGCGCCGCGGGATCGCTGGCCTACGCCCTCGTCGGTGCGCACGCCGGGCATCCCACGCATCACGGGGTCGCCCAGGTCGTGACGGTCGTGGCCGCCGCCTCCCTGCTGGGCGGCGTGCCGCAGCTGGCCCGCGGGGAGGGACCCGTCCTCGACCACCTGGTCCGGCGGGTGCTGGCCGTCGGGTTCGCCGCCGTCTGCTTCCAGCCGCTCCACAACCGCGGGGTGTTCGACGGCTGGAGCGGCCCCGCCCACACCCTGCTGCTGCTCGCCCTGCTGGTCCTGACCGTCCTGTGCGACACGGTGGTCGTCGCCGTGCTGGCCCGCTCCCGCACCGGCTGGCCGTTCGCCCCGACCCTGCGCGACGAGCTGCGGGGCCTGCCGGGGATCGGCTCGGCGGTGTGCGCGACGGGGGCGGTGATGGCGCTCGCGGTGGCCGTCGTCGGGCTCTGGGCGCTGCCGGTGTTCTCGGTGCCGCTGCTGCTCACCCAGCTGTCCCTGCGCCGGCACGCGGCGGTGCGGGCGACCTACCGGCAGACCATCGCCTCGCTGGCCCGCGCCACCGAGATCGCCGGGTACACCCCGGCCGGGCACGCCCGGCGGGTCGCCGCCCTCAGCCACGCGGTGGGCCGGGACCTGGGGCTGCCGGAGCCCGAGCTGACCGTCCTGGAGTACGCGGCCCTCATGCACGACATCGGCCAGCTCAGCCTCGTCGACCCGGTCCCGGACGGCGCCACCGCGGGGCTGCCGGTGGCGCAGCAGCGCAGGATCGCCCTGCTGGGCGGGGCCGTCGTCCGGCAGACCGGGGCGGACGCCCGGGTCGCCGCGGTCGTCGAGCGGCAGGCCGATCCCTACCCGGAGCAGCCGCCGGCCGCCCGCATCGTCCGGGTGGTGAACGCATACGAGGAGAAGGCCCGGGGCAGGGGTCCCGGCGGGCCGCTCGCCGCCCTGGAGGAGCTGCGCCTCGGCACCGGCCGGGAGTACGCGCCCGAGGTGGTCGAGGCCCTGGCCGCGGTGCTTCGCAGGACGGGGGCGCAGGCCGGGGTCCACCCCCCGGCCTCCGGTCCCGGGGGCGCCTCGGGCAGGGTGGTGGCGGGCGACTCGTGGGCTGTCTGACCTTGGCCGGGGCTGGGTAACCCATGGGTAATGAGCGGCCCTCCGGCCACACGTGGTTGGATGCGAGGAAGAGAGTGTCCGGGGGCACTGGCCAGCCCACAGAACGGAACTGGCAGGCGGGAATCGTGAGGATCTTCGGCAAGGGACGGCACCGGCCCTCCGCCTCCTGGCGGCAGGCCACCGACCGCGCGTTCACGCTGATCGGCGACGGGCGGTACGAGGACGCGGGCGCGCTGCTGACACGTGCCGCCGACCTGGAACCCTGGCTGTCCGAGTCCTGGTTCAACCTCGCCCTGCTGCACAAGTTCCGGCACGACTGGGAGCAGGCCCGCACCGCGGGGCTGCGTGCGGTGGCCCTCCTGGACCGCGAGGCCGGCGCCCCCGACTGGTGGAACGTCGGCATCGCCGCCACCGCCCTCCAGGACTGGCCGCTGGCCCGCCGCGCCTGGCAGGCGTACGGGCTGCGGGTACCGGGCGAGGCCACGGGCGCGGGCGAGCCGGTGGGCATGGAACTGGGCAGCGCGGCGGTGCGGCTGTCGCCCGAGGGCGAGGCAGAGGTGGTCTGGGGGCGGCGGCTGGACCCCGCCCGCATGGAGGTCCTGTCGATCCCGCTGCCCTCGTCGGGGCGGCGCTGGGGTGAGGTCGTCCTGCACGACGGGGTGCCGCACGGCGAGCGCACCACGGCGACCGGCCACTCCTACCCGGTATTCGACGAGATCGAGCTGTGGGCGCCGTCGCCCGTGCCGACCTGGGTGGTCCTCCTGGAGGCGGCCACCGAGTCCGACCGGGACGCGCTGGAGCAGCTGGCGGCCGACGCGGGCTTCGCCGCGGAGGACTGGTCGTCGTCGGTGCGGCTGCTGTGCCGGATGTGCTCGGAGTCGCGGATGCCGTCCGACGAGGGCGACGGCGAGCACCTGGACCCGCACGACCACAGTGAGCCGGGGCACCCCGGGCCGCTCGGGCACCGTACCGACGGGCAGCTGTGGGTGCCCGAGCGGGAGTGCGGCGTGGCCGCCCCGGCCTCGCTCGTCCGGGGGCTGCTGGACGGGTGGGTCGCCGACAGTCCCGACTCCCGGGACTGGCGGGATCTGGAAGAGGTCTGCTGACCGCGTTCGGCCGCGTGTTCGTCGTGGCTGGTCGCGCTGTTCCCCGCGCCCCGCAGGTGCGCGCTGCCCGTACCCTGTATCGAGCATTCACCCCCTGTCTGTTTGAGGAAGGCATCGTCGGTCATGGCGCAGCAGGACACCGATCAGCAGCACGCGGGCGTGCTCCCCGTGGACGACGAGGGCTTCGTCATCGACACCGGGGAGGCGGAGGCGCGCGAGCTGACCTGGCGTGAGGCCGGCACCTCGCGGCCGATCACCGTCGTCGGCAACCCGGTGCTGCACAAGGAGTGCAGGGACGTCACCGAGTTCGACGACGAGCTGCGGCAGCTCGTGGCGGACATGTTCGCCTCGCAGCACACCGCGGAGGGCGTGGGCCTGGCCGCCAACCAGATCGGCGTCGACCTGAAGGTCTTCGTCTACGACTGCCCCGACGACGACGGTGTCCGGCACACGGGTGTCGTCTGCAACCCCCGGCTCGTCGAGCTGCCCGCGGAGCGGCGCCGGCTGGACGACAGCAACGAGGGCTGTCTGTCGGTGCCGACCGCGTACGCGCCGCTGGCCCGCCCCGACTACGCCGAGGTGACCGGACAGGACGAGCGGGGCAACCCGATCAAGGTACGCGGCACCGGGTACTTCGCTCGGTGTTTGCAGCACGAGACGGACCATCTGTACGGGTACCTCTACATCGACCGTCTGTCCAAGCGCGAACGCAAGGACGCCCTGCGGCAGATGGCCGAGAACGAGCCCCGGTATCCCGTGGTCGCCAACGACTGAGCCCCTCCGCACCATGACGACGCCCGGCCGGGATCCTCCCGTCTGGGCGTCGTTCGTGTGTCCGACAGACGTTCGATCGTTTACGCACAACTACTGCACATCTGCTGATCCGTAACCAGTCACCCAGGGGCGGATTCTCGGCATGTTGGGGTGGTGAATGGAGCAAATCCGTTCCCAGAACGGTCAGTTGTAGTGCTGAATGGGAAGTGCGGGGATACGCAACGGCGCACGCCCGGCACGGGTCGAGGGGCGTGTGCCCACTGGCGGCTGAGAGGGGTTGTTCGTGCCAGCTTTCCCATACAGCACCACATACAGCACCACTGCGACGGTGGCCGCGCCCGCGGTCCCTCCCTCGCTCTCTCTTCCGGTCATCGAGGCGGCGTTTTCCCGGCGACTGCATCCGTATTGGCCCCAGTTGCAGGAGAGGACGCGCTCCTGGCTGCTGGAAAAGCGGTTGATGCCGGCGGACAAGGTCGCAGAATATGCCGACGGACTTTGCTACACCGACCTGATGGCGGGCTTCTACCTCGGCGCACCCGACGAGGTGATGCAGGCGATCGCCGACTACAGTGCGTGGTTCTTCGTCTGGGACGACCGGCACGACCGCGACGTCGTGCACGGCCGGTCCTCCTCCTGGCGGCGGCTGAGGTTCCGCTTGCACGCGGCCCTGGACTTCCCCGCCGAGCACCTGCACCATTCCGATCCGCTGGTCGCCGGGCTCGCGGACAGCGTGGGCCGGCTGTACTCCTTCCTTCCCGGCACCTGGAACGCCCGGTTCGCCCGGCACTTCCACGCGGTCATCGACGCCTACGACCGGGAATTCCACAACCGGACCGAAGGGCGTGTCCCGGGCGTCGAGGAATACCTGGCCCTGCGCCGGCTCACCTTCGCGCACTGGATCTGGACCGACCTTCTGGAACTCAGTGCGGGGACCGAACTCCCGGACCGGGCGAGGAAACACCCCGCCTATCGGCGCGCGGCCCTGCTGTGCCAGGAATTCGCCGCCTGGTACAACGATCTCTGCTCGTTGCCGAAGGAAATAGCGGGCGATGAGGTGCACAATCTCGGAATCAGTCTCATCACCCATGAGGGGCTGACTCTCGAAGAGGCGGTCGAAGAACTCAGGCGCCGTGTCGGGGAATGCATTTCCGGGTTCCTCGCCGCCGAGAAGGACGTCCTGCTGCTCGCCGACCGGCTCGCCGACGGCACCGTACGCGGAAACGAAACAAGTGCCGCGGTTCGCGCCTGCGTCGGCAATATGCGGAACTGGTTCAGTTCCGTCTACTGGTTCCACCACGAGTCCGGCCGGTACATGGTCGACAGCTGGGACGACCGGTCCACGCCCCCGTACGTCAACAACGAAGCGGCAGGTGAGAAATGACCGTCGAGTCGATGAAACCCACGACCCCCAAGACGCCCGGACCGAGCGAGCCACCGCTGGCCGGTGGCGGGCTTCCGCTCCTCGGGCACGGCTGGAAGCTGGTCCGCGACCCGCTGGCCTTCCTGGCCCGGCTGCGCGAGCACGGCGACGTCGTCCGCCTCCGGCTGGGCCCCAAGACGGTGTACGCCGTCACCTCGCCTGAGCTCACCGGGGCTCTCGCGCTGAGCCCGGACTACATCATCTCGGGGCCCCTGTGGGAGTCCCTGGAGAGCCTGCTCGGCAAGGAGGGCGTGGCCACCGCCAACGGCCCGCTCCACCGCCGCCAGCGGCGCACGATCCAGCCCGCGTTCCGGCTCGACGCCATCCCGGGCTACGGGCCGATCATGGAGGAGGAGGCCCACGCCCTCGTCGACCGCTTCCGCGGCGCGGAGGTCGTCGACGTCACGGCCGAGGCCTTCCGGGTGTCCGTGCGCATCTCGGCGCGCTGCCTGATGCGCGGCAGCTATATGGACGCCCGGTCGGAGCGCATCACCTCCGCGCTCGCCACGCTGTTCGCCGGTATGTACCAGCGCATGGTGGTGCCCCTCGGTCCGCTTTATCGGGTACCGATTCCGGCCAACCGCGAATTCAACCGGGCCTTGGCCGATCTGCATCGGCTGGTGGACGAGATCGTCGCCGACCGCCGGGCATCCGGTCAAAAGCCGGACGATTTGCTGACGGCTTTGCTGGAGGCCGTGGACGAGAATGGCGACCCGATCGGGGAACAGGAGATCCACGACCAGGTCATCGCGATACTCACCCCGGGCAGCGAAACCGCCGGCTCTGTGGTCATGTCGCTGCTCAACGTCCTCACCGAGCACCCGGATCAGGTGGACAAGATCCGCGAAGAGGTGAAAAACGTCGTCGGCGACCGGCCCGTCGCATTCGACGACGTCCGAAAGCTCCAGCACACCGCCAATGTCGTGGTCGAGACCATGCGGTTGTATCCCGCCGTATGGATATTGACCCGGCGCGCGGTGACCGAGACCGAGCTCGGCGGCTACCGCATTCCGGCCGGTGCCGACATCGTCTACAGCCCGTACGCCGTGCAGCGCGATCCGCGGTCGTACGAGCGGCACACCGAGTTCGCCCCGGACCGCTGGCTGCCCGGCGGCTCCGCGCGGGTGCCCAAGTACGCCATGGCGCCGTTCGGTGTCGGTAACCGCAAGTGTCCGAGCGACCATTTCTCGATGGCCGAGCTGACGCTGATCACCGCGGTCCTCGCCTCCGCCTTCCGTTTCGAGCCGGCGCCCGGTTCCGACAACCGGACGCACATCGGCATCACCCTGCGGCCCCGCCGGCTGCGGCTGCGGGCAATACCCGGGTAGGGACGGGGGTCAGGCCGCGGCCTGCGGGCCGCGGAACGTGCGCCGGTAGGCGTTGGGGGTCGTCCCCAGCGCCTGCACGAACTGGTGGCGCAGGGCGCCGGCCGTGCCGAAACCGGCGCGCCAGGCGATCGCGTCCACCGTCTCGTCCGTCGCCTCCAGCAGGTGCTGGGCCAGCAGCACCCGCTGCCGCAGCAGCCAGCGGTAGGGGGTGGTCCCGGTCTCCTGCTGGAAACGCCGGGCGAAGGTGCGCGGGGACATGTGGGCGCGCTCCGCGAGCCGTTCGACCGTGATCTCCTGGTCGAGGTGCTGCTCCATCCAGGCGAGCACCTCGCCCACGGTGTCGCACCGCGACCGGGGCAGCGGCCGCTCGATGTACTGGGCCTGGCCGCCGTCCCGGTGCGGCGGCACCACCATCCGCCGGGCGATCCGGTTGGCCACCTCGGGGCCCTGCTCCTTGCGGACCAGGTGCAGACAGGCGTCGATCCCGGCGGCGGTGCCGGCGGAGGTGATCACCGGGTCCTCGTCCACGTAGAGCACGTCCGGTTCCACGGTCGTGCGCGGGTACTGCCGGGCCAGCTGCTCGGCGTGCCGCCAGTGCACCGCGCAGCGCCGCCCGTCCAGCAGTCCCGCCGCGGCCAGCACGAACACCCCGGAGCAGACGCTCAGCACCCGGGTGCCCCGGTCGACGGCCCGGCGCAGGGCGTCGAGCAGCTCCGGCGGGAAGTCCCGCCTGCCGTAGGTGTCCCCGGCCGGCACGGCGATCAGGTCGGCGTTCTCCAGCCGCTCCAGGCCGTGCGGGGTGCTCAGGGTGAACCCGGCGCGGGTGGCCAGCGTCGGCCCCTCCGCCGAGGCGACGGCGAAGTCGTACACGGGCAGCCCCTCGTCACTGCGGTCGATCCCGAAGACCTCGCAGACGACGCCCAGTTCGAAGGGGTGCACACCGTCCAGGAGGATCGCGGCCACGTTTTTCAGCATGCGGCCAGTGTGCCCCGCCGATGGCAGGAATTTGAAGATGTGCGGCAGTCCTGCCACTCCCGGTCAGGAGTGTCCGGCCGGAGACTGGTGTCCATGAACACGAACCAGATCGAAGGCCTCATCGGAATGCTCCTGACCTTCGGGATCCTCGTCCTCCTGGTCCTCCCGTCCGCGTTCGGCGTCGCACGCGACCGGCGCGCCGACCGGCAGATCAGGGAGGCCCAGGAGGCCCGCGGGGAGCAGGAGGATCAGAAGTCCTCGTCCAGGTCGACGGTGCCCTCCACCGCCACCTGGTACGCCGAGGGACGGCGCTCGAAGAAGTTGGTCAGCTCCTGAACACCCTGGAGCTCCATGAAGGAGAAGGGGTTCTCCGAGCCGTACACCGGGGCGAACCCGAGCCGCGTCAGCCGCTGGTCGGCGACGCACTCGAGGTACTGCCGCATCGAGTCGGTGTTCATGCCCGGCAGCCCCTCGCCGCACAGGTCGCGCCCGAACTGGAGCTCGGCGTCCACGGCCTCCCGCAGCATGGCCGTCACCTCCTCCTGGAGCCGGTCGTCGAAGAGGTCCGGCTCCTCCTTGCGCACCGTGTCGACCACCTCGAACGCGAAGCTCATGTGCATCGTCTCGTCACGGAACACCCAGTTGGTGCCCGTGGCGAGACCGTGCAGCAGCCCCCGGCTGCGGAACCAGTAGACGTACGCGAAGGCGCCGTAGAAGAACAGACCCTCGATGCACGCCGCGAAGCAGATCAGGTTGAGCAGGAAGCGCCGGCGGTCGGCCTTGCTCTCCAGCCGGTCCAGCTTCTCGACCTCGTCGATCCACTTGAAGCAGAACTCGGCCTTCTCCCGGATCGAGGGGATGTTCTCGACGGCGGCGAAGGCCGCGGCGCGGTCCGCCGGATCGGGGAGGTAGGTGTCCAGCAGCGTCAGATAGAACTGGACGTGGACGGCCTCCTCGAAGAGCTGCCTCGACAGGTACAGGCGCGCCTCGGGGGAGTTGATGTGCTTGTACAGCGTCAGCACGAGGTTGTTCGCCACGATCGAGTCGCCCGTCGCGAAGAACGCGACCAGCCGGCCGATCATGTGCTGCTCGCCCTCGGACAGTTTCGCCAGGTCGGAGACGTCCGAGTGGAGGTCGACCTCCTCGACGGTCCAGGTGTTCTTGATGGCGTCCCGGTACCGCTCGTAGAAGTCCGGGTAGCGCATGGGGCGCAGGGTCAGCTCGAAGCCCGGGTCGAGCAGGTTCTTCTCGGTCTTCTCGGGTGCGCTGGTCATTACTGGCAGGCCTCGCAGGACTCGGGGTTCTCAAGGGAGCAGGCGACGGCGTCGGGCTCGGTCACCTGCTGGAGGGGGACTGCGGCCGGGGCCTGGGCCTGGGCCGCGCGGGCGATCCGGGTCGCCGGGCGGGAGCGCAGGTAGTACGTGGTCTTCAGACCCGACTTCCAGGCGTAGGCGTACATCGAGGAGAGCTTGCCGATGGTCGGCGTCTCCAGGAACAGGTTCAGCGACTGGGCCTGGTCCAGGTACGGGGTGCGGGCGGCGGCCATGTCGATCAGACCGCGCTGCGGGATCTCCCACGCCGTGCGGTACAGGGCGCGCACGTCGGCCGGGATCCAGGCGAAGTCCTGCACCGAGCCGCTGGAGTCGCGCAGTGCCTCACGGGTGCGGGCGTCCCAGACGCCGAGCTCCTTGAGGTCCTGCACCAGGTAGGAGTTGACCTGGAGGAACTCACCGGACAGCGTCTCGCGCTTGAACAGGTTGGACACCTGCGGCTCGATGCACTCGTACACGCCCGCGATGGACGCGATGGTGGCGGTCGGCGCGATGGCGAGCAGCAGGGAGTTGCGCATGCCGGTCCGGGCGATCCGCTCGCGCAGGGCCGCCCAGCGCTCGGGCCAGGTGAACTCGACGCCGTAGTGGTCCGGGTGCAGCACACCCCTGGCCGTACGGGTCTTCTCCCAGGCCGGCAGCGGGCCGTTGCGTTCGGCCAGGCCGGCGGAGGCCTCGTAGGCGGCGAGCATGATCCGCTCGGCGATGCGCGTGGACAGGGCCTTCGCCTCGGGGGAGTCGAACGGCAGCCGCAGCTTGAAGAAGACGTCCTGGAGACCCATCGCGCCGAGGCCGACCGGGCGCCAGCGCGCGTTGGACCGGCCCGCCTGCTCGGTCGGGTAGAAGTTGATGTCGACGACCCGGTCGAGGAAGGTGACGGCCGTGCGGACGGTGTCGTCCAGCCGCTCCCAGTCGAGGGTGCCGGCCGCCGTGTCGACGAACGCGCCCAGGTTCACCGATCCCAGGTTGCAGACGGCCGTCTCGCCGTCGTCGGTGACCTCGAGGATCTCGGTGCACAGGTTGGAGGAGTGCACGACATGGCCCGGCTCGGCCGTCTGGTTGGCGGTGCGGTTGGCCGCGTCCTTGAACGTCATCCAGCCGTTGCCGGTCTGCGCGAGGGTGCGCATCATGCGGCCGTAGAGGTCACGGGCGGGGATGGTCTTCTTCGCCAGTCCCTTCGCCTCGGCCGACCGGTAGGCCGCGTCGAACTCCTCGCCCCACAGGTCGACCAGCTCGGGCACGTCGGCCGGGGAGAACAGCGACCACGGCTCGTCCGCGTTGACCCGGCGCATGAACTCGTCCGGGATCCAGTGCGCGAGGTTCAGGTTGTGCGTACGGCGGGCGTCCTCACCGGTGTTGTCCCGCAGCTCCAGGAACTCCTCGATGTCGGAGTGCCAGGTCTCCAGGTACACCGCGGCCGCGCCCTTGCGCCGGCCGCCCTGGTTCACCGCGGCGACCGAGGCGTCCAGCGTCTTCAGGAACGGGACGATGCCGTTGGAGTGCCCGTTGGTGCCGCGGATCAGCGAACCACGGGAACGGATGCGGGAGTACGACAGGCCGATACCGCCCGCGTGCTTCGACAGCCGGGCCACCTGGTGGTAGCGGTCGTAGATGGAGTCCAGCTCGTCCAGCGGGGAGTCGAGGAGGTAGCAGGACGACATCTGGGGGTGCCGGGTGCCGGAGTTGAAGAGGGTGGGGGAGGACGGGAGGTAGTCCAGACGGCTCATCAGCCCGTACAGCGCGGCGACCTCGTCCAGCGCGCGGGGCGTGTCTTCCCCGGAGGAGGGACCCTCGTCGGCGAGACCGCAGGCGACGCGCAGCAGGAAGTGCTGCGGCGTCTCGACGACCTTGCGGGTGATCGGGTGCCGCAGGAGGTAGCGGCTGTGCAGGGTGCGCAGTCCGAAGTAGCCGAAGCGGTCGTCGGCCCGCTCGTCGATCAGCGCGTCGAGGCGGGCGGCGTGGACGCGCACGAACTCGGCGGTGCGGTCGGCGACGAGGCCCTCGCGGTGGCCCACGGCGACCGACCCGGTGAACGACGTGACGCCCTGGGAGGCGGCCTCCGCGGCGATGCCGACGGTGAGCAGCCGGGCGGCAAGCTTCGAGTAGGCGGGGTCCTCCGAGATCAGGCCGGCGGCCGCCTCCGTGGCCAGCTCGCGCAGCTCCGCCTCGTCGGCCCGGCCGGACCGGCCGCGCAGCGCTGCGGCGGCGACCCGGCCGGGGTCGGCGTCGGGCAGGTCGGCGGTCAGCTCGGTCAGGGTCCGCAGCAACGCGGTGCCGGGACCGTCGGACTCCGGTTCGGTGGCTGGAACCGGGCCGGCTGGCGCGATGGTCACGTGGGGCTCTCCCTCGCTCGGCGTGGGCCTTGCGCGGGGCAGGGGGCAGCACACGAGCGCGCGGGGGCGTCGCGTCCACCGGCCCACTCCACGAGACCCGGACGTCAGGGCACCCGGACCGGACGGCCGGGCGCGCTGTCGGCAGGACCTCGGACTGAACAGGCGTGCGCATACGGGTATGGATGCACGCGAGTACACCGTTGCGGGACAGTTCCGGATTCGCACCGGATTCCCCTGCGGCGACAGCGAGCATGAGCATACATCTTGTGCTCGCCCGTCACGCCACCCCCAGATGTTGTGTCGCGCTGGTTCCGGAGCGTCAACTGACGGGCGAGCAGAGTGATCCCGCCGGAACCCGACGGAGGGTGTGCCGGGCGGTGCGCTCCCCGCGCACGGGGGCGGGCCGCCGGATCGCTCCGACGGCCCGCCCGTGCCGGACGCGGACCCGCGGGGCCCGCGCCGGCGGATGCTAGTGGGACGTGCCCGCGGTCGCCGGCGGCAGCTCCACCTGGACGCCCGGGTCGCCCGCGTCCGCCGTGTAGTCCTCCGGCTTCGTCTCGTCGACGCCGTCGGGCGCCTTGGCCGCCCGCAGGACGAAGGTCAGCACCACCGTGACCACGACGTTGATCACGAACGCGGTGAGACCGATGTAGCCGATCTCGCCGATGCCCGGGATCTCCTTGGACGACCCGCCGAAGTGCTTCTGGGTCGGGGAGGCGACGCCGTAGGCGGCGAAGGTGCCGTAGACCATGCCGACCGCCCAGCCGGCGAGCAGGGCCCAGCGGTGGAACCAGCGGGTGAACAGGCCGCCGACCAGTGCCGGGAACGTCTGGAGGATCCAGATCCCGCCCAGCAGCTGGAAGTTGATGGCGACCGTCTTGTCCATGGTGAGGACGAAGACCAGCGCGCCGACCTTCACGAGCAGCGACACGATCTTGGAGACGCGGGTCTCCTCCTTGGGTGTCGCGTCCGGTTTGATGAAGTCCTTGTAGATGTTGCGGGTGAAGAGGTTCGCGGCCGCGATCGACATGATGGCCGCCGGCACGAGCGCGCCGATGCCGATCGCCGCGAACGCCACGCCCGCGAACCAGGACGGGAACATGTCCTCGAACAGCTGAGGGATCGCCAGCTGGCCGTTGGTGACCTTGACCCCCGCCGCGATCGCCATGAAGCCCAGCAGCGCGAGCAGACCCAGCATCAGCGAGTACAGCGGCAGGATCGTGGTGTTGCGGCGGATCACCTCACGGCTGCGCGAGGACAGGGTCGCCGTGATGGAGTGGGGGTACATGAACAGCGCCAGGGCGGAGCCCAGCGCCAGCGTCGCGTACGTCCACTGGCCCGGTTCCGCCGGTGCCAGCGCGCCGCGCGGTTTGCCCGTCGCCGGGTTGGTCTGGCTGAACGCCTCGCCCGCCTTGGCGAAGATGTCGTCGAAGCCGCCCAGCTTGATCGGGATGTAGATGATCGCCACCGCGATGACGATGTAGATCAGCGTGTCCTTCACGAACGCGATCAGCGCGGGGGCACGCAGGCCGGAGGAGTAGGTGTAGGCGGCCAGCACGCCGAACGCGATCAGCAGCGGCAGGTCCTTCACGAACCAGTTGGTGTTCTCGCCGCCGCCGACGCCCATCACGTCCAGCACCGCCTGGATGCCGACCAGTTGGAGCGCGATGTACGGCATCGTCGCCAGGATGCCGGTGACGGCGACCGCCAGCGACAGGCCCTTGGAACCGAACCGGCCGCGCACGAAGTCCGAGGTGGTCACGTAACCGTGCTTGTGGGACACCGACCACAGGCGGGGCAGGAAGGTGAAGATCAGCGGGTACACGAGGATCGTGTAGGGCACCGCGAAGAAGCCGGCCGCGCCCGCCGCGTAGATCGCCGCGGGTACGGCGACGAAGGTGTACGCGGTGTACAGGTCGCCGCCGAGCAGGAACCAGGTGACCCAGGTGCCGAACGAGCGTCCGCCGAGACCCCATTCGTCGAGGCTGTGCTCGTTCTCGGCCTTGCGCCAGCGCGCGGCCAGGAAGCCCATGACCGTGACGGCCAGGAAGAAGAAGATGAAGACGCCGAGCGCGACGCCGTTCACGCCGTCCTTCACCGCGACGCACCGCCCTTCGGGGCGGAGCCGGAGGCGGCCGGGGCGGTGGCGCGGGCGCGCTGGTCACGCCGCCACAGCTTGTACGCGGTCACGGTCAGCACGGCGGAGAGCGGCACCCACAGCATCTGGTACCAGTAGAAGAAGGGGATCCCGATGAACGTCGGGTCCACCTTCGCGTACGAACCCACCCACAGCATCGCCACGAAGGGCGCGAGCAGACACAGGGCGATGGCGACGCGCACAGGCGTCACCACCGGTCCCCTGGTCACTTCCGGGCTCTCTGACATCGGCGGCTCCGCCCCTCACTCGATCGCCTTGATCACAGGTGTAATGCGCAGGCAATGTAAGTGACGGATAAGCCCAGCGGAAGGCCCTCCACAGACCCTCTACTCGGCGGGCCGCTTCAGCCGTGCCACGAACTTGTAGCGGTCGCCCCGGTACACCGACCGCACCCACTCCACCGGCCGGCCCTCCTGGTCCAGCGAGTGACGCGAGAGCATCAGCATCGGCAGGCCCACGTCGGTGCCGAGCTGGCCCGCCTCGCGCGGGGTGGCCAGGGAGGTCTCGATGGTCTCCTCGGCCTCTGCGAGCCGGACGTCGTAGACCTCGGCGAGGGCGGTGTAGAGGGAGGTGTACTTGGCCAGCGACCTGCGCAGGGCCGGGAACCGCTTCGCCGACAGATGGGTCGTCTCGATGGCCATCGGTTCGCCGTTGGCCATGCGCAGCCGTTCGATGCGCAGAACGCGCCCGCCGGCCGTTATGTCGAGCAGGGCGGCGAGGCGGTCGTCGGCGGTGATGTAGCCGATGTCCAGGAGCTGCGAGGTCGGCTCCAGGCCCTGCGCGCGCATGTCCTCGGTGTACGAGGTGAGTTGCAGCGCCTGGGACACCTTGGGCTTGGCGACGAACGTGCCCTTGCCCTGGATGCGTTCGAGGCGGCCCTCGACGACCAGTTCCTGGAGGGCCTGGCGGACGGTGGTGCGCGAGGTGTCGAACTCGGCGGCCAGCGTGCGCTCGGGCGGGACCGGGGTGCCCGGCGACTGCGTCTCCGTGATGTCGAGCAGGTGCTTCTTCAGGCGGTAGTACTTGGGCACACGCGCGGTACGGACGGTCGCCCCACCCTCGTTCTCCGCACTGCTGACATCGGTGCTCATGGCCTGCCTTCCCGGCTTCGGATGCCGAAATGGCCGACACGCCGTCGGCCGCGGCTCACATCGTGGCACGGACGCGGGGGATGCTGCGCCACCGTTCCGTGATCCCTCTGTATACCGTCGCAACCTTTGCTGGTCTAGTCCACCAGGGCAAATGGTCTACCGGAGAGCCGCCCTCCGGAGCCGATGTTTTCGAGGGCTTCTTACTTAAAGGTTCCTGCATATGTAGGTCCCATAACGGCTGTTCGGAGGGGGTTCGGCCACCCTTGACAGGCTTATTGGTCTGAGCCAAGCTCTGCGCACTGGTCTACACCATTGGTCCAGATCGAGGTCCCGGCCCGTGGGCGGGGGGTGTGGCATCCCTGAGGAGGATGGCGTGAAGCGCAAGCTGATAGCCGCGATCGGTATCGCGGGCATGATGGTCTCCATCGCGGCGTGCGGGGACGACAGCGGGAGTGGGGACTCGAAGGGCACCGACGCCAAGGAGCTGACCGTCTGGCTCACCGTCGACGCGCAGAACAACTGGCCGGACCTGGTGAAGGCGGCCGACGCGGCGGTGCAGAAGGCCCACCCCGGCGTCAAGATCAACCACGAGTACTACGGCTGGCCCGACAAGAACGCCAAGCTCGACGCGGTCCTCGCCACCGACAAGGCGCCCGACGTGGTCGAGATGGGCAACACCGAGATGCTCGGCTACATGGTCAAGGGCGCCTTCGCCCCCCTCGACACCGCCAAGTTCGACAACTCCTCCGCCTGGCTCGACGGCCTCAAGGCCTCGGTCACCTACGACGGCAAGACCTACGGCGTGCCGTACTACGCGGGCGGCCGGGTCGGCAACTGGCGCAAGGACGTCTTCGCCGCGGCCGGCGTGAAGACCGCGCCGAAGACCTACGCGGAGCTGACCGCCGCCCTGGACAAGGTCCAGCAGAAGCAGGGCGACAAGTTCTCCGCCTGGTACCAGCCCACCCGTGACTGGTACGCGGCCATGTCCTTCGTCTACGACGCCGGCGGCTCGATCGCCAAGGAGGAGGGCGGCCAGTGGAAGGCCAACCTCTCCTCGCCCGAGTCCGTCAAGGGGCTCAACGAGTTCAAGTCGGTCGTCGACAAGTACATGCACGGCGACAAGACCAAGGACGAGTCCGACCGTTACATCGTCTACGGCCAGGGCAAGTCCGGGATGATCTTCGGTGCGGCCTGGGAGGGCGCGACCTCCGCCGACCCGAAGAACGACAAGACGGGCAAGCTCAAGGACAACCTCGAGAACTTCGTGATGCCCGGTCCGTCCGGCAAGAACCTCCCGGTCTTCCTCGGCGGCTCCGACCTCGCCGTGCCGGTCAAGTCGCACGCGCAGGCCCTCGCCGCCGAGTGGATCAACGCCTTCACCGGCCCCGCCGGGCAGAAGGGCCTGATGGCCAAGGGCAACCTGCCCAACAACAAGACCGACCTCGCCACCCTCAAGAACGACCCGGCCACCGCGGTGCCGGCCACCGCCGCCGAGTCCAACTGGTTCGTCCCGATGGCTCCGGGCTGGGGCCAGGTCGAGAAGGCCCAGGTGCTCCAGACGATGCTCCAGAGCATCGGCACCGGCAAGAAGACGGTCGAGGCCGCCGCGAAGGAAGCGGACGCCGCGATCGACAAGGTCATCAACAACAAGTGACCTGAAGGCAGGGCCCCGCGGACCCCGTAAGGCTTCGTCGGGGCGGGGCCCTGCCTCCCGTACGACCCGTACGGGGCTTCGCCTTCGTACGACCCGAGGGACCGCTGAGGAGCGCGCGGATGAGTGCCGCAGACACGACCACTGCCGAAGTGCCGCCGACGCGGCAGTCACCACCACCACCGCCCGCGGGCGGCCCCGGCGCGAAGAGAGCACGCGGCGGCCGCCGTTTTGGCGCGAGCGCGACGCCCTGGCTGCTCCTCGCCCCCTGCCTGCTGGTCCTCGCCCTCGTCATGGGCTATCCGCTGGTCCGGCTGGTCACCCTGTCCTTCCAGAAGTTCGGCCAGTCCCAGCTGTGGGGCTTCCAGCCGGCCGAGTCCGTCGGGTTCGGCAACTTCTCGGGCGTGCTGGCGGACGGCGAGTTCTGGCAGGTCGTGGTCCGCACGATCGTCTTCGCGGCCGGCTGCGTCATCTTCACGATGGTCATCGGCATGCTGATCGCGCTGCTCCTCCAGCGGGTCTCCGGCTGGGTGAAGACCCTCGTCAACATCGCGCTCGTGGCGAGCTGGGGCATGCCCGTCATCGTCGCCACCACCGTCTTCAAGTGGCTGTTCGACGCCGACTACGGCATCCTCAACGCGGTCCTCAGCAGACTGCCGGGCGTCGAGCTGATCGGCCACAACTGGTTCGCCAGCGGACCGCAGGGACTGGCCGTCATCATGCTCCTCGTCGTCTGGGGAGCCGTGCCCTTCGTGGTGATCACCCTCAGCGCCGGCCTCACCCAGGTCCCCGCCGAACTGGAGGAGGCCGCCCGCCTCGACGGCGCGGGCGCCTGGGGCGTGTTCCGGTACGTGACGCTGCCCATCCTCAAGCCGGTCATCGTGATGCTCACGACCCTGTCGGTCATCTGGGACATGGGCGTCTTCCCCCAGGTCTTCGTCATGCGCAACGGACATCCGGAAGCCGAGTTCCAGCTCCTGACGACGTACTCCTAC
The DNA here is from genome assembly GCF_016860545.1 of Streptomyces asoensis. Taxonomy (NCBI): domain Bacteria; kingdom Bacillati; phylum Actinomycetota; class Actinomycetes; order Kitasatosporales; family Streptomycetaceae; genus Streptomyces; species Streptomyces asoensis. Next base: position 2,873,505 of record NZ_BNEB01000005.1, on the reverse strand, counting down.
GACCGCGCCTTCGTCGTCAACGACTACGGCCAGGGCTCGGCGATCGCCCTGATCACCGTGCTGCTGCTGCTCGGGGTGGTCGCCGTCTACATGCGCCAGATGCTGAAGATCGGAGAGGTCGAATGAGCGCCGTTGCCTCCGGGGCGGGCCGGGCGGGAAGCCGCACCGGGCGCCGCCGGTCCAAGCTGGGCTGGAACCTCCTCGGCCTGTTCGTCTTCGCCGTCATGGGCTTCCCCGCCTACTGGATGGTCGACACGGCGTTCAAGCCGGCCAAGGACGCGATCGACCCGGACCCGAGCCTGCTGCCGACGGGGCTCACCCTCGACAACTTCAGCCGCGCGCTGCACATCGCCGACTTCTGGGGCCCGGTGGGCCGCAGCCTGTTCGTCTCGCTCGCGGTCGTGGCGATCGGTGTCGTCGTCGGCCTGCTGGCCGCCCTGGCCATCTCCCGCTTCGCCTTCCGCGGCCGCAAGATCGTCATCGTCGGCATCCTGGCCGTCCAGATGATCCCGCTCGTCGCCATGATCATCCCGGTCTTCCTGCTGCTGAACGACCTGGACCAGTACGACAAGCTCTCCGGCCTGATCATCACCTACCTGACCTTCATCCTCCCCTTCACGGTGTGGACCCTGCGCGGCTTCATCGTCAACATCCCGAAGGAGCTGGAGGAGGCCGCGATGGTCGACGGCTGCTCCCGCACCGGGGCCTTCGTGCGGGTGGTCTTCCCGCTGCTGGCCCCCGGCATGGTCGCCACCTCGGTCTACGGCTTCATCCAGGCCTGGAACGAGTACCTGTACGCCCTGATGCTGCTCAGCCAGAAGAACCAGACGGCGACCGTCTGGCTCAGCAACTTCTCCACCAAGCACGGCACCGAGTACGCCCCGATGATGGCCGGCGCCACGATGATGGCCCTACCGATCGTCGCCCTCTTCCTCCTCGTCCAGCGCAAGATGGCCGCGGGGCTGACCGCGGGCGCCGTGAAGGGATAACGCCCCCGATGACGACAATCGCCAGCGGCACCGACACTCTCACCCGTGACGCCCTGACGGTCCTGCAACCCGGATTCCCCGGCACCACCGCCCCCGACTGGCTGCTGCGCCGTCTGGGCGAGGGCCTGGCGTCGGTGGGCCTGTTCGGCAGGAACATCGCCTCGCCCGAACAACTCGCCGCACTGACCGCGCAGCTGCGCGCCGAGCGGGACGACGTCCTGGTCGCGATCGACGAGGAGGGCGGAGACGTCACGCGCCTGGAGGTGCGCACCGGCTCCAGCTTCCCCGGAAACCACGCCCTGGGCGCGGTGGACGACGTCTCGCTCACCCAGGAGGTCGCCGCCGAGCTGGGCCGCCGCCTCGCGCGGTGCGGCGTCAACCTCAACTGGGCGCCCTCCGCCGACGTGAACTCCAACCCCGCGAACCCGGTCATCGGCGTCCGTTCCTTCGGCGCCGACCCGCACCTGGTCGCCCGGCACACCGCCGCGTACGTCACCGGCCTCCAGTCGGCGGGCGTGGCGGCCTGCACCAAGCACTTCCCGGGCCACGGCGACACCGCCGTCGACTCCCACCACGCCCTCCCACGCATCGACGCCGACCCGGCGGTCCTGGCGGAACGCGAGCTGGCCCCGTTCCGCGCCGCCATCGCCGCCGGCAGCCGCGCGGTGATGAGCGCGCACATCCTGGTGCCCGCCCTGGACCCGGCCCGCCCGGCAACGTTGTCCCCGCGCGTCCTGACCACCCTGCTGCGCGAGGAACTCGGCTACGACGGCCTGATCGTCACCGACGGCATGGAGATGCAGGCCGTCGCCGCCACCTACGGCATCGAACGCGGCAGCGTGCTCGCCATCGCGGCCGGCGCCGACGCCATCTGCGTGGGCGGCGGCCTGGCGGACGACGAGACGGTACGGCGCCTGCGCGACGCCCTGATCACCGCCGTCCGCGCCGGGGAACTTCCCGAGCAGCGCCTCGCGGACGCGGCGCGACGGGTCCGCGAGCTCGCCCGCTGGACCGCTCCCGGGCGCACGGCCGCGGCCGGCACCGGTGAGCGGCCGGGACCGGCCGGTCCGGGCGCCGTGCGGGCGGACGTCGGGCTGATCGCAGCCCGCCGGGCCCTGCGCCTCACCGGCGGGGACGTCTTCACCCCGCTCACCGATGCCCCGTACGTCGCCGCGCTCACCCCGGTCGCGAACATCGCCGTCGGTGACGAGACCCCCTGGGGCGTCGCGGCGGAACTCGCCCGGCTGCTGCCGGGGACGCGGACGGACAGCTTCTCGGGCGCCGGCGCGGGACACGAGGCGCTGGCCGCGGCGGGGGAGCGGCGGATCGTCGCCGTCGTCCGCGACGAGCACCGCCACCCCTGGATGGCGGCGGCCCTGGACACCCTCCTGACGGCCCGCCCGGACACGGTGGTCGTGGAGATGGGCGTCCCCCAGGCCCCGCCCCGGGGCGCCCTGCACATCGCCACGTACGGCGCGGCCCGCGTGTGCGGCACCGCGGCGGCGGAGGTCGTCGCGGGCGGCCCGCACGCCTGAGCGTCACCACGACGAGGCCGCCCGGCTCCCTCAGAGGACCGGGCGGCCTCGTAGTCCTACGGACGGCCCCGCCGGGCAGGAGGCGAGGCCTAGATGCCCTGCCACGCGGGCTTGTTCGCGAACGTGTGGCGGAAGTAGTCCGCGAGCTTCAGCTTGGACGCGGCGGCCTCGTCGACGACGACCGTCGCGTGCGGGTGCAGCTGGAGCGCGGACGCGGGGCACACGGCCGCGACCGGCCCCTCCACCGTCGCCGCGACCGCGTCCGCCTTGCCCTCGCCGGTGGCGAGCAGCACCAGGTGCCGCGCCTCCAGGATGGTGCCGATCCCCTGCGTGATGACGTGGTGCGGCACCTGCTCGATGTCCCCGTCGAAGAACCGCGCGTTGTCGACCCGGGTCTGCTCGGTCAGCGTCTTGATCCGGGTCCGCGAGCGCAGTGAGGAGCACGGCTCGTTGAACCCGATGTGTCCGTCGGTGCCGATCCCGAGCAGCTGGAGGTCGACCCCGCCTGCCGCGGCCAGCGCGTCCTCGTACGCCGCGCACGCGGCCTGCACGTCCTCGGCCGTGCCGTCCGGGCCGAGGAACGCCTCCGTGCCGATGCCCAGCGGTTCGAGCACCTCCCTGCGCAGCACCGAACGGTAGGACTCCGGGTGCTCGGCGGGCAGCCCCACGTACTCGTCGAGCTGCGCGATCCGCGCCCGCGCGGTGTCCGCGCCCCCGGCGCGCACCTGGGCCGCGAGTGCCTGGTAGACGGGCAGCGGGGTGGAGCCGGTGGCCACACCGAGCAGGGCCCGGGGCTTGCGCCGCAGGAGCTGGGCCATGGCCTCGGCGATGAGTTCGCCGCCCGACCGGGCGTCCGCAACGATGACAACTTCCACGCTGGCCTGCCGTTCTGAGAGGGGCTCGGGGGGCCCGGAAGGGCTATGTGGTTTAGACCAATCCAGAGGTCAATCTAACAGAGCCGGCCGTTTCCGTCCGGGGCGTCCGCACGGCGGACAGCGGAAAATGCCTGCCGTATCGGGCCCCGCGCGGGAACCCGCACAGGCTAGGCTGCGTTGTGGATGTAAGAGCGTCCGAAGACCCGCCACGACGAACAACCCTTCCACGCATGGACACCTCCAGTGGTCTAGTCCACAATGGGAAGGGAAAGAACCGAAGAACTTCCGTCTTCCCCGCACAGGAAGGCGGACCGAGGACCCGGAGCTCTCTGCCCTGACTGCCCCGGTTCCTCACCCTTCGGCCGACGGGACCGCACACCCCGCGGCCGATACTGCTCCGGGCTGCGGTGCCGGGTAGGGCTGAGGGTCCCTCCCAGGCGCCGCGGCCCGCGGGTGTTTCCGGGCCAGGCCGCAGCCCCGCGCGCCGCCGACGGGTTTAGGCCACGCACAGACCCGCGGGTACGCTCGCAGACGTGCCCTCCATGAACGAACTCGTACGCCAGCACACCGCACTCGACGACTCCGACCTCGAGTGGCTCCACCTGCTGGTCTCGGAGTGGCAGCTGCTCTCCGACCTCTCCTTCGCCGACCTGGTCCTGTGGGTGCCCACCCGGGACGGCACCCGCTATGTCTCGGTCGCCCAGATGCGGCCGAACACCGGCCCGACGTCGTACCAGGACGACATGGTCGGCCACCTCGTCCCGCGCGGGCGCCGCCCCCTGCTGGACGCCGCCCTGGACGAGGGGCGGATCGTGCGCGAGGGCGACCCGGAGTGGCGCGAGGAGGTCCCCGTCCGGGTGGAGTCGATCCCCGTGCGACGGGAGGGGCGCGTCCTCGGGGTCATCGCCCGCAACACCAACCTGCTCACCGTGCGCACCCCGAGCCGCCTGGAGCTCACCTACCTCCAGAGCGCCTCGGACCTCGCGCAGATGATCGCGGCCGGCTCCTTCCCGTTCCCCGACCAGCAGATGGACATGGACGCCGCACCGCGCGTCGGCGACGGCCTGATCCGGGTGGACGGCGAGGGGATCGTCCAGTACGCCTCCCCGAACGCGCTGTCGGCCTACCACCGCATGGGCCTGGCCTCCGACCTGGTCGGCCAGCACCTCGGCCTGACCACCGCCGAACTAGCCCCGACCCGGGGTCCCGTGGACGAGGCGCTCGCCAAGGTCGCGAGCGGCTGGGCGCCCCGCGAGTTCGAGATCGAGGCCAGGGACGGCGTCATCCAGTTCCGGGCGATCCCGCTCAAGCCCAAGGGCACCCGCATCGGCGCGCTCGTGCTGCTGCGCGACGTCACCGAACTGCGCCGCCGCGAGCGTGAGTTGATCACAAAGGACGCCACCATCCGGGAGATCCACCACCGGGTGAAGAACAACCTCCAGACCGTGGCGGCCCTGCTGCGCCTCCAGGCCCGGCGCATCGAGTCCGAGCGCGGCCGGGAGGCCCTGGAGGAGGCGGTCCGCAGGGTCGGCTCGATCGCCATCGTGCACGAGACGCTGTCTCAGAACCTGGACGAGCGGGTCGAGTTCGACGAGATCGCCGACCGGGTGCTGGCGATGGTCGCCGAGATCTCCCCGGGCAAGGTCTCCGGGCGGCGCAGCGGCCGCTTCGGCATCCTGGACGCCGAGGTGGCCACCCCGCTGTCCATGGTCCTCACCGAGATCCTCCAGAACGCCCTGGAGCACGGGTTCACCGAGGGCGACACCGGCACCGTCGAGGTCTCGGCCGTGCGCGGCGGCACCACGAAGGAGGGCCGTCTCCTGGTCACCGTCCAGGACGACGGCGTCGGCCTGCCCGACGGGTTCGATCCGCACACCTCGGGCAACCTGGGCCTCCAGATCGTACGGACGCTGGTGGAGGGCGAGTTGGGCGGCACGTTCGACATGGTCCGGGCGCCGGAGCGCGGCACGCAGGTGATCCTGGACATCCCGGTGCGCGCGCAGAAATAGCGCACGGGCGGCGCGGGCGATCGCCGGCGCCAGGTGGTGCGGGCGCCGCGTGTTGCGGACACCGCGTGTTACGGACACCGGACGGGCGCGGGCGCCGGACAGCAAGAAGCCCCGGACCGTTCAGGGGTCCGGGGCTCGAATGCTCGTTGCCAGCATGTGCTGCGCATCGGGGGTACTGCGCGCTGCGGCTCGGGGGCGGGAGATGCGTACTCGCTGTCGGCCCTGTCAGGCCGGCAGGCACACGCGCCGCCAAGCTGAGGCTTGCGGGGCGGGTGTTGTCAGGCGGTGGCCTGACGGGCCCGGTTGCGGGCGGCGCGGCGCTTCATGGCGCGACGCTCGTCCTCGCTGAGGCCACCCCAGACGCCGGAGTCCTGACCGGACTCGAGCGCCCACTGCAGACACTGCTCCATAACCGGGCAGCGACGGCAGACGGCCTTGGCTTCCTCGATCTGCAGCAGCGCAGGACCGGTGTTGCCGATGGGGAAGAAGAGCTCGGGGTCTTCCTCGCGGCAAACGGCGTTGTGACGCCAGTCCATGGCTGCTACCTCTCCTTGGTATTACGTGCAAGTTGCTTGTGAATGTGAACGCTTTCACGAATCCCTCAACAAGTGAAGGGCCACCAGCCAGGTTGCCCGGCGCGGTCCTGTTGTTTGAAGAGGGGTTCCGGTGATCAGTGGATGCCGGTGTTGCGGGCTGTCCCGATCGCCACGTAGAGACTCGCAAACCTCAGCGGCGGATACAACCCCTACCGGAAAGTTTTTTTTGATTCCTCGGTGTCGACTAGGTCACAGCCGTACTTCCATGGGGTGGATCCTGGCCTAAACGTTCGAGTGAAAGGACTTCAGCCCTTTCTGCTCACACAATCACACGCAGTGCACGGCGTACGCCTGTGAACGTCACGCTTGTTCGCAGCCCCAGGTGGTCACCGTCCATCTGAAGGGGCAGAGGGGCCTTCGAATGCAAGGTGAACCGGTCCAGGTCGTGCAGTGAGACCGCGTGCTTTCCGTGCGGGCCCCGGTCGGGGGACGAAGTGAGCAACTGGGTGCCATATCGGGCAACCGAGGCCGTGGACAGGCGGCTGAGACCGAGTACGTCGAGCCCGGTATCGAACGAGGCCTTAGGCGACGCGTACACCGGGCGATTGCCCAGATAGGTCCACGGAGCCGTGTTGCAGACTATGGACAGCACCAAATCGGTCACCGGATCCGCACCCGGCCGCTCCAGGGTGATCGACCCGTGCCGGCGCTGTGACTCACCCAACAACTGGCGGACGGCCTGGCGGATGTAAAGGGAATGGGTGGATCTGCGGCCGTGCTCACGCTGCTGCTCCACTCTTCCCACCACTCCGGCGTCGAAGCCGAGCCCGGCGTTGAAGGTGAACCACCGCGACGGCACCGCCTCGTCCTCCGTGCCCGGCGTCCCGGCGGCCAGGCCCAGCCCGACCGTGCGCTCCGTGTTCTCGCGCAGGGCGTCCAGCAGTGCGCCGGTGGCCTCGACGGGGTCGTTGGGCAGCCCCAGGGCGCGGGCGAAGACATTGGTGGAGCCGCCGGGGACCACCGCGAGCCCGGGAAGGTTCTCGGGGTCGGGCCCGGCGTGCAACAGTCCGTTGACGACCTCGTTGACCGTGCCGTCGCCGCCGAGGGCCACCACCAGGTCGACGTTCCCGCTGTCCGCGGCCTGCCGGCCCAGATCGCGCGCGTGCCCCCGGTACTCCGTGGTGACCGCCTCGAGCTTCATCTCGCTCGCGAGCGCGTGGATGAGGACGTCGCGCGTCCGTGCACTGGTAGTGGTTGCCGCCGGATTGACCACGAGAAGTGCACGCATGAGTTGCAGCGTACCTACTGGGTGGTACCGGGCACAGGCCAGGTGGGGATCGGGTAAGAGATCCGACCGTGAGCCTCGACACGGGCGCCGCGCCCGTGCGGACACGCGGTCCGGGACACCGGCGGAGGGCGCGGGCTACCCTTCAGGGGTGAGCAGTGACCGGACTCCCGACGCCCCCGAGACCCCTCTCTCCCGCCCGCGCCGGCTGACGTACGCCGCCGCGCTCGTCGCGCTGGAGGGGCTGGCGCTGGTCGTCGGCGGCCTGTGGATGCTGGTCCTCGGGATCAGCGGCGACCCGGACGACCGCAGCCAGGCCGTCACCGGCGGGGTCACGCTGATGGTGCTCGCGCTGCTGCCGCTGCTCGCCGCCCGCGGACTGCTGGGCCTGCGCGGCTGGAGCCGCGGCCCCGCCGTCATGACGCAGATCATGGTGCTGCCGGTGGCCTACAACCTGCTCCAGGCCGACAGCATGGCGATCCCCGCGGGCATCGCGCTCGCCGCGGCCGCCGTCGCCTCGCTCGTGCTGCTGGTCAACAAGGAGACGACCCGGGCCCTCGGGATCCGGGGACCGGGCCGCGCGTCGGAGTAGTCGCCGCTGCCGCGCCGGTCCTCCGCCGCCTCATTCCTCGACGAGCAGCTTCTCCCGCAGTTGGGCCAGGGTGCGGGCCAGCAGACGCGAGACGTGCATCTGCGAGATGCCGACCTCCTGCGCGATCTGCGACTGGGTCATGTTGCCGAAGAACCGCAGCAGCAGGATCCGCTTCTCGCGCGGCGGGAGGTCCTCCAGGAGCGGCTTGAGGGACTCCCGGTACTCGACGCCCTCCAGCGCCTCGTCCTCCGCGCCCAGGGTGTCCGCGACCGCCGGCGACTCGTCGTCGGTGTCGGGCACGTCCAGCGAGAGGGTGGAGTACGCGTTGGCGGACTCCAGGCCCTCCAGGACCTCCTCCTCCGAGATCGCCAGTTTCTCGGCGAGCTCGTGGACCGTGGGGGAGCGGCCGTGCAGCTGCGACAGCTCGGCCGTCGCCGTGGTCAGGGCCAAGCGCAGCTCCTGGAGCCTGCGCGGCACCCGTACCGCCCAGCCCTTGTCACGGAAGTGCCGCTTGATCTCGCCGACGACCGTCGGCGTCGCGTACGTGGAGAACTCCACGCCACGCTCCGGATCGAAGCGGTCGACCGACTTGATCAGGCCGATGGTGGCGACCTGGGTGAGGTCGTCCAGCGGCTCGCCGCGGTTGCGGAAGCGCCGCGCGAGGTGCTCGACGAGCGGCAGATGCATCCGGACCAGCTGGTTGCGCATCTCCGCGTACTCGACGCTGCCGTCCTGGAGCTTGCGCAGCTCGACGAACATAGCCCGTGCTCCGCTGCGGTCCCCCGGCGCGGGGGATGCCGGTGGTTCCTGCCGTGCGCCCGGCACGCTCTGTTCGCCGTCTCGCTCGTGCTCGCTCATTGTCCCGCCCGTCGCCCTCTGTCGAGCCCTCGCCTCTGCTCGGCCCGGGGGCGAGCCCCCGATCCGCCTCTCCCGGGGCGAGCCCTGCGCGGCACCCTCCGGCAGAGCCGCCCGCACGAAGGACGCGTCGTCCTCCGGATGCGGCCGGGCCTGCTCGGGAATGCCGTCGACCCCGTCCGCCATGTGTCGGGAACCGTCCGGAGAGACGGGAATCTCGGCGTTGTCGGCCGGCAGCTCCCGTGTGCCGCGCTCTTCGTCCCGCACCGGCCCGTCCCCGTCCCTCACGCCGGCCCGGGTCCCGCGCCGCGCTGTTTGTAGAGGCTGATCGTCACGGTCTTGTCCTCGTCGACGGCGGAGGACACCTTGCCCGCGAGGGCGGACAGGACGGTCCAGGCGAAGGTGTCCCGCGAGGGGGCGTGTCCGTCCGTGGTCGGCGCGGAGACGGTCACTTCGAGCGAGTCGTCGACGAGCCGGAAGACGCAACTGAGCACCGAGCCGGGCACGGCCTGCTGGAGCAGGATCGCGCAGGCCTCGTCCACCGCGATGCGGAGGTCCTCGATCTCGTCCAGGGTGAAGTCCAAACGGGCCGCGAGACCGGCCGTGGCCGTCCGCAGCACCGACAGGTAGGCACCCGCAGCCGGCAGCCGGACTTCCACGAAGTCCTGGGTCGCGGGCTCGCCTGCGATCTGGGACACCCTCACCTCCAAGGTGGTACAAGCTGTTCGGAGCCGAGGGTCGCCCCCCGGGGTAACGCCGTGTGTGGTGCAGCGGTGACGCTATCGCGCTCCCAGGTTTCTGTCCCCGGGACCCCAACCCCCTGACGTCACTCACAGTAAAGCTGTGAACACGCTCCGTGTCTAGAGGGTCCGTCGGCCCAAATGGGAAGAGGGCGCGCCGGGTTGACGTACCCAGACGTCAGACGGTCGAACCGTACCCGCCGGACGGCCGGGACGTCTCATGAGTTCAACGGTCGCCCCGCCCCGATGGTTCACGGGCGGCGGGACCGGACGGGGACCGGCCGTACGTGACATGGTCTCCTCATACGAGGACGTGGTCCACGAAACACCACCGCCAGTTCTCGCCGGGTTCGAAGGTCCGCATCACCGGGTGGCCGGACTCGTTGTGGTGCGCGGTCGCGTGCCGGCTCGGCGAGGAGTCGCAGCAGCCGACATGGCCACAGGTCAGGCAGAGCCGGAGCTGCACCGGGTGGGTGCCGTCCCGCAGACACTCCGGACACGTCTCACCGAGAGGGACGGGTTCGGGGTGGGGCAGCGCGTCGGAGTGCGTGCACTGTTTCATGATTGCCAGATTACGACGGGCGTGCGGAGGACCGCGCGGAAAAACGAGGGCGGGCGAGACATGGACGTGATGCCACTGCTGTTGCTGGTGGCCGGCAGCGCGGCGTTCGCGGCGGCTGCACGGCGCACACCGGTGCCGGCGCCGCTGCTGCTGGTGGCGGTCGGCCTGGTGGTGTCCTACGTACCGGGGGTTCCGGACTACACCCTGGACCCGGACGTCGTGCTGCCGCTGCTGCTGCCCCCGCTGCTGTACACGTCGGCCACCGACAGCTCGTACCTCGACCTGCGCGCCCAGCTGCGGCCGGTGGCGCTGCTCTCGGTCGGGTACGTGCTCTTCGCGACCTTCGCCGTCGGCTGGGCCGCCTACCTGATCGTGCCCGGGCTGCCGCTGACGGCGGCGCTGGTCCTCGGCGCGGTCGTGGCGCCGCCGGACGCCGTCGCGGCGACGGCCGTGGCACGCCGGGTCGGGCTGCCCTCGCGGATCACCACGATCCTCCAGGGCGAGTCGCTGCTGAACGACGCCACCGCGATCACCGCCTACAAGGTGGCCCTCGCGGTCGTCGTCGGCGAGGGCGCCTCCTGGGCCGGCGGCATCGAGGAGTTCCTCGTCGCGGCGGTCGGCGGGACCGCCGTGGGCCTCGTCCTGATGGCGCCGCTGCACTGGCTGCGCACCCATCTCAAGGAGCCCCTCCTCCAGAACACGCTGTCCCTGCTGATCCCGTTCGTGGCGTACGCGGCCGCCGAGCAGTTCCACGCCTCCGGTGTCATCGCCGTGGTCGTCGTCGCGCTCTACCTCGGCCACCGCGCGTGGGAGGTGGACTTCGCGACCCGCCTCCAGGAGGAGGCCGTGTGGAAGATGGTCGCCTTCGTCCTGGAGTCCGCGGTGTTCGCGCTGATCGGCCTCCAGCTCCCCGTCGTCCTGAAGGGCCTCGGCGCCTACGAGGGCCTGGACGCCGCCTGGTACGCCGTCGCCCTCTTCGTCGTGGTCGTGGTGGCCCGCTTCCTGTGGGTGTATCCCGCGACCTTCCTGCCCCGGCTGATGTCGGCGCGTATCCGCGCGCGGGAGGAGAACCCCACCTGGCGGGGGCCGATCGTCATCGCCTGGGCCGGGATGCGGGGCGTGGTCTCGCTCGCCATCGCCTTCTCGATCCCGCTCACCGTGGACCACGGCGACGCGCCCTTCCCCTACCGCAACCTCATCCTCTTCCTCACCTTCACCACCGTCATCGGCACCCTGGTCGTCCAGGGGCTGACCCTGCCGCCGCTGATCCGCCTCCTGAAGTTCCCCGAGCCCGATCCGCAGGCGGCGACGCTCGCCGAGGCCAACGCGCAGGCGCAGGCCTCCCGGGTCGCCGAGGAGCGTCTGGACGCGCTGCTGGCCGACGAACGCAACGCCCTGCCGCCGCCGCTCGCCGACCGCCTGCGCAGCGTCCTGGAGCGCCGCCGCAACGCCGTCTGGGAGCGCCTCGGGCAGGTCAACCCGGTCACCGGTGAGACCGTCGACGACACCTACCGCCGTCTCTCACGCGAGATGATCAGCGCCGAGCGCGAGATGTTCGTCCGACTGCGGGACGGCCGCTACATCGACGACGAGATGCTGCGCACGCTGCTGCGCCGACTGGACCTGGAGGAGGCGGCGGCCTACCGGGAGGCGGCGTAGGCCCGCCGCGGGCCGGCACGCGTGCGTGGCCGCCGGGGACGGGCGGGTGCCGCCGTGCCCCCCCCGTGCCCGGCGTCACGGGAACGGGCGGCCGGTGATCACGGCCGTCACCGTCGTCCCGCGCGGGAAGGCCCCCTCCTCGGCGAGGGCCGCAAGGCCGAAGAGCGACTTGGCGACATAGAGACGTTCGACGGGCACGCCGTGGCGTCGCTCGAAATCCGACGCGAAGGCCTCCAGGGCGGGGGTGACCCGGGCGTAGCCGCCGAAGTGGAAGCGCTCGTCGAGCCGCCACTCGCCCCGCCGGCCGCCGAAGGCCTCGTCCTGGAGCGCCGCTATGGCGTCCCCCAGGAAACCGCCCTTGAGGACCGGTATGCCCAGGGCCAGCTGGCCGGGGGCGAGCCCGGCGGCCAGCCCCGCGAGAGTGCCGCCGGTGCCGCAGGCGAGCGCGACGACGTCGGTACGGCCGCGCAGCTCCTCCCCGAGCGCCCGGCAGCCGCGGACCGCCGCCGCGTTGCTGCCGCCCTCCGGGACGACGTACGCGTCCGGTGCGCCGGCCCGCTCCAGGAGCGTCGCGAGCACGTCCGCCTCCGTCTTGCGGCGGTAGGTCGGGCGGTCCACGAAGTGCAGGCGCATGCCGTCGGCCGCGCACCGGGCCAGGGAGGGGTTCAGCGGCCGCCCGGCCAGCTCGTCCCCGCGCACCACCCCCACCGTGGGCAGGCCCAGGAGCCGGCCGGCGGCGGCCGTGGCCCGCAGGTGGTTGGAGTAGGCGCCGCCGAAGGTGAGCAGCGTCCGCCCCGCCGCCCGTTCCAGATTGGGCGCGAGCTTGCGCCACTTGTTGCCGATCAGCTCCGGATGGATCAGGTCGTCCCGCTTCAGCAGCAGCCGTACCCCGTGCCGTGCGAACCGGTCGTCGGACACTTCCCGCAGCGGGGACGGCAGGCGGGGGCGCAGGTCGGTCACCCGCCCATTGTCGAACACCGTTCGGGGAATCGTGCCTGTTCCCAGCGCCCGGTTGATCCATTCCCGCTCTTTCGGGTAATAGCACGAGCACACACCGTGATGGAAGGCTTGCCGCGTGAACGAAGTGCACCGGCGCAGTTCGGCGCCCGGTGCACGGATCGGGAGGGCATTTCTCATGTCGGTAGGCGAAGAGGTCCGCACGGATTCGGGCAAGCCGCAGCAGAGTCTCGGCACCGCGGCCGCGCGGAACCTGGCCACCACGACCAAGTCCGCGCCGCAGATGCAGGAGATCAGCTCCCGCTGGCTGCTGCGGACCCTGCCCTGGGTGGATGTGCAGGGCGGCACGTACCGGGTCAACAGGCGTCTGACGTACGCGGTGGGCGACGGCCGCATCACGTTCGTCAAGACCGGCGACCGGGTCGAGGTCATCCCGGCGGAGCTGGGCGAACTGCCCGCACTGCGCTCCTACGAGGACGAGGAGGTGCTCGGCGAACTCGCCCAGCGCTGCCGGCAGCGCGAGTTCGCCCCGGGCGAGGTGATCGCCTCCTTCGGCAGCTCGTCCGAGGAGGTCTACCTCCTGGCGCACGGCCGCGTGGAGAAGGTCGGCACCGGCCCCTACGGCGACGACCAGGTGCTCGGCGTCCTCGCCGACGGCGCCTACTTCGGTGAGGCGGCCCTGCTCGACGCCGACGCCATCTGGGAGTACACGGCCCGCGCGGACACGGCCTGCACGGTGCTGGTCCTGGCCCGGCAGGACGTCGAACAGGTCGCGGAACGCGCCGACACCCTGCGCGGACACCTCCAGCAGCTGCGCGCGATCCCGGAGCAGCGCACCAACAAGTACGGCGAGAAGGAGGTCGACCTCGCCGCGGGCCACGCCGGCGAGCCGGACATCCCGCACACGTTCGTGGACTACGACGCCCGGCCGCGCGAGTACGAACTGAGCATCGCCCAGACCGTGCTGCGCATCCACTCGCGCGTGGCCGACCTCTACAACCAGCCGATGAACCAGACCGAGCAGCAGCTGCGGCTGACGGTCGAGGCGCTCAAGGAGCGCCAGGAGCACGAGCTGGTCAACAACCGCGAGTTCGGACTGCTGCACAACTGCGAGTACGACCAGCGGCTCCAGCCGCACGACGGCGTGCCGAGCCCGGACGACCTGGACGAACTGCTCAGCAGGCGCCGCGGCACCAAGATGCTGCTCGCCCACCCGCGCGCGATCTCCGCGATCGGCCGCGAGCTCAACAAGCGCGGGCTGGTCCCCGAGAGCATCGACGTCGGCGGCAACCGGATCCCGACCTGGCGCGGGGTGCCGATCTACCCGTGCAACAAGATCCCGGTCACCGAGGCCCGCACCAGCTCGATCATCGCGCTGCGTCTGGGCCAGGAGGACCAGGGCGTCATCGGCCTGCGCCAGTCCGGCATCCCGGACGAGATCGAGCCGAGCCTGTCCGTGCGGTTCATGGGCATCAACGAACAGGCCATCATCAAATACCTGGTCACGGCGTACTACTCGGCCGCCGTCCTGGTGCCGGACGCGCTGGGCGTCCTGGAGAACGTCGAGATCGGCCGCTGGCGGTGACGTCCGCCGTCCGGGATCAGCGCAGCGGGGCACGCGAAAGGCGGGGGTCCATCGGCAGCCAGGGCGACAGCGGTCGGGTACCGGTGGACACGCACGAGGCGGCGGCGATCCTGGAGCGCTCCCGGGCGTCGGTCGACCCCGAACTGCGCGCCGCGATCGATCTGCTGCCCGCCTCGATGCGCCGGGTCGCGCTCTACCACTTCGGCTGGGAGCACGCGGACGGCACCGCGGCGGCGGGCAACGCGGGCAAGGCGATCCGCCCCGCCCTGGTGCTCGCCGCGGCCACCGCCCTCGGTGGCCCGGCGGCCCGGGCGGCGGCCCTGCGGGCGGCCGCCGCGGTCGAACTGGTCCACAACTTCACGTTGCTGCACGACGACGTGATGGACCGGGACACCACGCGCCGGCACCGCCCCACCGCCTGGACCGTGTTCGGCGACGCCGACGCGATTCTCGCCGGGGACGCCCTCCAGGCCCTCGCCCTGGGACTGCTGGCCGCCGACCCGCATCCCGCGTCCGCGGCGGCCGTCGCACGGGTCGCGGCCTGTGTGGTCGAGCTCTGCGCCGGCCAGCAGGCGGACACGGCGATGGAGAGACGCGGCCCCGCGGACATCACCCTCGACGAGGTGCTCGTCATGGCCGAGGCCAAGACGGGAGCGCTGCTGGGTTGCGCCTGTGCGGTGGGCGCGCTGTACGCGGGAGCGGCCGAGGAGGACGTGGAGGCGCTGGACGCGTTCGGCAGACAGGCCGGGCTCGCCTTCCAGCTCATCGACGACGTCATCGGGCTGTGGGGAGACCCGCTGCACACCGGCAAGCCGGCCGGAGCGGATCTCGCCGCCCGCAAGAAGTCCCTGCCGGTGGTCGCCGCGCTGACCTCCGGCACCCCGGCGGCGGGTGAGCTGGCCGAGCTGTACGCGGCGCCGTACGAGCCGGCCGACCTGGACCGCACGCTGCTGGCCGTCGAACGGGCCGGCGGCCGCGAGTGGGCGCAGGAGCAGGCGGCCGACCGGATGGCCCGGGCGATGCACGAACTGGCCCGGGCGATCCCCGACCCGGAATCGGCCGGCGGCCTGCTCTGTCTCGCCGAGTTCGTGACCCGCCGCAGCAACTGAGCGCTCCGCGGCTCCGGCACCCGGACAGCCGCGATCCGCCCCCGCGGCCGGCTTCGGCCCCGGGGGCGGACTCGGCTCCGGCCCCGGGGCTGCCCTCCGGCTCCCGCGCCCGAGGCGCGCGTTCTACTTGGAGGCCGCCTCCGGGCCGTCCGGCACCACCATGGCCACGATCTGTTCGACCAAGCCTTCTGGGACCGTCACCCCGGGCAGGACGTCGTTCAGGACGTCCGGCAGGGTGAGGTGTTCCAGGAGCATGCCCAGCATCGCCAGGTAGAGGACGACCACGGTCGCGTCGCCGCCGGGCAGCCCCGCCTCGCGGTGGAAGTCCATGCCCTCCTGGAGATCGCCGCGCACGGAGGTGGTGAAGGAGGCGCGCAGTTCGGGGCGCCGGGTCGCTTCGAGGCGCATCTCCAGCAGGGCCAGGTAGCCCGTCCGGTCGCGGGTCGCGCGGGCCGTCAGGTCGTGCATGAACGCCGTGACCAGGGCGCGGTCCCGGGGCCTGGCCATCAGCGCGCCGAGCACCTCGGGGTCGGGCGCCAGCCGGACGTGCAGCCGGGCGTCGATCTGCCGCAGCAGGTCGTCGCGCCCGGTGAAGTAGTTCGAGGCGGTGCCCACCGGGACCGCCGCCGCCGCGTCCACCGCGCGGAACGTCAGCCCGCGCGCGCCCTCCCGTGCGAGCACCTCGACCCCGGCGTCCACCAGGGCCGCCCGGCGCTCCGGATTTCCGGCCATGCGGAACCCTCTCTCTCACTTGGCCCCGTTTCCCGCGTCGCGGGAGAATCCTCTTGCAACCACTACAAGTGAAGTACTACAACTGAAGTGGTTCGGAAGGCAGCCTACGGAAAGAGACCCACTTGCGAAAGCTCACGTACTACGTCGCGTGCTCCGTCGACGGCTTCATCGGGGACGCGACCGGTGACGGCACGGCGATGCTCGCCTGTCTGGACGAGGAGTTCCTCGACTTCCTCCGGACCGAGTATCCGGAGACCGTGCCCACCCACAGCCGCCGCGCCCTCGGCTTCGACGACCTGGAGAACAGGCGGTTCGACACGATCGTCCAGGGCCGCGCCAGCTACGACCTGGCGCTGAAGGAGGGCATCCCGAGCCCCTACGCGCATCTGCGCCAGTACGTCGCCTCGCGCACCCTCGCGGTGTCGCCGTCCCCGGACGTCGAGATCGTCGCGGACGGCCTGGTCGACAAGGTCCGCGAGCTGAAGGCCGAGGACGGCGGCCTGGGGATCTACCTGTGCGGCGGCTCCCGCGTCGCGGGCGAGCTGTACGACGAGATCGACGAGCTCGTGATCAAGACCTACCCGGTCGTCTACGGCACCGGCATGCCGATGTTCGCCGCCGGCTCCGACCTCACCCGGTTCGGCCTCGCCGGGACGCGCACCTTCGGCAACGGCGCGGTCGTGCGCACGTACGCCCGGCAGCGGTGACGTACCGCGGGGAGCGCTCTCGCCCCGGCCGTCCTAGTCTGTAGGGCATGGACCGGGAACAACGCGTCTGTCCCGCTTGCGGGCAGCCTGTGCAGTCCGTCGTCCGGCGTCACAAGACGCTCGGCGCGTGGGTCCCGCGCTGGGTGGCGGGCCCTTGTCACAACACGGAGTGCGAGGCGTACACCGAGCCGGCCCCGCACCACGAGATGGCCCGGGCCGAGACGGAAGAGGAACCCGGGACCCCCGCGGCCCCGGCCTCCTCCTGACCTCAGTGCGCCGCGGGAGCCGCCTGCGCGGAGGCGCCCCGCTGTCCGGCGCCGGCCGGGCGGGGTGACAGCAGCCGCTCCGCCAGCAGCCCGAAGACGAGCCCGAAGGCCGTCCACAGGGTGAGCTGGATGGCGAGGGCGGCCAGCCGGAACTGCCAGAGCAGCGTGCCGGAGAAGTCCTTGGGGACCTCGTTGACGGCCGGCAGGAACGCGTAGGCGAGGCCGACCGTGAGGACGAAGAACGCCCCCGCGGCGATCGTCGCGTTCCACGTGCCCAGGCGGGGTGCGAGCCGCTTGCCCACAATGACCGTGCCGACGGCCAGGAGCACACTGAGCACCATCATCAGGAAGTACAGGGTGGTCCGCCTGCCGATGGTGTCGGGGTCACCGACGGAGGGCGGGTTGGCCGGGTACTTCAGGAACGGCACCACGTAGACGGCGAGCAGGCCCGCGCCCGACAGGAGCAGCGCGCTCGCCCGGGGGCCGAACCGGCCGATCCGGCCGAGCGCGAAGCAGTAGGCGAGGGCGGCGATGCCGCCGAACGCGACGCCGTAGAGCAGCACGCCGGTGGCCAGGCCGCCGGTGGACTGCATCGTGCGGGAGACGAGTTCCACGCCGTGCTCATGGGCGTGGGAGTGGGAATCCTCGTAGGCGATCGCCGAATCGACGCGCGGTTCGCCCAGGAAGTAGGCCACGGCGAGGGCGAGCAGTCCGGCGGCGAGGCCGGCGAGCATGCCGCGGACCAGGAGGTTCCTGACGATTGCGGAGTTCACGGTGTCCGGTTCCCCCGTCAGTGGCAGGGGAAGCCGAGCAGGTGGCGGGCGTCGTGCACCCACTCGTGGACGTCCTCGCCGGAGACCACGGAGGTGGCGCCCTGCTCGGCGCCGACGAAGTACAGCAGGACCATCATCAGGATGCCGAAGAAGACCGCCCAGGGGACGATCGCCCCGATCGGCAGCTTGGCGGGTACGGCGGCGGGGCCGGCGGTCGGCTGGGCGACGGTCTGCGCCATGGCAGGACCTCCTCGGGAGTTCGCGTCCCATCTCGGTGGTGCACGTGACGACGGGTGCGGGTCTGACTTGCTCGGCGTCCGCCACCACCCGTGAGGGGGAGGCTTCCGTCGGCTTACAGTGGCGCGACCGTGCCGGATTCCCACCGGACTTCCGCCGTACCGTCGTCAATGTCGCGCAGAACGTACCGCGTGGCGGCTGCGCGGCCAAGGGCGCATGGGGCGGCGCAGAAGCGCAAGGACCGGCGATCACGCCTCAACGTCCTTGCTGTGCAGGTGAGTTGAGAAGCGAAAGAAGGGCTTGGGAGATTGTCGAACAGTCAGGTGACCTTGATCTCACCGGCACTCTCGCCCGCTCTGCGCGAGGCGCGGTTCGACGACGGCGGCGGTGGGCTGGACGCCGCCGGGGTGCGCGCGGCGCGGTCGGCCGCGGCCCGGCTGCCGCTCGCGGACCGCACGGCCGCCTCCCCCTCCGCGCGGTGCCGGCTGACCGCCGAGGCGCTGGGCCTGTCCGCGCCCGGGGCGCCCGCGCTCGCCTCCCTCGACGTGGGCCGCTGGCGGGGTCTCACCCTCGCCGAGGTGACGGCCACCGAGCCGGACGCGGTGTCCGCCTGGCTGACGGACCCGGCAGCGGCCCCGCACGGCGGGGAGACGGTGCGCGAGCTGTGCGCCCGGGCCGGGGCCTGGCTGGAGGAGACCGGCCGCACCCCGGGCCGGACGATCGCGGTGACGGAACCCGACGTCGTGCGAGCCCTCCTGGTGAGCGGGCTCGGCCTGCCGGAACCGGCCTTCTGGCGCCTGGACGTACGCCCGCTGACCGCGGTGGAACTGAGCGGCCGGGCGGGACGGTGGAACCTCCGGATGGGAACACCGCTCGCAGCGGACTCCTAGCGGACTACTGACGGATTCCTGGCCGGAGGACGCAAGGGCCGGAAGGCTCATGGGCCGGGGGCGGGAGCCCGGGGGCGGCGGCCTTGCGGCCGTGCCCGGTCAGCGGCCCGTGGCGGGTTCCGGGGGAGGGGCGACGGGTTGCGGCAGTCCGCCCGTCCGCGCGTCGCGCCCGGTCAGGCAGTAGAGCCCGCCGGCCGGGTCGCGCATCACCGTCCAGTGGGGACGGCCGGCCACGACGACCGCGCCGAGCTCCTCGTGCCGTGCGCGGACGGCGCCGACGTCCGGGCCACAGGTCAGGTCGAGGTGGGCGCCCGCGGCGCGTTCCGTTTCGAGCCGCTGGAGCAGGATGCGCACCGGGAGCCCCGGCGGCTGCTCGACGACACGGAACTCGGGCCGTGATCCCGGCCGGGACGGCCAGTCGGGCAACAGGGCGCTCCAGAAGGCGACTTCGGTCGCGTACGCCGACGGCGGGACGTCCATGCAGATCTGGTCCACGCGGGCGCCGTCCACCACGGGCGGCCGCTCGGACTCCCCCTGCCAGGGCACCACACAGAGCAACTGCCCGGCGGGTGAGCGCAGTACGGCCCAGCCGTCGTGCCGGGCGGCCGTGCCCGCCCCCGACTCCAGCGCGGCGGCCACGAACGCCGGCACGTCGTCGACGGCGAGGTCGAGATGCGCGCCGCCGTCCCCGTCCGTGACCGCCTGGGCCTTCACGCACGCGTCGGATCCCTCCGGCACCAGGGTGACGAACTCGCCCTCGTCGCCCCTGGGTTGCGACAGGGCCGTCCCCGTGACAGCGGTCCAGAAGTCGCAGGCCCGCCCGAAGTGCGCGGCGGGCCGGTCGGCGAAGACGTAGGACCAGCGGACCGGTCGGCTCATCCGGGCCGCTCCATGAACCGCAGCATGTTCCCGGCCGGGTCACGGAAGGCGCAGTCGCGCACCCCGTACGGCTGGTCGGTCGGCTCCTGGAGCACATCGCAGCCGGCCTCCCGCACGCGCGCGTGCAGCGCGTCGCAGTCGGAGGTGGTGAAGATGACCCCGCGCAGCACGCCCTTGGCGAGCAGCCGGGCCATCGCCTCCCGGTCGGCCGGCGAGAAGTCCGGGTTCGCGCCCGGCGGCTCCAGCACGATGTTCACGTCCGGCTGGAGCGGCGACCCGACGGTCACCCACCGCATCCCCTCGAAGGAGACGTCGTTGCGGACTTCGAGGCCGAGCACCTCGACGTAGAAGTGCAGGGCCTTGTCGTGGTCGTCGACGGCGACGAAACACTGGTGGAGTTTGAGGTCCATGCGCCCAGCCTAGGCGCGCCGGTCCCGCCGCGGGCGGGTGTACGTGCGGGCGACGCACGCCGGGACCACCGCGCCGTCCTCGTGCGACCGCGCCCGGTAGGCGCTCGGCGTCTCGCCGACCAGCTCGGTGAAACGCGAGCTGAACGAGCCGAGCGAGGTGCAGCCGACCGCCATGCAGACCTCGGTCACCGTGAGGTCGCCGCGGCGCAGGAGGGTCTTGGCCCGCTCCACCCTGCGGGTCATCAGGTAGCCGTAGGGCGTCTCGCCGTACGCCTCGCGGAAGCTGCGCTGGAAGTGGCCCGGGGACATCAGCGCGGTGCGCGCGAGCGCGGAGACGTCGAGCGGCTCGGCGTACTCACGGTCCATCCGGTCGCGTGCCTGCCGCAGCCGTCTCAGGTCCTCGAGGGTCACGGGGCCAGCATCGCACGCGGGGCGCCCACGAGGGCGCCGGGCGGGAAAGGAGACCGCACCCGGACCGTCAGGAGCGCCGTGACGGGCGTCCTGCGGGCCGGGTGCGGACAGGCGGACCGGGCGACCGGGCGGTCGCGGGCCGCACGGCTCGATCGGGGGATCAGGCCTTCTTGGTCTCCCAGAAGATCTTGTCGATCTCGGCGATGAGCTCCAGGGCCTTCTCGCCGGTCTTCGGGTCCGTCGAGGCCTTGGCGGCCGACAGGGCCTTCAGGGTGTCGTTGACCAGCTGGTGCAGCTGGGGGTACTTCTCGAAGTGCGGGGGCTTGAAGTAGTCGCTCCACAGCACGGAGACGTGGTGCTTCGCCAGCTCGGCACGCTGCTCCTTGATGACGGTGGCGCGCGCCTGGAAGTGCGGGTCGTCGTTGGCGGCCATCTTCTCCTGGACGGCCTTCACCGACTCCGCCTCGATGCGGGCCTGGGCCGGGTCGTACACACCGCAGGGCAGGTCGCAGTGAGCGCTGACCTTGACCTTGGGGGCAAACAGGCGGGAAAGCATGGAGCGTTCCTTCCTCGTGATCGTCTTCTCAGGTGGGACATTACTCCCTGAGGGAAGCCTTTTCGCGGGTGCCCCCGTGGGCTTAGGACAAAAGTCCGGGGTCAGACTGGGACTGGTGGAGGATCGGACCGGGGAGGTGCCGGCGATGCCGGAGCTGTCGCACGAGACCGAGCGCGCGAGATCGGCCGCGCTCTTCGGACCGGCCGAGGTGAACGGCCCGTCCATGGTGCCCACGCTCTACCACGGGGACCGGCTGGTGGTGCAGTACGGTGCCCGGGTCCGGCCCGGAGACGTCGTCGTGCTGCGGCACCCCTTCCAGCAGGACCTGCTCGTGGTCAAGCGGGCCACGGAGCGCCGCGAGGGCGGATGGTGGGTCCGCGGGGACAACACCTACGCCGGCGGCGACAGCACCGACTACGGGACCGTGCCCGACGAGCTGGTCCTCGGCAAGGTGCGGCTGCGCTACCGCCCGCGCAAGCCGGATCAGCGCTCGCCGCTGGCCGTGGCGCGCTGGGCGCTGTCCGCGGTCAGACCGGTGACGGCCGTGCGGTCGGCCTCCAGGCGCTTGCGGGCCCGGTAGGCGGCCACGTTCGCGCGGGTGGCGCAGCGGTCGGAGCAGTAGCGCCGGGAGCGGTTGGTCGACGTGTCGAGGTAGGCGTTGCGGCAGGGGCCCGCCTCGCACAGCCCCAGGCGGTCGACGCCGTACTCGGTGAGGTGGAACGCCAGGCCCATGGCCGCGATGGCCGCGTAGCCGGCCGTCGCGTTCGACGGGTGGTCGGCCAGGTGCATGTGCCACAGCGGGCGGCCGTCGTCGTCGCGGACGTCGTGGCCGGAGATCTGCGGGCTCACCGGGAACTCCAGCAGCAGCGAGTTCAGCAGGTCCACGGCGAGGGTCTCGTCACCGCCGTCGGCCGCCTCGAACACCGCGCGCAGCCGGGCCCGGACCGCACGGAACCGGGTGACGTCCGCCTCGGTGGCGCGGCGGGCCGCCGACCGGTTGCCGCCGAAGAGGGCGCGGACCGCCTCGACCGAGGTCAGCGCGTCCTTGCCCCGGACCGGTTCCTCGCTGTTGACGAGGCGCACGGCATAATCCGAGTAATAGGCCAGTTCCACTTGTAGTCCTTACGGTGGCGCTCTGCGGTCCGGGTGCGGGCGGGGTAACGGCCGTTCGTGCCTCCAGGGTATTACGGGACACACCCGGACGACGTCACCCCGACGGACGCGCGGCCGGGGTGACGCCCCTTCGCCCGTCCCGCACCCCGGCGGCACGGCCGAAGGGGCGGTACGGAAGATCCGTACCGCCCCTTCGCCGTCGTACCGTACGCGTCACGGCACCGCCGTACGCGTCACAGCACCTTGGACAGGAACGCCTTCGTCCGCTCGTGCTGCGGGTCGGTCAGGACGTCACGCGGGTTGCCGGACTCGACCACCACACCGCCGTCCATGAAGACCAGGCTGTCGCCGACCTCGCGGGCGAAGCCCATCTCGTGGGTGACGACGACCATCGTCATGCCGGACTCGGCCAGGTCGCGCATGACGTCGAGGACGTCGCCGACCAGCTCCGGGTCGAGTGCCGAGGTCGGCTCGTCGAACAGCATCAGCTTCGGGTCCATGGCCAGGGCCCGGGCGATCGCCACCCGCTGCTGCTGACCGCCGGAGAGCTGCGAGGGGTAGTTCCCCGCCTTGTCGGCGAGGCCCACGCGCTCCAGGAGCTGGGCCGCGCGCTCCCTGGCCTGGGACTTGCTCACGCCCTTGACCTGGATCGGAGCCTCGGTGACGTTCTCCAGCGCCGTCATGTGCGGGAACAGGTTGAACCGCTGGAACACCATGCCGATGTCCCGGCGCTTCAGCGCGACCTCGCTGTCCTTCAGCTCGTAGAGCTTGTCGCCCTTCTGGCGGTAGCCGACCAGGTCCCCGTCGACGTACAGCCGTCCGGCGTTGATCTTCTCCAGGTGGTTGATGCACCTGAGGAACGTGCTCTTGCCGGAACCGGAGGGGCCGATGAGGCAGAACACCTCGCCGTTCTTGACCTCCAGGTCGATGCCCTTGAGGACCTCGACCGCGCCGAAGGACTTGTGCACACCCTCGGCCTTGACCATCGCGGTCATGACGCACTCCTTTCGCGGCCGATCGAGAGCAGGTTCGCCCGGATCTTCTGGAAGACCGTGGGCGGCAGGCTGCGGCTCGAACCGCGGGCGTAGTAGCGCTCCAGGTAGTACTGGAAGACGCTGAAGACGCTGGTCATGACCAGGTACCAGATGGAGGCGACGAACAGCAGCTCCATCACGGCGAACGACGAGGAGCCGATCACCGAGGTCGAGCGGAGCAGTTCGTTGTACGTCACCACGTACACCAGCGACGAGGTCTTCAGCATGTTGATGAACTCGTTGCCGGTCGGCGGCACGATCACCCGCATCGCCTGCGGGATGACGATCCGGCGCAGCGTCTTGGCGTGGCTCATGCCCAGCGCGTGCGACGCCTCCGTCTGCCCCTCGTCCACGGCCAGCAGGCCGGCCCGGCAGATCTCGGCCATGTACGCGGCCTCGTTCAGGCCGAGTCCCAGCAGGGCGCACATGAACGGCGTCATGACGTCCGTCATCTCGTCCTTGTAGATCGGACCGAGGTTCAGGACGGGGAAGATCAGCGCCAGGTTGAACCACATCAGCAGCTGCACGTACACCGGGGTGCCGCGGAAGAACCAGATGTACAGCCAGGCGACCGTGCTGGTCACCGGGTTCTTCGACAGCCGCATGACGGCCAGCAGAACACCGAGCACCACGCCCAGCACCATGGACAGCACGCTGATCAGCAGGGTGCGTCCGGCGCCCGCGATGACGGTCGAGTTGAACAGCTGGTCGCCGACCGTGCTCCACTGGATGTCGCCGTTGGCGAAGGCGTTGACCAGCAGCACCATCAGCGCGACGACGATCACCGCGCTGACCCAGCGGCCGTAGTGGCGCACCGGGATCGCCTTGATGGTCTCCGGCGGACCGGAGAACGCCGGGCCCTTGGCGACCGGCGGGGTGTCCTCGGGTGGTGCGCCGCCCGCGGAGGACTTGTCGAGCTTGTCAGTCATGGGGACTGCCCTTCGAAGACTGCAAAAGGTGCGGGTGGATCACTTGCCGCCGTTGATGGCGGAGGCCTTGATCGCCCCGCTCTCGGCGCCCCACTTCTCCAGCACCTTCTGGTACGAGCCGTCCTTGATGATCGCGTCGACGGCCTCCTTGAGGGCGTCGCGCAGCTGCGTGTTCTTCTTGTTCACGACGATGCCGAACGGAGCGGCCTCGTACTGCTTGTCGAGAACCTCGAAGGTGTTGCCGCCGCCGGCCTTGCGGGCCATGTCCACGGCCACCGGGTAGTCGTTGACGCCGGCCACGGCGCCGCCCGACTTCACGCGGGTCTGGGCCTCGGTGTCGTTCTCGAAGGACTCGAT
This sequence comes from Streptomyces asoensis, assembly GCF_016860545.1. Taxonomy (NCBI): domain Bacteria; kingdom Bacillati; phylum Actinomycetota; class Actinomycetes; order Kitasatosporales; family Streptomycetaceae; genus Streptomyces; species Streptomyces asoensis. The sequence goes on along the minus strand of NZ_BNEB01000005.1, from coordinate 2,848,923 downwards.
CTTGAGGGCCTTCTTGCCGCTGCCGGTGCAGGTCTTGGACTGCGCCTGGAGGGCCTCTTCGTAGGTGGTGCCCCGCTGCACGGCGACCGTCTGACCGCACAGGTCGTCGATGGTCTTGATGCCCTTGGGGTTGCCCTTCTGGACGTAGATGGCGGTGCCGGCGGTGAAGTAGTCGACGAAGTCGACGCCCGTGCCGAGCTTCTTGCCGCTGTCGTCCAGGCCCTCCTGGCGCTGCTTGTTGTCCGTGATCGACGACATCGCGATGTCGTAGCGGCCGGTGTTGACCGCCGTGATCAGGGTGTCGAAGCCGCCGGAGGTGAACTGGAAGTCGACGCCGAGTTCCTTGCCGAGCGCGGCGGCGATGTCGGGGTCGACGCCCACGATCTTGCCGCCCTCGACGGACTCCATCGGCGCGTACTCGGCGTTGGTGCCGACCTTGATGACACCCGCCTTCTGGATGTCGGCCGGGAGCTTCGAGAAGAGAGGGGCCTTGTCGGCGCCGCTCGACGACTCGGAGGAGCTGCCGCCGCTGTCGGTCTGGTCGCCGCAGGCGGAGAGCAGCAAGGCGCCCGCGACCGCGAGAGATCCGACCGCTGCCAGGCGGGTGCGCGCGGCGGTCGTGCGTCGGGTGGAGCTTGCGGTCATGGTGGGTTCCTCCGGCGGATGGATGGAGATGCCGATGGGTCGGCACATGCCGATGGGTCGACGAGAACACACACCTTCGGGTGTCGCGACCTCGTGTGATGACGGCATCTTGCCATTCGGACTACGCCAATCAGGGGGCCAGCCATGTCAAAATCGGATAACGGGCGACCCCCGAACCGCATCACTCCGGTACATCAAGGCCGGACGCAGCCGGATCATCTGCGGGAATCCCCCGTTCCGGCCGAAAGATCTTCGGTTGATCGCAAGATGTGGTCGCTCGACGTGTCCATGGACCGTCGGCGTCGGCCCGTGTCAAGGGTTTTCGGGCGCTCGGCGGGTCCGCTCGCATGAGTCATGTCACTCAGCGTGGCCTCTGTTCAAGGTCCACAGCGTGAGCCGTGTGACCTTGCACGGAATGGACTCGTCGGCTGCGGTCTCCGTCCGGTAAGAAGGATTTTTACACCCCTCATCCGGGGCTCAGGGCGCGTGTGCGGCGCGCCCGACGCGCAGGCGCCCGTACGCATCACCTCTGGGGCCCGCGCGATGCCCGCCCACTTCTCAATCAGGAGTGGCCACCCTCAAACCATGCAGACCTAAGGGGTACAACACAGTGGCAGCGGAGATCGTCAATCCTCGCAGCGAGAACGCCGACCAGACGGGCCGGGAGGGCGGTGCGGAGCCCCTCGACTCCTTCGACCCGGTGTTCGCGCTGCACCGCGGCGGAAAGATGGCCGTGCAGGCCACCGTCCCGGTTCGCGACAAGGACGACCTGTCCCTCGCTTACACCCCCGGCGTCGCGCGCGTGTGCACCGCGATCGCGGAACAGCCGGACCTGGTGAACGACTACACCTGGAAGTCGTCCGTCGTCGCCGTCGTCACCGACGGCACGGCCGTCCTCGGGCTCGGCGACATCGGCCCCGAGGCCTCCCTTCCGGTCATGGAAGGCAAGGCGATCCTGTTCAAGCAGTTCGGCGGGGTGGACGCGGTTCCGATCGCGCTCGCCTGCACGGACGTGGACGAGATCATCGAGACCGTGGTGCGCCTCGCGCCCTCGTTCGGCGGAGTGAACCTGGAGGACATCTCGGCGCCCCGGTGCTTCGAGATCGAGCGCCGGCTCCAGGACGCGCTCGACATCCCGGTCTTCCACGACGACCAGCACGGCACCGCGATCGTGACGCTGGCCGCGCTGCGCAACGCCGCGCGGCTCAGCGGGCGCGGCATCGGTGAGCTGCGGGCCGTCATCTCGGGCGCCGGCGCGGCCGGTGTCGCCATCGCCAAGATGCTGGTCGAGGCCGGCATCGGGGACGTCGCGGTCACCGACCGCAAGGGCATCGTCTCGGCGGGCCGCGAGGACCTGACCGACGTCAAGCGCGAGCTGGCCGGGTTCACCAACAAGGCCGGGCTGACCGGGTCGCTGGAGGACGCGCTGGCCGGTGCCGATGTCTTCATCGGCGTCTCCGGCGGGACCGTTCCCGAGGAGGCCGTGGCCTCCATGGCGAAGGGCGCGTTCGTCTTCGCGATGGCCAACCCGACGCCGGAGGTGCACCCGGAGGTCGCCCACAAGTACGCGGCCGTCGTCGCCACCGGGCGTTCCGACTTCCCGAACCAGATCAACAACGTGCTGGCGTTTCCCGGGATCTTCGCGGGCGCGCTCCAGGTGCGGGCCTCCCGGATCACCGAGGGCATGAAGATCGCGGCGGCTGAGGCGCTCGCCGGGGTCGTCGGCGAGGATCTCGCCGCGGACTACGTGATCCCGTCGCCGTTCGACGAGAGGGTCGCCCCCGCGGTCACCGCGGCCGTCGCCGCGGCGGCCCGGGCCGAGGGCGTCGCCCGCCGCTGACGCGGATCGATGGCCCCGCCGGTTGCGGCGGGGCCATTTCTTTGCCCATGCGGTCACCCACCCGGGTGATGGTCGGCATGTGCAAGAGGGCATGTGTCACACGGCCGTCCGGTTTCGCTCGTCCGGCCCGGAACCTAGGGTCGGTCCCATGTTCGCCGCCTATGCCGCCCGAATCGACCGCGACCAGCCGCTCACCGGCCTGGAGTTGGGGGAGCGTCCGGCCCCCGAGGCCCGGCCCGGCTGGAGCACCGTCCGTGTAAGGGCCGCCTCCCTCAACCATCACGACCTCTGGTCGCTCCGGGGCGTCGGTCTCCCGGAGGGCCGGCTGCCGATGATCCTCGGCTGTGACGCCGCCGGGATCGACGAGGACGGCAACGAGGTCGTCCTGCACTCCGTCATCGGCCAGAGCGGCCACGGGGTCGGACCGGACGAGCCCCGTTCCATCCTCACCGAGCGCTACCAGGGCACCTTCGCCGAGCAGGTCGCCGTGCCGACGTGGAACATCCTGCCGAAGCCCAGGGAACTCTCCTTCGAGGAGGCCGCCTGTCTGCCCACGGCCTGGCTGACGGCCTACCGCATGCTCTTCACCAACGCCGGGGTGCGGCCCGGTGACTCCGTGCTCGTCCAGGGCGCCGGGGGCGGTGTCGCCACGGCGGCGATCGTGCTGGGCAAGGCCGCCGGGCTGCGGGTCTTCGCCACCAGCAGGGACGAGGCCAAGCGCAAGCGGGCCCTGGAGCTCGGCGCCGTGGAGGCCGTGGAGCCCGGTGCGCGGCTGCCGCAGCGGGTGGACGCCGTCATCGAGACCGTGGGCGCGGCCACCTGGTCGCACTCGGTGAAGTCCCTGCGGCCCGGCGGCACGCTCGTCATCTCCGGCGCCACCAGCGGTGACCGTCCCTCGCACGCGGAGCTGACCCGGATCTTCTTCCTGGAGCTGAAGGTCGTCGGCTCCACGATGGGCACCAAGGACGAGCTGGAGGACCTGCTGTCCTTCTGTGCCGCCACCGGCGTCCGCCCCGTCATCGACGAGGTGCTGCCGCTCGACCGGGCCCGGGAGGGCTTCGAACGGCTCGCCTCCGGCGACCAGTTCGGCAAGATCGTGCTGACCGGCGGCTGAGCCTCCGCCTCGGCCTCCGACGGGCGGGTCCGGGATTCCCGGGCCCGCCTTTCGCATGCCGGTGATGTCAACCATGGTTGACAGGGGTCACATGTCAACGTAGGTTGACATGTATGACCGAAGCAACGGATCTCGCCGAGCGGGCCGGTGACCGCGATCCACGGGTGGGCCTGCGGGCCGTCGCCGCGCTGCGCAGGCTGCTGGAGCAGCTGGAGGCGGTGCAGGTGCGCAGTGCGCGCAACCAGGGCTGGTCGTGGCAGGAGATCGCCGCGGAACTCGGGGTCACCAGGCAGGCCGTGCACAAGAAGTACGGGAGGCATTGATGTTCGAGCGGTTCACGAAGGACGCCCGTGCGGTGGTCGAGGGCGCGGTGGGGCATGCCGAGCGGGAAGGCGCGGCCCGGGTCGAGGAGACCCATGTGCTGCTGTCCCTGCTCGACCGGGAGGGCAGTCGCGGTTCCTTCGCGCTGGCCTCGCTCGGGCTGCCGCCCGGCGGACGGACGGCGCTGTTGCGGGACCTGGACGAGACGCGCCGTCGCGGCGGACTGAGCCGCGCCGACGCGGACGCCCTGTCCGGCCTGGGCATCGACCTGACGGAGATCGTGTCCCGGGTCGAGGAGACGCACGGCGAGGGCGCGCTGGCCGCGGCCGGCCGGAGCGGCCTCCTGGGCGGACGGACCGGGCGCCGGCCGTTCGCCCGCGGCGCCAAGGAACTGCTGACGGGAACCCTGCGCGTCGCCGTCGCGCACGGCGAACGGCGCATCGGCGACGAGCATCTGCTGCTCGCGCTGACCGTCCGCCGCGGCGTGCCCTCGGAGGTCCTCGCCGACCACGGCGTCACGCACGCGTCCCTGACCCGGGTGCTCTACGGCGAGCAGGACCGAGGGGGCCGCCCCGGGACCGGCACCGGTCCGCAGGCCGAGGCGAGCTGAGACCGGCCGGGACCTCCGGCGCCGCCCCGGGTCCTGCGCGCGGGTGTCACACCCCGGGGGACCGGAGTATCACTCCGATGTGTGCCGCCGCCGTGGACAGGTGGCGGCGCGCCTCGCGGAGCTGGTCCGCCGTGACGCCGTGGTCGCGGGCGGCGTCGCGGATGTCGTCCCGGAAGCGGTCCAGGAGACGGTCCAGATCGCGTGTCGGCTCACCGCCGGTTTCCTCGTGGGCCCATGCCGGCTCGTACGCGGCGGGGAAGTCATCCGAGGTGACGGAGTACTCCGGCGCCGCAGTGGTGCCGGCCGGGCCGCGGGACGCGTCCGTGGTGGGGGCGCCCTGGGCCGGGGCGCCGGGAGGCTCCGGGGTGCGGGGCTGTTCCGGGCCCGCGGTCTTCCTCGGACCCGTCGCGCCCGTCGCGCCCGTCGTACCCGTGCGCCCGAAGCCGAAGTCCTTGCCGTACTCCCTTCCGAAGTCCTTGCCGAACTCGCCGAACTCCTTGGCGAGTTCCGTCAGGCCCTCCCGGACCCCGGTGGGCCAGTCGCCCCGGGCGAAGTGGTCCTGGACCTGTTCCTGGACCCGGCGTGCGATGCGCTGCACCTCTTCCTGGGCCTGCGAACGGGCGTGTTCCTGCGCCTCCTTGGCCTGGCGGCGGGCCCGCTGGGCCTCCTCACGGGCCCGGCGGCTCTCGTCCTTGGCCCGGCGCGCCTGTTCCTTCCACTCCTGCTTGACGCGGCGCATCTCCTCCTTGGCGGCGCGCCACGACTCCTTGTCGCCGTACTCCCCGGACTCCCCGGACTCCCCGTACTCGCCGGGTGCGGCGCGGTGCGCCGAACCGGTCCCGCCACCCCGGCGGGCCTCGGTGGCCGCCGCCCGCATCTCGCGGCGCAGGTCGCCCGCCGCGCCGCGCACGTCGGCCCGGATCTCGGCGGCCAGTTCGGCGACCGACTCACGGATCTCGAGCTCCAGGTCGGCCAGTTCGCCGCTGCGGTCCGCCAGCTCGGCCCGGCCCGCGTCCGTGATGGCGTACACCTTGCGGCCGCCCTCGGTGGTGTGGGTGACCAGCCCCTCGGCCTCCAGCTTGGCCAGGCGGGGGTAGACCGTGCCCGCCGACGGCGCGTAGAGCCCCTGGAAGCGTTCTTCGAGGAGGCGGATCACCTCGTAGCCGTGGCGCGGCGCCTCGTCCAGCAGCTTCAGCAGGTAGAGACGGAGGCGGCCGTGGGCGAAGACGGGAGGCATGTCAGAGCACCTTCTTGTCGGTCGTGCTGTCGGCCGGGTAGCCGGAGGAGCTCTCGCCGCCCGGGCCGGAATCGGCATTGTCCCCCGAGCCGGCCGGTGCCTTCGGCTGCCGCCCGTCGTCCCTCGCGTCCTGCGTCGCGTGTTCCCACGCGTCGCCCGCCGTGCCGTCCCGGGGGGCCTGTGCCGTCTCGTCGGTCGCGGGCCGTCGCAGCAGGGCGATCGAACCGGTGACCGTCGTCGCCTTCAGGGTGCCGTTGCCCGCGCCCAGCCGGCCGGTGATGCGCTTGGCGCCCCACTGGCCGCTGACCTTGAGGTCCTCGAAGGCGTTGGAGACCGAGCCGCTGGCGGTGTTCGCCTCCACCCGCGCGTCCGCCGGGTGGGGGAGCCGGATGGCGATCTCCCCGGAGACGCTGGTCAGGTCGATCGTCGTCGGGCGGCTCGTGGGGTCGAGGTCGACGATCATCGAGCCGCTCACGGAGTCCGCCTTCACCGAGGAGCCCGCCTCGACCACGGTCAGGTCGCCCGACACGGAGTTGAACCGAAGGTCGCCGGTGAGCGCCTGTGCCTCCACGCTTCCGGAGACGGTGTCCGCGCGCACCGGGCCGGCGAGTCCCACGAGGGTCGTGTCGCCATTGACCCCCTTCACCTCCGCGTGGCCGTCGATGCCGGAGACCACCGCCCCCGCGCTCACCACGCCCACCTCCACGCGGGTGCCGGCCGGCACGGCCAGCGAGACCACGGCGCTGCGCCGCCAGCCCTTGCGGTCGAGCCACTTGAGGAAGCCCTTCCAGGGCAGGTCCTCGTACGCCACCGTCAGGTTCCCGTCCTGATGGCTCACCACCAGGGGCGGCCCCTCGAGCCGCGAGACCTCCAGACGGGCGACGGCCTCGTCGGTGCCCACGACGTTCACCGTGCCGTCGACGATGCGCACGTGCAGTTCGTTCACGGGCTCGTCGAAAGAGAGCTTCCTCGGCTCTGCGACGGACCATTCGGACATGGCGCGGACCTCCTCCACGGCGGCGGGCAGGACACGCCATATCGCGTCTCCTGTCAAACACGATATATCGCGGACACGGAAAGTCAAGACACCCGTTCGGGTGCTCACGCCCGCCTCGGCGCACGGGAAAGGGGCGCCCGGAGGACGCCCCTTTCGCGGTGGACCGTGCGAACGGCCCGCCCGCCCGTTCCCGCCTGCGGGCCGCGGCCCGCTGTGTCCCGTCTGCCGTCTGCCGTCTGCCGTCTGTCGTCTGGCTCTGGCGTCCGGCGTCGTCGGACGGCTACTCGTCGTCCTCGTCGTCCAGGCGCGCCAGCCAGGTCGCCAGCCGCTCCACCGGTACTTCGAAGTCCGGGTTGAGGTCGACGAACGTCCGCAGCTGCTCGGCGAGCCACTCGAAGGTGACTTCCTCCTCGCCGCGCCGCTTCTCGAGTTCCTCGATTCCGCGATCGGTGAAGTACATGGATCGTGCTCCGTGGGTCTGTCGCAGGGATAGGGATCCCCCCTCGGGGGAAGGACCCTTGTTCCTGTGAGGGGAGGAAGAGATCCGCTCTCCGGTAGGGAGGGGACAGGAAAAGGATAGGCGCAGGGGGAGGGCGTCCCGCGGGCCGCCGGGATCCCCGCCGCGGCCGCAACGCACGGCCGCGGCGCGCACCGGGGTGAGCCGGTCCGGGGGGACCGGGGAGAACGGGGGAGTGTCATGAGAGGCGAGGACGTGACGAGGGTGGCGCGTATCGCGCTGCCGGACGGAACGCCCGTATGGGCGCGGATCTCGGGAGCGGGGGAACTGGCCGCGCCGCCCGGGCGGCTGTCGTACAGCGACACCGGGTTCGCGGAGCGCGTCGAGGCGAGCGTGGAGAGCCTGCACGCGCTCGTGACGGGCGTCGCGCGGTCGCTCGCCGAGCCGCTGCGCGCGGTCCGGCCCGACGAGGTGAGCGTCGAGTTCGGCATCGAGCTGACGGCCAAGGCCGGGAAGGTCGTGGGTCTGCTCGCGGACGGAGAGGCCAAGGCCGGCATCACCGTCACCCTCACCTGGAACAGCGGCCCGCCGGACCTGGATGCGACCCCGGATGCCACCTCGGACGCCTCCCCGCAGACGCCTCCCGGCCCGCCTCCGGCCGCACCCCCCGCTCCCGCGTCGGACGCACACGCGCGTGGCGGGGCGTCGTCCGGCCAGGTCCGGCGCGCGGGCGCGTCCCCCGGCGCGCCGATGCACGGGGGCGCCGACGGCACCGCGGCCGGGGGCGCCGCGTGACGGGCGGGCACGCCCCGGGCGCATCGAACGCGTTCGATGCGGCCCGCCGTGCGCTGCGTGGACTCGTCGTGGCGGCGACCGTGCGCATTCATCGCCCGGTCGTCGGGTATGCCCTGGAGGAGCCCGGCACGTTCCTCGGGAGCGGCTTCTTCGTCGCCCCCAACTGGGTTCTGACCTGCGCACATGTGGCCTGCGGCGGGGAGGGGGGCGAGGTCGCCGTGGTGTACGAGACGGCACCGGGGCGCGGTACGTCCTCCGCCCCCGGGCGGGTGGTGGCGACGCTCCCCGACCTGACCGACCGGACCGGTCGAGGCGCCCGGGCCGACGGTGCCGAACCGGCCGGCCGCGCCGAGTGGGGGCCGCCCGCCGCCGACCGGCTGCCCGTCGGCAACTGGCCCGCCCCGGATCTGGCCCTCGTCCAGCTCACCGAACCCGTCGACGACCACGAGTGCGTCTACGTCTCCGAGCGCCCCGCCGCCTACTACGGCGAGGGGCGCGTGCTCTACGCCGGCTGGACGGAGAACGAGGGCCGCTTACAGGTCATGGACGGCACCCTCACCGTGCAGGGCACCATCGGCGGCTGGTCGTCGGACGTGCAGATGCGGCTGGGCGACAACGACCTGCCGTACGGCGTCTCGGGCGGCCCGGTGATCGACCCCGTGCGCGGAGAGGTGATCGGGGTTCTCAAGGCACGCTCGGACCACCGTCCGGGCGGCACGTCGACCGGGATCGAGCAGCTGCGCACCCTGCGCGTCCCCGCGGAGGCGGTGCGGGCCGAGCACGGCGACCTCTACCAGGCCGTCTTCCACGCCCACGACCGTTACCACCGCGACCGGCAGCGCCATCCGGCCTCCCGGCGCCAGACCTGGACCGACGTACAGGGCCGCCTCGGCGCACGGCCGGGCCGCACCCTCAGTCCGGACGAGCGGATCCAGCTGCTGGGGCGGCTCGCCGAACTCCCGCCGCCGCAGAGCACCCGCGGCCTGCTGGACATCCTCGACTCCCTGCCGGACTTCCAGACCCTCAGCCCGCTGCCCGCGCCGCGCGGCTGGCGCGACGGGCTCGGAGCGCTGTACGAGAGCGCGAGTGACGACGGCGCGCTGGAACTCGTCCTCGACTACGCGATGCGCGCCATGTCCGCTCCGCGCCCGTTCGTCGTGCCGAGCACCCCGGACGCCGAGAAGGCCCTGTGGGTCTGGGTGTGGCAGGCCGCGCAGCGGCTGAGCGCCCGCTACCGGGCCGGTCTCGCCGAGCAGCGCATCGAGCGGCTGCGCCGGCGGGACGAGGCGCAGCACGACGTCCCCGACACCTTCTGGGGCGGCGCCCACTCCGCCGGCGGTCCCGGCGGGCGCGTGCCCCATCGGCGCGGCGGACCCCACGCACGCGCGCGTGCGGGCGTCGGCGCCGGTGCCGTGGGCAGCGCGGCCCGGCCCTCCGCCCTGCTCGAACTGGTCCTGCGCGGCTGGGAACCGGACCGCTGCGACTGGTCGGTGTCGGTGGCCGCGCCCGGCGGGGAGGTGGTCCGCCTGCGCGAGGCCGAACGCACCCCGCTGGCCGACCTTCCCGCGCACCTCGCGGGCCCGCTCGGCGAGGCGTTCCGCCACTGCGACGAGCCCGGCAGGCCGGCGCTCCTCCAGGTGGCGCTGCCCCACGCGCTGCTCGGCCTGGAGGTCGACACCTGGCGACTGCCGCCCGACGACGAGCCGTTGGGCGCCCAGCGCCCGCTCGTCGTGCGCTGCGCCGACCGCGACCTGCTCCCCGACGAGGCGTACGGCGCGTATGCGGGGGTCGGGGCGTACCCGGGGGACCTCGCGTATCCGGGGAACGGTGCGGACGGAAGGGGCGGCACCGGTGCGGGCGACCCGCACGGTGCGCGCCACCCGGCTCCATCGGGCGGTCCCGCCGGGCCGGGCGATCCGCACGGCGTGCGCTCTGCGGGCGAGCGGGACGACCCGGCCGGTCCGGACGGTGCGATCGATGTGGACGACACGTACGGCGCGGACGACGCGGTCTACGTGGACGACGCGGACGACGCGGACGACGTGGACGACGTCGACCGGGAGCGACGGGCCCGCTGGCGCTGGCTGCACGCGCACCGCGCGAAGGCCGAAGTCCTGGACTGCGACGAGGGGTTGCGCAAACCCGTACCGACCGTGGAGGAGTTGCGCGCGCTGTCGCACGGGACCGTCCCGGTGCTCTGCCGCTACGGCGACCTCCGCTACGAGGACGACGCCGAGGCGCTCGCCCGGATCGTGCTCGGGGGCTACGGCGTGGCCCTGTGGCGCCGACGGCGCGGCCGGCCCGACACCGTCTGCGGGGAGTTCCACCGCGGCACGATCGACGGCATCGCCGAACCACCCAGCGCGCGGTATCTGCCGGAGGCCGTGCACGAGCTCCGCATGCGGCTGCGCGCGGGCCGTACGGAGTCCTTCTGGGCCGACGGCCTGACCCTGTTGTACGACGACCCCCACCAGCCCCTCCCCGGAACGGGTGACCTGCTGGAGGCCCCTTGAACGCACCCGCCCACGGGGCTCGTCGTCCCCTTACCAGGCACCTCCAGGATGGATAACGTGATGCACGTTCGGACGGCCGCGGCGGTGGACGAGTGACGAGGACCGGATCATGACCGAATCCAGTGAGTGGCTCATCTACCGAGGCGCCGGCGAACCGCACGACGGGATCGAGCGGCTGCCCGATCCGCCCCCCTGGCGGGACTTCACCAGCCGGGACGCGGCCGGTTCCGGCGACGGGTCCGAGGATCGCAGGCTCGGCGCCCACCGCCACCTGGCGGAGCTGCACCGGCCGGGCGCCGAGGAACTGGAGATGATCAACGCGGCGCTGTATCTGCGCCGCCCCCTGCTCGTCACCGGCAGCCCCGGCGCGGGCAAGAGCACGCTCGCCCACTCGGTGGCCTACGAACTGGGCCTCGGCAACGTCCTGCGCTGGTCGATCGTCAGCCGTTCGGCGCTCCAGGACGGGCTCTACCACTACGACGCGATCGCCAGGCTCCAGGACGTGCAGATCGCCGCGCAGGGCGGGTTCGGTTCGGCGGGCGGCTCGCCGGGCGCGGTCGAGGGCATCGGCAGCTACATCCGTCTCGGTCCGCTCGGCACCGCGCTGCTGCCCTCCGACACCCCGCGCGTGCTGCTCATCGACGAGCTGGACAAGAGCGACATCGACCTGCCCAACGACCTGCTGAACGTGCTGGAGGAGGGCGAGTTCGCCATCCCCGAGCTGGAGCGCATCGCCGACCGGCTGCCGGACGGGGAGGCGGAGGTGCTGACGGCCGACGGGGTGAAGGTACGGGTGCGGGACGGCCGGGTGCGCTGCCGCGCCTTCCCGTTCGTCGTGCTCACGAGCAACGGGGAGCGCGACTTCCCGGCGCCGCTGATGCGCCGGTGCATCCACCTGGAGCTGGGGCGCCCCGACCACAACCGGCTCGCCACCTTCGTCCGCGCGCATCTCGGTGTCGAGGCGGCGCGCGCGGGGGACGATCTGATCACGCGGTTCCTGGAGCGGTCGCGCAGTGAACTCCTCGCGGCGGACCAGTTGCTGAACGCGATCTACCTCACCGACGCGGCCGCGCCCCCCAGTCGTGACCGTCTGGCCGACCTGCTCATCCAGCGACTCGACCGGCCGAGGTGAGGGCCTGATGCCCGACGCAGCGGCTCGCCACGGCCCCGTCCCGCCCGACGGCCCCGCCCGGACCAGCGGCCCCGCCCGGACCGGCGGCCCGGTCCGGACCGAGGGTCCCGCCCGGTCCGGCGGCTCGGCCCGGACCGGCGATCCCGTCCCGGAGAGGCGGTCCCTCTCGGACGGGCGGTTCGCCCTGGGCGGGCGGTCTCTCCCGGACGGGCGGTCCCTCCGGGACGGGCGGGCCCTCCCGGACGAGTGGGCTGTCCTGGACGGTCGGTCCGGTCCGGCCGAGGGAGCCGTCCCGGCCGACGGCCTCGTACCCGGCGCTCCGCCTCCCGTCCGAGGTCGTGGCCCCGGTCCTGCCGGGGCTGCCCCCGGCCCCGCGAACGGGCCGTCTGCCGACGGACCGGAGGCCGCGGGTGCCAGCCCGGTCGCCTTGGCCGCACCGGCCGCACCGGCCGGAGCGGAGGAGCCGTACGGTCCTCGCGAGGCCGGCGAGGCCAGCGAGGCCAGCGAGGCCAGCGAGACCAGCGAGCCCGGTGGGGCCGAGGAAGCCGGTCACCCTGACGGGGCCAAGGGGGCCAGTGACCTTGGCGGGGCCAGCGAGGCCGGCGAGCCCGGTGGGGCCGGGGAGGCAGGTCACCCCGGTGGGGTCAGGGGGGCCAACGGGACCAGTGACTTTGGCGAGGCCAGCGGGTCAAGTGGGGCCAGTGGGGTGAGCGGGTCACGTGGGGCCGCCGGGGCCGGTGACTCCGGTGGGCCCAGCGGGGCCAATGGGGCTACCAGGGCCGACGGGCCAGGCGAGGCCGGTAAAGCTGCCGGAGCTGCCGGAGCTGCCGGAGCCGGCGGAGCAGCCGGCTCCGGTGGGCCCGCCGGGCCGGCGGACGGTGCCGCGGCCGGCGACGCCGCCGGTGCTGGGGATCCGCTGGCCGAACTCGTCGCGCGACTGCGCGCCGTAGGGCTCGACCCGGACGTGCCGCAGCTGTGCGACGCGCTCTGGCTGGCCCGGTGGACGCGGCCGGTGGAGGACCCGGAGCCGGAGGGTCCGGCGGCCCGGACCGACGGCCGTCCCGCGCCCCGGCGTGACGGCTCGCACGGACGGAGCGGGGGCGGACGCCCGGAGACCGGGCGGACCGAGCGCCCGGAGCGGCCGCAGCGCAACGCGGGCGACGACGGCCGGGTGAGCCTGTACCCGGTGCCGCAGGACGGAGCGCCGCAGGCCCGCGGCGCGGGACGCGCGGCCGCCCTGCCGGTCGGCGTACCGGCTGCCCCCGTGCTGCCCGCCCCGCTCGAACTCCAGCGCGCATTACGGCGGTTGCAGCGCTACCGGAGCCCGGCGCCGCCCCTGCGTCTGCGGCTCGACGAGACGGCGACGGCGGAGCGGAGCGCGCAGGCCGGCGGACTGATCCTGCCCGTCCACCGGGCCGTCACCCGGGGCGACGCCCGGCTCCAACTGGTCCTGGACGCCTCGTCCTCGATGCGTGTGTGGGACCGGCTGTTCATCGAACTTCAGGATGTGTTCGGTCAGTTGGGTGCCTTCTCGGACATCCAGGTCGCCCATCTGCACCAGGGACCCGACGGCGAGCCGGCCGTCAGCCGCAGCCCCGACGCCTACGCGGCGCCGCTGCACTCCGCGGACCGGCTCAGCGACCCCACCGGACGGCGGATCGTGCTGTTCGTCAGCGACTGCGCGGGCCCTCTGTGGCACAGCGGCCACGCCCACCGCCTGCTGCACCAGCTCTCCCGGCAGGGCCCCGTCGCCGTGCTCCAGCCACTGCCGCAACGCCTGTGGAACCGCACCCGTCTGCCGGTGCTGTTCTGCCGGCTGAGCCGCGGCGAGACGCTGGGCGGAGCGTCCGCGCTGCGCGTGCGCACCGCCACGGGCGGCCCGGTGGAGGTGCGCCGCGGAGCGGTGCCGGTGCCCGTGCTGCCGCCCGAGCCGGTCGCCCTCGGCGCCTGGGCCAGGCTGCTGTCGGGCGCGGGCGCAGGGCCCGTCCCGGGCGCGGTGGGCTGGGTGCGCGCGGACCAGCCGCCCGCGCCGACGGCACGGGCCGACCGCAGGCGCACCCCGTTCGAACGGGTCAGCAGGTTCAGCTCCAGCGCCTCCCCGGCCGCCGGGCGGCTCGCCGTCTACCTGGCCGCGGCACCTCTGTGCCTGCCGGTGATGCAGCTCGTGCAGCGCACGATGCTGCCCGACTCGGGCCCGGCCGAACTCGCCGAGGTGCTGGTCGGCGGGCTGCTCACACGCGCGTCGGAGGAGTACGCGGACGGCGGCGCCCAGTGGTACCGGATCGAGCCGGACGTGCGGGACGCCCTGCTGTCCCGGCTGGGTCGCGACGAGGCCATGCTGGTGCTCAAGCACTGCTCGGAGTACATCGAGCAGCGTTTCGGCAAGGGCGGCCCCAACTTCCCGGCGCTCGCCCTGGCGCAGCTGGGCGACGGCGGCGCGGGCCGCCCCTACGCCCCCGCCACCCACCGCACGGACCACGGCGACGACGGCGGCCGCACCGACCACGGGGACAACGGCGGCGACGGCGACGAAGCCCCCGTGCCGCAGCCCTTCGCGGAGGTCGCGGCGCGCGTCCTGCGGCGGTTCATGCCGCTGCCGGAGCAGTTCGAGAGTCACAACGGCCGCGGCGGCCCGGGACACGCCGCGGACCGGCCGACCCACCGGGCGGTGCGCAGGGCCCGCACGCTGATCGAGCGCTTCGACAGCGAGGGCATGATCCAGGACGCCATCGACGCGGTGCAGCTGCTGCGCGGCGCCACCGAGCGCGAGCGTGAGGGCGCGGATCCCGAGCTGTGGGCCGAGTACGCGGCCTGCACCCTGCGCCTGTGGGAGGTGCAGGGCGGCGACGAGCTGCTCCAGGAGGCCGAGACCGCCGCCGAACGGGCCACCGCGCATCCCCGCAGACTGCACGAGCGCGCCGTGCTGGCCAAGGTGCTGCACGCCGCCGCGACCGACCGCAGGCGGCGCGGCGACCGCACCGGCGCCCTGGACCTGCTGCGCCGCGCCGACCGGGAGTACGCCGTCGCCTGCGCGGCACCCGGCCTCGACGAGAACCAGGCGCTGAAGCTCACCCTGGAACGGGTGCGCGCACTGGAGGCGCAGTGGCGGCTCGGCGGTGACAGCGCGCTGCTCCAGGGCGCCGTCGGCATGCTGGAGGCCTTCGCCGACGTCTGGCCGGACCGGCGCCTGCGCCCGCCGGAACTCCCGCTGGAGCACGGCCGGATCCTGCTGCGGCTCTCCGGCGCCACCGCCGACCCCGTCCAGGCCCGGCTCTACGCCGAGCAGGGCGCGCAGTCGCTGCGCAACGCCCTGGACACCGGCGGGCAGCCGTACACGGCCGAGTCGGCACGCGCGCGGGTGCGCGTCCTGCTCGACCTGGTCGACGCGCTGCTCCAGGCGGGCGGCTCCCTGGACGACGCCCAGGCCCGGGTCGACGAAGGGCTCGCCCTGGTGCGCGAACAGGGCCGCCGGGCGTCCCTGCTGGCCCGGGCCGGCCGGATCGCCGTGGCCCGGTACGCCGAGTCGGGCGAACCCGCCGACCTGGAGGCGGCGGCGGACCACTTCGGGCAGGCGGCCCAGCGCATGTCCCGCGACGCGCCCGCGCACGCCGACATCCTCGCCGAGTGGGGCGAGGCGCTGCTGCGGCTGGCCGGACTCCCGTACGCGCGCGCCCAGGGCATGCTGTCCCCGGCGATCCGCGTCCTGCGGGACTGCCGGATGGAGACCCCGGCGGGCAGCCCCCGGGTCGCCCACCGGCTGCTGCTGCTCGGCCGCGCGCTGATGCTGCGCTACCGGGCCCGCGGCGACCGCGTCGACCTGCGCGAGGCCGAGCACCTCTTCGGCCTCGCGGCGGCCGAGGCGGGGGATCCGCTGCTCGCCGCCCACTGCCGCCTGGAACTCGGCCAGGTCCAGTTCGAGGCCTACCGCAGCCTGCGCCGCCCGGCCCGCCTCGACCTGGCGGTCGACGCCTTCCGCGACGCGGCGGAGGCGGCCCGGGAGGCCGAGGGAGTGGCCGAAACGGACCGCGGACGGCAGGAGGCCGTCCAGGCGGGTGCGCAAGCGCACCACTGGCGGGGTATGTCCTACGAGGCGGCCGCTCGTCCGAGGGCCGCCCGGGACGCCTACCGGGCGGCCCGAGCGGAGTGGTCGCGCCTGCCGGAGGGCAGCCTGGTCACCGAGGGCCCGACGGCCCCGGAGACGACCCGGCGACTGGCCGAACTGGAGCGTGTGTCGTGAGCGGGCGAACCCGGGAGGGCCGAGTGATGGGCGCGAGGGACGAGTCGTCGGAGGGCGCGGGGGGACCGGAAGCGTGTGGACCACCGGGCCCACTGCCTGACCTGCTGGCCCTCGGTCTGGGGGAGTTGAGCACGATCGAGCATCCCGTGCTGAGGGAGGTCCTGAAGGACCTTCGGGAGCGAGCGACACAGCCGAGTGAGATGTTGTGGGGCTTCAACAACGCACTGTGAGGGTCCGGCGGATCCCATGGCCTCTCACATTCTTTGAGTGACAATTCCGGTCGCCGCTCAAAGCGAAATGGACAATCCCGATCGCTCGGGGGTTTGCGTCGGATGCCCGTCCGGGCATGTGCCGGGTGCGGGAGGAAGGGCCGCTGTGCGGGCCTCGCGGCATGGGGGTGCTGGAGTGTCTGGAGGGGCGGCCACCGATGAACTCCCCTATCCTTTTCGTCAGTTCATCATCAAGATGCACGGCCGGTGCAACCTCGCCTGCACCTACTGCTACCTCTACCAAGGACCGGACAACACCTGGCGCGATCGCCCCCCGGCGGCCTCGGCCGAGGTGCTGGACGCCGTCGCCACCCGTATCGCCGAGCATGCGGTCGCGCACTGCTTGCCGGCCATCTCCCTCGTCCTGCACGGAGGCGAGCCTCTCCTGGCGGGCGCCGGGACTCTGACCCGCTTCACGGCCCTGGTGCGGGACCGCGTTCCGGCCGGATCCTCGGTGCACGCGGTCGTCCAGACCAACGCCACCCTGCTCACACCGGAAATCCTCACTGCGCTGGCCGGTGCCGGCATCCGGGTGGGGGTGAGCCTCGACGGAGGACTGGCCGGGCACAACGCACGCCGCGTCGACCACGCCGGACGTCCGTCTTGGCCCGCCGCCGCCCGCGGAGTGCGGCTCCTTGCCGAGCGGTATCCGCAGTCGTACGCCGGAGTCCTCACCGTGGTCGATCCCACGCTGGACCCCGTGGAAACGTACGAGTCCCTCCTCGACCTGCGCCCGCCGGCGCTGGACCTCTTGCTGCCGCACGGCAACTGGTCGGCTCCGCCCCCGCACCTGGACGGTGCCCGCCATGGCGAGTGGCTGTGCGCCGTGTTCGACCGATGGTGGACGGCGGGGCGGCGGGAGACGGGCGTGCGGTTGTTTGAGGAGTGCCTCGCCTTGCTGCTGGGGTTTCCGGCTGCCACGGAATCGCTGGGTCTGTCGCCGTTCGACGCGGTGGTCATCGAGACCGACGGTTCCGTCGAGCAGGTGGACTCACTGAAGTCCGCGTACCACGGAGCGGCACGGACCGGGCTGGACGTCTTCCGGCACGGCTTCGACGACGCACTGCGGCACCCCGCCGTGGCCGGACGGCAGGCCGGAGCCGCGGCCCTTGCGGAGCAGTGTGCGTCATGTCCTTTGCTGACCGTCTGCGGCGGAGGCCACTACGCCCACCGCTACCGGGCGGGCCATGGATTCCGCAACCCGTCTGTCTACTGTTCCGACCTGCAGCTCTTCATCCATCATGTGGCCGGACGGCTCCACGACGACGCGACTCGCGCCGTACCGGCCCCCCGTGAAGGGGGAGCCCGTGATCCTTCCTGAGGTCCCGGAGAGCGTTCTTGTCGACCTCGGCCGCACCGGCGCGGGCCCCGAAACCCTGGCTCTGCTGGTACGTGACCAGGACGTCCGGCGGCTCCTGGTGCTGCGCGCGGTACTTGAGGCGGCCGAGGCGGCGTCACCTCGGCTCTGTTCAGCCGGGCAGAAAGCGCGCTTGCGGCAGGACTGGGCATTGCTCGCGGAAGCTGACCGCTCGGCGCAGAGGGGTGGGCCGTCCGGCTCGACACCCGCTCGAGCCCGGCTCCTCTACCCGCTGACCGGTGCATGGGGCTGGCGTTGCCTGCGCGATCTCTCCGAGGGAGAGGACTTATCGGCTTCGGGGACCGAACACGCCGACCGCCTCGCACACGACCTGGCGCATTTCAGCGCGCTCGCCGCCGCGGCCGCCGTTCGCGCCGGGGTCCCCTTCTCGGTTCGGCTGAACGTCTTCGAGGGCAAGCTGGTCCTGCCGTCGCTCGGCGCCTTGCAGACCGCCCGGAGCGGGGTCACGGACGTCGAAGTACGACACGAGAACGAGCGTCTGATCCTCCGCCAGGCAGCGGCGCCGGATCTCGTCGTGCACCCGGAGAGCGACTTCGGCGCCTGGTCCGGCTCACACGCCTGGACATCGGCGTACGCACTACCGGGGCTGCTGCCCGGTACCCCTCCGGTGCCGCTGGACGACCTCGACCCCTACCGTACGGTCCGCGATCCCCGCCATCGCGCCCTGAGCGGACCGACGACACTCGACAACGCCGAACGCAAGCAGTGGCTGCAGGCCTGGTCGAGTACGAGCGTGGCACTGCGCTCGGGTGGAGAGCAGCGGGTGACGGAGGCGATGACGCTGCTGCGGTGTCTGGTACCGCTGGCGTCACCACCGGGTTCCACCGGCTCCGGTCACGGCAGTTGCAGCGCCACCAGGCGCGAGGCCTTCGGTGCCCTGCTGAGCAGTGTTCCGTCCGATCCGGTCACGCTCGCGGCGACGCTCGTACACGAACTGCACCATGCCAAACTGGCGGCCCTCTCCGACATGGTCCCGCTGCATCGGGCGCCCGGCGACGAGCGGTACTTCGCACCGTGGCGGCCGGACCCCCGGCCGTACGACGGCTTGTTGCAGGGCGCGTACTCCCACTTGGCGATAGCCGACTACTACCAGCGCCGTGCTCTGGCGGAGGGCACGGCGCAGCGCGAGTCGGCCTGGGCCCAGCACGCCCGTTACCGCGTCCAGGTGGGTGCCGTGCTCCCTGCGCTTGTCGCCTCTCCCGATCTCACGCCACGAGGACGTCGCTTCGTCGACGAGATGATCGCCGCCTACGAACACATGGCCGCGCACCCCGCCCCCAGGGGGCACACGGCCCGCGCGCAGGCATACGTGAACAGTGCCCGCACTCTGTGGAGACAACGCCACGCCTTCGCCCGGCGCCCGAACGAGTGAGGGGTTCGCACGTGAGTGAGGATTCCAGCCTGCCACGGCCCCGTGTTGCGCGAGGATCGTCGGGCCCGGGGGTGCGCTCCTCCGGTCCCGGGACCTTACGAGCGCGGCACCTAGGTTCTACGATTTCTTGGGATTACGCGCTGGAGGCCGCCCCATGTCTGGAGTCCGCACGACGGTCAGGTCAACCGATAGGGGGGCTTCGAGGCAGGCGGTCACCGTCCACTTCGCCGGCTTCAACCGGGCTTGGGCCGCCTGGATCGGGGACCGCCTGGAGCGGCGTGGTATCCGGGTGGTGTACCTGCGCTGGGACTCACCCGCCGATGTCCCGCTAGTCGATCTGCTGCGCGACTTGAAACTCGCCGAGGGCCGGATCCTCATCCTGGTGAGCGAGTGGTACTTCCAGTTGGGCCCGCGTACCCACGAGGAATGGAACGTCGCTCTGCGTGAGGTGGTGGCTCCGGACCCGTCCCGTTTTGCGGCCGTGTCCGTGACCGCCGCGCCGGTGCCGACGGCCACCGCGGTCCTTGCTCCCGTGAACCTCACCAACATGGGGGCCGAAGAGGCGGAACGACGGCTACTGGACCGGTTGGACCTTCCCTACGACACGTCGACGCAGCAGTCCGACGACTTCGCGCGCGGTCCGAGGTTCCCGGCCGCGATGCCTGAGGTGTGGGGTGGCGTGCCTCGCCGCAACACGCGTTTCACCGGTCGTGAGTCGCTGCTCAACGACGCCTACCACCTGTTGCAGGGCGCCGAGCCGGGTGCTGGCGTGGTGACGTTCTACGGTATGTCCGGAGTCGGCAAGACCCAGATGGCCGCCGAGTACGTCTACCGCTTCGGCTCCGAGTACGACGTCGTGTGGTGGGTCAACGCCGAGAAGCGGGTCACCTACCGGCGCCTGCTGGCCGAACTCGCCCCCAAACTGGGCCTGCAGACCGGTCAGGAGTACGGCGAACGGCTCCGCGCCGTGCGGGATTCGTTGCGCCGCGGCGACCCGTACGGGCGCTGGCTGCTCATCCTCGACGGGGCGGACGAACCCGACCAGATCTGGGACCTGGTGCCCACCGGCCCCGGCCACGTCATCATCACCTCCCGCAATCCGGAATGGACCGAGCACAACAGCAAGCTACTCGAGGTGCCCGTCTACGACCGTGACGAGTCGGTGGCGTTCATCAGACGGCGCGCGCCCAGGCTGACCGAGGTGGAGGCCGACCAGCTCGCGGAGGCACTGGAGGACCTGCCGCTGCTGCTCGACCAGACGGCGGGCTGGCTTAACGACTCCGACCTCTCGGTCAGGGAGTACATCGCCCTGCTGGACGGCGGCATCGACGGCGATGTGGTGAAGGTGTCGGCCGACTTCCCGCTGGCCTTCCAGACCGCCTGGTCGATACTGCTGAACAAGCTGCGCGACACCGTCCCCGAGTCGGTCGATCTGCTGAGGCTGTGCACGTTCTTCGCCCCGGGCTTCATCCCCGTCCGGCTGCTGCGGGAGATGTCCAGTGAACAGCTGCCCGAACAGCTGGCCGGACTGCTCAACGACCCGTTGCTGTGGAACAGGGCGATCAACCAGCTCCGTCAGTACTCCGTGGTCCGCCTGGAGTCCCACGAGGCGGCCGGTGACGAGGGAACCGCCTCCGGAGAGTCGCTTTACCTGCACCGCATGGTGCATCAGATCGTCCACAAGGACATGCCGGACGAGGATCGCAGGGAGTTCATCGAAGTCGTACGGCAGGCCCTCGCCGCAGCAGACCCGCGCCGCCCCACCGATCCCGACCTCTGGCCGGGCTACGCCGAGATCGTGCCGCACCTGAAGTACGCGGACGTGCTGCAGACACAGGACGCCGCCGTACAGCGGCTGGTCTTCAACTGCCTTCGTTACATGTACTTCTCCGGCGAGTACAACGCGGGCATCAAGCTCGGCGAGCGGGCCATGGACGCCTGGCGGGCGTTGCTCGGTCCGGTCCATCCCAGGATCTGGGAACTGACCTACCACTACACGAACCTGCTGCGCGCCGTCGGCGACTACGCGCGCACCGAGGGCCTCAGCAGGGCGGCTTCCGAGCACCTCAAGGCGGAGCGTGGTGCCCAGGACCTGGAGCATCTGCGCGCTGCCGGCGGTCTCGCGGCCGACCTGCGGGGGCTCGGCCGTTACGACGAGGCGCTGGAGCTCTCCCGATGGGTCCTGGTGGCCTACCGTGACCTGCTGGGCGAGCAGGACTCGCGAAGCCTCAACTCGCTGAACAACCTCGCCGTCTCGCAGCGGCTTCTCGGGCGTTACGAAGAAGCCCTGAACATCGACCGGCAGACGATGGAGGCCCGCCGCCAACTGCTGCGGGCCCGTCACCCCTGGACGCTCGACTCCGAGATCTCCTATGCCATCGACCTGCGCCTGCTGGGCCGTTACACCGAGGCCGAGTCGATCCAGAGCCGGAACGTGCGGGAGAACCGCATCGTCATGGGCGAGGACAACCCGCAGACCCTTCGCGCCGAGTACAACCTCGCGCTGTGCCACTACCGGGGAGGTAACCGGGAGGAGGCGGGCCGGATCCTGACCAGGGTGCTCGAACGCGGCGAACGCGTGCTGGGCGAGACGGATCCCGTGACGCTGATCTTCGCCTCCGCCCAGAGCTGCTTCACCCGTGAGCACGGTGACATCGACCAGGCCCGTGAGCTCAGCGAGGCCGTCGGGGCCCGCTACGAGGTCATGCTGGCCGAAGGGCACCCCTTCATCGCCGGAGCGCGCTCGAACCAGGCGCTGATCCTGCGTAACGTCGGTGAACGCGAGTACGCGCACGTCATGGTGGAACAGGCGGTGGCCGACATGACGTCGGCGGTGGGGGAGAGCCACCCTTGGACGCTGGGGTGCGCTCTCAACGCCACCGCCCTGCGCAACCTCGTCGGAGACACCGAGGGAGCGGCCGCACTCAGTAGGGACACCGTTTCCCTGGCCATCGAGTCGCTCGGCCGTACTCATCCGCTGACCCTGTCCGCGCGGATCGCGCACGCGGCCGACCTGCGCGGCCTGCGTGACCGCCGACAGGCGGAGAAGGTCGAACTGGAGGCACTGTCGGATCTTGAGGCGACGCTGGGCAAGCAGCACGTCCACACGATCTCGGCCCGCTCCCGGCACCGCCCGTTCTGGGACTTCGAGCCGCAGACGACCTGACGAGCGGCACCGGTGAAGTGGGCTGCCGTGGCGCGCATAACCCCCAGGGCGTCGGGGAAAGTACCGGGTCTGTCAACCGGCGTGCAGCACACGTGAGTTGAAGCAAGGGGGCGTGTGGCTATCTTGATCGGGCCCGTATCCGGGGACGCAGACGGGCCCATCCCGGTCGAGGTCGGAGCGGACGAGGACAACGGCCTCGACGAGGTGTACGGCGACGAGGAGACCCGCGACGGGCCGTCCGGGCGGGTCGTCCGCGTCGCCCGGGCCGTCTACACCGACGGCCTGGACCTCGCGCGGCGCTGTGCCGTGCAGGCGGTCCGGCAGTTCGGGGAACTCCCGGAGAGCGAGCGGCCCGACGAGATCGAACTGCAGCTGTCCATCAGGATGGACGCCGGACTGGCGACCGTGGTCAAGAGCGGGGCCGAAGCGCAATTGCAGTTCACCTTCCGCTGGCAGCCCGGGAGCGCTGGACTCCACGGCACGGGTACGGGGACGGTGTCGTGAGCCACGCGGCGGGCGGAGTGCACATCCTGCCCTACTCCCGTGTCGTGGGGCAGGACGAGCTGAAGCTCGCGCTGGAACTCAATCACGTGGTCCCCCGCATCGGCGGTGTCCTGATGGCCGGATCCCGCGGGACCGCCAAGTCCACCCTCGTACGTGCTTTCGCCCTCATGGCCCATGGCGAACTGCCGGTCACTCTGCCCATCAACGCCACCGACGACCGCGTCCTCGGCGGCTGGGAACTCGACGCGCTGATCCGCGGCGAGGCCCGCCCGCAGCAGGGACTCCTGGAGGACGCGGCCCTCAGCGGCATGCTCTACATCGACGAGGTGAACCTCCTCGAGGACCACCTCATCAACGTCATTCTCGACGTCGTCTCGACCGGCGTCCTTTCCGTGCAGCGAGAGGGCCTCGCCACTGCCAAGCACTTGGCCTTCGGACTCGTCGGCACCATGAATCCCGAAGAGGGCGGGCTGCGGCCGCAACTGCTCGACCGTTTCGGCCTGATGGTCGCCGCGGAGCACCTGGATGTCGACGCACGCCAGCGCCTGATCCGCACCGTGCTCGACTTCGAGGAGGAACTGGCCGTCGCCGGCTCCGAATGGCTCGCCGTCGCGGAGCGGGACGACGCCGCCATCAGGGCACGACTGGAGGAGGCCCGACAACGGGTCCGGCACATTCCGGTGCCCGACACCGTCGTACGGCTCTGTGCGCAGGCGGCAGAGAGGATGGACGCCGTGGGACAGCGGGGCGAGATCGTGGCGACGCTCGCGGCCCGGGCACTGGCCGCGAGGGAGGGCGCGGACCTGGTGGAGCCCCGGCACCTTCAGCGGGTGCTCCCCATGGCTCTGCGGCACCGGAGGCCGGAGAGCTCGTTCGAATGGGGCTTCGAGGACGAGGACCGCGTCAAGGACCTCTTCGAAACGGTCTGACCCGGTCATGGTCACACCCCCGCCCCGCGACGCCCCACCCCCGCAAGGCTCCCGAGCCCCGGAACCGGATGAACCGGTTCTGCGGCTGACCCGCTTACTGGCGTGTTCGGCGATCGAGCCGCGCCTTGCCGGAGTTCTCCTCTTCGATCTCGAGCCGCACCTGATCGACCCTGTCGCCCACCTGTTCGCGGAACTGCTCGGCATCACGGGACCACCGCTCATGCTCGGGGCCCAGACGCGGGACGAGGACCTGTGGACCCGGACCCGGCTGCGGCAGGACGGTGGCCAGGTCTCGGTCAGTACCGGACCCGGTCCGCTGATCGAAGCCGACGGACGCGACGGTCCGCCGCAGTTGGTCGTCGTCCCCGAACTGACCAGACTGAGCGTCGCCGGCATGCGGGCCGCCGTCCAGCTCCTGGGCTCGGACGTCGCGGTGGTCGAACACACAGGACTCCGCCACATCGCGCGTCCCCGAGCACGCTGGCTCGCCGTCTGCGGATCGGCCGAAGCCGCGCAGCTCAGCCCTCACCTGCTGGACCGGTTCGCTCTGCGCGTCCCGATGGCCGAACTGCGGGGTGCACGGCCCCGGCGGCTCCTCACCGCCGTGCCCGCACTGCGGCACGCCACGGAGCACATCGCCCCGGTATCCGTTAGCAACGATGCCCTCGGCCGTGTGAGAACCCTTCTCGGCCCGGAGGCCGGTATCCGCAGGGAACTCGCGCTGGCCCGACTCGCCCGCACGCTGGCAGCTCTGGACGGGGACCGCGCGGCCGAGGCACGGCACGCCGACGAAGCGGCCCGGCTGATCGGCCTGCCCGGTGTCGCCGCACCGAAGACGAGGGCCCTGGAACGGGGGCCGTCCAGCGGATCCTCAGGCCGACCCGGAGCAGGGGACCGGCCCGACACGGACAGGGACGTGCCCGGTGCCGGCCGTGAAGCGGAGGAGCGCCCTGGCGGGCCGGGCCGTCCGTTGGAAGGACCCGGTCCCGAAGAACAGGTCGGCGCGGATCCCGCGGTCGTCCGCGACACCCCGTTCCCCGAGGACGCGGTGAGTGTGCTGCGGGACTTCGCCCCGCTGCGCAACCTCTGGCAGCGCACGATGGGGCCGGCAGCGGCCCGTGGGGCGGTGGTCGGCAGCCGCAGGGCCGAGGACCTGCGTGATCTCGCCTATGTACCGACGGTGCGGGAAGCAGCCGTCCATCAGCGCGTACGGCAGACCGCGCGCTTCACCGTCACCCCTGCCGACCTGCGCAGTCATCTCCGGGCAGGCGCCTCCGAGCGCCTGCTGGTACTTCTTTTGGACCACACCTGCCGGGACGCTGCCTGGGACTGGACGCACGCGCTCACCCCGTTTCTGCAGTGGGCGTACACCGGAAGGGCTGCCGCGCAGGTGATCGAGGTCGGCGGTGCCGACGCCGCGGACGAACTGAAAGCCCAGTCCTTCTCCGCGCGCAACGTGCTCGATCCGCGTGTCCTCACCGCCCTGGAGCGCCCCGCCGGACGTGCGACGCCACTGGCACACGGGGTCCACGAGGCGGGCCGGGTCCTGCGTGCGGCCTTCCGGCAGCATGGCAATGCACTCGTCGAGGCCTGGCTGGTCGTCGTCACCGACGGCCGGGGCAACGTGCCACTGACGGTCAGTCAGAGCGGTCGGCTCGCAGGTCAGGTGGGCGCGGAAGGCGTCGAGGACGCTTTGGGGGCTGCGGAGAGGATCGGAGCCATGGACCGTACGAGAGTGCGGACGGCGGTCGTGGACCCGGCTCGGGAACCCTATGGCGATCTGCCCTTCAGACTGGCCGCCGCTCTGGGCGCCACCGTCGTCACGGGACGGCCGGCACCGGAGACGGACGATACGGGAGAACCTGGTGAGCGGTGAGCAGCAAGCACGTCCGCCGTGGCAACAGGTGCCGGCACTCCTGTCCAAGGTGCCCCGCATCCCGGCCGTGACCCGGCGCAGAGTGAAGGACGCGCCCCGGGCCGGTGGCCCCTCGGGCCCTCCCGCCGGCCTCGGCGGCAACGACGCCCGGCTCGGGACCCGGCTGGAGGACGGGCTGGCCGTCCTCCAGGTACAGCGCAGTCTGGGCGCCGACGGAGGGGCGGGCTACCGGCTCCTCGGATGGTGCGGCGACCTCAGTGTGTCGTGCCCTGCCGGTCCGACCCGGCGCGCCGCACCTGCCGTCAGGCTCGCCAACCTGCGCCAGGAGAACGGCGCCTATCCTTCGGAGGTACTGCGCGCCATCCGCCTGTGGTCCGGCAACCAACCCGAACTGGTGCGCTGGATCAACCGCATCCGCAGCCGACACGGTGACGCACTGCGCGTCATCATCTGCGACGACACCGGGTACGAACTGCCTTGGGAACTGCTCTGGCTGCCCGCGGACGGCGAGAAGGGGCTGTCAGCCGGTCTGTTGGGCGCTCTTGTCGTCGTCGTCCGCTGGACCACCGTGCGCGACGTCGGCCTCGGTCTGCCGCACCGGATCGGTGACTGCCACGGCCGGGTCCTCGGGTATCTGCACAAGGACATGGCCGACGACAGCATGGTGTTCACCCGGTACGCCCACCGGTTGCACCTGGAGATGACACCGTTCCTCCAAGCGCTCGACACCGAGCTGGACCGGACCGGACTGGTGTACCTCGGTTGCCATGGCGGATACGGCGACTCGGTCACCCACCTCACGCTGGGTGACCGCACCTGGGCCGAGTTCGACGGGGAGACGATGCTCGTGCTGCGCAGGGACCGTTCGCTCGTCTGCCTCAACGCCTGCCACTCCGGTCGGTTCGTCGACAACAGCGCCCAGGGGGAGGAGGCACTGCGTGGATTCGCCGAGCTGTTCCTGAGGAAAGGAGCGGGAGGCTGCATTGTGACCGCGGGGAAGGTCGGGGACATCGAAGCGCGCTTACTGGTAAGGCAGTTGATGCACGAGGTCGCGGCCCGTCCGCAGAGTCCGGTCACCCGCACCCTGCGTTCCTTCAGGGCACGGGCCGTCGATGAGTTCGGCTCTCTGACCGACATCCCGAGCGTCCGCGACGACGACGGGCGGATCGACAGGGTCGGCCAGAAACGCGTGCTGAGGCTTCTGTCCACCTTCATGTTCCACTTCTACGGACATCCGGACACCACCTTGCGTCTCTCCGAAGGCGGCACCCGTGCCGCGGGAGGACGGGAAGGATGGTGAGCAACGCCGGAAGGCACCGGGAACAGTCCCTCCGCGTCGACCCCGTCGTGGCATGGCCACGGACGGCAGAGGCCGGATGCGCGTACCTCGTCACGGTGGACCTGCGCGGTCCGTTGCCGTCCGCGGACGGCACGTCCGACGGCTGGCCCCACAGCGCCGAGGAGTTCACCTTCTCCGTCTCGTTGGAGGGCGCCCCGTCCTTCGTCTGCGACGCCGTCGACGAGCCGAGTGTAGTCCTGCACCGGTTCGGCGGGACCTACGGGCCGGCCTGCTTCCAGGTGACGGCGGTACAGGCGACGGGATCTGCCTCCCTGTGGCTGACCATCAGCAACCAATGGGGTGTACCGGTCCGCAAGGCGGAACTGCGGTCGCGGATCCTGCCCCGAGAACACCCGGCTGGTGGCGCTCGCGAAGCAGGGCAGGAAGAGCCGGCAGGACAGACGGAACGGCTGTCGACGCCGACGTTCGAACCCTCGGCTCGGGGCCAGTCATCCCTGGAGCGAGTCGAGGGCCAGCCGCACACCGTCGGATCACCTCGCGGCGCCCGGCCGCTGCCGCCGCCGGACCGCCTCGGAGCGGATACACGCCGGCAGACCCTCACCGTTCACTACGCTGGCTTCAACCGGGCCTGGGCGAACTGGATCTCGGACCGGCTGGAGCGGCGTGGGCTGCGCGTGGTGCTCCTGCGCTGGGACGCTCCGGTGGCCGTGCCGCTGGCGGAGGTGCTGCGCGACCTCCTGCTGGCCCCCGGCACGGTCCTTCTGGTGCTCAGCGAGGGCTACCTCCTCCTCGGTTCCCGCGCGCGTGATGAGTGGATCGCGGCTCTGCGAGAGGTGGTGGGCCGGAATCCGTCCCGCTTCGCCGCGGTCTCGGTGACCGCCGCGCCGCTTCCCGTGGACACGGAGATCCTCGCGCCGGTCGTCCTGGCGGAAAAGGGCGAGGAGGAAGCCGAACGCCTGCTGCTGACCCGCCTCGGCCTGGCACGCGAGCCTCTGCCGGACCCCCGGGAAGAGCGGGCCAGAGCGCCGCGGTACCCGGCCGTGCTGCCGGAGGTGTGGGGAGGAGTGCCACGTCGCAACACACGCTTCACCGGTCGTGAGGTGCTTCTGAACCAGGCGTACGACCTGTTGCAGGGCGCGGCGCCAGGTGCGGGCGTGGTGACGTTCCATGGAATGTCGGGGATGGGCAAGACGCAGATGGCCACGGAGTACGTCTACCGGTTCGGCACCGAGTACGACGTCGTGTGGTGGGTCAATGCCCAGACGCGCGCCACCTACCGGCGGGCGATGGCGGAGCTGGCGCCGAAGCTCGGGTTGCCGACGGGCCACGAATACGGGGAGCGGTTGCGCGCGGTGCGCGACTCCCTGCGCCGGGGCGACCCGTTCGCCCGTTGGCTGCTGGTCCTCGACGGCGCCGACGAGCCGGAAGCCGTAGGGGACCTGGTGCCGACGGGGCCGGGACACGTGATCATCACCTCACGCAACCTCGAATGGGGGCAGCACAACAGCAGGTTGCTCGAGGTGCCGGTATACACCCGGGACGAGTCGGTCGCCTTCATCCGGCGCCGCGCCCAGCGGCTGACGCGTGCCGAAGCCGATCAGCTGGCGGACGCCTTGGAGGATCTGCCACTGCTGCTGGACCAGACAGCGGCATGGCTGGACGACTCGGACCTCTCGGTGAGGGACTACATAGCCCTGCTGGAGGACGGTGTGAACAGCGCTGTGGTGAAGGTGTCGGCGGACTTCCCCCTGGCCTTCCAGACAGCCTGGTGGATCTTGCTGGAGAGACTGGCCCAGAGTGTTCCCGAAGCGGTTGAGCTGCTGCGCCTGTGCACCTTCTTCGCTCCTGGATTCATCCCCGCCCACCTGCTGAAACAGATGCCGACCAGCGGACTTCCACCGACCGTTGAGCCCCTGCTGACGGATCAGGTCCTGTGGAACAGGGCCATCAGCCAACTACGACGGTACTCCGTGATCCGCCTCGAGGCGCGCGACGCCGACTCGCCGGGTGAGACCTTCTACCTGCACCGCATGGTCCATCAGATCGTCCACCAGGGCATCCCGTTCGACGTACGGCAGCAGCTCAGGGAAGTCGTCCGGACCGCACTGGCTGCCGCCGACCCGGGCCGTCCCACCGATACCGATCTGTGGCCGGGTTACGCGGAGATCGTCCCCCACCTGAAATACGCCGACGTCCTCAGAACCGACGACCAGGACGTACAGCGCTTGGTCTTCAACTGCCTGCGCTACCTGTACTTCTCGGGCGAGTACGCCTCGGGCATTAGGTTCGGCGAGCGTGCTCTGACCGCGTGGCGGACCTTGCTGGGCGAGAACCATCCACGTCTGTGGGAGCTGATCTACCACTACGGCAACCTGTTGCGCGCGGCCGGTGACTACCGGCGCACGGCCGAGATCGAACGAGAGGCCGTCGTGCACCTGCGGGAACAGCGAGGCGAGCGCGACCTGGAGTACCTGCGCGCACTCGGCGGTCTGGCCGCCGATCTCAGGGGGCTCGCCGCCTACGACGAGGCCATGCATCTGTCGGTCCAGGTCCTCGACACCTGCCGCGAAGTCGTCGGGGACCAGGACGCCAGGACCCTGGCGGCCCAGAACAACCTCGCTGTCTCCATGCGCCTCCTGGGCAGGTACGAGGAATCGCTCGAGGTCGACCGGCGCACCATGGAGGCGCGACGCGACCTGCTACGGGCCCGGCATCCCTGGACCCTGTACTCGGAACTCTCCGTCGCCGTCGGGCTGCGGTTGCTCGGCCGGTACCCGGAAGCCGAGTCGGTCCAGACCCGGAACCTGCGGGAGTGCCGCATCGTGATGGGCCACGCCAACCCGCAGACCCTGCAGGCCGAGTACAACCTCGCCCTGTGCCTGTACCGGGGAGGTGACCGGCAGGAGGCGGGCCGCATCTTGGCCGGGGTGCTGGAACGTGGTGAGCGCGTGTTGAGCGAGAGCCACCCGCTGACTCTGATCTTCGCCTCGGCGCAGAGCTGCTTCGCCCGCGAGCACGGCGACGTGGACCTGGGGCGCGAGTTGAGCGAGACGGTTCTCTCGCGCTATGCGACGTCGCTGACCGACGAACACCCCTACACAGCCGGAGCCCGTGCCAACCATGCCCTGGTCCTGCGACGGGTCGGCGAACGGGAACAGGCCCTGGCGGCGTCCGAGGAGTCACTGAGGGTCATGATCCGGGCCGTACGGGAGGACCACCCCTGGGCTCTGGGCTGTGCTCTGAACACCTCGGCTCTGCTCAGTGCGGTCGGCGACCACGACGGGGCCCTGGCGCTCAGCGGCGCCACGGTGAGAGGTGCCGTCGCACGACTCGGCGACAGCCATCCGCTGACCCTCGCCGCCCAGGTCGCGCTGGCCGCCGATCTTCGTGCTACCGGGCAGCGGACGGACGCCGACAAGACAGAGACGCACACCCTGGCCGCGCTGGCCGCCACTCTCGGCCCGCAGCACCCCGATACACTCCTGGCTCGCACCCGCAGCCGCCCGACCTGGGACTTCGAGCCACAGCCGACATGATCGGCCGAACCGTCGGGGACGCGTGACCGCGGACAGACTAAGGGCCCGCCCCCGGAGAACTCCCGGGGGCGGGCCCTTGTGCGGTGCGGGGTGGGGAGGCTACGCCTCGAACACCTCGCGGACCAGCTGTTCCTGCTCCGCCTGGTGGCGCTTGGCGGAACCGACCGCCGGGGACGAGCCGTGCGGTCGCGAGATGCGGCGCAGGCGCTCACCGTGCGGGATGTCGGCGCCGACCGCCAGGTCCAGGTGGTCGATCAGGTTCAGGGCGATGAACGGCCAGGCACCCTGGTTGGCCGGCTCCTCCTGGACCCACAGGTACTTCTCGGCGTTCGGGTACTTGTTGACCTCGGCCTGGACCTCGGCACCCGGCAGCGGGTACAGCCGCTCGAGGCGGATGATCGCCGTGTCGGTGATCCCGCGCTTCTGCCGCTCGGCCTCGAGGTCGTAGTAGACCTTGCCGGCGCAGAAGACGACCTTCTTCACCGCGTTCGGCTCGACCGAGGTGTCGCCGATGACCGGGCGGAACTGGCCGCTCGTGAACTCCTCCGCCTTGGACGCGGCGGCCTTGAGGCGCAGCATCGACTTCGGGGTGAAGACGACCAGCGGCTTGTGGTGCGGGTTGTGCACCTGCCACCGCAGGAGGTGGAAGTAGTTCGACGGGAGCGTGGGCATGGCCACCGTCATGTTGTTCTGGGCGCAGAGCTGGAGGAAGCGCTCGACACGGGCCGAGGAGTGGTCCGGGCCCTGGCCCTCGTAGCCGTGCGGGAGGAGCAGGGTGACGCCGGACGTCTGGCCCCACTTCTGCTCGGCCGCCGAGATGTACTCGTCGACCACCGTCTGCGCGCCGTTGACGAAGTCGCCGAACTGCGCCTCCCACATCACGAGCGCGTCGGGGCGGGCCAGCGAGTAGCCGTACTCGAAGCCCATGACCGCGTACTCGGACAGCAGGGAGTTGTAGACGTTGTAGCGCGCCTGCTCCTCGGCGAGGTACTGGAGCGGGGTGTGCTCCTCGCCCGTCTCGCGGTCGATGAGCACCGCGTGGCGCTGACCGAAGGTGCCGCGCTGGGAGTCCTGGCCGGAGAGCCGGACCGGGGTGCCCTCGAGGAGGAGGGAGCCGACGGCCAGCGTCTCGCCCATGCCCCAGTCGATCGTCCCGTCCTCGACCATCGTCGCCCGGCGCTGGAGCTGCGGCAGCAGACGCGGGTGGACGTGGAAGTAGTCCGGGATGTTGACCTGCGACTCGGCGATCCGCTTGACGGTCTCCGTGGAGATCGCCGTGTTCACGGCGACCGGGAACTCCGCCTGCGGGTCCGACTCCGGGCCGCTGCTCGGCTGGGCGGTGACGGCCTCACGGACCTCCGTGAAGACCTTCTCCAGCTGGCCCTGGTAGTCCTGGAGCGCCTGCTCCGCCTCTTCCAGGGTGATGTCGCCGCGACCGATCAGGGACTCGGTGTAGAGCTTGCGCACCGAGCGCTTCTTGTCGATCAGGTCGTACATCAGCGGCTGGGTGAAGGCCGGGTTGTCCGACTCGTTGTGACCGCGGCGGCGGTAGCAGATGAGGTCGATCACCACGTCCTTGTTGAACGCCTGGCGGAACTCGAACGCCAGACGCGCGACGCGCACGACGGCCTCGGGGTCGTCGCCGTTCACGTGGAAGATCGGGGCCTCGATCATGCGGGCCACGTCGGTGGCGTACATCGAGGAACGCGACGACTCGGGAGCCGCCGTGAAGCCGACCTGGTTGTTGATGACGATGTGGACCGTGCCGCCGGTGCGGTAGCCGCGCAGCTGCGACATGTTCAGCGTCTCGGCCACGACGCCCTGGCCCGCGAAGGCCGCGTCGCCGTGCAGGGCGACCGGCAGGACCGTGAAGTCCGTGCCGCCCTTGTTGATGATGTCCTGCTTGGCGCGGGCGATGCCCTCGATGACCGGGTCGACCGTCTCCAGGTGGGAGGGGTTCGCGGCCAGCGAGACCTTGATCTGCTCGCCGTCCAGGCCGGTGAAGGTGCCCTCGGCGCCCAGGTGGTACTTCACGTCGCCGGAGCCGTGCATCGACTTCGGGTCGAGGTTGCCCTCGAACTCGCGGAAGATCTGCGCGTACGACTTGCCGACGATGTTCGCGAGGACGTTGAGGCGGCCGCGGTGGGCCATGCCGATGACGACCTCGTCCAGGCGCGACTCGGCGGCGCTGTCGATGACCGCGTCCAGCAGCGGGATGACGGACTCGCCGCCCTCCAGGGAGAAGCGCTTCTGGCCGACGTACTTCGTCTGGAGGAAGGTCTCGAAGGCCTCCGCCGCGTTCAGCCGGCGCAGGATGCGCAGCTGCTCCTCGCGCTCCGGCTTGCTGTGGGCGCGCTCGATGCGGTCCTGGATCCAGCGGCGCTGCTTGGGGTCCTGGATGTGCATGAACTCGACGCCCGTGGTGCGGCAGTACGAGTCGCGCAGCACGCCCAGGATGTCGCGCAGCTTCATCAGGGACTTGCCCGCGAAGCCGCCGACGGCGAACTCGCGCTCCAGGTCCCACAGGGTGAGGCCGTGCTCGGTGATGTCCAGGTCGGGGTGCTTGCGCTGGCGGTACTCCAGCGGGTCGGTGTCGGCCATGACGTGGCCGCGGACCCGGTAGGAGTGGATCAGCTCGAAGACGCGGGCGGCCTTGGTGACGTCGTCGTCGTGGCTGGCGTCGATGTCCTTGAGCCAGCGGACCGGCTCGTAGGGGATGCGCAGCGCCTCGAAGATCTCGTCGTAGAAGCCGTTCTCGCCGAGGAGGGCGTTGGCGACGACGCGGAGGAACTCGCCGGAGGCGGCGCCCTGGATGACCCGGTGGTCGTAGGTCGACGTGAGCGTCATGACCTTCGAGATGCCGAGCTTGTTCAGGGTGTCCTGGCTGGTGCCCTGGAACTCCGCCGGGTAGTCCATGGAGCCGACGCCCATGATGACCGACTGGCCGGGCATCAGGCGCGGCACGGAGTGCACGGTGCCGAGGCCGCCGGGGTTGGTCAGGGAGACGGTGACACCGGTGAAGTCGTCCATCGTCAGCTTGCCGTCGCGGGCGCGGCGGACGATGTCCTCGTAGGCCTGCCAGAACTCGAAGAAGTTCAGCGTCTCGGCCTTCTTGATGCCGGCGACGACGAGCTGGCGGTCACCGTTCGGCTTGACCAGGTCGATGGCCAGGCCGAAGTTGACGTGCGGCGGCTTGACGAGGGTGGGCTTCCCGTCCTTCTCCGCGTAGTGCCAGTTCATCGACGGCATGGCCTTGATGGCCTGCACCATCGCGAAGCCGATCAGGTGCGTGAAGGAGATCTTCCCGCCCCGGGCGCGCTTGAGGTGGTTGTTGATGACGATGCGGTTGTCGAACAGCAGCTTCACCGGGACGGCGCGCACGGACGTGGCCGTGGGCAGCTCCAGCGAGGCGTTCATGTTCTTGGCGACCGCGGCGGCCGGGCCGCGCAGCGTCACGAACTCGGGACCGTCCGCGGGCGCGGCCGCAGCCGCGGCGGGCGCGGGCTTCGCGGCGGCCGGCTTGGCCGCGGGGGCCGCCTTGGCCGGAGCCGGGGCGGCGGGCGCGGCGGCCGCGGGCTTGGGGGCGGCGGCCGGCGCGGGGGCCGGAGCCGGGGCGGCGGGTGCCGCCTGGGCCGGAGCGGCGGGTGCCGGGGGAGTGGTGGTCGCTGCGGCCCCCGCGGCCGCAGTACCCGCCGGAGCCGGGGGAGTGGCCGCCCCCGGCTTGTAGTCGGCGAAGAAGTCCCACCAGGCACGGTCTACCGAGTTCGGGTCCTGGAGGTACTGCTGATAGATCTCGTCGACGAGCCACTCGTTCGGCCCGAACGCGGCAGCGGGATTCTTGCCCGCTTGGTCTGCGTCGGTCGAGATGCTCGATGCGTTACTGGGGGACTGTGGCGACACGGCGGCAACCGCCCTCTTCCGCTTCACAAGGTGATGGACAGCGGGAATAAAGGCTACGCCCCCTGGAGGGGGAAGGTCAGGCCGGGCCCGTGCATCGTCGTGTAAGTCACATCGGAAAAGGCGTTTCGCGGCCGTAAATGGCGGGAAACAAGCGCGGTTGCGCGTCAAAAGGGTGTGTTGGTGCCCGGTCGCGCACGCCTGGCGTACGGACCCGTGCCGACCTGGGACGGCCCGCGGCCTGATCACACGTGTCAGGCTGCGCGGACGCCGGTGGATCTTGTGGCTCCGGTTCGAACTTTACGTCAACTTGGGACGGAGGAGTCCCCGGGAAGGGTGACAAGAATCCGGCAACCTCGATCGGATTCGGCCACCCCGATGCGGCCGCCGTGAAGATCGACCGCCCAGCGGGCGATCGCCAGTCCCAGTCCCGTGCCGCCGTCGCTGCCCGGGCCGTGCGGCCGGCGGACGGCTCCCCGGTTGAAGCGCTCGAAGACGCGGCGCCACTCCGAGCGCGGGATCCCGGGTCCCTCGTCCAGCACCTCGAGCTCCAGCGACTCCGGCAGCGGGCCGCGTCGTGCCTTCACCGTCACCCGTCCGTGCGGCGGGCTGTGCTTGACCGCGTTGTCGATCAGGTTGGCCACGACCTGGTGGATGCGCTCCGGGTCCGCGTGCGCGGTCAGCTCCGGCGGGGTCACGTCCAGGTGCAGATGGACGTCCGTGCGCGTGTGGGTGCCGCCCGAGCCCATCGTGGCGCGCGCCGAGGCGACCATGTTGGCCTCCTTCAGCACGCCCGACAGATAGGGCCACACCTCGAAGCGCCGCTTGCGCAGCGGGACGACGCCGTTGTCGAGGCGGGACAGGTCCAGCAGCGTCTCCACCAGCCGACCGAGGCGCTCCGTCTGCTTCAGGGCGGTGCGCATCGTCTCGGTGTCCGCCTCGGCGATGCCGTCGACGACGTTCTCCAGGACGGCCCGCAGACCCGCGATGGGCGTGCGCAGCTCGTGCGAGACGTTGGCCACCAGCTCCTTGCGCTGGCGGTCCTGCGCCTCCAGCTCGTCCGCCATGACGTTGATCGTCTGGGCCAGGTCGCCCAGCTCGTCGCGGCGGTTCTCGCTCACCCGGCGGGTGTAGTCGCCGTGCGAGATGGACCGGGCGACCGTGTTCATCTCGTCCAGCGGCGCGGTGAGCGAATGCGCCACGAACTGCGTTATCAGCAGTGTGGCGATCATCGAGAAGACCGTGATGAAGCGCAGCTCCGTCTTGGTGTGCACCGCGATCATCGACAGGCCGGTGGTGATCAGCACCGAGATGACGACCAGCGCACCCAGCTTGGTCTTGATCGAGAACGGGCGCACGCGGCCCCAGGGCTCCTCGGTTCCGGGAGCGGGGCTTCTCGGTCCGTCCGGCCCGGGGCTCATGGCGTGGGGGTCTCCAGTGCGTAGCCGACGCCGTGCACCGTGCGGATCCGCTCGGCGCCGATCTTCCGTCGCAGCGCCTTGATGTGGCTGTCGACGGTCCGGGTGCCCGAGGCGTCCGCCCAGTCCCAGACCTCCGCGAGGAGCTGCTCGCGGGAGAGCACCGCGCGCGGGGTGTTCGCCAGGCAGACCAGCAGGTCGAACTCGGTGGGCGTGAGGTGCACGTCCTCCGAGCGGACCCGCACCCGGCGCTGTGCGTGGTCGATCTCCAGCTCGCCGAGCCGCAGGATCCCGCTGCGGGGCGTGGTCGCCGCGACCGCGGCCCGCTCCACCCGGCGCAGCAGGACGTGCACGCGGGCCGCCAGCTCCCGCATCGAGAAGGGCTTGGTCATGTAGTCGTCGGCGCCCACGCCGAGCCCGACCAGCATGTCGGTCTCGTCGTCGCGCGCGGTGAGCATGAGCACCGGCACCGGACGGGCGGCCTGCACACGACGGCAGACCTCCAGGCCGTCGAAGCCGGGCAGCATGATGTCGAGGATCAGCAGATCGGGCTGCCAGGCCTCCGCCGTGTCGACGGCCGCCGGGCCGTCACCC
Organism: Streptomyces asoensis; assembly: GCF_016860545.1. Classification (NCBI taxonomy): domain Bacteria; kingdom Bacillati; phylum Actinomycetota; class Actinomycetes; order Kitasatosporales; family Streptomycetaceae; genus Streptomyces; species Streptomyces asoensis. The sequence continues at coordinate 2,812,786 of NZ_BNEB01000005.1, read as the reverse complement.
GCCGTTTGCACGAGGAATCCCTCGGCGCGCAGCCGGGCCGCGATGGCGTCGACGATCGTCGCGTCGTCCTCGACGACCAGAACGCGCCGCTGCGCGCCCTGTGTGGCCGTCGCCGTGCTGTTGTGTGCGGTGTGTGTCTGCTCCATCGCCCGCCCCTGAGTGTGCTTTCCGGAACCAGTGGGGTGATCCCATGTCTGCGCATGACTGCGGTTGACGCGTAAATGATCGGCGTCAGGGGTGCAGCGTACGGGGAGTCACCACGGCTTTGCTATTCAGGTCGGACGGCGAGGTGCACGACGTCCGGCACGCCTCGGGCAACGGGGATCTCTTCGGTACGCACCTGATGGAACCCGGCATTCCTCATGGTTCCCTCGAATTCCGGAGAGGGGCGGGCCGACCACACCGCCAGTACCCCGCCGGGTTTCAACACCCGTGCGCAGCCTGTGAGTCCGGCCGCCGAGTAGAGGCTGTCGTTGCCCTCGGTGACGGTCCAGTCGGGCCCGTTGTCGATGTCGAGGCATACCGCATCGAATGTGTCGCAAGTCTCATTGACGTAATCGAGCAGATCCGCCTCGACGATCTTCGTCCGCGGGTCGGCGAGCGCGTCGCCCGAGAGCGCGGCCAGCGGGCCGTCGAGATGCCAGTCGATGACGGCGCGCTCGCGCTCCACGACCGTGACCGCGCCCCAGCGGGGTTCGGCGGCGGCGTGCGCGAGGGAGAAGCCGACGCCCAGGCCGCCGATCAGCAGGTCCGGCGAGGGGCGGTCGTCCAGCGCGGTCAGGGCGGCGTCGACCAGCAGCCGTTCCGAGCGGCCGTCGGAGGTGTCCATCAGGAAGCAGCCGTTGGCGATGATCTGGAGGAACTCCCCGTGCCGGCGCAGGACCACCTCACCGTAGGGGCCCTCGCGACGGTCCAGGACGACGGGCGCGTCGGGGATGTCGTACGGGATGGGCATCGGCCCATCCTGGCACTTCCGCGACCGCCCGTTGCGGAATTTTCGTGCGCCGCCCATCGGCCGCCCATGAGCCTCCCCGGAGCCGGGCGTGCGTCGCTCGTGGACGGGCCGAGGACGCGTCGGCATCGCGTGAGGAACGGGTGGGAGCCGGCCCGCAGGAGCCTCGGAGCTTCCTGTGAATCCCCTCGGGCGTGGCGCCGGTCACAGACAGCGGGCGCCCGCGCCACGAAAAGTGAGGCGCGACGCAAGGAGGGCCTCACGGTGGAACGCACGGCCGCAGCGACGGGTCTGCCGTCGCACGACACGCGGGGGCTGCTGGACGGCATCCCGTGCCAGCCCGCCCCCGTCCGGTCCGCTCCGCCGCGCACCGGGCCCCCGCCCGCCCCCCGGACCACCGAGGCTCCCCTCGGCACACCGATCTCTGCCGAGCCACTCCCCACCGAGCCGCCCCTCGCCGTGCCGCCCCCGGCCAAGCCGCTCTCTGCCGCGCCGGGCACTGTCGAGCCGCTCTCTGCCGCGCCGGGCACCGCCGTGCCGCTCTCTGCCGAGCCGGGCACCGTCGTGCCACTCCTCGTCGTGCCGCTCTCCGTCGAGGCGGGCGGTGCGTCGGCCGCCACCGTGCGCCCCCGTGCCGGGGTGCTCGACGCCTCGGGTGCCGGGGCCGTCCGGCCGGCCGGACGGGGCGGCGCGCCGTCGGACGCCGGTGCGCGCCGGCGCCGGTTCCGGGTGCCGGCTCCCTTCACCCTGGCGTACACCGCCGTCCTCGCCGTGACCTCGTACGTCACCGCCCACGCCGGTCCCGCCCTGGTGCACGCGCTGCACCAGGGCTCCAGTACCGACGTCGCGCATCTGGTGCGGACCCCCGTCCTGGTGCTGCTGGCCAGCGCCCTGTGGGTGGCGGGAGGTTTCGCCTCCCCGTTCACGCTCGGGTTCCTGGTCGTCCTGACCGCGCTGGAGCGGCGCGTCGGCGGGGCCCGCACGGCCGTCGTCTTCCTCCTCGGGCACGTCCTGGCCACCCTCGCCACGGAGGTCCCGGTGGGCCTCGCGGTACTCGCGGGCGGGCTGCCCGGCAGTTCGCTGCACCGTCTCGACTACGGCATCAGCTTCGGCGTCGCCGCGAGCGTGGGTGCGCTGGCGGGCCTGTTGCGCCCGTGGCTGCGGCTGCCGCTCCTCGCCGGCTTCGGCGCGATGCTGCTCCAGGACCTCGTCGCCTATACCGACCCGCTGACGAACTGGGGACACCTGATAGCCCTGGCGATCGGCGTCGCCACCTGGCCCCGGCTGCGGAACTGGGAGCGGGCGCACCGGCTCGCGGCCGGCTGAGGGGACGCGCAGCCCCTCTCAGTCGTCGAACTGCACCGTGCCGTCCTCGCGCAGGGTGGGGTGGAGCTTCATCGGGCCGTACTCGTCGAGGTCGGACGGCCGGGGCGGTTCCGGGCCGTCGGGCCCCAGGCGGACCATGCGTTCGACCCGGCAGATCCGGAACAGCCGGTCCTCCACCCGCGCCTCGTCGGCCCGCCCGGCGGCACGGAAGGCCTCCGCGGCCCGTGCGTACAGGACCTTCTTGTGCTCGTCGAAGCGGTAGAGCATCGCCCAGACGCGGGCCATCCCCTCGTACAGCGAGCGGCGCGCCTCGTGCGGGGTGGCCGACAGCGGCCCGCAGGGGGTCCAGCCGCAGTCGTCGCGTTCGGCGACGGAGAAGCCGACGGGGAGGCGCACGACGTCCGGGTGGGTCCGGGCCGCCCACTCGGAGTCGGCGCGCACGTCCGAGGGGAAGCGGGCGCCGGTGTACGTGAAGTCGCGCAGGCCCAGCCGCAGGGCGCCCGCCATCGGGCCCTCGTCGCGTTCGGGGTCCAGGACGTAGCCGACGTCCGGTGAGGGGGCGGCGCCCGGGTCCTCCCACGACGGGTCGGGGGGCTCGACATCGGTGGGGCGGGGCGGCTCCAGGCCGTCGTCACCGGTGCGGGCGAACTCGTCGCCGCGCACCACCCGGTAGCGCACGCCCAGCGCCTCCACCTCGTCGGCCGGGGCCCGCTCCAGCACGGCGACGGCCGCCAGCAGTTCCCGCCGGACGGCGGGGTCGTCGGGACCGTCCTTGGCCTTGAACCACAGGTGCGAGTTCAGCCCGTCGCGGGCCTGCTGGGGCATGCCGTCGACCACGGGCTTGAGCAGCCGCCAGCCCGGTTCGGCGGCGGCCTCGTCCCGCGCGGCGACACCGAAGACGGGTCCGCGCAACGCGATGTGCGGATAGCGCCGTGAGGCCTCGACGGCGTCCGCCTCCGTCACCCAGGCGACGGGGTCGTCACGGCGGACCAGGTCGGCGTGGAGGGCGTCGAGACGTCGCTTCCAGTCATCGGTCATACGCGCATTGTGGTCGCGGCGGCGGGCGGCTTCGGGGTGAATGCCGGAAGTGGGCGGGGTACGGGCCGGGGGCGCGAGGGGCGTGCCCCGTCGTGCGGTGCCGGAGGGTGCGCCCCCCGGGCCGCCGGACGTCATGCCCGCGCGTCCCCCGTGAACTCGGCGCTGGTGAGCGAGGACTCGACGCGCCACCCCAGGGACTCGTACAGTGCCCGCCCCTGCGGGGTCGCGCCCAGCACGCCGGTGCGGGCGCCCTGGCCGGCCGCCGCGTGCTGGAGGGTGCGCATGACGAGGGCGCCGAGTCCGCGGCGGCGGTGGTGCGGGGAGGTCTCGATCTGGTCCACGACGGCCGTGGCGCCGGTCGGGGCGATCTGCCCGCGCGCCGCCAGGGAGCCGTCGGGTGCGGCGATCATGGTGCGGATCACGCCGCCGCGCGACCAGGTGCGGGTCCGGTACCCCGCGGGTGCCGAGCCGGGCGGGACGGCTGTGAGCGGGGCCGTCATCAGGGAGCCGGGTTCGGGGTCGATCCACCAGCCGGGCCCCAGCCAGGGGCCGACCACGGACGGGTCGGCGAACGCCTTCAGCCACACGCCGGCCCCGGTGACCGCGCCCGCCACCGTCCGCACGGCCGACTCGGTCACCGCGTCGTTCGTCGCGCCGAGGACGTGCCGGGTGGCGTGCCGGGTCCCCGTTCCCACGTCGATGGTCCAGCCCCAGGGCCGGGCGACGGGCGGTGCCGCCCCGCGCGAGACGACCCAGCCGTCCACCCAAGCACGGACGAAGCGGTCCATACCGACCCCCTGGTAATAGCCTTAAGTATGCGGCGTCTATTACTTCCGACCGTATGCCGGGAGGCCGTCCGGGCGGCAGGCGTGATCGCCCACAGCGAACGCGACGGCCTCCGGGGAACATCCGGGGGCTCATGTGCATTGAGTCGGCATAGCTCAACTTGACTGCCGAAGGGGAGATCATGGCATCGACGTCCGCTCCGCTCACTCTGCCCGTACTGCCTCTCGACGACGAGGTCGTGCTCCCCGGCATGGTGGTTCCGCTGGACCTCAACGACGCCGACGTGCGGGCCGCCGTCGAGGCGGCCCAGGCCGCCGCCCGGTCGGAACCGGGCAAGCCCCGCGTGCTGCTGGTGCCGCGCATCGACGGGACGTACGCGAGCACCGGTGTGCTCGGCACCGTCGAACAGGTCGGCCGGCTGGCCGACGGCGACCCGGGCGCGCTGATCCGCGGCCGCGGCCGCGTACGGATCGGGGCCGGCACCACCGGGCCGGGTGCGGCCCTGTGGGTCGAGGGGACCCGGGTCGACCAGACCGTTCCCGAGCCGCTGCCCGGTCAGGTCGGCGACCTCGTGAAGGAGTACAAGGCCCTCGCCACCGCCTGGCTGCGCAAGCGCGGCGCCTGGCAGGTCGTCGACCGCGTCCAGGCCATCGACGACGTCTCCGCGCTCGCCGACAACTCCGGCTACTCGCCGTTCCTGACCACCGAACAGAAGGTGGAGCTCCTGGAGACCACCGACCCGGTGGCCCGGCTGAAGCTCGCCACCCAGCAGCTGCGCGACCACCTCGCCGAGCAGGACGTGGCCGAGACCATCGCCAAGGACGTCCAGGAGGGCGTCGACAAGCAGCAGCGCGAGTTCCTGCTGCGCCGCCAGCTGGAGGCCGTGCGCAAGGAGCTGCGCGAGCTCAACGGCGAACAGGAGGGCGAGGAGTCCGACGACTACCGAGCCCGCGTCGAGGCCGCCGACCTGCCCGAGAAGGTCCGCGAGGCCGCCCTCAAGGAGGTCGACAAGCTCGAGCGCTCCAGCGACCAGTCGCCAGAGGGCTCCTGGATCCGCACCTGGCTGGACACCGTCCTCGAACTGCCGTGGAACGAGCGCACGCAGGACAGCTACGACATCCAGGGCGCCCGCGGCGTCCTCGACGCCGAGCACGCGGGGCTGGACGACGTGAAGGAGCGGATCACGGAGTACCTCGCGGTGCGCAAGCGGCGCGGCGAGCGCGGCCTGGGCGTCGTGGGCGGGCGGCGCGGCGGTGCCGTGCTCGCCCTGGTAGGGCCCCCCGGTGTCGGAAAGACCAGTCTGGGCGAGAGCGTCGCGCACGCCATGGGCCGCAAGTTCGTCCGGGTCGCCCTCGGCGGCGTCCGCGACGAGGCCGAGATCCGCGGCCATCGCCGCACCTACGTCGGCGCGCTGCCCGGCCGGATCGTGCGGGCGATCAAGGAGGCCGGGTCGCTGAACCCGGTGGTGCTGCTCGACGAGATCGACAAGGTGGGGTCCGACTTCCGGGGCGACCCGGCGGCCGCCCTCCTGGAGGTGCTGGACCCGGCGCAGAACCACACGTTCCGCGACCACTACCTGGAGGTCGAGCTCGACCTGTCGGACGTGGTGTTCCTCGCCACCGCCAATGTGCTCGAAGCCATCCCGGAGGCCCTGCTCGACCGTATGGAGCTGGTCCGCCTCGACGGCTACACCGAGGACGAGAAGGTCGTCATCGCCCGCGACCACCTGCTCCCGCGCCAGCTGGAGCGGGCGGGCCTCGACCAGGACGAGGTGACCCTCGACGAGAGCGCGCTGCGCAAGCTCGCCGGTGAGTACACCCGCGAGGCGGGGGTGCGCACCCTGGAGCGGTCCCTCGCGCGGCTGCTGCGCAAGGTCGCGGCCCAGCACGAACTGGGCGAGCGGGAACTGCCGTTCACCATCGGGGACGGGGACCTGCGCGCACTGATCGGCCGCCCGCACCACGTGCCCGAGTCCGCCCAGGACCCGGCCGAGCGGCGGACCGCCGTGCCCGGTGTCGCGACCGGACTCGCGGTCACCGGCGCCGGGGGCGACGTCCTCTACGTCGAGGCGTCGCTGGCCGACCCGGAGACGGGCGCGGCGGGCCTGACCCTCACCGGTCAGCTCGGCGACGTGATGAAGGAGTCGGCGCAGATCGCGCTCAGCTTCCTGCGCAGCCACGGCGCCGAACTGGAACTGCCGGTGGGCGATCTGAAGGACCGGGGCGTGCACATCCACTTCCCCGCGGGCGCGGTCCCCAAGGACGGCCCGAGCGCCGGCGTCACCATGACGACGGCCCTCGCGTCCCTGCTCTCCGGGCGGCTCGTGCGCACGGACGTGGCGATGACCGGCGAGGTCTCGCTGACCGGGCGCGTCCTGCCGATCGGCGGGGTGAAGCAGAAGCTGCTCGCCGCGCACCGGGCGGGTGTCACCACCGTGATCATCCCCAAGCGCAACGAGCCCGACCTGGACGACGTCCCGGCGGAGGTGCTGGACAAGCTGGACGTCCACGCCGTCACCGACGTCCGCCAGGTCCTGGAACTGGCGCTCGCGCCCGCCGCGAGCGGAGCGGCGCCGGAGGTTCCGGTCGCGGCGTGACGAGCGCGCTCCCGCGGGGGCGCCGTCCGCGGTGACCGGACGGGGAGGGCCCGGGTCCTGTGACGGAGACCCGGGCCTTCCCCGTGCCCGGCGCGCGGCCCCGGGACCGGCCGCCTGCCTCGGCCTGCGAAATACTGAGGAGCTGCACCGATGGCAGCGACCGGCGAGATCAGGGGTGCTGACGTGCACGAGGACACAGGCGGCGGGACGCCGTCGCGTGGGGTGGAGCAGGGCGACCGGGAGTTCCTGTCGCTGGAGCGGGAGCTCACGGTGCTGCTGCGCCGCGCCCGCTCCAACCAGGGGGAGATGGCCCGCGAGGTCCACCCGGACCTGGAGTCCGCCGCGTACGGCCTCCTCGTCCGGCTCGAGGAATGCGGCCGCCAGCGCGCCACCGAGCTGGCCGGCTACATCGGCGTCGGCAAGGCCACCATGTCCCGGCAGCTGCGCGCCCTGGAGCAGCTCGGCCTGGTCGCCCGCGAGCCCGACCCGGCGGACGGACGCGCCTGGCTGGTCGACCTCACCGAGGAGGGCCGCACCCGGGTGAGCCGGGTCCGCGAGGCCCGCCGCGAGCGGTACGTCAGCCACTTCTCCGACTGGGACCGCAGGGAGGTCGCGGAGCTGGCCCGGTTGCTGGGCCAGCTGAACCGCGGCATGGAGAAGTGACCCACCGCCCCCGCAGGGCCGGACGGCACACGCTCACCTCCGCCGCCGTCCGTCAGAGGTCCACGCAGACCACCGTCGCGTCGTCGTGGGTCTTCGCGCGGCCCAGCAGGGGGCGTCCCGCCCGGTCGTCCGCCCGTTCCAGGTCCCGTACCCGCCGGACCAGCGCCCCCGCCCCCTCCCGGCCGACCAGGGCGGACAGGGCCGTCCAGTCGCCCTGCCGGAACAGCTCCGTCCAGCGGGCGGCCCCGTCCGAGAGGCCGGCCAGCGAGCCGACCTCCTCGCGCGGCACGCTCACGGTGACGGCGCGGGCGGCCACCGCGGGGTCGGCCGCGGCCGTGAAGAACCCGCCCTCCCGGTTGCGGAGCGTGCCGTCGACGGTCTCGGCGCTGCGCAGCAGGGCACGCGGCAGACGGGCCAGCCGGTCGTCGCGGACCGGGGTCACCGTGCCGTCCGGCGCCGTCAGCAGCAGCGTCGCGTCGCACAGGACCAGGCACTCGACGGTCCGCGGCGACCAGCGCGCGAGCGCCACGGTGGCCTGCGGGGTGCGCGGGTGAGAAAGGTCACAGGATTCCCGGTGGGCGCCGGCGGTGCGCGTGATGGCCAGGGCGAGCGCCTCGGCCAGCGGAACATCCGGGAGTGAAACGGTCAGTTCGGTCAGGGCGCCGCCCAGGCGTGCCGTGAACCAGGGGACCGAATGCAGACAGCCCGCGCCGTCCGGCGGTGGTGTCACCCCGTCCAGGAGGACGAGCGAACCGCCCTGTCCGGAGGCGGGAAGTCCGATGCTCGCGAAGTCCTCGTTGGGGCGGGCCGGATCGCCGGCCTCCGACACAAGTTCCGTACGCATCACGCCAGTCTGCACGACCCCTTCACGACCTTCGCGAAAGGCTGGCATCGCCCCCCGAACTCCCGTACAGCCGCAGGTCAGACGCCTGGTTTGGGCGGGAATGAAGCAGTCCGGGAAGGCGTGGCGGCGAATACTGTCAAAGCGCGCCGCCCACGTCCAACCGGCCTGCCGCGCAAGGCGGCTGCACACGCCAGAGGAACTTGCCCGCCCGCTCCCCTCCGATGTTCACTCCTTCGGGTGGCGGGGCAAGCGATGCGCGGCCCCTGCCCACCGGCACTGGGAGGGTCGGGAACCGTACCGGACGTACGCACCAGTTGACGGAGCGTCATATCCGGCCCATGGCACACGAGTCAGGAATGCGAGCACCGGTGCAGAAGACGCGGCCTCGGCGTACGGGCAGGCAGACGGCCTCCGAAGGGGGCGCGCAGCACACCCCTGTCGGCAAGGGCCGCCCGACCCATGTACGCAACCGGCTGATCGTCGCGGTGGCCGTCGTGGCCGCCGCCGTCGCCGGGGCGGGCGCCCCCTCCGTCCTCGCCGCCTCCGGGCAGCTGAAGGACTCCCAGGACCTGGTCACCCTGGCCGAACAGTCCCAGGACGCCCTCGCCCTCGCCCAGTCCCTCGCGGACGAACGCGACGAGGTGACCGCCTACGTGGCGGCCGGCCGGGTGAAGACACGGGCGCCCTCCACCGAGGGCAGCGCCCGGGTGGACCGGCAGACCCGCGAACTGACGGCCGACACCGAGGTGTCCCTCGCGCTGCGCGAGGCCCTCGCGGCCGTGCCGTCCGTACGGCAGTCCGCGCTCACCGGCAAGGACACCGCGCTCGAGGCGCACCAGGCGTACTCCAAGGCCATCGCCGCGCTGCACACCCTCGTCGACCGGCTGGCGGAACAGATGCCGCCGCGCGCCGGATCCGGCGCCTACGCCCTCGCCGAGCTCGACACCGCCGTCCAGCAGGCCTCCGCGACCCGCGGGCTGCTCCTCGCGGCGCTGAACGTGCCGACGCGCGAGGAGAGCTCGTACGACCCGGTGAGCGGCCGCACGACCACCGAGAAGGTCTCCTCCGCCGCCGACGCCAAGCAGCGCGACGCCCTCACCGCCGCCGCCCAGCAGGCCCGGGTGCGCTCCGACGCGGCCCTCGCGGACTTCCGGGAGGGCGCGCCGCAGGACGCGGTGGCCACGTACGACTCCACGGTCACCGGCGGCGACGCCGACACCGCCGAGGCCTACCTCGCCTCCCTCACCGACCAGCCGGAACTCAGCGACCGCGAACTCGGCACCGGCGTCAAGAAACTCGACGCCGCGCTCTCCGCCCGGGTCGACCTGATGCGCGGGGTCGAGTCCTCCCTGTACGGCAAGCGCGGCCAGGACCTCGCCGCGCTGCGCGACGACGACGTCACCGACCTCGAACTGCGCGTCACCCTGCTCGGGGCCCTGATGCTGCTGGCGGTCGTCGTCGCCACCGGTTCGGCGCGCAGCCTCACCAGGCCGCTGTCCGTGCTCCGCCGCGGCTCGGCGAGGCTCGCGGAGGCCGAGGACCCCGCGGCGCAGGAGCCGGTCCGGTTCACCGGCCGCAACGACGAGTTCGCCCAGGTCGTCCGCTCCGTCAACGCCCTGCACCAGCACGCCGTCGCGCTGCACGAGCGGGTCGGCACCCTGGAGTCCGACCGCAAGCACCTCGTCGGACAGCGGCAGCGGATGGCCGACGCGCGCGAGGAACTGCGCGCCGCGCTCGACGGGTCCGCGGCCCAGCTGGACGGCCTGCGGGACAGCATCAGCGGCACGTTCGTCAGCCTGGCGCTGCGCACCCTCGGTCTCGTCGAACGGCAGCTGGCCGTCATCGAGAGCCTGGAGGAACGCGAGCAGGACCCGGACCGGCTGGCCACGCTCTTCAAGCTCGACCACTTCGCCACGGTCATGCGCCGGCACAGCGAGAACCTGCTGGTCCTCGCCGGCACGGAACACGTCCAGCAGCACGCGGGACCCATCCCGCTGGTGGACGTGGTCCGCGCGGCGGTCAGCGAGATCGAGCGCTACGAGCGCGTGCGCATCTCCGCGCTCCCGCCCCACGCGCACGTGGTGGGCTTCGCCGCGGACGACCTCTCCCACCTGCTCGCCGAACTCATGGAGAACGCCACCTCGTTCTCCCCGCCGGACCTGCCCGTCGAGGTCTCCGGCTGGCTCCTGGAGAACGGCGAGGTCATGCTCTCCGTCCAGGACGAGGGCATCGGCGTGGCCGAGGAGCGGATGAGCCGCCTCAACGCCCGCCTCGCCGAGTTCGACCCGGAGACGCCCTACGACCAGGAGGGCGAGGAGGGCCTCGGCCTCGGCCTGTACGTGGTGGCCCGGCTCGCGCACCGGCACGGCGTGCGGGTACGGCTGCGCGAGCAGAAGCAGGGCGGGGTGGCGGCGGTCGTCGTCCTCCCGGCGGCGCTGCTGTCGGCGGCCCCGGCCGCCGCGATCCCGGTGACCGGCACGGCGTCCGCGGCCGCGCACGCCTTCTCGCTGCCGGGCGCGGACGCGGAGGCCAACTCCAACGTCCTGCCGGGCCGTACCGACCCCGCGGATCCGCTGGTCGCCCTGGCGGAGCGGGCCGTACGCGACTCCGGCCCCGTCCCGGACGCACCGGCGCACTCCCCGGCCGGCGCCGCACCGCAGGCCACCGACACCCCGCACCCGGCGCCGGAGGAAACCCCGGCCGGCTCCCGGGACACCACCGCGGACGCCTCGGCCGAGGCCCCGCCCCGGCCCGCGCCCGACACGGCGGCCGGACCCGCGCAGGAGTCGCCGGACACGCCGGTCCCGTCCCCGGCGGAGACCCCGGACGGGACGGCTTCGCAGGCCCCGGAGGAAGGGGCGGCACGCTCCCCGAAGGTCCCGGCGCAGCTCTCGCGGCGGAGCGCCGCGGGCCCGACCCGGGCGCCGGCGGAGACACCGGCCGAGACGACCATGGAGCTGCTGCTGCCGAGCCCGCAGGGCGAGGAGGCAGCAGCGGCGAAGGACCGGGACGCCGCCGACGGCCCCGGCCCGGAGTCCGCCGCCCCCGACGGGGACGGGGCGACCCACCGCGGACCGCAGGACCCGCCCGCACCCGGCCGCGGACCCGCCGGGGAAGGAATCCGGGGCGCGGACGCGCAGGCCGCGCCGGAGGCGGAGCACGCGCGGACGCCGGACGCCCCGGAAGAGCTCGTCACCGACAAGGGTCTCCCCAAGCGCACCCCCAGGATCACCGCACCCACCCAGGCCCCGCGGCAGCGGACCGGATCCGTCGACGCGGACGCCCTCCGCCGCCGGCTGGGCGGTTTCCGCCGGGGGGCGGAGGCGGGGTACCGCGACGTGGAGGCGGAGATCGCCGAACGGACGGGCCAGAACCGGGTCCCGTCCCCCGACGCGGCGCGTGACAGCCGCCGCACGGCTCAAGAAGTACCCGCACACGCCGAAGAAGACACGGGGGGCACAGTCGAGGAGGCAAGCAGTTGACCGCGCCCAGTACCTTCGGACTGAGCAGTGAAGCCCGTAACCTGCACTGGCTGTTGACCAACCTCGTGGAGGAGGTCCCCGGCATCCAGTCCGTCGCCGTCGTGTCCTCGGACGGCCTGCTCCTGCTGTCCTCGGACGCCACGCGCAACGTCCAGGCCCGCGAGGCCCGCGAGGCCAAGGTCTCCGGCCCGCGCGGCTCCTCCGCCGATCTCGCCACCATCGTCTCCGGCATCGGCAGCCTCACCATCGGGGCCGCCAAGCTCATGGCGTTCGGCGGGGTGAAGCACACCATGATCGCCATGGACGAGGGCAGCCTCTTCGTCATGTCGATCAGCGACGGCTCGCTCCTCGGCGTGCACGGCTCCGCGGACTGCGACATGAGCGTGGTGGCCTACCACATGGCGTTGTTCGTGGGCCGCGCCGGCCACGTCCTGACGCCCGAACTGCGCAGCGAGCTGCGGCAGTCACTGGAGTCCGCGACGGCGGGAGGCGTGCGATGAGCGCCTTCCCGCAGCCGCCGCAGGGCGGCAGGCAGCAGCTCCCCGTCCGCGGCGGCGACCGCAAACCGGCCCGGGTGCGCCCCTATTCGCTCACCGGCGGCCGCACCCGCTTCGGTCACGTCCTGCTGGTCGAGACCTTCGTTGCGGCCCTGGACGCTCCAGAGGAGCGCAAGGAGCTGACCAACGGCTCGCTCAAGTCGACGGTCATGCCCGAGCTGCGGGCCATCGTCGAACTGTGCCGCCGGATGCGCACGGTGGCCGAGATCGCCGCGCTGCTGAAGATGCCGCTCGGCGTGGTCCGGGTGCTCCTCAGCGACCTCGCCGACCAGGGAAAGATCCGTGTGTACGGCACCGGTACCGCTCACGGTACGGGCCGTCCCGACCGCGCTCTGCTGGAAAGGGTGCTGAGTGGACTCCGTCGTCTCTGACGCCGCCTCCTCCTTTGGCGTCGCTCCCCTCGTCGGCCCCGGGACCGAGCCCGACGAACCCCTCCAGCCGTGGCAGACGGACCGCACCCGTGCCCCCATCGCCACGAAGATCGTGGTGGCGGGCGGGTTCGGCGTCGGCAAGACCACCCTCGTGGGCACCGTCTCGGAGATCGAGCCCCTCCAGACGGAGGCGCTGATGACCGAGGCCAGCGAGGAGACCGACGACCTGACCGGCACCCCGGAGAAGGTCACCACCACGGTCGCCATGGACTACGGCCGGCTGACCCTCGACGACGACCTGGTGCTCTACCTGTTCGGCACGCCGGGACAGCAGCGGTTCTGGTTCATGTGGGACGACCTGGTGCGCGGCGCGATAGGCGCGGTCGTGCTGGCCGACACCCGCCGTCTGAAGGACTGCTTCCCCGCGCTGGACTACTTCGAGAGCTGCGGACTGCCGTACGTCGTCGCCGTCAACCACTTCGACGACAGCGAGCTGTTCGAGCCGGCGGACGTGCGGGAGGCGCTGACGATCCCCGCGCACATACCTGTCATGATCATGGATGCGCGGCGCCGGATCTCGGTGATCGAGACCCTCCTGGCCCTGGTGGGCCACGCGCTCGACGAAACCCCCGAGTAAGGCCCTCAAGGAGAGTCCCCCCATGCGGAAGATACTCGTCGTCGGAGCCGGTCAGTCCGGTCTCCAGCTCGCCCTCGGCCTCCAGTCGCGCGGGTACGAGGTCACCCTGATGTCGAACCGGACGGCGGACGAGATCCGCTCCGGCCGGGTCATGTCGACGCAGTGCATGTTCGACACGGCCCTCGGGCACGAGCGCGACCTCCAGCTGAACTTCTGGGAGCAGCAGGCCCCGAAGATCGAGGGGCTCGGCGTCTCGGTGGCGGCCCCGGGCTCGCACGACCCCGGTCCCACGCAGCGCGCGATCGACTGGCTGGGCAGGCTCGACGGGTACGCGCAGTCCGTCGACCAGCGGGTGAAGATGGCCGGCTGGATGGAGACGTTCGCCCAGCGCGGCGGTCAGCTGGTGATCCACGGAGCGGCGGTCTCCGACCTCGACTACTTCTCCCGCGCCTACGACCTGGTCCTGGTCTCGGCGGGCAAGGGCGAGCTCGTCCAGATGTTCGCCCGGGACGCGGAGCGTTCCCCCTACGGCGAACCGCAGCGCGCCCTCGCCGTCGCCTACGTCCACGGCCTCGGCCCGCGCCCGGAGCACCCGGACGTGGACGCGGTCCGCTGCAACCTGGTGCCCGGTGTCGGCGAACTGTTCGTCATGCCGACGCTCACCACCTCGGGCCGGGCGGACATCCTGTTCTGGGAGGGCATACCCGGCGGCCCGCTGGACGTCTTCAAGGGTGTCAAGGACCCCGCGGAGCACCTCTCCCTGACGCTGGAGCTCATGGAGAAGTTCACGCCCTGGGAGTACGCGCGGGCCACCCGGGTCGAACTGACCGACGCCGGCGGCACCCTGGCGGGCCGCTACGCGCCCACCGTCCGCAACCCCGTCGGCCGCCTCCCCGGCGGCGGGCTGGTGCTCGGCGTCGCGGACGTCGTGGTCGCCAACGACCCGATCACCGGCCAGGGCTCCAACTCGGCGTCCAAGTGCGCGGCCGCGTACCTCTCCGCCATCCTCGAGCACGGGGAGAAGGAGTTCGACGAGGACTGGATGCGGGCCACCTTCGACCGGTACTGGGACACCGCGCAGCACGTCACCAAGTGGACCAACGCGATGCTCGCCCCGCCGCCGGAGCACATCGTCAACCTGCTGGGCGCGGCCGGCCAGCTGCCCCCGGTGGCCGACCGCTTCGCCAACGCGTTCGACAACCCGGCCGACTTCGAGAACTTCTTCTACGACCCGGAGAAGACGGCCGCCTACCTGGGGTCCGTCTCCGGGGTCTGAGCGGCGGACCCGGCGGGGGTCCGGGCGGGTGAGCGGACGGGGGGCGCGTCCGGGCGTACGGCGCCGAGCACCGGCTGGGCGGCGATGCCGGTGATCTTGACCTGTTCGCCGGTCCTGGGCGCCTGGACCACCTTGCCCCCGCCGATGTACAGCGCGACATGGGTGGCGTCGGGGAAGTAGATCACCAGGTCACCGGGGCGCAGCTCCTTCAGCGGGATCCTCCGCAGCCGCGCCCACTGCTCCTGGCTGGTCCGGGGGATGGGTGTCCCGGCGTCGCCCCAGGCCCGGGAGGTCAGCCCGGAGCAGTCGTACGATCCCGGGCCCTGCGCACCCCACGCGTACGGCTTCCCGAGCTGCCGCACGGCGTAGCGCACGGCCTTCTCGCCCCCCTTCGACGGCTTGCCGTCGTCACCGAGCGCGCCGGACGCCACGAGCGCCTGCTGGGCCCGGTCCGCCCCGTCCTTCTCCAGCGCGGCCAGGGCGGTGAGCTGCTCCGCGGTGAGGGAGGCGAGGAGTTCCTCCACGTCGTCGAGGCGCCGGCGCACGTCGTCGCGTTCCTTCTTCCGGCGCTCCATGAGGGTGAGCTGTCCGTCGAGGGCGGCGCGGGCCTTGCGCGCCAGGCCGTCGGCCTTGTGTTCGCCGCTGGTCAGCCGCCCGAGCGTGCCGGCCCGCTCGCGCGCCAGCCGGCCGAGCAGATGGCCCTCGTCCAGGGCGTGCTGCGGATCGCGGGCCAGCAGCAGCCGTACGTACGAGGAGATCTCCGTGCTGCCCTGGTACTGCTGGCGGGCGAGCCGTCCGGCGGCGCCCCGGCTCGCGTTCAGGGAGAGCCGGGCCTTCACCAGGTCGGCGTCCAGCCGCCCGGTCTCCGCCCGCCGCCGCTTCAGCTGTTCCTCGGTGGAGTTGAACGCCTCGGTGGCCTTCTCGGCTTCCCGGTACAGCCGCTGAAGCTCCGTCAGCAGCTCGGCCACGGTCCGCTCCTCGCCGTCCGGGGGGCCGCCGTCCGGTGTTTCGCTCTCCGGGGACGCATCGTCCGAAGGGCCGCCGTCCGTGGGCTCGGTGTCCCGCGGGGTGCCGGTGGCGTCCGGGCCGGGGGAGGCGGCGGGAGCGGCGGGAGCCGCGGGACCGGCCGGGGTGGCCGTCCCGGCCGTCGGCGGTGCGTCCGGCCCGGGGACCCGCCGGGCGGCGGCCGGTGTCCGGCCCGGCGCCGGGGGCGGGAGGACGGCCGGCGGCCTGGCCCCGGCCGGTGCGGTGACGGTGCGCCCGCCCGGCACCCGGTGCTCGGGTACGGCCACGGCGAGCGCGGGGACCAGGGCGGCCTGCGCGGCGAGCGTCGCCGTGGAGACCGTACAGGCCAGTCGCAGCAACCTTCCTGACACGCCATCACCTCCGCCGGGGGCGGCCCCTCCGCCCCCTACGGCGAGCATCGGGGGTGGGCGCCCGGCCCGCGCGCCGGAGGTGCGCGGTTCGGCGCAACCGGGTCACTCGTCGGCGTCATCCCGTCGGCCGTCCGGCGTGGCGTCGGGCGTGGCGTCCGGTCCGGTGCGGGGTTTCGACCACGGCCAGCGCAGTCCCCTCGGGCCGCCGAGCCCGCCCGCCCCCTTGTCGCCCTCGGCGGCGAACTCGTACTTCCAGCCCTGGGGCAGTCCGAGCCGTTTGCCGTGGCCGCGGGGCACACGCCGGTAGACCAGCACGGTCGGCGGGCCGCCGGCCGCGGCGGGGACGGGGATGCGGTACGTCTTCGGCGGGTGCCCGGTGGGGCCCAGCAGCACGGGCAGGACCCGGCCGTCCATGGGGCCGCCCTCGAAGGGGGTGTCTTCGCTCTTCACCGCACCAGTGTCGATCAGGTCTGCGCGCTCAGCGCGCGCCGGACCAGATCGGCGGTCTGTGCGTCCCGCGCCGCCGTCACCGACAGGACGGCGACGAACTGGTCGACCAGCCAGTCGCGCAGCTCGTCCGCGGGCGGCTGCTTGTCCTCGTCGAGCCAGATCAGGGAGGCCGCCTCGACCGCGGTGATCCACATCCGTACGGTCATCCGCAGCCGGGGCCCGGGCTCGGGGAGCCCGAGGTGGCTGTAGATGGCCTCGGCGGCGGCCCGTCGCACACCGTCCACGATGGCCGTCGTCCGCGAGGTCTCGACGACGCTGCCGCCCTGGAGCAGGGCGCTGAAACCGGCGTCGTGGCGGCCGACGAAGGTCAGGTAGCGGTCCAGGACGCGGGCGAGACGGGGGAGCAGCGGGCCGTCCTGCGGCTCGTCGAAGCAGTGGCGCAGCTCCTCGGCGGCGGACCGCAGGGCGGCCTCGTAGAGCTGCTGCTTGCCGCCGGGGAAGTACCGGTAGACGAGCGGCCGGGAGACCCCGGCGGCCTCCGCCACGTCGTCCAGCGAGACGTCCTCGGGGACGCGGTGCGCGAAGAGCGACAGCGCGGCCTCGAGCAGCTGGCTGCGGCGTTCCTCGACACTGAGACGGCGGTACGCGGGGGCGGCGGGGGTCATGACGTGCAGCGTAATCGCCCGCCCCCGCCCCGTGCCCGCCGTCCGCTCAGGCCAGCAGCCCGGACGACCGCCACAGCCGCCGCCCGACGCCCCGCAGCACGCCGATGTCGTCGAGGAAGTCGGTCAGCCGCTTCGAGCCGGTCTGCATGACCTCCCGCCGGTGCCCGCTGGCCCGTACCTGCGACATGGCCTCGCGCTTGTCCAGTCCCACGTTCGTGTAGACGTCCGGATTCACGAACGCCACCGAGAAGACCCGCGCGAACTCGCCGGACGTGACCCGGGTGAACTCCTGCGACCACCGCGGCGCCGTCACCATCTGGCGGCGCAGCTCCTCACGGGCGTAGCGCACGTGCCGGGCCTCCTCCACGACGTGGATGCGGGTGACGCCCCGCACCAGCGGCTGCACCCGCTCGTCGGGGAAGGTCAGCCGCTGCATCCAGTCGAGGACCTCCTCGCCGAGCAGCGTCGCGGTGAACGAGCCGGGGGTCGTGGAGATCGTCTTGAACAGGCGCCCCAGGTGCTGGTGGGCGCGGCTCACCGGGTACCAGGGCGTCCCGCCCTGAGTGATCAGCCGGGCGAACATCCTCGAGTGCCGGCACTCGTCCTCGATCTCGGTCAGCGCGTACCGCACGTGCGCGCTCGTCGCGGCCTTGTCGTAGATGTGCCGGACGAGCAGCTGCATGAGGATGATCTCGAACCAGATGCCGAGCGAGGCGAGGGCCGCGGCCTCGTGCTGGGACAGCAGGATGCGCTGCTCCTCGCTCATCCGCCGCCACATCGGCGTGTCGTACAGGGACACCAGCTCCGGCGGCCAGAACCACTTGCCCTCCTCGAAGGGGGCGTCCCAGTCCAGCTCCTTGTCCGGGTCGAAGGAGTGCTTGGCGGAGGACGCGAGGAGCCGCTCGG
Organism: Streptomyces asoensis; assembly: GCF_016860545.1. Lineage (NCBI taxonomy): Bacteria > Bacillati > Actinomycetota > Actinomycetes > Kitasatosporales > Streptomycetaceae > Streptomyces > Streptomyces asoensis. Next base: position 2,794,861 of record NZ_BNEB01000005.1, on the reverse strand, counting down.
CCACCTGCTCCCGGTCCTTGAGCGCGCCCAGCGCGTCCCGCAGGCCGTCCAGCGCGTCGGCATCGGTGAGGGTCGTCATGCCCTTATGAGACTGCTTGTCAGCAAGGCCGTCAATCCCTCGCGCGGCAGCAATCCGCCCCGTTCCCCGCGGCGAAGGGCCGGCGCCGGGACGAACCGGCACATCCCGCCGCACCGACGGGACCGGCCGGCGGTCTCACGAGCCGAGCACCGCCTCCATCACGGCACGCGCGATCGGCGCCGCCATGCCGCCACCGGTGATGTCCCCGCGGCGCGCCGACCCGTCCTCCACCACCACCGCGACCGCGACCCTGGGCTCCACGTCCCGCTCGCCGCGCGCCCAGGAGACGAACCAGGCGTACGGGATGCCGGCGTTGCCGACGCCGTGCTGGGCGGTGCCGGTCTTGCCGCCGACGACCGCGCCGGGGATCGCCGCGTTCGTGCCGGTGCCCTCCCGCACCACGCCCTCCATCAGCTCCCGCATCCGCCGCGCCGTCGAGGGGTACATCGCCTGGCGCGACGGCCGTGAACCCGCCGTGGCCACAGTGGCGCCGCCCTGCCGCGTCGTCCGCTCCACCAGGTACGGCGTCCGCACCTGCCCCCCGTCGGCCACGGCCGCCGACACCATCGCCATCTGGAGCGGGGTCGCCCGCGTGTTGAACTGGCCGATCGAGGACAGCGCCAGCTGGGCCCGGTCGAGCGAGGTGTCGAAGGTGCTCGGCGCGACGGCGAACGGGATCCGCACGTCCGTGTCGTTGAAACCGAACGCCTGCGCGGTCCGGGTCATCCGCGCCAGCCCCGTGTCCACCCCGAGCTTCGCGAACACCGTGTTGCACGACCACTCGAAGGCGTCCCGCAGCGGAGCGTCCTCGCAGCCCTCGCCCTCGTTCGTCAGCCGTGTCGTCGTCCCGGGCAGCCGGTAGGGATCGGGGGAGCGGGTGGCCGCGTCGAGGTCGGTGACGACACCCGCGTCCAGTGCCGCCGCCGCGGTGACCACCTTGAACGTCGACCCGGGCGGATACGTCTGCCGCACCGCCCGGTTGAGCATCGGCCGGTCGGGGTCGCCGTTGAGCCGCGCCCAGGCCCGCGCGGCCCCCGCGTCGTTCCCGGACAGCACCGCAGGGTCGTACGAGGGACTGGACACCAGCGCCAGCACCCGTCCCGTCGACGGTTCGATCGCCGCGACGGCGCCCTTGCGCCCGTCCAGCCCTTCGTAGGCGGCGCGCTGGGCCGCGGGGTTCAGGGTCGTCACCAGGTTGCCGCCGGGGGGCCGGCCGCGGGTCACGTCGTTCCACAGCGGGAACGCCGAGAGCAGCGGATCCGCCCCTGACAGCACGTCGTCCCCGGCGTGCTCCAGGAACGTCGTCCCGTACACCTGGGAGGCGAAGCCGGTCACCGGCGCGTACAACGGCCCGTCGCGGTAGGTGCGTTCGTAGCGCAGCTGCTCGCCGGTGTCCCGGGAGCCGGTCACGGGAACCCCGCCGACCAGGATGTCACCGCGCGGCTGGGCGTAACGGGCGATGGCGTCACGCCGGTTGGCCGGGTTGCCGTCGTAGGTGCCGGACTGGACGACCTGGACGCGCAGGGCGTTGGCCAGGAGCGCCACCAGCAGCAGGGCGCAGAACGCGGCGGCGTGCCGGATGTGCCGGGTCAACCGGACCTCCCGGAGATCTTGTCGCCCGGCGTGCCGTGCGGCTCGTCCCGCGGGGCGTCGGACGGTGTCCGGCCGGGCCGCCTCGCCGAGTGGCTCACCCGGATCAGAAGCGCCACGATCGCCCAGTTGGTGACGACCGAGGAACCGCCCTGCGCGAGGAACGGCATCGCCATACCGGTCAGCGGGATCAGGCCGGTGACCCCGCCCGCGATCACGAACGCCTGGAGCGCCACGATCGAGGCGAGACCGGTCGCCAGCAGCCGGCCGAACGGGTCGCGCAGGGACAGCCCCGTCCGGTAGCCCCGCTCGACCAGCAGGCCGTACAGGAGGAAGAGCGCCGACAGGCCCGCGAGCCCCAGCTCCTCGCCCGCCGTCGCCAGGATGAAGTCCGACTTCGCGGCGAAGCCGATGAGGACCGAGTGGCCGAGGCCGAGCCCGGTGCCGGTCACCCCGCCGGCCGCGAAGGAGAACAGCGACTGCGCGAGCTGGTTGGCGCCCTGACCCGCCTCGATCGTCGCGAACGGATGCAGCCAGTCCTCGACCCTGCTGTGCACGTGCGGCTCCAGGCGGCCCACGGCGACCGCGCCGAGCGAGGCGAGCAGCAGACCGACGGCGATCCAGCCGGTGCGGCCCGTGGCGACGTAGAGCATGACCACGAACAGCCCGAAGAAGAGCAGCGACGTGCCGAGATCCCGCTCCAGGACCAGCACGCCGACGCTGAGCAGCCAGATCGTGACGATGGGACCCAGCACCCGCCCGGTGGGCAGCTGCAAGCGGTCGAAGCGCGAGAACCTGCGGCCCGCGTACGTCAGCGCCGTGCGGTTGGCCGCCAGGTAAGCGGCGAAGAACACCGCGAGCAGCACCTTGGCGAACTCGCCCGGCTGGATGGAGAACCCGGCGATCCGGATCCAGATCCGGGCACCGTTCACGGCGGGGAAGAGGATCGGCAGGGCGAGCAGGGCGAGCGCGGCCACCACGCACAGGTACGCGTACCGCTGGAGCTCGCGATGGTCGCGCAGCGCCGCCACGACCAGGATGAACAGCGCCACGCCCAGCGTGGACCACACCAGCTGGGTGGGCGCCGCCCGGTCGTGCGGCGTCTCCAGGTCGAGGCGGTAGATCAGCACCAGGCCGATCCCGTTGAGCAGCACGGCGATGGGCAGCAGCAGCGGGTCGGCGCACGGGGCGCGCAGCCGCACCGCGAGGTGCGCCAGCAGCGCGAGCACGCCGAGCCCGGCGCCGTAACCGGCGGCGCCGGGCGGGACGGTGCCGGTCTTGGCCAGACCGACGGCGCAGTAGCCGTAGACGCAGAGCAGTACGGCCAGGACGATGAGGGACAGTTCGACGCCGCGGCGCCGGGGGAGACGCGCCGCGGGGGCGGGGGCGTCGGCCGCCGCCACGGTGGCACCGGCTCCCGCCCTCGCCCCGACTCCGGCTTTCGTCATGTCCGGAACCTACCTAAACATGGCTCTTTGTGAGCCTCGGACGCTTCGGTGTCGGTATCGGGTCAGCACCAGCGGGGCGTCGTCCCGATCGTCTGGATGTACCGTGCGGAACCCCAGGCCCAGGTGCCGTCCGTGAGCAGGTACCACACGGAGTTGCCCTGCACCTTCTGTCCGGGGGTCCGGCAGAAGATGGAGACGATCTGGCCGCGGCGGACCACCCGGATCACCTGGCTGGCGCGGGTGGGCGCGCTGCGCAGCAGCAGTTCGCCCGCGGTGACGCGTCCGCGGTAGCGGCGCGCGTCGTTGTGGCCGCCCTGGTTGCCGCCGCCGTTCTGCCAGTTGTCGCCGCCACCGCCACCGCCACCGTTCTGCCAGGTGCTGGTGCCGTTGCCGTTGCCGTTGCCGTTGCCGTTCTGCCAGGTGCCGGTGCCCCCGGACTGCCAGGGCGCGTTCTGGTTACCCTGACCGACACCGTTGGCCTGGTTCTGACCCTGACCCTGGCCCTGGCCCTGGGTCTGGTTCTGGCCCTGACCCTGGTTCTGGTTCTGGCCTTGGGGTCGGCCTTGGCCCTGGGGCTGACCTTGGCTCTGCGTCTGGCCTTGGCCCTGACCCTGGGTCTGGCCCTGGCCCTGTGTCTGACCTTGGCCCTGGCCCTGGTTCTGGCCGTTGCCCTGGGTCTGGCCTTGCTGTTGTGCGGTGCCGCTCTGGCCGTCGCCGCCCTGGTTCTGCCAGTCGTACGAGCCGTCGTCCTGGCTGCTGACGGCGTCGTCCTGGCCGTCCCAGTCGTCGGCGAGCACCGGGGTGACGGTCGCGGTGAGGGTGAGGGCACCGGCTGCGGTGACTATGGCGAGACGAGTGAGAGCGGTACGCAGGGGCATGGCGATACCTCCATGAAGAGGGTGAAGCTGACTAATCGCCACATTAGGAGCGGTTCACGCGGGTCGCCCGTCACGCTGCGCCATCGGGAGGGCCGCTCCCGGCGGGCGGGCTCTGAGGGAGCGTCAGCGTGGCCACCGCGCCGCCGTCCGGCGCGTCGGCGAACGTCAGCCGCGCTCCCAGCACTTCCGCCTGGCCCGCAGCGATCGTCAGCCCGAGCCCGTGCCCCTTCGCCCCGCCCTCGGTGCGGAACCGCTGCGGCCCGTGCGTGAGGAGGTAGTCCGGATAGCCGTCCCCGTGGTCCCGCACGGTCACCACCGGACCGTCCACGCTCAGCACGACGGGCGGCCGCCCGTGCCGGTGCGCGTTGGCGAGCAGATTGCCCAGCACCCGCTCCAGACGCCGCCGGTCGGTCTCCACGCGCGCGTCCCGCACGATCCTCACCTCGGTCGCCGGGGCGCCCTCGGCGTCCGGGGCACCGGCCGCCCGCACCACCCGCAGCGCCAGCGCGCCCAGCGCCTCGGTGTCCAGTTCCAGCCGCTCCCGTCCGGTGTCCAGACGGGAGATCTCCAGCAGGTCCTCGGTCAGCGTGCGCAGTGCCGCCACCCGGTCCCTGACCAGCTCCGTCGGCCGTCCGGGCGGCAGCAGTTCCGCCGCCGCGTGCAGCCCGGTCAGCGGAGTGCGCAGCTCGTGCGCCACGTCGGCGGTGAACCGCTGCTCGCTCAGCAGCTTGCCCTGGAGCGAGGACGCCATGGAGTCCAGCGCGACGGCGACCGCGCCCACCTCGTCCTGCGGCCGGCCCGGCTCCCTCGCCCGGGAGTCGTCCACCCGGGCGTCCAGATCGCCGGCGGTGATCCGCCGGGCCACCCGGGCCGTGGCGTGCAGCCGCCGGGTCACCCGGGTCACCGCGACCGCGCCGACCAGCAGCGTCGCGCCGATGGCCAGGACCGACGACCACAGGATCGCGGTGTCGAGGGCCTCGATCGTGCGGGCGCTCTGCGAGTAGTCGACGCCGACGGCGAGGGCGCGTCCCCCGTCGGCCGGGCCCGCAGCCCACATCGTGGGGCGCCCTTCGTGGTCGGCGACCATCGTGCCGCGCTCCCCGGACAGCGCCAGCGTCCGCAGCGACGCCGGCAGGCCCGGCGGGTCGAGGCTCGCGCCCCACCCGGGGGTGTCACCGGCCTCGAAGGCGGTCGTCGCGTCCTTCAGCCGGGACAGCGCGAGGTCACGGGCCTGACCGACGGTCTGGTTCGTCACCGAGACGTGCACCAGGATGCCGAGCAGGGCGGCCAGCGCGCAGCACATCACCGTGATGAACGCGGCGGCCTTCACGGCGAGCGTGCCGGCCCACGAGGGGAACGCGAGCCTCATCGGCCGCTCGCGGAGCCGGAAGCGGAATCCGGGGCGGAGGTGGGGGAAGGCCCGGGGCTGGAGGAAGCCGGGCGAGGACTCGTGGAGGCGTGGGGGCCCTTGGAGACGTGGGGCCGGGGCGCGTGCTTGCGGTTCCCGGCGCGCAGCATCTCGTCGTGGGTGAGCAGCATCGCCCGCTGCTGCGGGTCCCAGGTCCACTGGAGCCGGTACTCGTACCCGGCGACCTCCGAGGGCGCCCGGATGATCACGGACCGCCCGGCCAGCTCGACCGAGCTCACGGCGTCCTCGTAGGCCATGACCTTCACGAGTCGGTCCTTGCGGACGGTGTAGACGCGTACGGCCGTCAGGTTGCCGGGCAGCTGCCGGAAGCCCAGCGTCAGATCGTCGTGGCCGTCGCCGGTGAGGTCCCGGTAGTACGCCTTGAGCACGGGGCACCGCGATCCCGCGGCCCCGCTCTTGCCGCAGTCGGCCATCCGGCGGGCGGTCTCGTAGTAGGCGCCGGCGCCGTAGTCGCCCGGGTTCGCGGCGATCTCCGCGCGCACGACCGCCACGGGGTCCACCTCGCGGATGCCGCCGCCGGGCACCTTGATGCCCTTGACGACCTCGGTGTCCACCTCGCCGATGTCGAAGGCGGGACTGGACGCGGGCGTCAGATCCGGCCACAGCTTGTCCGGGCTGACGGCGGTCGGGGTCGCCCCCGCGCCCTGGAGGTCACCGGCGTCACCGCAGCCCACGGCGAGCGAGGCCAGCAGCACGACACCGACGGCGGCCGACCCGCGCCGCGCGGTCCCCGAACGGCCCGCGGTCCCCGAGCGGCGCACCGCCTCCGAACGGCCCGCCGCCCGGGAGGAGCAGGCCGCCTCGGAGGAGCGCACGGCCCCGGAAGAACGCACCGCCTCGGGCGAGCGCGCCGCCCCGAAAGAGCGCATGGCGTCGATGAGCGAGATCCCGGAGACGCGTGCAGCCCTCAAGAGGCTCGCGGGACCGGAGGGGCGCGGGGCGCCGGTGGGGCCGCCGGAGCCGGTGGGGCCGGTGGGACGGACGGGGCGGGTGCGGGGCACGGGGACTCCTGGGACTCCTCTGGGTCGCGACGGTGTCAGACCCGTTCACCTTATTCGTAAGGAAGTCCGTTTTGCGTACCGGTGAGCGCCGACGAGGTCCGGGCTCTGATCGCGGCGGAAGGTGACGGATGGTGACGGATGGTGACGGATCATGGTGAAACGATTATTCGGCCAGTTCCTCCAAGAGTCTGGCCGTCGTCAGCCCCGCCCGCAGGTACTCCACGAACAGCTCGTTGTGCAGGGCCCACGGCGAGCGCCGTGACCGTATCAGCCGGATCGCCGCCTCGGCCGAGTGGCCCCGGCGGGCCAGCGCGTGGGCGACGACCAGGCCGGACCGGTTGTAGCCGCTGTAGCAGCGGACGAGGACCGTGCGGCCGTCGTCCATCGCCTCCTCGGCGGCCCGCGCCAGCCGGATCACCCCGGCCAGCTGCGTACCGTCCAGCGGACCGTCCGGAATCGGCCACACGTGGTGCCGTACGCCGGGGTCGGGCCCGTGCCCCGGACGGGCGCGGGTCAGCGTCTGGACGAGATCGAACTCGGCCCGCACCACGGCGGGTTCCACCGCCCCCGAACGCCCCCGGAACTCATGGCCGCCCATCCACAGGCCGGGCACGATCTCGCTCCACGGACGGTCCGGAACCGGTACGTCGGACTGCTTCCTGCGGGTCCGCAACGGCGCCTCCCCAAACGCGCTGTCCGGTCCCTGCCCAACTCGTCCGGGGACTAACCGCCTTCTTGCCCCGCGGCGCCCCTCCTGTTCCCATGGTCATAGGGGTGGTGCTGCATGAACGGACTGCGTGTCGTACCGGCCTGGCGGCATGGCCAGGAGCGGCTCTACGTCTGTCTCAAGGACGGCAGGAACATCGCCTGGTACGACCGTGAGGCGGCCAGGATCAACCTGATCGGGGACGACCGCAGGGAGGCCGTCCTCGAGGTCCTGGGTCCCTTCATCACCGGCCCCGTGACGGTGGGCCCGCCCCCGGTGCCCACCCCCGCGGAACTGGCCCGCCTCTCCCTCCATCCGGACGACGACCTGGCGCCGAACCGCCCGGGTGAGGCTCTGCTGGTCGACCTGGACCGCGACCCCGGCCCCGCCCACCGGCTGCGGGCCGACCCGCGCCGCCGCGCTCTGGCGGCCGAGCAGACGGTCGGCGAGGCCCTGGACCGCCTCGACGGCGCGGGATGGCGCACGGTGCACTCCCTGCCCCTGCCCGGCGGGGACCGTGTGCACCACCTGGCCATCGGCCCGGGCGGCCTCTTCGCGATCCACGCGCTGTACGCCCGTAAGCAGCGGGTCAGGGTCGCCGACCCGCTGGTCGCCCTGGGCCGCCGGGACCCGCAGCCGCTGCTGCGCCGGGTGCGCGCCGACGCCGACCGCGCCTCCCACGCCCTGACCGCCGAGGTCCGGCCCGTGCTGGTCCTGGTCGGCGCGGCGGACGCCCTGGTGACCGTCCCGGCGCGTGAGGTGCGCGTCCTGCGCGACGGCGAGATCGGCGGGCTGGCCCGGCTCGGCGGTGTGCTGAAGCCGGCGGACGTGGAGGCGCTGCACGCGATGGCCCGCGACCGGGGGACGTGGACCAGGGTCTAAGGGGTGTCGGACAGCCCCTGGACCAGCCCTTGGAGGGTGGCGGACACCCCCCGAGGGCGCGGCCCGGAAGGAGCGGCGTCGGCCCGCAGGCCGGGCAGAGGGGACCTGCGCTCGGGGCGCTCCCCGGCGGTCCCTGGTGCCCCCCGGGCGCTCCCCGGCGGTCTCTGGTGCCCCCGGGTGCTCCCCGGCGGTTCCTGGTGCCCGGTGGCGCCCCCCCGGTGCTTCCTCACGGCACCGACCCGGCCCGGTCCGCGTCGAGCACCGGGGCGAGCAGGTCGCCGTGGTCCTGGAGGCGCGGGGCGATGTCCGCGGCCAGGAAGGCGAGCGGGTCCGCGGACCGGCACCGAGCGACCTCGTCCCAGGTGACGGGCGCCGACACCGCCGGCTCGGCCCGCGCCCGCAGCGTGTACGGCGCGGCCGTCGTCTTGCGTGCCGCGTTCTGGCTCCAGTCCACGAACACCTTCCCCGGCCGCAGGCTCCGCGTCATCCGGTGCACCACCAGCCCGGGCATCGCCTCCTCGGCCTCCACCGCCAGCCGCTTCGCGTACTCCGTCACCCGTTCGGAGGACGCCCCGCGCACCGCCGCCAGCAGGTGCAGCCCCTTCGAGCCGGAGGTCTTCGGGTACGCCTCGATCCCGTCCGCCGCGAGCCGCTCCCGCAGCCACACCGCGACCTCGCAGCACTCGACCACGGTCGCGGGCGCGCCCGGATCGAGGTCGAGGACGAGCCGGTCGGCGATCTCGGGCTCCTGGACGACCCACTGGGGCGTGTGGAACTCCGTGACGAGGTTCGCCGCCCAGACCAGACTCGCCAGGTCCTGCACGACCACCATCCGGGCGGGCCCGTCGGACCGGGGCACCCGGGCGGTGGTGACCCATTCGGGCGTCCCCGGCGGCACGTTCTTGGCGAAGAAGACCTGGCCGTCGGGACCGTCCGGATAGCGCAGGAAGGACAGCGCCCGGTCACGCAGATGAGGGAGCAGGGCGTCGGCGACGGTCGCGTAGTAGTGCAGCACCTCGCCCTTGGTGAAGCCGGTCGCCGGATACAGCACCTTCTGGAGGTTGCTGAGCGCGAGCCGTCTCCCCTCCACCTCAGTGATCGGCGTCATACGATGAGAATCACACGAAATTACCGGCTATCGCCTCATCTCATGTCAAAACGTATGAAACACCCTCATGGCGCACTCTGTGGCCGGAAAGGCGCTGCACGTGAGATCCATCTGGAACGGTGCCATCTCCTTCGGTCTCGTCAGCATCCCGATCAAGCTGGTGAACGCCACCGAGAACCACTCGATCTCGTTCCGCCAGATCCACACCGAGGACGGCGGCCGCATCCGCTACCGCAAGGTCTGTGAACTGGACGACCACGAGGTCAGCTCGGCGGAGATCGGCAAGGGGTACGAGGACGCGGACGGCACGATCGTCCCGATCACCGAGGAGGATCTGTCCCACCTGCCGCTCCCCACCGCGAAGACGATCGAGATCGTGGCCTTCGTGCCGGCCGACCGGATCGACCCCCTCCAGATGGACGCCTCCTACTACCTCCAGGCGGGCGGCGCCCCCGCGGCGAAGCCGTACACGCTGCTGAGGGAGGCGTTGAAGCGCAGCAACAAGGTGGCCATCGCCAAGTACGCCCTGCGCGGCCGCGAGCGCCTCGGGATGCTGCGCGTCGTCGGCGACGCCATCGCCATGCACGGCCTGCTCTGGCCGGACGAGGTCCGCGCACCGGAGGGCGTGGCGCCGGAGACCTCGGTCACCGTCCGCGACAAGGAACTCGACCTCGCGGACGCCCTGATGGACACCCTCGGGGAGGTCGACCTGGAGGACCTGCACGACGAGTACCGCGAGGCCGTGGAGGAGGTCGTGGCGGCGAAGGCGGCCGGCGAGACACCCCGCGAGATGCCGGCTCCGCCGTCCAGCGGGAAGGTACTGGACCTGATGGCGGCCCTGGAGAAGAGCGTGCGGGCGGCCAAGGAGTCGCGGGGCGAGAAGCCGGACGGCGGGGCCGGGGGGCCGGGGGAGGAGCAAGAGGAGGAGCAGGGGGGCGAGGTGGCCGCGGAGGCCGGGGTCACCCGCCTCGCGCAGCGCAGGTCCGTCCGTACGGCGCCCAAGGGGACGGGCGGCAAGAAGTCCACGTCGACGGCGAAGAAGACCGCGGCGGCGCCGAGGAAGTCGACGGCGAAGACGGCCCGGGCCGAGAAGAAGCCGACGGCGTCGAAGAGCACGGCCAGGAAGACCGCCGCGAAGAAGGCGACGGCGTCCAAGGCGGCGACGGCGACGAAGAAGACGGCCGCGAAGAAGGCGGCCCCCCGCAAACGCACGGCCTGACCCCACCCGGCCTGCCCCCGGCGGCCTCTCCCCGGTGCGCCCACCGGCAGTCCGCTTCCCCGGCCGGCCCTCACCCCACCCACGCCCCCTCGCCGACGCGCCCGCCGGCACACGCCCGCGCAGGATGCCGTAAGGCCCCTCGCCAGTTCAGACGGCCCGCCCGGCCCCCCCACCGGGTCAGGTGGCCCGTCCGGCGCGCCCGCCGGGTCAGGCGGCCCGCCCGGCCCCTCCACCGGGTCAGGTGGCCCGTCCGGCGCGCCCGCCGGGTCAGGCGGCCCGCCCGGCCCCTCCACCGGGTCAGACGGCCCGTCCGGCGCGCCCGCCGGGTCAGGCGGCCCGCCCGGCCCCTCCACCGGGTCAGACGGCCCGTCCGGCGCGCCCGCCAGGTCGGACGGCCTGCCCGGCGTGACCACCGGACGTGCCCGTCCCGGCCGTGCCGTCCTCCGCACCCTCGTCCGAGGCCCCGTCCCGCAGCTCGCCCCGGCCGTACGGGAGCGTCGCGCACAGGGTGCCTGCCGCCAGGGCGGCGGCCGGCCAGGCCGGGAACGTGCCGCCGTACGCGAAGCCGTGGCCCGCGAACCAGGTCAGTGCCCCGCCGCTCAGGGCGAGCCCCGCCCACACGCGCCAGGCCGCCGCTCCCCGCAGGCCGGGGCCGGGGCGCACTCGTGCGTCGAGGGACGCCAGCGCCCGTTCGAGCGGCCGCAGTGCCCGGACCACCGCCGCCAGGACGGCCGCGAGCACCAGGAGCCACGGACCGCGCAGGGCCCACCAGCCGGGTGAGCCGTAGCGGGGCTGCGGGGCCAGGTCCGTCAGATAGAACGCGGCGGCGACGATCAGCACCGGCAGCATGTGCCACAGGTAGAGCGTCATGCTGCCCGCCCCCAGCACCCGCACCGCCCGCCGCACCCCGGCCCGTTCCAGTACCCGCCGCACGGCCGGTGCGACCAGCAGCGCCACCCCGACCTGGGCGAGGCTCCAGGCCAGCAGAGCCGCCGACGGGGGATCGGTGTTGCCCGGTTCCTGCCCGGTCACCAGGATCAGACTGACCGGGAACGGCCCGGCCCCGACCAGCAGCGCGAACCCGGCCAGCCCGCCCGCCGCCAGGGCCGCGGCCCGTCCGTACACCCGCCACCCCGTCGGTCCCTCGCCCTGCCTTCCCTCGTCACCCTGCCGTGCCGTGCCGCCCTGCCGGGCTCCGCCACCCCGCCGACCCTGCCCGCCCAGCAGCCCGTCCCGCCAGCAGAAGCCGAGCTGGTGGACGACGCCCCACACGAGCAGGTAGTTGAGCGCCCCGACCGCCTCGACGGCCGTGCCGCGCGAGGAGGCGTCGCCCACCGCCACGAGCGCGCCCACGCCGAACCCCGCCACGCCCATGGCCACGGGGACGCGCGTCCCCCACCGCTCGTGCAGGGCGTACAGGACCGGCGTCAGGGCGCTGATCAGGAGGTACACCGGCAGGAACCAGAACTGCATGGCCATCGCCCACCCCACCAGCGCGAGGGTGGCGGGGTCGACGCCGAGCGCCGCGCTCACCCCGACGGCGAGCAGCACCAGGCCGCTGTACGCGGCGGTGGGCAGCAGCAGGCGCACCGCCCGCTTGCCCACCCACCCCGCGGCGGTCCCGCCGGCCGCCCGCCGCGGGACCAGGAGCCCGCGGCGGCGTGCCCGCCGGCGAGGAAGAACAGCGGCATGATCTGGAAGCCGAGGGTCAGCCACTGCGTCCAGGGCAGCGTCGCGAGCAGCTCCGGCGCGGTGATCGTGCCGTCCGGCCGCCGGACCAGCGCGGTGATCAGCCAGTGCCCGAGGACCACGAGCAGGATCGCCCAGGCCCGCAGGAAGTCGACGTACCGGTCTCGGCTCATGCCTCGATGCTCGCGTCCCGCCGACTCCCGGTCAGGCAAAAGGCCTTGTCGCAACCAACCCGTGCCCGGGACGACACCGGCTGCCCACGCGCGGCCCCTCCCTGCGTCCCGCACACAGCCCGTCCCGGCTGCCCACGCGCGGCCCGTCCCTGCGTCCCGCGCGCGCACGGCCCGTCCGGGGCCCGTCCCGGGGCCGTCCCGGGGCCGTCCCGGGTCAGGCTCGCCACCCGCCCTCCCAGGTCCACCCCAGGTCCATCCCGGGCCCTCCCCGGACCCTTCCCCTGCCCTTCCCCGGCATCTTGACGAGCCGTATGTTACCGGTAACATCGTTGTCCCCCGACGAAGGGACCCGTATGCCTGCCCTGACCACGACCCCCGACGGATTCCTCCTGCACGGCGAACCGTTCCGCATCCTCTCCGGCGCCCTGCACTACTTCCGCGTCCACCCCGACCAGTGGGCCGACCGGCTGCGCAAGGCCCGTCTCATGGGCCTGAACACCGTCGAGACGTACATCCCGTGGAACCTGCACGAGCCCGAACCCGGCACGCTGGTCCTCGACGGACTCCTCGACCTGCCCCGCTTCCTGCGCCTGGCCGCAGCGGAGGGTCTGCACGTCCTCCTGCGCCCCGGACCCTTCATCTGCGCCGAGTGGGACGGCGGCGGCCTGCCCCACTGGCTCACCACCGACCCCGGCATCCGCCTGCGCACCAGCGACCCCCGCTTCACCGAGGTCGTGGACCGCTACCTGGACCTCCTCCTCCCGCCGCTCCTGCCCTACCTGGCCGCGTCGGGCGGACCGGTGATCGCCGTGCAGGTGGAGAACGAGTACGGCGCCTACGGCGACGACATCGCCTACCTCGAACACCTCGAACGCTCCCTGCGCTCACGCGGCGTCGGCGAACTCCTCTTCACCTGCGACCAGACCGACGGCGACCACCTCAAGAACGGCGTCCTGCCCGGCGTCCTCGCCACCGGCACGTTCGGCAGCCGGGTGGACCGCTCCCTCGCCCGCCTGCGCGAGGCACAGCCCGAAGGCCCCCTGATGTGCGGGGAGTTCTGGATCGGCTGGTTCGACCACTGGGGCGGCCCCCACCACGGCCGGGACGCCGCGGACGCCGCCGCCGACCTCGACCGGCTCCTCGCGGCGGGCGCCTCCGTCAACATCTACATGTTCCACGGCGGCACCAACTTCGGCCGCACCAACGGCGCCAACCACCACCACACCTACGTCCCCACGGTCACCTCCTACGACTACGACGCCCCCCTCACCGAGAGCGGCGACCCGGGCCCGAAGTACCACGCGTTCCGCGAGGTCATCGCCCGCCACGCCCCGGTCCCCGACGAACCGGTGCCCGCCCCCTCGCCGAAACTCCCGCCGGCCACCGTCCGGCTGACCCACCGCGCGCCCCTCCTCCCGCTCGCCGACCGCCCCGTGCACGCACCCGACCCCCGCTCCGCCGACGACCTCGGCCTGCGCGCCGGATACACCCTGTACCGCACGACCGCCCCGGCCGCTGGGACCGGCCTGCTGCACTTCACCGGCGGGGTCGGCGACCGCGCCCAGGTCTTCCTGGACGGCGCCCCCGCGGGCGTGCTCGAACGCGAGCGCCGGGAGGAGACCCTGCCCGTCCGCGTCCCCCGCGCCGGAGCCGTCGTCGAGGTGCTCGTGGAGAACATGGGCCGCGTCAACTACGGCCCCCGCATCGGCGCCGCCAAGGGACTGCTGGGCCCGGTCACCCTCGACGGCGCACCCCTGCGCGGCTGGGACTCGTACGCCCTGCCCCTGGACGACGTACCGGCCACGGCACGCTTCGCGCCCGCCGCCACGCCCGCCTGCGCCGAACCGGCCTTCCACCGCGGCACCTTCGAGGTGACGACCCCCGCCGACACCTTCCTCTCCCTGCCCGGCTGGACCAAGGGCGAGGCCTGGGTCAACGGGTTCCACCTCGGCCGCTACTGGAACCGCGGCCCGCAGCGCACCCTCTACGTCCCCGGCCCCGCCCTGCGCCCCGGCACCAACGACCTCGTCCTCCTCGAACTCCACGGCACCATCACCCCCGAGGCGCACCTCACCGACGCCCCCGACCTCGGCCCGGCGGCGTCCTGATGCGGCACACAGCGAGCGTCGCGCCCGCCCCGGCACCTCCGCCGCGCGGCCACCTGCCGTTCACGGACGCCCCCGCCGTCCCCGACCCCGTCGAGGTGACCGGCCGCTGGCTGACCAGGGGCGGCCGGCCCTGGTTCCCGGTCTCCGGCGAGTTCCACTACTCCCGCCACCCGGCCCGCCACTGGGAGGAGGAACTCCTCAAGATGAAGGCGGGCGGGATCACGGCCGTCGCCTCCTACGTCATCTGGATCCACCACGAGGAGACCGAGGGCCGGATCCGCTTCGACGGCGACCGCGACCTGCGCCGCTTCGCCCGGCTCTGCGCCCGCCACGGCCTGGACTTCGTGCCCCGCATCGGCCCCTGGTCCCACGCCGAGGTCCGCAACGGCGGCCTGCCGGACTGGGTCCTGGCCCGCACCGCCGCCACCCGCACCGACGACCCCGCCTACCTGGCCGCCGTCCGGCCCTGGTTCGAGGCGATCGGCCGCCAACTGGCCGGGCTGGAGCGGGCGTCGGGCGGCCCGGTCGTCGCGATCCAGATCGAGAACGAGCTCTACGACCGCCCCGGCCACCTGAGCACCCTGAAACGCCTGGCCCAGGAAGCCGGCCTCAGCGCCCCCCTGTGGACCTCGACGGCCTGGGGCGGGGTCCGGCTCCCCGGCGACGAACTCCTCCCGCTCTTCGGCGGCTACTCCGAGGCGTTCTGGACCGAGGCCGACGGCGGCTGGCCCGACACCTGCCGCAAGCACTTCTTCTTCACCCACCAGCGCGACGACGAGGGCATCGGCGCCGACCTGCGCCCGACGGCCACCGGCGGCGCACGCCCCCGGTCGTACGAGGACCGCTTCCCGTGGGCCACCTGCGAACTGGGCGGCGGCATGGCCGTCGCCTACCACCGCCGCCCCCGGGTCGACGCCGCCGACGTCGGCGCCCTCGGCCTCACGAAGATCGGCTGCGGCTCGGTCTGGCAGGGCTACTACATGTTCCACGGCGGCACCAACCCCACCGGAGAACTCACCACCCTCCAGGAGTCCCACGCGACCGGCTACCCCAACGACCTCCCGGTCCTCACGTACGACTTCCAGGCGCCGCTGGGCGAGTACGGCCAGTACCGCCCCTCCTACGACGAACTGCGCCTGCAACACCTGCTGCTGGCGGACTTCGGTGAACTGATCGCCCCCATGCGGTCGGTGCTGCCCGACGACCGCCCGCGCGACCAGCACGACCGCGACACCCTGCGCTGGGCGGTCCGCGCCGACGGACGCGCCTCGGGCTTCCTCTTCGTCACCAACCACCAGCCGCACGAACCGCTCCCGGACCACCCGGACACGACGTTCACCGTCGCCTTCCCCGACGCGCCGCCCCTCTCCCTGCCCAGCACCCCCGTCACCGTCCCCGAAGGCGCCTACTTCTGCTGGCCGCTGCGCCTCGACGTGGCGGGCCTGCGCCTGGACTGGGCCACCGCCCAGCCGGTCTGCACCCTCGCGGACGGCGACGGCCGTACGGTCCTGGTGCTCGCCGCCACGGACGGCGTCCCGCCCGAACTCGCCCTGGACGCCCGCACGGTGACGGCCGTCACCACCCCGGACGGCGCGGTCGCCACCGCCGTGCCCGCGGACGACCGCCTCCTGATCACCGGCCTGCGCCCCGGTACGGACGCCCTGGTCGAGACAGAGACCCCGGACGGCCACCGGGTCGCCCTGCTCGTCCTGGACGCCGCCACCGCCCGTACCGCCTACCGCGGCGAGGCCTGGGGCGCCGAACGGCTCGTCCTGTGCGCCGGGGGCGTCGTCTTCGACACCACCCGCGACGAGGTGCGCGTCCACCCGCGCACCCCCTGCGACGAAGACCCCCGCACCCACCGGCCCGACACCCCCGCCCCACCCGTCTCCCTCAGCGTGCTCCCCGCCCCGCACCGCCCGCCCACGGCGACCGGCGCCACCGTGCGGGAGAGCCGGGACGGCGCCCTGACCCGCTACACACCGGTACCCGACGAGGAGCCGCCCACCGCACCCGCCCCGGTCCTCACCCGGATCCGTCCCGCGGGCCCGCCACCGGCGCCCGTCACGGGCGTCCAGGGCCGGGCGAGCGCCCCCGCCGACGAGCACTACGACACGGTGGCTGCCGTCTACCGCGTCGACGTCCCGCCGTCCCCCACCGGAACCCCGCCCGGCGCCGACCTGCTGCGGCTGCACTGGACCGGCGACGTGGCCCGCGCCCACGTGGGGGAGACGCTGGTCGCCGACCAGTTCTTCACCGGACGCCCGTGGGACATCGCACTCGACCGCCTCCCGCCCGGCGCACCCCTCACCGTGCGGATCCTGCCCCTCGCCGCCGACGCGGCCGTCCACCTCCCCGTGACCCCCGCGCCGGGCGCCGCCGAACTGCGCCACGCCGAACGCGTCACCACCCGGGTGCTGCGGCTCGGCAGCGGCTGACCTGAGCCCCGCTTCCCCGGCCGCCCGGCCTATCCTGTGGTTCCGCCGGGCGGCCCGCCGCGACCGGTCCCGGACCAGTCCCGAGGAAGAAGCCGCCACCATGACCCGAAGCGCCGCCGACGGCCCGGCCGGCCCGGCGACCAGGGGACGCAGCAGACGCAACTTCGCCGGCGCGCGCCCGGTCATGGCTGACGTCGCGAAACTGGCCGGTGTCTCCAAGCAGACGGTCTCCCGGGTGCTCAACGACCACCCCGCCGTCCGCGCCGAGACCCGGGAGGCGGTCCGGGCGGCCATGCGCACCCTCGGCTACCGCCCCAGCAGCAGCGCCCGTTCGCTGGCCAGCGGCCGTACCCGCATGCTCGGCGTGATCTCCTTCGACGCGGCCCGCTACGGCCCCGCCTCCACCCTCACCGCGATCAACACCGCGGCGCAGGAAGCCGGTTACCTGGTGAGCTCGATCGCGCTGGACACCGCGGACCGGGACACCGTCGTGCGGGCCGCCGACCGGCTGTCGGCCGAGGGCGCGGACGGCGTGATCGCGATCGCGCCCCAGATCCGGGTCGCCCGGGCCCTCGCGGAGGCCCGGCTCGACACCCCCCTGGTCGTCATGGACAACGACCTCGGTGACGGCACCCCCATGGTCACCTCGGACGCCCGCACCGGCGCCCGCAAGGCCACCCGGCACCTCCTCTCCCTCGGCCACCGCACGGTCCACCACCTCGCGGGCCCGACCGGCTGGACCTCCGCGGACCGGCGCGCCGAGAGCTGGCGCGCCACCCTTGAGGAGGCGGGCGCCGAGGTGCACGCCCCCCTCACCGGCGACTGGAGCTCCGACTCCGGCTACGACCTGGGCCGCGAACTGGCCAAGGACCCGGACGTCACCGCGCTGTTCGTGTCGAACGACCAGATGGCCCTCGGCGTCCTGCGCGCCCTGCACGAGGCGGGCCGCCGCGTACCGCAGGACGTCAGCGTCGTCGGCTACGACGACATCCCGGAGGCCGCCCACTTCCTCCCGCCGCTGACCACCGTCCGCACCGACTTCACGGACATCGGCACGATCTCCCTGCGCATCCTTCTGGACCGCATCGACGACCCGTCGGCGCCGGGGAGCCCCCTCACCCTCGTCCCCGTCGAGCTCTGCGTCCGCCACAGCACCGCACGCCCCCGCTGAGCCGGCCCCGCCCCACCGGCCGCCGCCCCGTCAGCCGCGGACGCCCCGCCCGACCGTGGAGTGCAGGTGCTCCAGGGCGTCCAGCACGACGGTGTTCCAGTGCCAGGCCAGCCAGCGGCCGACGTCGTGACCCGTCTGACGCAGCGCGGCCAGCTGGGCGTGGGTGAGGTCGGTCAGCGGCCGCTCGTGATGGGAGGAGATCATGCCGATCGGCACGCCCGCCCGGTTCACCAGCGGAACGCTGTGCGAGGCACGGCTGCCCGTCTGGAGGATGGCGTACCGGGAGGCCTCGTCGAACACCTCCGCGGTCGCCACGTCCCGCACGGTCACCTGCCGGCGCTGGGCGGCCGCCTGCGCGCAGGAGGTGGTCGGGCCGTCGACGAAGGCGAAGAAGTCCGTGAAGTACTTGTTGAGACCGGCGTGCCGCGCCATCCGCAGCAGGCCGCCCTCCGCCAGCTGGACATTGCCCATCGGCGTCTGGGTCACCGACAGCACCCGGTGCAGGGCGGCCTTGACCACCGCGCCCTGACCGGCGCCGTTCCCCTCCCCGGGGAGACCGCGCAGAGCGGGCCGCGCCGGCCGGACCCGGCGGGGGAACCAGAGCCTCGCGTCCCGGTCGGGGGCCGGCGTGCGCACGACCGCGTCGGCGAGGGTGGAGAGCTTGATGTTGAACCGCTGGGAGACACCTCTCAACAGCGCGAACGCCTCGTCGGTGGAACCGAGGCCGTAGCGCTCCAGCAGAACGCCCTCCGCGCGGGCGACCCCGGCGTGGCCGTACCGGCGGTTGCGCACATCGAGATCGTCCTGCCGCCACCGCGGCGCGTCTCCCTGCCCGGACGCGGAGGCGGAGGCAGGGGCGGGGGCGCAGGCAGGGGCGGAGGCCTCGGCACACGGACCGTCGTCGGCCGGGTGCTGGGACAACTGGCTCATACCGGGGATTCCCCTCCGCGTGACGGCCCGAGGCGACCACGACGGCCGCCTCCCGGGGATGCCGAGGACACACCTCTGCCGCCAGGCATCGAAGGGACCTGATATCCGCGAACGTGCCGGACAAACCCGGCCGCACCGGCCCGGCCACCCGCATCCGGCCATCGCGGACGGCCGCGGAGGGGTTCCGCAGCGGGGTTCGCCAGGGGGCGACTGGTCCGACGGGTCCGACGGGTCCGACTGGTCCGGCGGGTCCGACGGGTCCGACGGGAAGTGCCGGGCGACCGTCCGGGAGAGGGCGACACAGATCCTGAGCCGCCGCCCGGAAGCCGGCCTGCTGCTCCTGCGCGACCTGCGGTACCTGCACCTGGCCGCGACCGAGAACTCCCCCGACCGGGAGATGCTGGATCAGGCCGTACAGGCCGCACAGGCCGTACCGGCCGCACAGGCCGTACCGGCCGCACAGGCCGTACCGGCCGGGAGGGACGACGCGCTGCCGGCCCTCGCCTCCTCCCGCCACCCGCAGACCCTGCGGCAGCCGCGCTGGTCCAACACGATGATCAAGAACCTCTCCCCGCAGATCCTGACCGCCCTGTAGCCCCGCCGCCCCGCCCCCGGGATTCGGCCGCCGGACGCGGGGCACCCGGAATGGGTCACCGCGAGGCCCAGAGGAGCGACAGTGTCGATCGGCCGACTCCCCGACCGGGAGCAGCGCATCCTGGACGAGATGGAGCGTGTCCTGCGCCGCGACCGCCGCTTCCAGCGCCGCCTGCGCAGACTCAGCCGCTCCGCCCTCGTCCTGCCGTCGAGCCCGAGGCTCCGCGCGAGCGGCCCGGGGCCCTTGGGCGACCGAGGCGCCTTGGGCCATTCCGGCAGGTCGGGCCTCTCTGGCGAGTCGGGACTCCCTGACCGACCTGAGCCCTCCGGCCATCCGGACCCCTCCGGCCGCCCGCGCCTCTTCCGCCGCCGTGAACGGACCCGCCCCCGTCCGGCGTTCCACAGGTACCTGCGCCCGTGGACCGTGGCCGTGCTGCTCGCGCTCTCCGTGACCCTCATGGTCTACGGCATCACCACCTCCGAACCCGGCGTGATCTGGGCGTTCGCCGCTGTCTGGCCTCTGACCCTGTACACGGCGTTCCGACTGCTGTGCCGGCAGCTGTGAGCCCTCGGACGGCTGGTGCTTGTCCACAGATGGATCACGGCCCCTTACCACCTCCCGAGGAGACAGGCGGATGAGGCTGCCCACACCGTGAGGTGCTGCGGCGGTGCGTGTTCCTACCGGCTCGGCAGCAGTTTGTGCCCTGCGGTGCGGATGGAGGCGGTGCCGTCCTCGTCGATGCGGCGGAGTTTGTCGACGCCGTCGTACGTGCGGGCGTTGATGAGGTAGCCCAGGCCGAGGAGAGGGAGCAGGACGCCGGGTATGCCGGTGTATACGAACCAGGAGGCGATGTCCGGGTCCATGTCGGGGTCCGAGCCGTCCGGCTGCATGGCGACGTCGAAGGTGAGCCAGAGCAGCAGGGCGGCGAGGGCCAGGCCGGCGAGGCCGAGGACGAAGTAGCGGACTCGCTTGGCGGTGGTGCGGGTGCGGCTGTGGACGGTCACCAGGAACTGCCGGCCGCATGCCTGGCAGACGAGTTTGCCCGTGCTGCTGCCTTCCGCGGGCCGCAAAGGCAGCGGCTGGACCCGGTGATTGGTGACCATCACCGCGACCCCCTGCACACTCAGCACGTGGGCGAACATGGTTCTCGGCTGATCCATGACGATGCTGCTCCCGAACGCCATGTGGCGCCCCCCTCTTGGCAGTTGCCCCTGAACAGACGGCAATCATGCCCGCAGGACGGAGAACCGAACCGCATGGACAGTCGCCCCCTTCTGCTGTGGCGTGTCGGCTCGCAGAACAGGGGAGCGTCCGATCCGTAGCTCTGCAGGGACCGCCCATTGGAGGTCATACAGGCTGCGGGAAAGGGCTTGGCGGCCGGTGGTGGTCGCTGCCGGTTGCTGGGGTCGCTGTACCTCGTGCGCGAACATGCGGCCTCCCGACCACGCCTTGCGGCACGCGGCGCTCTCCCAGCGGCTCAACGCCCACTTCGACCCCACCGGGGTTGCGGAGCGCGCGGGCAACAGTGTCGACGTCCTCCTCAGCCGCTACGCGAAGTGCCTCGACGGCCGCCAAGACGTCGCCGATCGCCAGATCGCCGAACTCCTCAGCGAGGACGACAGCCAGGAGGACGAGCCCGCCAACGGGCCCTGATCGCGACATGCCTCTGACATACGCACTGCGGCACGATGGCCCCTTGAATCCGCCTACGACCCGGGGGCCCGTCGATTCTTGGGTTCCACCCGCGATCTTCTGCCCTGCGGCCTGGCCGCGAACAGCCCGCGACTCCGACATACGCCCGCTCCGAGCGACACCCGCCTGCACATACGCCAAGACCCCGTCCTCAGCGAAAGCGCTGGTGGCGGGGTCTCTGGGCACCTGATTCAAGGTGCCCCCGGCAGGATTCGAACCTGCGCACACGGCTCCGGAGGGCCTGTGCGTATCTGATCATTTGGCTGGTCAGGTCGCAGGTTCCCTAATCGGGAAGCACGCCCGTCCACGAATGGTCCGCGTTCACCAGATGCTGCCTGTCGTATGGGTCACAGCCGCTGCTGGGCCACGCCGTTCACCGACAGGTCCGGGTCCGCAGCAGGCTGCGGCGCATCCTGCCTGCCTTCAGCCACCCGCCCCGGACCCTCCTCCTTCGTCGAGGGGACCCCGGTGTCCAGGAAGGGCACCTCGGAGTGGGACAGCAGCCGTACCAGTTCTTCGCTGAGGCCGGCTTGGAGCGGGGTGCCGTCCTTGCCGAACGAATCGATTTCGCCGTCGAACAGAGGCGTCTTGGTGGCCTCGTGCGTGACCTTCACTCCGAGGATGCCGCTGTGGTCGTAGCGGAACTGCACCAGCACCGCATTGCGTTCGGGGTCCCGCTCTGGCTTCGGCAGCGGGACTTCGAGGTGGGAGAGGGGGAAGGCGCGGTCGCTGTCTGCCGGGTAGCCCGCTTCGCCCTCGATGATCTCCACGTTGACGGAGACCGCATCCGGCCGCGACGGCGTAAATCGCCCCCCTCCCCGCGCGATCAGGGTGCGGTTGCGGCGGATGATGGGCTGGAAGCCCTTACGGGGGCCGGCGTCGAAGGCTGTGCCCAGGTCGTAGCTAGTGACGAGGCTGAAGCGGTCCTTCTGGTCGGGGTCCTCCAAGGCCGCGGAGTAGATCGCCGCGCCTCGCGCGACTGCCGTCATGGGATGGCACAGCTCCGCTGGGACGATCCGGTCGGTGCCCAGGATGCGGCCCACGGCCTCCCGTGCTTCGGGGATCTGCGACGTGCCGCCGATCATGAGCACGGTATCGATTCCGCCGGGGGCGATACCGGCGTCGTCAAGGGCCTGCTCCAGCGGCTGCATCGCGCGCTCGATCAGTGGTGAGACGGACGCCAGGTACTCGGCTCGCGAGACCGTCAGCGTTTTGCCGAGAGCGGGAAGGTCAAAGGGCACTTCGTCGGCGTCTCGCCGCAGTAGGACGATCTTTTTGAGCTCTACATCGCGGCGCCACCGGTTGCGTTCTTCGGGGCTCAGGTGCTCGGGCAGCTGGCCGAGTTTGGCAAGGAAGAGCCGGGCCAGTGCTTCATCGAATTCCAGCCCGCCCAACGCCGCGATGCCGCGAGAGGACAGCTCTTCGAAGTACTTCCCGTCGTAGTGCAGGACGGTGACATCGATGGTGCCGCCACCCCAGTCGAAGATGAGGAAGCGGCCCGGGATGTTGATGTCGTTGGTGTAGGAGACGGCAGCGGCCGTGGGTTCGTTGAGCAGGGCCTTGACCTTGATGCCGGCTAGCCGTGCAGCCGCACGGGTCCGGTAGCGGGCGCCGCCTGTCGCATTGGCCGGAACGGTCACTACGGCATCAGACAAATCCAGGAATTGGCGCTGCGCAGCTGTCTTCATCTGGGCGAAGAGTGCTGCGGCGGCGGCCGTTGTGCGGAAGGGCTCGCCGCCCAGCCATACGTGGTGCTCCTCGAGGGCTGGCGCTCCCACATCGCCCTCTTGCGCTCCAGCGGAGCGCGTGCCCAGCATCCGCTTGACCGCGTCCACGGGCTCACCCGGTGCCGTCTTGGCCGCCCAGCCGAAGCAGAGGGTGCGCTGCAGTTCGCGGACGGCCAGGACCGAGGGGAAGAGCTCCTCGAACTCTGGCTGGAGCCACTGGGCGGGGATGCCGTGGCTGTCTATCGGCAAGGTCTCAGTGGTGGCGCCGTCGGACCGAGCGACCACCGAGTTGCTGGTGCCGAAATCAATGCCGAAAGTCAACTCGTGCTCCTGGGCTGCTGGTCGTCGTAATCCTGCGCGGTGCCGGGCTGCTGCAAGCGGTACCGTCGGGGCATGGCGACGCCGCCGATGGCACCCGGCATCCGCTCGGCGGTGCGCCCGCGGGCTCTGGCACCGGGTGAAGACGGGGCCTGAGGCGCCGGATGGCAGGGCCCGGTCGCGTCCGGTTCGGTGCGGAGGGCTTCGGTGGCGGGCTCAGTGGTGCCCGAGCCGCCAAAGCGCGTGCCAGCAACGCGGCCTGCTCCCGGCTGGGACTGCGGATGTGCGGTAGGCCGGGGGTCTGTAGGTGCCGGACGCATATCGCTCTGTGTCGCAGAGGGGCTGCCGTGGCCTTCAGGTTGCAGCTCATCGCAAAGGGTCGGCCCGGGCGCGGTGCAGTGCCCGCTTGGGCGCGTCTCTTGGTGCTGGGCGGTCTGCTCTTCGGCTGCAGGCTCTTGGGCGGTGGGCCGTGCCCGGACGCCGGGATGCTGCCTGCTGCTGTAGGCAGCGAACTCTTCCTGTGTGCCGTGCCTGTGCAGCTGCCCGGCCGCTTCAGGCGGCGCGTCGCTGCTGGCGGCGGACTCGGATCGGTGGCGGTCCTTGTGCGGGCGCGATACCGACCCGTGGAGCTTGCCTCGGGGCGCCGGAGCCGGGCCTGCGGGCAGGGAGCGGATCCAACCCCGCTCGATCGTGCGCCCGGTTTCGGCGTCGACGTAGGCGGGACTGACCAGTTCGTAGGCGTCGCTGCCCGCGGGGCTGCTGCCGGGGGTACCGGTTGCACCGGCCAGGTTGAACGCGGCCAGGTCGGTGACCTCTGAGATGCGGCGCAGCCCTGCTAGTGCCAGTTCCCGGTCGATGCGCTCCTGGAGCTCGGCGAGGGCGCTAGCCTGTGCCGCAGCGCGGTCGATCACAGCCAGTTGGGCAAGGTGGCGGTCACGGGATCTCATGCCATCCACGACGCCCGCCCGCACAGCGTCCGCGAGCTGGCGGCCGGCGGCCCGGATGGCCTGCGCCACCGCTTCAGCGCTGCCGCCTGCGTCGGCCGCGGCGCCTTCAAGGGAACGCAAGCCCTCAGTTATCGCTGGTTCGACGGATTCCAGGACGGATGCCAAGAGGGCGGCGGCGTCGAAAGTCCCTGCCTCGCAGCGGGGATGGCCGTCCCCGATGCGGACGACGACTTCACGGCCGGCGTGGCCCTGCCCCTCCTGCGGCGCTGTCTGGGCCCGCTGGGGCTGCGTGCGGCGGCCCTTGCCCTTGACAGGCGGCTGTCCCGCCCTGCCGGTGCCCGCGGACGGCCCGCTGCCGCCATGGGACTTCTCGCTCACTGGTTGCTGCTCTCTGGGAAGGAGGCCGGGAAGGCCGCGGCGTCGGCTGGGAGCCCTACATTCTGGCAGGCGGCACGGATGATGCCCCGTGCTGCGCGGTCGCGGGCGTAGTCCCGCTCCTGCTGCGTCGGCGCAGCCGTGCGGCGCGGCATCGGCGGTGCTCCGGCTCCGGTCGCAGCCGCCCCCGCGGTGGGGTTGGCCCACCGCGGGGGCAGTAGCGGTACGAGGAAGGGCTCTACGGCGGCCCGGCCCCGCTCGAGGGACTGAATGGCGTCCTTGGCCTGGTTGACTGCGGCTTCGCCGTCGTCGTCGAGCGCGCGGCGCAGAGCCCGCCACTTCTCCTTCCACACCTCCGTCGGCGCACCGTCTGCTACGCCCAGGATGAGATAGGGGTTCAGGAGATGGTCGTCGTCGCGGTGGCGCTGCAGCTGGCGCAGCACGGTGCGGTTGTGCTCGAGATGGGTGCGGCCTGCGCCGGGTAGCTGGTCCTCGCGCAGACCGCCGCCCGCCGCTACCGGGCTGATCATTTCGAGGGCCTCGTCGTAGGACTCCTCTCCGGTCGCATTGAGTACCAGGAGGTAGGCGAGGAGGTTCTTGGCCTCCCATCCGCCGGGCGTCCAGATCTCCCGCAGCGCGTTGGCGTCATTGCGCGCGTGCTTGAGCAGGGAGTCGGCCCGCCTGTGGTCGTTGAGCAGCTGCTCGCGGTGCGCGGCCCGAAGAGCCCGGTGCATGCGCCGTACGACGAACCAGCTGCCGAAGGCCTTGTCGCGGCGGAGGTTGACGGGGGCTTGCGGGGCAAGCCTTTCAAGTGCCGGCCACAGCCACTTCATGGCGGACAGCTCGGCGGGGATCCGGCCTGCGGCACGTACCTTGGC
Organism: Streptomyces asoensis; assembly: GCF_016860545.1. NCBI lineage: Bacteria > Bacillati > Actinomycetota > Actinomycetes > Kitasatosporales > Streptomycetaceae > Streptomyces > Streptomyces asoensis. The sequence continues at coordinate 2,769,480 of NZ_BNEB01000005.1, read as the reverse complement.
CAGGTCCGCAGCAAGCTTGAGCTGCTCGTCCGTCAGCCCGCGCGCTTCATCGAGTACGGCGAGGTCTCCGCGGGCGAGGCGGAGGCGGAACTCCCGGCGGGCCTGCTCCTGCGCCCATCCAAGTCGCAGGAGTCCCTCCGTGTCCACCTGCGAGGGGGTGAGCCGGGCCTGCAGGTAGAGGCGGCGGTCGCCGTCTTCAGGGACTGCTCGGGGTACCAGGTGCCCGTCGTCGACGAGGTCGTCGACGACGGGCAGCGGCAGCAGCTGGGCAAGCCGCTGCTGGTCTTCGGCCGGCACCCGGCCGTACTGGGTGAGCCGCACGTAGTGGGCGTAGACCTGCCACGCGTCGTCAGCGCTGCTTCCCGGCGCACTGCCGTAGTCGGCGGCTACTTGACCGGGGGCGTCGGCAAGGAGTGCGCGGGCCCGGGCAGCGTGGCCCGGCGGGAGGAGTGCCTCCATCGCTGCCGCTGCTTCTGCAAGCATGCGGACAGCGGCAATCGGGGCAAGCGGCAGGGCAGCGGCGACCACGAGTCGCGCTAGCTGGTCGGCATCCGTGTCCGGGGCGAGGTGTTCGAGCGGCGGCGAGGGGTGGCTGGCCTCCCGTGCGGCAGCGGCCGCTGCGCGGGCTGCCTGCTGCGCTGCCTGCCAAGCCGGCTCGGATGGGAACCCTTCAGGGACGGCTGCTGGGGCAGGGCGGTCGGCGGGCGCCGCGGTTTCGCCTGCCAGGGCGCCCTGGGGGCGCGGCTGCGGAGGGGGCGCGGTTGGCGAGCCGGACGTCCGCTCCGCGATCAGAGCCAGTCGGCGCTGCCGCTCGCGTTCGATCAGCTCCTCACGGCTCAGGGCGGAAGCGGGGCGGCTGCCGTCCGCGGGGTGGGAGAACAGCGGGTTTGCCATCACAGCCCGCTTTCCTCGGCGAATGCGACCATCTGGCTGGTCACGGCCGCGGGGATGCGGTCCAGGCAGTAGGCGTCGGCGAAGGCTGTGCGCTCGGCTAGGCCGCTGCTGCGGACGGAGTCGTCCAACTCGCGCAGCCGGGGAGCCATGGCCGTCGCTTCCGCGGACTCCAGCGGGTGTTTGACCACTACCGCGAAGGTGTCCTCGGCGAACTCGCTCTGCGCCAGGGCTACGGGGCCCAAGGGGGTGTCGCGTACCTGCACGCTGAGGTCTGTGCGGTCCTCGGCCCAGCGTTCCAGCAGCCTGCCGTGCGCGGCGGTGTCCACCGGCAGGTGCCGTCCGCGCAGGACACTGAGCAGGTCTGCAGCGAGCCGCCAGTCCAGCAGCGGATGAAGGCGCATGTTGGAGTAGTCGCGCAGGCAGCGGTAGCAGGAGCCGCTGCACTCCTCCGGGTGCTGCGGGCCGAGTTGTGCGAGGTACCCCTCTACAGCGTCGAGGAAGCCCTCGATGTGCTCGGGCGCTCCCAGGTGTGTGCTGAATCCGGCGCCGTTCTCGAGGCTGTCGGCGAGGTAGGCGAGGACGGGGGAGGAAGCTGTGGCCGAGCCGTGGATACCGGCGAGGAGCTCTTCCGGCTGGACGTCGAGGAAGGGCGCTGCGGCCCGGCGCAGCAGTGCGGCCAGCGAGTACCAGGCTGCACGCCTGCCGTGGTAGGCGTCGCGGAATCCGTGCGGCTGCTCGTAGGGGGAGAGATCGAACCGCAGTCCGCGGTCTGCGTCGAGAGGGGCCCGGGCGCCGAGGAACAGCATGTCGGTGTGCTCTGTGGCTCCCAGTGCGGTCTCGAGGTCGGCCTGCGCTTTCGGGCTGTCGACGACGTGGTAGCCGCCCCATGAGCCGTGCACCTTCTTGAACCGGTACAGGCGGCCGTTGTTGCTGTTGACTGTGAAGCGGTCGCCGCTTCCCGCGTGGACGACGAGCCAGTCGTCGGTACGCCGGTCTACGCGGGGGGCTTCCTTGTCGAGGTCGGCTGCGGTGCGGGAGCTTGCACCGCCTTGGCCCCATTCGCGCACGCCGTCGTAGTCGCGGGGTACTCCGGCGCGGAAGCCTGAGGGTTCGCGCATGGGCAGAAGTGTGTAGTTGCGGCCCGTTGCCCCGCATGCGGGGCACGACTTGGGCTGCTGGCTCTCCCCGAGTTTCTGGATGTGCGCGCACAGGCGGCACAAAGCGACGTGGATCTCCGGTCCAAAGGGCTCTTCTTCGGCCCACGGGCGGGTGCGTCCGGGTCGGAAGGCGACGACGCCCATGGACTGGTAGAGGCGACCGTCGCGCGGAGTCTCCGACCCTGGTGCGAACTTGGTCAGAGCTACGGCCAGGTTGCGGTCGATGGCTCCGGCCGGCGGCCAGGGGAAGTTCGCCTCGGGCCGCTCGGTGTAGAGGTAGCGCACGCGCGTGGGGAAGCCGAACATCGGCAGGAGTCCTGCTTCGGCGAGCCGCTGGCTGAGCTCGGCGTGCCCGGTGGGCGAGGCGGCCTCGCCGTCCACCCGGTCCAAGAGCTCCTTGATGCACAGGAGGGGATCGATGGACGCCACCGGCGCAGGGGTCTCCGCCTTCAATGCGCGGGCTGCCGACTCGATCTCCGCGTGGTGCTGGTCCACCCACCGGTGCACCGCCTCCCGGTGCACCGGCCAGTCGGCGGCGAATCCGAACTGGCCGTGGATGTTCCTGGTGAGGTCGGGGCTGCCCTTCCCTCGCGCTGCGGCCACCGCTTTGAAGGCCTGTCGCAGGACTTCGCCGAGTAGCACCCGCTTGAAGATCGAGGGCATGCCGAGGGCGAGGTACGGCGGGGGCGTCGGGGCGTTGGTGATCTCTTCGGGCCTGGCGAAGTAGTGCTCGTCGTGGCTGCGCCCCCGGCAGACGGTCAGAGCCGTGGCCGTAGGGCTGCCGCGGCGGCCCGCCCGGCCGACGCGCTGCTGGTAGTTGAACCGGGTGGGCGGCATATTGGCGAGCAGTACGGTATTGAGCGAGCCGACGTCGACGCCGGCCTCCATGGTGGTCGTCACCGACAGGACTTCAATGCCGTCGGCGGCTGGCACCTCGTCTTCGCCGAGGAAGACATCCTGGAAGCGGGCCTGGCGCGATTGGGCGGCGATGCGGTCGGTCTGCCCAGTGAGCTCAGCGGCGCGCAGCGGGAAATTACCGGTGCGGGTCTGGGCCTTCCATGCGTAGTAGTCGTCGTTGAGTGCACCAGCGAACTGCGCCGGTTCGGCAGGCAGTTCGGACTGGCACTTCGTGCACAGTCCGACGCCCGGGTGCAGGTGCGGTCGGCGGCAGCTGCCGCAGATCCAGGCGCGCCCGTCTCCAGGGCGCAAAGACGCTTTGGACGGGTCGATGGTGTACTGCACGACTGCCTGGCCCCATGCGGCCAGGACGCGGTCCTGGACGCTGCCGACGTCGCTGCCCTCGCGCTGCGCCACCTGCCGCCAGAAGCGCAGGAGTGGGGCTGGCGGTTTCACGGACGCGGCGCGCAGCCCCGTGAAGCGGCGCAGAAGGCCGAGGATGCGCAGGCTGGAGCGGGCGAGTGCGGTGTCGGAGTCCGGCGCCACATCGACGGTGAGCCGGTCGCCGGACAGGCACAGCCAGCCCAGTCCGAGCGACTCGAAGTCGCGGCCGGCACCGGAGAACAGACCGAAGACGAACTCGCGTCCGAGGCTGTCCTCGATCCGGTTGAGGTAGTCCTCCTGCTCTTCGGTCAGCCCGGGCCGCAGACCGCGGTCCTTGTCCCAGTCGAACAGGGCCGTCCAGGGCACCCCGTTGCGGTGTTGCAGCGAGGCAGCTGGACCGCCTGGGTTGACGCCGCAGTCGAGGAGGAGACCGCGCAGATCGTGGCGGAGGTCCCGCAGCGATGGCAGAGAGCCGAGTATCGCCTCGAGTTCGGGCTGCCGCTCGGGCTCTGCGTCTATCTCGTCGTTGAGGATGTCGCGCAGCGCGGACAGTTCCCGGGGGTGGCGGTCGCGCAGCCGCTGGAGCGCGGCCTTGACTTGATCGCGGTCGACGGGCTGTCGCGCGTAATGCGCCTTGACCATCTGCAGGTCTGCGTGGGGGTCGCCCTGCTTCTCGACGACCTCAGCCGCCATGAGCCGCAGCAGGTCCTGGTAGTGGCGAAGAGCGAGTCCGCTGGCGAGTTCTGCGGCGTCGTCGCGGCTGTCGGAGAAGGCGATGACCTTGCGCTCGCCTTCGGGCATATGGCCGAGGGCCTCGGTGGTGAGCACCTGGTTGAGCTTGTCGAAACCGGTGCGCATCCGGCGTACGGGGGCGCTGCGCAGGCGGGCGGGGTCCTCCAGGCCGATGGGCTTCATCGCGCCTGTCTTGGCATCGCGTGCCCGCTTGGCCTCCCAGTCGTCCCCGCATGCCGGGCAGCGGGTCGGGAAAGCTCTCAGGCTCTGGATGTCGAGAGCCGGCTTCCCGTCCTTGCCGGCTTCTGCCACGACGTGGAAGGACCAGCCTGTGTACTGCGCTTGGTCGTTGGCGAGCCGCCCGGTGCCCGGCTGGTACCGGCTCTGCCTGAACTGGAAGGTCGCTTTGGCGCCCTGGTTGGAGGTCGAGCCCGTCCATTGGGGGCTCTCCAGGCCGAGTTGCGCCGTGCGCGGCCAGTACACGACGTAGTTGCCGGCGCTCGCGGCTGCGCTCGCTTCGTCTGGCAGCTGGTCGAAGTCGGGGAAGTCTGTGTGCAGCGAGCCGCGGAAAGTGGACTTGCCCAGCAGAGAGGGGCTTGCGAAGCCTCCGAGCATGAGGTCGCCGCAGTTCTGGCAGTACAAGAGCTCCAGGACCCGGGCCCCGCAGCTGCACCGGGATGTCGGGGCCTTGAAGAGGCGCCCGACCCGCCGCTGCGGGTGCCTGTCGACGGGGATGTGGGGGCATTGCGGATCAGAGCAGGCCCAGATGCCGTCGATGTTCCGGAAGAACATGTGCGCACGCAGTTTGGGCAGTGCGGGGTCCGCTGCTGCGTCCAGTGCGCGGAGCACTCCTTGGAGTGCCGCGGCCTGCTTGTCGTGCGGCAGGAGGCCCGGGAAGAGCCGTGCGGCCGCGCGCGGAAGTGGCTGTGCCTGCGGCTTGCCGTCCGGCGCGAGGGTCAGGGCGAGGGCGTCGGCTGCGCCGGTGGAACGCAGCAGTCTGCCCGCTGCTTCTGCCGTCAGCTCTCTCTGCGCCGCGGCGGCCAGGTCCTCTGCGTGGGCGGTCAGGTCGGTAGAGCCGCGCTCGGGTAGGACCAGAGTTCCGGGAACGACTACGTGCCGGCCGCTGGGCAGCGCGAAGAACGACTGGAGGAACTCGTCGTCCCTTCCGGCTTCGAGCGAGGCGGAGGCGGCCAGCACCCGGAATTTCTCCGGCGCGTCGTCGAGCCCGAGCCGGTGGCGCAGTTTGCGCAGCAGGTAGGCGACTTCGGTGCCGGCGGTTCCGCGGTACATGTGCAGCTCGTCGAGGACCAGCGTGAAGCGCGCCTGCGGGGTCTTGTGCAGCCAGCGGCGGGTGGCCTCGAACATCGCTTCTTCCTGCGGGCGCAGGAGCATGATGTTGAGCATCGAGTAGTTGGTCACCAGGATGTCCGGCGCGGCGTGCTGCATGTCCCAGCGGGCGTGCATTTCCGCGCCGCCGACGCGCGGAATGAAGTCGTGGATCCGTCCGGCGGCACGCTTCTCCCGCTCGTCCACCTCTTGCATATACGTGCGCAGCCGCTCCAGGGCGGGCATCGACTCCGTGGCGCCCGACACCGGTGTCGCGCTCGTGTAGCGGCCGAAGTAGAAGCGGTGGCCGGAGCGGTTGCGGTCCAGCCAGGCGCGGGCCTCATCGCTGTCCAGCGCTCTGCGCAGGCGTGCCAGCTGGTCGTCGGCGAGCGCGTTCGTCGGGTAGAGGACCAGGGCGCGCACGGCGGCCGGGTGCCCGTCTTCGCCTCCTCGGCTCTGCTCGTGGCCACCGCCCCTCTTCCACCACGCCGGCTGGGCGCTGCCGCGGCCCCGCCACCGGGCGGACTCTGCGACCAGATCCGCGATGACGGGCAGCATGAAGGCCTCTGTCTTGCCCGAGCCCGTACCTGCGGTGACAACGAAGTCCCGGCCGTCCCGGCAGGCGGCGACGAGCGCGTCGTGCTGGTGCCGGTATAGCTGCTCTACCCCGCTGGGGAGGGCGAAGCGGGCGAACTCAGCGGCCTGCGGGTGCGCGCCCGCGGCGCGGAAGGACTCGGCGACGGGGACGCCGCTGGTGGCGTACTGGGGGCGCAGTTCCAGCAAGGGGTCACGCCAGGCGCCGCCGTCGGTGTCCAGGAGTTCGCGGCGCTCGGCCATGACTGAGGGATCGTCGACGGCGAACGGCGTGTCGTAGTAGCGCATGAGGGTTTCCCGCAGCGCCCGGAACGTGCTGGGGATGTCTGTGGCTGCGTGCCGCCGGGTGGGGTCAGTCATCGCTCCGCCTTCCCGGGCGCCGCATCGGACTTCTGGATTTCGAGCTCCTGGTGCAGGGATGCGGCCAACCGCTCGGCGACCGCAAAGGGGACGTTGTCGTAGCCGGCGGTCTGAGCCAGCTCGTGGAAGCGCGGCTGCAGACCACTGCACAGCACCGCGGCCCGGGCGTGCAGGGGCGGCAGGGGGGCTCCCCAGTCGACTGCTAGGCGGCCGACGCGCTGGCGCCCCGCGCCTTCTTCGGCCTTCCACCGCATCGCTCCGGTGCCCAGCCGCTCGTGCTCGAGGTAGACGCCGTACTCGTGCTCGGTACTGAAGAACCGATCCCCCCTCCGTATTTGCACCAGCCGCACCCAGTCTGCGCTCCGCCAGCGGTAGAGGCCGTCCTCGCTGTACCCATGGGCTGGCTCGTATTCACGCCTCTGGCTGTTGTACCGCTCGACGGTGTGGGTATTGCCCAGTCCTGGCGGTGCAGCTGCAGGGCCCGCCGCGATCTCGGGCAGAAGAGACACCGCTTGGAGTGCCGCGCAGGGGGCATAGGCGCATCCGAGATGCTCGGCGTCCCGCGGCAGACGCTCTGCTGCGTCGTACTGCAGGTAGAGAGTGTCCGGCACCGGGATGTCGCCCTCGGCTACCTCGTTTTCCACCCACAGCAGCTCGGCCCACTTCTCGGCTGCAGCGTCGGCTGCTTGGTCGAAGGAGGCGGTCCGGCGTCCGACGACCACGGCGAGACCGTCGGAGAATGGCACGCGTGTGAGCACCGCAGGGGCCGCGGACCACACCCCCTGGCGCCAGTCCACATCTAGATGCCCCAGGGCCGACACATCGCGCAGCCATCGGCCGTCCGCGCCCTCGCGCACCGGGATGCCCCTGCTGCGGGCGGCACGCGCCACACCAGCCCTCAAGTCTGCGACCTTGCCGCCCCCTAGCTCGCTCGCCCACCGCAGGAGGAGGTTTCCGATGCTCAGCACTGCGTGACCTCCCGAGCCAGTTCGACGAACGAATCCCACAGCTCTCCGCTGCCTGCGCCCGCCGCGCGCAGGACTGCGTCGGCCCACCCCCGGTGCTCCGGCCCGGGTGCGAACGAGGGAGCCTGCGGATAGGCCGGTTCGGCTGACCATTCGCCCTGCCTCAGTTGCAGGACCCATCCGCCGCCGGCACGGACGTAGACCTCGAAGTGGTAGTCGGACGGCGACTGCGGCAGTCTCGACCACCATGAGGGAACACTGGGCTCGGCTACCCGCCAGGCCCGCCCGTCCGAGGAGACGAAGAGGGTTTCCTCAGCCCGGCGGCGGCACAGGACCACACGGGGCGCGGCATCCAAGCCGACGGTGTCCAGATCGGCTCCGCGGACCAGCACGGGGTCGCTGCCGGGGGAAGCGAACGCCGCAGCTTCCCCGTCGGCAGCGGGGAATCCGACCGGCTGCTCCGGCTCCGCCACGCCCGGGGCACCGTCCGCGGTGGCGAAGGCCAGCGCGCTGCCCTCCGCCTCCAGGGTGTGATCGCCCGGCCCCAATGCCCGCGGCCACAGCGGGATCGGTACTCCCCTGGCTTGGAAGGGCGGCTCCTGGCGCTGCCCGTCGAGCACCGCCTCGCCCGAAGCGCCGTCGGGCAGCACGAGGTCCGGCTCACCCCCGGCGAGGTACAGCTTCCTGCTGAGCCTGGGTGCGAGGAGCAGCCCCCCTTGCAGAGCGGCCTTGAACTGCGGAGCGGGCTGGACGGCGAGCAGCGCCCCTTTCACATCGCGGATGGCCTCCGTCAGGGTCACCGCATCTTCGAAGACCACCCTGGGGTAGAGGACCCACCCGCGGGGCAGCCACGACAGCGTTCTGGGCGCAGGCCGGGGGGAAGCTGCCTTCTGTAGCACCGCCTCGACGTCGCGGGCCGCATCAGGCGCTGCGAGGACGATGTGCTCATCGCCGGGCGTGAACCTGTCTACGCTGGTGCGGCAGTCCAGCGACTCGTTCTGGGTCAGCACGACAAGGGAGGAGGCCGGGCGACTGACGGCCACTCCTTCTCCGGTGAGCTGCAAGCCCGCACGCAGGGAGCGGTCCGTGGGCAGCTCCAGCCCGTCCACCGCGTAGTAGTTCGTCTCCCCCAGCCGACGCAGGGCGACGCCGCTGGCCAGCTGGTATGCAACCGCGCCAGGGCGGGGGAACCTGGCGATCCAGCCAAGGCGCCGGTTCTCAAAGCGCACCAGGAGCTCTCCTCGCGGAGTACCGTGGGCGACGTACTGCGCGGAGCCGTCCCACACATTGGCGAGGCGGCCCAGCAGTCGCTCGACGAGCGGCCGGAACTCGGGGTGGTCGAGCGCCCTCCGGAACGCTGGCGAGAACTTCGCGGCCTGGTCCCAAAGACGCGCGCCCTGCGCTAGGGCCGCCCCCGGCTGCGGCCACGCCCCGGTGTTGCGCGCTCTCATGACGTCGAAGAACTTCGGCAGCAGCTGGCGGTCGGTCCCACGCAGCACGGCCTGCGACAAGGCGTACCCGATGCGCGCCTGGCTGCGGGGCAGGTCACCTGGTGACGGAATCGTGCACAGGCCCCGGTAGGAGCCCCACTGCACCTGCCAGGCAGCCAGCCGTTGCCACATACCGGCGACTGCCGTGTAGTCGCCCGACGTGAGCACGCCTTCCCTGCCCGCGAGAAGCTCGGAGAAGTGGCTGTGGTAATTGCTCGCCCTGCGGTTCCCGTCGTGCGCCATCCGGGTCGCGGCAATCACGGAGCACGCAAGCAAGGGCAGCACCGCCGGCGCGTCCTCGCTGTCCGCGCTCTTCGATGCCTCGTACCGCTCGACGTCCTGGTAGGGCCTGGGCCCGCCGGGCCATACGACCTGGCGCACGGCCTCGGCAAGCGGCACAGCAAGGCGGAAGCGCTCCTGCATCTGCTCCGCCGCCGTGTCGTCGACATACATGATGACCGGGTGGCCATCCCAGTCCGGACTGAAGAAGGTCTCCTCCAAAGCCCGCTGCCAGTCCTCATACGGCGCGAAATCCACGTCCTGCCCCCACCTCTTGCCCCCGGTCCGCCCGCTCCGGGTCCCATCACTCCCAAAAAGCGCGCACAGCAGACGCGGCCGCCGCCCGCGCAGTGCAGCCCGCACCCTGGACGCTGCACCCTACAAACCACCACCCACATCGCATAGTTGCACTGGTCAAGCAGAGCTACCAGGCAACGAGAGGCCCCCAACCACACCAAACGAGCACTCCCCCGTGAAGTCGCGCAGCCGCGGACAACACCGACGCCCGCCCACCCCCCCCGCCGCAACATAGGGGACGCCTGGCAGATCGCCGTAGACGTCGTTCAGCAGGCGTCAAAGGCAGCCCTCTATCAGCCTCGCCCCGCATCACGCACAAGAAGAAACCTGACAGGCGGCACAGAATATCCATGGCAACTGCACGGAATCGACACCTGTACTGCAACCGTGATCTTGCCTGGCAGGCAATAAACCAAGGCCGAAGCACGCTCGCACCAAAAGCGCGCCCGGCCCAGGCCCGACGAAGCCCCGATTCCTCGGACACATCCAACGCCCTCGCAGAGAACTGCGGCCCTAGGAGCGCACGTCACCGCCGTCAGATAGGCAGCGGGCGGGGTCGGTCTACCAGCGGGGCGCCCGGCCATCGCCGTTGACGCGGATAGTGCCTCCGCTAGAGCCGATGTACCTGCGGCGTCGCCGAATTCCGTGGCAGCATCCCGCAGAGGGCTAGGACTGCCCATGCCGGACGACCCAGCGGCCGCCTTCCTCGCAAGACGCGGCCATGAGCCGATCTCGGTCAGGATGTCCGCCACGCGCTGGCCCTGTTCCTGGGACACGGACTCCGAACTGCTCCAACCGCTGCGGCCAGCTCCCGTCGACGGATGCGACTTCACTCAAACGTCGATGATGGATGGTGATAGACCGGCTTCCCGGATAGGCGAATCTCAGCTTTCTGCACGGTGTGTAGCCCCGAACGTGGTGCGCCCCGATGGGCGGCGGTGAGTGCTCTCCCATTCGGAGCTGGCGACCGGCCGTCCTCCTGTCAGTATCGGTCGCTGCGCCCCGATCCCGCGGCTACCGCAGGCCCTCGCAACCCGGGCCCGCGGCATGGCTGATGGTGGGGTGTGGGATCCTGGACGCCCTCGTCGACGTCTCGGAGCACCTGATCTATGACTCCACCGAAATTTGAGAGCATCACCCCCTCCGCGGCTCGTCTCACCGAGTCGTTGCGGGACATCGGTTACGACTTCCCTGCCGCCGTAGCAGACCTTGTCGACAACAGCGTTTCTGCAGGCGCCGATCATGTAGACATCTTCATAGAGTTTGACGGCCCCGACTCGTACGTTCTGATTGCCGACGACGGCGCCGGCATGAGTGAAAGTCAGTTGACGGAAGCGCTCCGGTACGGGAGTCGGCGCGACTACGCCCAAGGGGAACTTGGGCGCTACGGGCTGGGGTTGAAAACGGCATCGTTGTCCCAGTGCCGTGCTGTCACCGTTGCTACTCGAACGTCGGTTAACGCGCCTCGTCTGTACATCCGCACCCTCGATCTCGACGTGGTCTCGGAATCGGACCAATGGGTGGTTCTGCGCCCCGGGCGTGACGGCCTGCCTCAGCGTGCAGTTGCCTACCTCACCGAGGCGACCGGCACGGTAGTCGTCTGGGACAAGCTGGACCGGGTTCTGCCAGAAAGCCGACCCGAAGGCGGCTGGGCGCGTCGGAGACTGGATGCCATGGCCAAACGCACGGCTGCGCATCTCGGTATGGTCTTTCACCGCTTCCTTGAGGGGACTGGCAGCGGGCGAAGGATCATCATCACGGTCAACGGTGAAAAGGTTGAGCCGTGGAACCCATTTGCTCCGCACGAGCCTGCACGCGCGGACCTTCCCAGCCAACGGTTCGAAGTGACCATAGGGAAAGTCAGCGGAACTGTGCAAATGAATCGCTACGTGCTGCCCGCGAAGGAAAATTTCAGCTCGCCAGAACAATTTGAGCGCTTGTCGGGTCCATTGAAGTGGAACCGTCAGCAGGGGCTCTACATCTATCGAGCAGATCGCCTTGTGCAATGGGGTGGTTGGAACGGTATTCGCGGCATCGACGAACACACCAAGCTGGCTCGCGCTTCATTGGACTTTGACACTGATCTAGACGGCGCATTCAATATCAACGTTGCTAAGGTTCGCGTAACCGTCCCGATTCAGCTGCGCCAGATGCTTGAGCGGCCGATCAACGAGCTGTGCAGCCGAGCGGACGAGGCGTACCGCAAGACTGCTCGTTTTACGGGAATCGGAACTGTCGTTCCCTCTTTGCCTCGTCAGACGGCATGGAATGGTCCCGAATCACAGGAAGCAGCCGCGATGAAAGATGCCGGGCTAGCGCTTCGTGCCGCGTCGATGCAAGCGGGGGAGTACGCAGCCTTGCTGCGCATCGTGGCGGTCCTTGAGAGGGAAGCCCCTGCGGTGGCTCAGGTGCTGGGGTTGAACACGTGAGCCACCAGCCGGCGCTGTCAGTAGAGAAGTTGTTGTTTCTGCTCTTCGGCTTTAGAGCCAGCGCATAGCTTCTGCAGCGGGCATTCGACGCACAGCGGGTCAGCGGGTCGGCAGAGGCTGGTGGCGAGCTCGAGCAGTCCCAAATGTGCGTTGCGTGCGTTTGCGCCGTAACCAATCAGGCGTGCCACGGCCAGACGTCCGTCGGTCAGGCGGTTGCGCCGGTGGACGTCCTCACCGGACATACGCGCAGCGACACGAAGAACCCCTTGGCGCGCGAGCACCGGTTCTTCCGACTCGGAATCGTCGGCTTCATCTGCCTCATCGTCGTTGGCGCTGACGGGTACGGTCAGAATGGCCAGGTCGGCCACGGCTTGGCTGATGCCGGCAACTTTGGGCAGCAACTCATCATCGGAAAGCATGTGAGGAGCGCCGACGAGTTCGGTAGCTACAGCGAGAAGCTGCTCGCCACGCTTCTCCCGACCGATCCATCGGGAAATCTCCAGTAGTTCCTTCTCTGCAGTGAGTGTGTCGGTAGGCGTGGTCCAGCGCGCTAGCAATGGCCAGAGGGGGCGGGATTGTTGAGGTGGCATTCTGTCCAGCAGGATCTCTGCCGAGATGACCTGCCAGCGAGACGAGGCCGTGAGCCATGGGAGATTGCGATGCGACAGGCTTGTGAACCAGGTGGCCAAGGTTTCGGCGATGTGCTGGGTGGTGGGCCCGGCAGGTCGCGCTTCGTCTAGGGCAGCCATGACTGCACCGCCGAGGTGCTCACCTAGGAACGGAGGCACAGCGTTACCGACCTGCCGGAATGCAGCTGAGGGGGGGCCCGCAAAGCGGAATCCATCCGGGAACGTCTGCAAGCGGGCCGCTTCGCGCACGGTCAGTGTGCGGTTCTGCCGGGGATGGATGTACCAATATCCGTCCTTAGCGATATGGGCCGTGATAGTTCGCGACAGGCCGTCTTCGTCAAGACGCTTGTATTTATCGCGAAAAATGTCGTCCCGATAACGCTTCAATTCATCGGGGAGGTCCGAGTACCGGGTGCTAGTAGACATCGACTCGAATGCGATTTCGTCATCTTCTCGAACCGGTCGCGTGATGTGGTCGAAAACCTTACCCGCGTCTGTGCTCGGCACCTGCTTGCGCATCTTCTTTTGAAAGCGGGTGAGGGGTTGTGTGTACTCTTTCCATCCATGCGCGCCGCCCTCTGGGCGCCAACCCCCCTCGACCTCAGGTAGATCCCCGATGGCGTTCCATACCGTGACCTTGTCCGGAGTCTCATCGGGCCATTCGAAATGACGTCCGTCGCGCAGCGCTACTAGTATCAGCCGCTGTCGGAACTGCGGCACGCCATAGCGCCAGGTATCAACGACACGCTCCTCGACGGCGTATCCCAGGGACTCCAATTCGTGGACCATCGTCCGCAAAATGAACATTTCACGGTCTAGAGCCATGTCTGGAACGTTCTCCATGACGACGGCAGGCGGCAGGGCGAGACGGACAACCTCCAAGAATGAGCGCCAAAGGTCCCGGCGCTCGTCATAGGGGTCACGTTGTCCTTCTCGGACGCGATGCCGGATCTTGTAGCGTCCCGCCTTGGAGAACGGCTGGCATGGCGGTCCGCCGGAGAGCAGGGTGATACCGGCCTGTTTGACTAGCTCGGCCACATGCTTGACCCGGTCCGCATCGCCCAGATCCCAGTCCAAGGTCAGGCCGCCGAAGTGGTGCCGGTGCGTCTCCAAGGCCTCACGGTCATGGTCGGCGGACAGGACGACACGGAACCCGGCAGACTCCAGGCCGTAACTCAGACCGCCGGCTCCGCAGAACAGGTCTGCTGCCAGCAGCTTTCCTTCCGAACGCAGCTGCTCGGCGTAGTGCAAGAAGGCTGTGTCATCCCCGCACTCCTCCGGGTGCGGTTCCAGACGCAGGAACGGGCCCCGTACCAGTTTCACTTTGTATGGGCTGCGCGAGGATTCCGCGATCTCCGTCATGACGCCTCCTGAGAAAACACCAACACAGGTTACCTTTGCTACTTCGGACGCGATGGCGGGACCGCGCTGCGCCGCACGGCTGACGCCATCCTCGGACCTGCCAAGGAGGGGCGCTGGGTCCGCTGCGCGGGGCCAGCGCTAGAGGGGTAGCGAGCACAACTGCGACCGACGCTGAGCGCCTGCTGCGCACCTCCGGGGCATGCCCTGGCCGTGATGGCCTGATCTTGCCTTCGCGGGGCCCGCTTCGTAGCGATCGTCGCCGCAAGCTGCTGCTCGGAGAGCTCCAGCCAGTGTCTGTCGGATTCGTCCAGGAGCTTCTCTCTGCGGCGTCGATTTCCTCCTTGCCGGTCAGGCAACGAGTCGTCGCGGCGTTCGGCCGCTCTTGGTGTGATTGTCCCGCGCTATTGCAAGTCAGACAGCCCGGCCGCGCGCAGTGCCCGCTCTGCGAGCACTGCGTCGGCGAACGCTTGGAAGCCGATCTGTACAGCCAGGCCTCCAGAGAGGAGGACGACGGCCAGGCCGCGCCCTGATCAAGGCTGGCGAGGGCCTGACCCCAAAGCGTTCCGTCTCGGGAGTCGGCCCTCAGGCTCAGGCGCAGTCCTATGGCGCGAACGCGCTGAAGCCCTCTTCGATCGCGTTGTCGTAGACCTCCAAGGCCTTCCTGACCTGGGCAGCCGTGATGGTGGCGTTGGTCGCCAGTTTGGCAGCGATCGTAGTGGCGATCTGCTGCTCGGCCAGCTCTAGGGCACGCGTTTCCCGTGCCCAGTCGGCCAGCATCTCCCACTCGCTCAGCTCGATCTGCTTGAGCCTGGAGAGCTGCTCTTCCTCTTCCTCCCGGGTGTCCACCGCGAACTCGACGGGCCTCGCCAGCAGCTCCTCGGCCAGTTCCTCCGGAACAGTCCAAGGGATGCGGGAGACCTCCTCCCAGCACTTGCTGCTCTTCGCCCACTCGGTGACGTGCTTGCCCTCCTGGATGACCATGTCCATGATCAGCGGACATAGATCATGGGCGGCCTGGACGATGGCGTCGCTAACCTGCTGCTCCCGCCAGATGCGGTCGAGGTCGATACGCCGACCGGTCTCCTCGCAGAGGCGGGCCGTCGTGTAGGCCGTGATCAGGGCCTTGTGGCTTCCAGCGTCGTGCGCCTTGGCCACCTTGTCGACTTCCTTGAAGAGGATGCCCATGGCGATCGTTCGGCGGCAGTAATCCGCATCGATGACCGGGGGCTGCTCTTTGACGTTGGCCTGGAAGGCAGCGAAGCTCTTCTGCGCTCCGCGGCTGACGAGGTGCGGCAGTCCGCTCCAAGCGTTCACGAACTTGGCCAGGTCAGATTTGGCGAATCGCTGGGCGGCTGGATTCTCGGCCTTGAACTTGCGCCGAGCGACGATGGAAGTCTGCTGCTTCGCTTCTTCCACCGCGTACGAGCCGCGGGCCCGCTCGTAGAACCAGCGTGTCTGCGGTCCGCCGGGGGTGGTTGGCGGCGCCCACAGGGTGCGACTGACCCGTTCGAATTCGACATGGAACTTGTCGTTGGCCGAGAGATCGACCAGCGTGACTTTGTTCTGGGTGTTCGAGTACCGCGAGATGCTTGGGACGATTGCCATCAGGTCGTCCGAGCCCATCAGCGTCAGCTTCATCTGGACGCTGACGCCGTCCAGGTCCTTCTTGTCCCGTTTGAAGACGTGGTGGAGGGTGGCGGTGGTCTGCCCACCGTTCACGATCTGGAGGCCAGTGAGACTGCGGATGCCGACGCGCCTGCCTTCAGCGTCCTCGACAAATTCCGCGGCGGTCGCTGTTGCCGTGATGCCGTTGTTGTAGGTCAAGAACCGTCCCGGCTCATTGAGCAGGGTAAGGCGGATTCCCCGGTTGACCGTGCTGCGGGCCTGCAGAAACGCGCGCACGTTCAGTTCCAGGAGACGCGTGCGGTGCTCCTCGTACAGCTCAGCGAGGTGGCGTCCGGGAACGACGGCGAGGGTGACGGAGAGATTGGGCTCGACGCTCTGCACCGACAGGCAGTTGATCGGTGGGTCGAACTGCACAACGATCGGTTCGCTAGCGGCACCGGACGTCTGGTGGCGGTAGAGCCGGGCGAGGTCCCAGAGGTGATGCTCGACGGGGAGGCCTTGGAACTCGGTGGGCTCCGGCTGCGTGCGGGCCGCCGATTCACAGTTGCTGAACAGGAAGAGGCGTACTTTGGAGGCGTTGGAAAGCAGCTTCTCGACGCCCTCGCACAGTTGGTGCACCTCGGTGGGCTGATCGAAGTTGCCCCGGATGCTGCCGGCCTTTTGCAGAAAGGCGAGCAGCCTGCGGTAGTGCCTTGTTACGTCGGCCTTGGTCAGCCTGTCGACCATGGGGTCGAGGCTGAAAGCCGTGGTGTAGAGGTCGAGGACCGAGCGGTCGTCGCTGTATCCGAAGCCGTACACCATGACGCCGTGCCCGCTGTGGTAGGCGACGGTCATGTTGGAGACGAAGCCGGACTCCTCCAACTGCTCCAGAGCCCAACGGGTGAACGTCCTCGGGATGGAGCCGTCCTCCGCTTCTGCCAAGGTCTGTATGTCGCCCGTGAGCGTACGGGCATAGTCGGCAAGGGGCAGCTCAGCCATCAGTTCCTCTGATTACCTCGGTGACCTCATCGGTCGTGGTGCGGTGCTTCTCAAGCGCGATGACGCTGATGTCGTAGGCGCAGTTGCCGATCCCGTCGGGAAGGCCGGTCTCCACGATGCGCGGGAATCCCTTGCCGACGGTCCACAAGTCGGCTCGACGAAGGGTGTAGCGCGGTTCATCGTAAAGGTCCCGCTGGTGCGGCAAATAGCCGGTCTGGAGCAGACGGTTCTCAAACAGGGCGGATGCCGAGGTGCCGCTGGCGGCCGTGCGGATATCGTCCACCACTGAGTTGAGACTCTCGCCCAGACCGCCCCGGCGCTCGTCGAGTACCAGATGTACGAGCACCAGGCGGCTGACGCCGCGATCGTCGAGTTGCCGTTCGTTGGCGATCCGGACGGTGTTCGGGTTCTTCTTCGTGGTCGTTTTGACCTCGATGGCGACGCGCGCCAGCTGAAAGTCCTGGTTGCTGCCTTCTGGTCCGGTCCATGCCTCCACCGCCACATGCGTCGGGAGGACAGCGAGCAGGTGGCGAAGCCAGCGCAGCTCCCCGTAGAGCCCCAACCGGGCCTCTCTGCCCAGACCCTGCGTTCCGACGCTGCGCATGAGCTGCTGCCAGTGCGTGAAACGTCGGACCGCCCGCTCGAGAACTGTCTCCGGTGACGCGTCCTTCGAGGTAAGCGCGATGTCTTCTGCGAGAGGGGTGAAAACCTCCCGCAGCTCACCGGCGGTCAGGGAGATCTGCAGCTCGAACTCGCGACTGCTCACCGAACTGCAGGACAGGCTCAGGCCGTGAGTCTCGCGCAGGTCGGCAAGGAGGGGGCGCGCACGGTCGACCGCCCGTGAACCGCCCCTCACCAGCAGCATGCGTTGCCGCCCCGGTTGGGACACGCCCACATGGATGTCGTGCCCGCTCTCGGGGAACAACCGCCGGGTGGAGCGCCCTCGGTTCGGCTGCGGTGCCTCCAGCTCCTGCCACAGCGCTTCGTTGATCACGCGTCTTCGGCCCCGTCGTCGTCACTGAGGTCGTCCGAGTCGTCCTTCCACCAGGGAGCATTCACGACGTACTCGGTCGCGGTGTGGGCCTTGGAGAAGGGGAAGCTGGCGGCGAACCCGATCAGTGGTACCTCGGGGTTCGCCTCCGGCGGCTCCATCAGGTAGATGAGCAGGTGAGCCTGGTCGGGGCGGCGCTGCCAACGAAGCGGCTCACCTGTGGGCAGGGTGGGTGCAAGCGGTCCGCCGTTGCGGTTTTTGCGCCCTTCAGCGGCCTTTTTCGTCGCCTCCCAAGCAGCCTCGTACTGCTCTGGGTCGAGGTCGAGCGACTCGTCCTTGGGGTTCAGGATGCGCTTGATGGTGTGTTTCGTGGAGTCCGGGCGCGCGGTCTTAGAGGCTGCTCGTGTGACCGCGCCCAAGGTGTATTCCGCGAGGTCGACGGACATATCCGCTCCACCTCGGGAGACGATCCGGACGGTCCACCGGCCGAGCTCCCCGGCTTTGGCGCACTGCTGGATGTAGGCAGAGATGGCGTCAGGACGGATCCGGTTAGCCTCCGGCGCGGACTTGTAGGGGTCGAAGAAGCCGGACGCCACCAACTCGGCAGGGATGTTCGACCACACGAGACTGCCAGTCTTCGGGTCGACCTCCGGTGCAGTGTGTGCCAAGAGCATGCCGACGAATGTCTGCAGGCTGTCGAAGTTGTGCTTCGGGTACCCGTTGGTGAGAGGAAAGATGGTCGTTTCAGCGAGTTCGCCGGAAAAGCTGAGCCGCACCCGCGTGCCCTGACGCATCTTGTTGGCAGCTGTGATGCTCAGACCCAAGGAGGAGGTGCGAACCTTGAGACCGAACTCACGGGGCGTGAAACCGATCGCCGCCATCTCCTCGATGTCCCGGCGGAGTTCATCGGTCGCGGCTGTGATCTCCTCGTAGGCCGCCACCAACTGCGGAGTCGTATGAAGCCGGCACAGGTCCTCGTAGCCGGGCCGGTAGCCAAACCAGCGGCCCATCTGCAGCAGGGTGTCGTAGGTCTTGGCGAAGCGCAGGTAGTAGCTCACCGAAAGACCCTCAAGGGTGAGGCCACGCGACAGCTTCTGTCCGCCGACAGCGATGACGTACATGCCTGTGTGGCGGTTCGAGTAGTAGTCGAGTACGTCCTTGGCCACCCCGTTGATGGCCTTGACCTCGAGCTTCTGGATCGCGGGGAGGATTTCGGCGGCGGTTTGCTCCCAGGACAGCCGTTCGGCCTCGTCCGCGGTGAAGAATGCGGTGGTGGGCTCGAAGTCCTCCTCCCACATCAGCCGCAGTTCGTTCATGTGCGCACGAGATGCGTCTCCATAGCGGTCCCTTAGACCGTTCCGGAGCAGCCTCACGTAGTCGTCGATCTGGTCTCGGACCTGCCCTTGGACCTTCGTGAAGCGGGTGACGTGCACCAGCATCGAGTTGTGGACATCCACCTGCCCGCGCGCGCGGCGGGCGGCGCAGGTCAGCACGAATGAGTGAATGGCGCGCCGCAGCGAATCCGGCAGCTCGGCGGTCACTGTGAAGCCGGACTTGTGCTTTTCGGGCACCCAGTTCTCGGTGTCGTCGACATGGTGTACCAGCGGCAGTGGGTCGATGTCCTCTTCTTCCGCGTAGGCACGCAGACCGAACAGGCGCTCGGGACCGAGGTAGTTGGATGGCGCGCGCAATGTACGGATGAAGCTCTCGGGGAACAGGTCGCCGCCGAGGCTGTCGTGCTCAGCATCTGGGTCTATGTAGATGTTCGCATAGGGGGTCGCCGTGTAGCCGACGTAGGAAGACTTGTCGAAACTGGTCAGCAGCTTGCGGATAGCGGCGTTGATGCTGGTGGGGTCCGCACCGTCACTAGCCGTGTTCACGGATGCGTTGTCGGCCTCGTCGTCGATGACGAAGAGCGGGATGTCCTGCACTATCTTGCGACCCGTTTTGGGGTCCTCGACGCCGTGGACCTCCGTGACCCAGGTGCGCAGGTAGTCAATGATCTTCGGGTGCTTCTTGACTACCAGAACAACAGGGAAGTTGCCGATCGGCAGGTTTGCCTTAGAGGCAGTCTTCCGGTCGAAGTCGCCCTTCTCGGTGCTGTTGGTCAGCGACGCGACGTGAAGACGGGGCTCACCGGCCATGGCGCCGACGCCGATGTAGCGGTCGGCGCCCTCTTGGTCGGACCGGAGCTGGTACTGAGTGTCGAAGCCCAGCAAGCCCTCGTCGACGCGGAGTTGTGTCTGGGCGCGTAGGTCGTTGAGGACGCCGGCGAAGACTACGATCAGCCGGTATCCGGCGTCGGCAGCCTTTGCCGCCAGACCGATGAACTGGCCGGTCTTCCCGGACTGGACTTGGCCGATCACCAGCCCCATTCGACGCCAAGAGCCGGGTCGGTGCGGATCCTCCAACTCCCCGAGAACCTCGTCCGTCGTCCGGTCGATGCTGTTCACTACTTGTAGCGGCATGCCTCGCGAATGCTTCAGAAAGCGCTCATACCGGGTCCAGAAGGCCCACGAACGGTCGTTCTTGGCATCGGGCAGCCATCGGACGTGGTTCTCACTGTCACTCAGCCCTGCTGAACTTTCCTGGAAGATGGTGGTGCGGGACTCGACCAGCTTGCGCAGATCGGCTGCCTCCACCCTTACGCCGTTGAGGCCGGCGACCATCTTGGCCGTCTCAACAGCCTTGGTCACCTCGTCTGAAGTAGCCTGCCGGTCTTCCGGCAGAAACTGAATGGCTACCTTCAGCGCAAAGGACAGGTCCTTACTGACTGCCGGATCCACGAATTCCTCCCCCTGGAGATATGTGACTTGCTGGACGGGAATGGGAGGGTACGCCCCACCCGTGCGGTCACTTGTTCCAGAATCCATTCAGCTGGTCGAAAGGTTGCGTTGTGCGGATGACCCGTCGTGCCTCATCCGGAGAGCGGCCTTGGGCGACAAGTACATCGAACATGCGCTGAGCCACTTTGATCGCCTCATCAGTGGCCCTTCCCGGACCACCGAAGGGTTCGGGATCATCTGCTGTGTCGACCTCGTGCAGCACTCGCAGCGCCGGCACGGGTACTGTCTCCTCCAGCAACCGCAGCAGCGCCCGGATGTTCGCCGGATCGCCGCCCCCCTCCTGTAGCACCGCCTCCACCAAGGGGTGCTTTCGGTTGATCCGGCAGTGGACCATGTTCTCGTCCCGCCGTACGTTCCACGCGAATGACAGGTTCTCGGCGCGCTGCCGTGCCGCTATCTGACCCCGGTTGCGGACGGTCTCGGCTGCGGCGGACCGAACCGTGCGCGCTATGCGCTGAAGATGCTGGCGCAGTACGACCGGCGGCACCACTGTCGCCTTCCGCACATCAACCTGCCATTGGGCGTCGGTCTCCGCCGGAATGTCGACGGCGATGCGGGCCAGGTTGTACTTCTCCTCGCGCCGGAGCCCACGTATGCCCAGCCAACTCCCGGCGAGAAGCAGTCGGTTCCGGCGGTACACGTAGAAACCCTGCTGCCGAAGCCACCCCCTGGGTCCTCCGGCACGTTCCGCCTCGGCAGAGGTCAGCCGCTGCAGTCCCGGGAGTATGTACGGCTCGACCCTGACCTTGTGCCCTTCGAGTGGCAGGTTCTCCACCGGGTGATGCAGCACCGACGGGTGGTTGGACAGAAATGGGTCCCACGGCTCGACGGCCAAGCCCGTGACACGCAACGTCAACGCGGCCGAGCCAGAGAGGAACCGGGCGAAGATGAGACCGAGGTGGCCGCGGACCTTCTCAGCCTCGTCGTAGAACTGCCGTTGAGTCTTGCGATCGGCGGCGGTGATCTCCCCGTACCCGGCGAGCCGCTGCCACAGAACTATTGTGCCGACGGACCGTCCTGCGGTGAGTTGCTCCAAGGCCTTCTCGGCCTCGGCCGGCGGCTGTCGGAGCAGGCGCCACTCACCTGTCTGTTCAACCACGTCCAGGTCCCACGTCCGCGAGTGCCAAGGGCCGTCGACCTCCGCGGTGCAGACCGTCAGCAGCCGGCACTGGGAGAAGGAAGCTGACTTCAGCCCCACTCCGTAGCGGCCCAGGTCCCGGGAAGTGCGGTCGGTTGCTGACCAGCGGGCCGCGACGGTCATCGCGGTGACCAAGGCATCCTCCGACATGCCATGACCATCGTCGACCACGGCTATCCACGAGAAGCGCCCGTCCCAGGTGAACTCCACATCGATCGTCCCCGCTCTGGCCGAGACGCTGTTGTCCACCAAGTCTGCGACGGCATCAGGGAGTGAGTAGCCCAGCGAACTCAGGGAGGCCACCATCCCAGCAGGCTCGGGAGGTGCGAGGTCATACGCCATGCGGTACTTGGCCCTGCCCTTCCAGTCCAAGACGGTTGGATGATGAAGATATCCCCTCGTCGCCGATTGTGGAGCTTCTGTGCGCAAGGCGATCTTTAGGCGAGAGGACGACCACGGCGCACCTCGCGTACGTCACCACTGCAGGTTTCGATGACAGGCGCGGTCTCATATAGGACCGGTAGCCTCATGAAGGATTCGACCTCGGTGGGAACAGTTGGCCCGACGGTCCAGGGGGACCACTCTTGCCCTGATCCGTTGACGGTGGCCACCCTCCGTGCGACGCCTGCAACTCAGCCGATGACCGTCCGCCACGGCGACGGGCGCGCCGACCGACCACGCACGCGTGTACATGTCGCACCTCCACCGGCCTCAGCCACGCCGCGATGCTGTCGACCAGAGCAAGTCGCGCCGGTAGAAGGGGTCTGCTGCCCGTCCAGGTGGGCGAAGCTTGACGACTGAGCGCCAAGCGCAGCCGGTCTACTTCTTCTTGCCCTGGGTCTTGCCGGGGATCTTGCTGATCTGCGTTTTCGCTGGTCAGGAGTAGTGGGCTCGTGCACCTGGTGGTCGTCGTTGGTCGTCATTGGCCACTGTCGAGCGGCCTCGGACGGCCCAGGGACGGCCCGGCCGAACCCGATCTCGCGCGCGTCTGCCAGAAGCCGGTCACTACTGCCCGGTACTTCCCTACTCTGTGGCCACCACGCGGGGTTGGGGAGCCCACGCAACTGCAGGGGGGCAAAGTGCTGATAGTTCTCATTGGGCTGTCTGTGGGCGCCGCATACGTGTGTTACGGAACACCACTCTTCGTCCCAGCCGTCATCGTCGCGATCTGCGCCTTCTGGTCTAACGGCGTCATGTCCAACTTCCGTCACACTGGCGAGGTCCCCCGCCTTGCGACGGCAGTGAGTCTGATCTGCTTCGTCCTCACACTCGTCTTCGGCATCACAGGGCTGGTCATCAGCTAAGTGCGGGGTGCCGGCATCCAGCTCGCGCCCTCAGCTTGGGAAGCTAAGGTGATCTGGGGCCTAATCCGCGGCTGACCCTGCTGCTGAGCGGAATCGGTGTCTGCAGCGAGACTGGCTCGTTCCCCGGTGTTCCCCGTGGTTCCCCGCACGATCTGGCACGCGTCTGGCACGACCTCTTCGTCCCGAACTCTCGGCGGGGAAGTCATTGGGGTCTGGTGGGCTGATCAGATGGCCGCTGACGGACCTTGTCGGTCACCGTCGGTTTCGGTGGTTGTTGTACTCCGCTGCTGTACAGCAACTCCATCACCCCGATCGACAATCAGCATCGGGCCTACGATTGACACGACCTGCCTCGGTCGGTGGCTGCTTCCCCCAGTGCCGTAGAGGGGACCAGCCCGTTCGAGCCGGGTTGGGTGGGGAAGCGACATCCGCTTTTGGAGTTCGATCTAACCCTGGCCTGGTCAGGCCTCGCCTCGTGCGGCGGTGCCGTCTGCGACCGTTGTATGTCCGTCCTATCTGGGGTCGTTGATGTCAGCGGAACAGGTCCGGCACCGGACAGGCCTCCAAAGGCTCATCCGGTCGATCGGCCCAGCGCCACCAGACATGTCGACCAGTACACCTCCATAGCGTCCGACACGTCCGCCGGCCATCCTCCCGCTGAGAGAGGACGATTCCGCCGGACTTCATAGGCTGGCTGCAGTCGGGACACGCCGAGGCGTCGTCGGTCATGCGGCGCACCCTAACCGAGCGACCGCTTCGTCCCGAAGCGATGTGGCTGGGAGCTCTGTGGCTCACTCATCCCCGTCCCTGTTCAGATACAGCGGGGAGGAGAGGCCCGTGTCCAGGTCCAGGAACCACATGGTGACGGCGCGCTCGAACTTTGCGCAGGCGTTGAGGTGCTGGTCTTTGAGGTGAGCGACGTACCGGGCGGCGGCCGCGCTGTGCCGGGCGGACTCGTCAGTGCCGGTCGGCAGGTCGTTCTCCAACGAAAGGATCGCCAGCCACCAGCGGTTGAGGAGGTCGGTCGAGAACGAGTGCAACATCTTGCGGGCTTCGCCAACTCCGTGTTCGGACGCGAGGCGGCGGATCCCGTCGGCGTCGAAGCCCGTGAAAGCGATGTCCGGGACGCCGGATAGGTCTTCGCGGAAGCGGGCAATCGCCTTCAGCTCGGCCGCGGTGAATGGGTCGGTCCCGGACTCGTACTTGGACAGGTCGTCAATGCCGGCGTCAGCCATCGTGCTCCTTCGGTGGCGCGAGGGGTGGGACGTGGATCAGCGGAGGTAACAACACAGGTGCAGGCTCGGCCGCTCCTGCAGGGGCAGGATGCCGAGGACAGTGAGGGCGGCCTGAGCCGCGAGCGCCAGAGACTTAGAAGGCGCTGGAGTGGATCATTGGGGACACCTGTCTGTCTTCCCACGCCAAGTTTCGGACGCGTGGCTTCCACACGCATTCAACAGGTCAGCGAACGGCGTGCCTCGCAATCACTGCTCTGAGACTTCGGCGCCAAATTGGCTGACGACTGCTAGATGATCAAGCACCACTTCGCAGCTGGCAACGAAGTCGAACGCCGCGTCCGGGAAGACGGTGTGATCACCATGGGAGACACGAGCTCGCAGCCGTGCAAGGCGGACCATCGTCTCGGCGACCGAGTGCGGCAGCCCTCTCCCCTCAAGTTGTCGCGCGGCCTCCTGCACGGAACGTGTACCGCCGAGCAGATCACGGTAAGCGACTTCAACAGCCCGCCAGGCAAGCATCACGGCACTGTCGGGTGAATGACCGACCAAGTCCAGCGCCTGGTCGAGAGCTTCGTATTGAGTGGAGCGCGCACGCAAGTGAGTCCGGACCACGTTGCCAGACTGCGAGGGCAGCGGCCTAGACGGTTGTCCGGGCACTCTGGGAGGCGACGAGGAGGCTTGTTCCCGGGTGTCGTCGTAGGTGCGCCGTGCCTCTTCAGCGAAGTCGATCGCTCCTGCTGGAGTCTCCAGCCGCGTCATACGGTCGAAGGCCCGCTTGAGGTGATGCCTGCACGCCCAGGCAAGCACTAACGTCACTACGGGCCACACAAGCGCCTCAACGTACTTGAGGACCAGTTCAGCTACTGCCACGCGGCCATCTAACCGCATCTCTAGCGTGCCAGATTGCAGTTCGACCGCTTCGTCCCGAAGCAACTTGAGTGAGGGCTCTGCCTGGGACGGGGCACCTCTCACCTGCGCTGACGGTCCGCCGACGTCCGCGCTTGTCCGCCGCTGTCCGTCGGCGTTGTCACGCAGTTAGACACTCATGGCTGCTGCGCAGCTTGCTTCGCCGCCGTGTTCCGGGCGTGAGCTTCGCGCCGCAGTCGGCGTTCGTACTCCGCGATCTGGCGGCCTATGGGAACGCTGGTGGAAGTTCGGATCAACCGCTCGCTTTCACGATCCACCAGAAAAGGACCGTTGCCTCCCAACCGAGGGCGCTGCCCGCTCTGACCGTCCCCCAGTAGAAGATCCACCCGAAGGGCAAGGCCTCCACGCGCAGGATCTGAAGGTCGCACGTGACGTGGCCCCGCACGTCCGATGATGGCATGGCACCTTCACATGCTGGCTCGCGTACACCCGCTTTAGGAGTTCATCCGAACCCGCTCCCGCTGGTGTCGGCGACTGGTTCTACGGCCGGACAGAGTCGCTGATGTACGCCCCCGTCCGGCGTCGTTGATGTCAGCCGTGGATGTCAGAAACCCTCTGGGGTTGCTGTGCTTCGTTGCTGTACCGCGGCGAGGCACCGTCGCTCCTCCTGGTCCCGGGCCGTTGTCAGTGCCGCTTGCTAGTTTGCCTGGTGGAGTGAGACCGGTCAGAGAACCTTCGAGGTCCGCGGTCAAGGGGGGTGGGCATAAAGGTCCCCGGGAGCCACCTCGGGACTATGTTCCAGGCCGTAGATCCCCACCCCCCTCATCCTCCATGAGGCGAGCGGTCGGCACCTCCACTGAAACGACGGTGCGCAGGAGGCTCCCTCACTCCTCCCCAGGTGGGATAAGGCGATCGGCGCTCTCAGCGTCGTCCACGTGTCCGTGGGCGTCAACGGTGATCGGGGTGGCGCGTCCTCTGGCCGTGACCAGCCAAGCAAGAACCTGCTCGGTCAATGGCCCGTTGCTGGGCCCTTCGTCCTTCCAGTACGCGCGCCAGCCGCCACCTGGTACAGCGGCTACCACCTGGTCGGCCTGCTCCAGGTGGGAGAAATCCGGGTAGTCCGTCACGGGGCGGCGGGTACCGCGTTTGGGATCGACCACAAGTGCCACGCCCGTTGCCTCGTCCCAGGCGTCCACGTGCACTGTCCGACCGATCGTCATCTCTGTGCCGGTGAAGATTGCGAGCCAGCCTGTCCCGTTGAAGTACCGCATGCGGTCATCGTCCATGACGGCGGCCGGCCCCGACGTGGAAGTGCCCACTTCGGTGCCTTGGCGGGCCCTCAGCTTGGGAAGCTGCGATCATTCACGGCCGGTTTGGGCGCTGACCTGGTCGAACGTACGGCCCGTCCTCCTTCTGAGTTCGGCTGTCTTCACCGTGATTCCCCGTGGTTCCCCGCTGGATCTGGTGCGGTTGTGGTGCAGAGCTGCGGCGTCCGCAGGAGGCGATCAACTGGGCACGTTCCATTCATCGAGGCGGATCTTCACCTGATGGTTGTGATCCGCGTGCCAGATCACCTCACCGGCGACAGCAGCGCCCATGGCGGGCAGCTCCATGTGGTGAGGCATGGCAGTGATCTCGGCAAGACCGACTGCATTCGGCACGATTTCGATCAGGAGGAAGACGCCAAACGGCTGTCGGCCGATGACGCGACCGCTGACGTGAGATCCAAGGGGCAGTGCGGAGACGGTTGCTGGCCAGTTTTGTTCTACGGCATCCGCGGTCGGAACCTGTGAGCGGTCCGGCCAACTGAACTCGGGCATTCGCCAATCATGGTCAGGACGGTGGAAGCTGTCGACAGCCGGCATGGGCCCGATGTCGCGGGCGCGAGGCACCACACGCTTTCCAACTGTGCTGGTGGTGCCTTGGGCTGAGTTCGGGGGCGTTCACCTGCGTTCATGGGCGACTGTCCCGTGCGGCGAGCCTGACTGGCGGACTCCGCTGAACGGCCGTGAACGGGGGTGAATGAGACGGAAACTGAGACGGCGGTGCGTGGGGAAGCTGTCTCGCTCCACTACGGGTGGGATGGGCGATCCGCACTCTCGGCGTCGTCCACGTGTCCGGGGGCGCCGACGGTGGTCGGGGTGCTCGTCCCATGCACGTGACCAGTCATGCAAGCACCTGCTCGGTCAGCGGCCGGTTCCCCGGTGTCTCGCCCTTCCAACCCGCGCGCCATCCGCCTCCTGGGATGGCTGCGCTCTTCTTGCGTTTGGTCGTCGTCCGGAAAGGGGAGCTCTCGCGGTAAGGGATTAATGGTTCTTCCGCCTACAGTAGACTCGCTAGCAATCTCGGAGATATCGGAGCGTCGGGAGCGCGTAATGCCTGAATATGCATTAGACGAATGGCGCGCCATTATGCGCGGCGAGAAGCCTCAACCATCGGACGACTACATCGTAATTGCCTTTCCGGATGATGAGCTACGAACCGCCTATCTGAGTCAGGTTTCTTCGTGGCCCGAGATGGAAGTTCGAGCGATCCTTAGGAACATGCTCGGCGGGCCATCTCGTCTGTCTATTCTTGATCAGATCCATTTGCAAGTTCTGAAGGCGAAGGGTCCGTCGCGATCGTTGGATCCGGATTCGCCAGACGAGCGTCACTTTAGCGAGTATGAAGGCCGGGCCATACTTGCAGCAGCTGGCAGGAGTTCGGAGCCGGTTTGGCAGGGTATTTCATGGGTGTTGGATCTCCTCCCGGATTCCCCACGTGACGCGCTTGGTGCGGTGTCAGCCTACTTCATGGCTCACTTTCAGGTGCTGTCTGACTGGAGGGAAGTGGGCCTCTCTGATGCTATTGCGCTGATCCGTCATCGGTACATCACGCAAGGGCGAACGGAACGCGAACGGAAGATCAAATTACTGCGAAGCCTTGATCCAAGGGATCTTGAGTTTCTGATCGCTGACCTGTATCGAGCCATGGGCTATGCGGTGCGCGTTACTCCTCGACAGAAGGATGGGGGAAAAGATATTGAGGCGGAGCGTGGCAACGAGAGAATCTATATTGAGTGCAAGAATTGGGAGCAGAAGGTTGACGTCAACACTGTTCGTAGCTTCGGGTTTGTCGTAATGGATAAGAATGTGACTTCGGGAGTTCTTGTTTCGGTTTCTGGCTTCACAGAGAGAGGGCCGGAGACTGCGGAAAAACTGGTTATGGAATCTTCTGTGCGACACCGCATGATTCTGCTCGATGGCCATCGAGCCGTTCAGCAGCTTAACGAATACCTCGGTGCAGGCTGGCACCTGCGAGCTGACCAAATCATTGCTCGCCAGAAGCGCAGCGGCTGATACGACTGCCGCGATACACCTGGGCCGACCGTCTCCGCAGACGTGCCAGCTCACCGAGTCCATGGGCTAATCAAGAACTGTCTTCTTGCCCTGGGTCTTGCCGGGGATCTTGGTGAGCTGGGTCTTTGCTGGTCAGGGGCGGTGGCCTCGTGCGCCTGGTGGTCGTCGTTGGTCGTCATTGGCCACTGTCGAGCGACGTCGGACGGCCCAGGGACGGCCCAGCCGTGGGCCGCGTGGACGGCGTCAGCCGACGGAAGCAGCCCGCCACTGCGCGGTGACGCACCCCTCTTCCATGTCCCACCACTCCTTGGCCACACCGTGGTTGAGCAGCTTATGCACCTTGGCGAGATTGGCGGTGGGCGGGATGTCCAGGGCGACCATGCGGAACCGTTCTATGCCCTCGCCGCAGACGCCGAGTTCATGAAACGCGTTGAGCACGCTCTGCCGTGCGGCTCCGGAACCGCCGTCACGAAGCACGATGAGGCGGATGGTGCAGTTCTCCGAATGACGAACTACCTCGCCGGCCCATCGCACGCCTTCGTCATCGGGCTCGGTGGCCACGATGTCTCCGCATGCGATGCCTCGGACGAACCAGGGGATGTTGTCGAGCCGTGCGGTGCCGTCGCCTTGGTCCACCGCCCACAGACTCTCCACTGATGCCGGGGGCCAGTCGTCTTCGATCTCAAGCCGGAAGTGCACCTTTATGTAGGGGGC
Source organism: Streptomyces asoensis (assembly GCF_016860545.1). Classification (NCBI taxonomy): domain Bacteria; kingdom Bacillati; phylum Actinomycetota; class Actinomycetes; order Kitasatosporales; family Streptomycetaceae; genus Streptomyces; species Streptomyces asoensis. Next base: position 2,740,648 of record NZ_BNEB01000005.1, on the reverse strand, counting down.
TTCGGGAGTCGTCATGGTGCCCAGGATGCAGAACCCTGACGCGTCGGCCGCAGGTGGGTGACCGATGACGTCTGCTCAGAGCTGGATACGGGCCCGTGTGTGCCTCAGCCGACGACAGCCAGCCACGACGCCGGGTGCGCCGACCGACCAGGCGCGCGTATGCCTCGCTGCACCCCCACTGGCCTCCGCCACGTTGCCGGTGCCGTCGACGAGAGCAAGCCACGACGGTCTACCCGCAACCACGATGCAGGTGGCAGATCAGGCGGGACGAGTCCACGGATCGTCCAGAGCCGAACGAGTACCGCTTGGGGTGAGAGGCTCGGGCACCATGTCGGCGACCTGCGACCTGCGACCTGCGACCTGCGACCTTCGTCGTCGAGCCTCAGGGCGTTAGCGTCCCTGCCAGCACCTTTGTTGACCGAAGGTCGCCCCCGGCATCTGGCTCGACTACGCCCGCGGCTACTCGGGGGTGGCGGAGTCTTAGGGGTAGGTAGATGCAATACCCGGGTCGCGGTCGGGATTAGGGAAACTGGTGGTGCGCTGACCGGAAGCTGGCGATAATCTGGTCATGATTTCACGAGATGACCAAATTGGGAGCATAGCTTCTGCCATTGATCAAGCAGCCCAGGCTTCATCTAAGTTTGAAGCTGTACGAGCTTTGCGTACGACCTTGCTCTGCGGAATACCAAGCGATGTACCGGTAGAGGAAATTACCGATCTTCCAGTAAAGGCGGCCATTTGGGCTTTCGATTACAGAATTTCGGTTCAGCGTGACAATGATCGACAAAGGGCGGTGGTGGAGCCGCGCTTCCGTGGAGCTTCAGGAGAAACAGACCCGCCGAAGGTCGCTGCTGTTGCCGAAGAAGTCGTTGAGGTGTGGCATGCGTTGGCCTCAAAAGTGACATCCCCTTGGGGATTGGCACGCCTTCAGCATTTGCTATTTGAACGACGCTTTGGGCGGGCCCATGAGTATGCAATCGCAGCGGCTAAAAGCTATCTAGCAGCTGCGATGAATTGGGAAATAGGACTTGATCGAGCGGGGCTTTTGGGGATTGCGCTGAGGGTCGCGCGATCGGTGAATTCTCGCGATCAGGCAGACCTGATCGTGAGTCAATTGATGAGTGATGCACGCCAGGAACTTTCTGGGGATGGCCGACGCCCTGGTGTATTTATGCGCCTGATGGAATCAATTCTCGCGGAACGCAATCCTCCAAGTGGAGTTGATGATCTCCTGAAGGATGCCTTTACTAAATATGCCGACCCCTTCATTCGCGACAATGTTTTGAGACTTCAGATTGCTAGGGCCTCAGACGCGGAGGCGAAGAATCAGCTCTGGGGGAAGCTGGTAGAGGTATGGAATGAGGCGGCAAAAGACTCTCAGGGAATCGTCCGAGCCGCCCATCTAAAGAAAGCGCTCGAATGTGCCGAGGGTAGCCAAGACCGTGAACTGGTTGAGCGTGCGGCTGCTAACTTGCAGGGCCTACGCAAGGATGACCTGGGGTTGGCCACCTTTACGGCGTCGACCAGTATTGATGATGCAGAGATTGAGCGTTTGCTCGCACCCATGGGTGAAGCGGGTAATTGGCAGCAAGCCTTGATTGATCTCTATCAGATTTATGGTCCAGCAACCGGAGGCCTGACGCAGAATAAGGCCAGAGTGGAACAACATGCACGCGAGTTTGTGCTTAGTGGGCTATTCTCGAAAGAGCTGCTTGGGGGCGACGGTCTGCCACGATATCGTGCTCAATCGGACGAAGATCGCGATGCCATGGCTCTTGCGGAGCAAGAGTCTTACAACATTCAGATTTTTGCCCCGATTCTAGCCATGGCCCTTTCGAGGATAGCTGATACATATGGAATCCCTAGCGAAAGTGAACTGGCAGAATTCTTTGCGCAAGCGCCACTCACTGATGAAGATCTGGCCCATGCACTAGCGCGAGCCTTCATTCGCTATTGGACGGGCGATGCCGAAGGCGCGGCATTCACTATCATCCCCAGAATCGAGACCATAGTTCGCAATCTAGTGATCGCTATGGATCGGGGCGTCTATCGAATTCAGCGCGACCAGAAGCCTGGACAGTATCCCGGGTTGGGATACCTGCTTGATATCTTGAAAGTCCACGGCATGGATGAGTCGTGGCATCGATGCGTACTGACAGTTTGCGCTAACCCTGCTGGTGGTTGGAATATCAGAAATGAGGTGGCTCATGGATTTATTCCGAACATTGGAATACCGCCCGCTGCCGTGGTATTGCAGCTTGCAGTTTATCTGTGGTCTCTAAACGCTATTCAGGACGATGCTGCTGACGATTGATGACCGAGCGAATCAGAATGGGAAAATGCCCAGAATGCTGTCCATGGCCGAGGGAGAGCGCAACGAGGCAGAAGCACCCACATTCCTGTAATAAGCAGCCGAGGTGGCTCGGCTGCTGGACCCCGACGGCACAGCCAGCGGAGCTGGCCGCCCCAGACACGACCTACCGCTTCTCTGCATCAGGTGGCTCATTGCTGTGTGCGTGGCGCGGGCGCCGGCCGGGCTGGAGCGGGGCGGAGACAGGAGCGCAGGCCCGGCCGGGGGCCGGGCCGCGCGCGGGGAGCGAAGCGAGCCGCCTTGAACCCGTGAAGAAGGTTGTAACTCAGGCTGCTGGTGGGCCTGACGGGTCCTCGGTGGCTTGAGCTTCCTTGGTCATCGCGAGGCTTCGGGATTCCGCGGCTGCTCGCTGGAGGGCGTCGGCTACCTGGTCGGCATCGTCGGCGGAGAGTTGGATTTCTTGCGTCCAGAGGATCGACAACCTGATGTTGCCGGTCGCCAGATTCAGGGCCACGTCGGCTTCCGCCCCGGTGCCGGTGGCGTCCCGTGCCTCCAAGCTGAGATCGCTCCTGAAGACGCTCATCGCGGTTGAGTCTTGTGCTCCACGGCTGTCAGCTCCCAGAGAGGGGCTGCGTATCGATCTGGCCGGCTATGGATGAGCAGTGCCCGGAGGTCTTCGCGCTGGCTGCCGGGCATGCCCAAAGCCTCGGTGAGCCGGCGGAACGTCGTGTGGGTGACTCCGCGGCTTCGAGCCTCGTTCTCGAACTCGGCGAGCTGCGGCAGCACGGTCTCAGGATCGAGCTTCACCGTCGGCTGCTCTTTGAGCCACGCGGCCTTGTTGCGCTCGTAGTCGATTTCCGAGTAGCCGCAGACCTCGCGGCTGTGCGCCTCGACCTCACCCAGAGCGGTGGTCGAGAGGATGGCGCGGGCCAGCTCGTTGCGGTTCAGCGCGTCGTCCAGGTCGACTTCGTGGACCGTCGGGCCGGCGTCTGTGAGTGGGATGGGCAATCCGGCGTCCCGCACTTCGCAGACGCCGCGTATCCCTCGTGCTGTCGCTGCGAGCATCCCGGTTGCCTCGGACGGGTGCCACTCCAGGACTGCGCTGACCGGCTCAGTGTCCTTCGCGGTGAAGGTGTGGACGAGGGGGCCAAGCACGCTGCGCACCTCGTCGAGCGGAAGTTCACCGTCCAGGCCGGGGCCTGCGACCAGAAGTCGCACGGGAGCGTTCACCTGGCAGCACGCGGCCAGAGTCAGAGCGTCGGCAAGCGGGCTCTTGAGCGTCGGCTCATCGCCTCGCGCGAGGATGTCACCCCCCACGTCCAGGAGGTCGATTGAGTCCGGCCTCAATCGGCTGATCAGCTCTTCGAGTTGGCGCGTGACACCTTCGACGCCGTGATGCGGATCGATCAGGGCGAAGGTGTGTGGGAGCTCTGCCGCGAGCCGGGGGAGTGTGGAGCCTGCTGGAGCGATCGGGCGGGCTTCGGCCGGCACCGACCAGACAGACGGGGTGAGTGGTTCGAGTCCCGTGAAGTCGGCGGGGCCGCGGGGGCCTGGGATCGGGTCGACCAACAGGCGGTCCCACGCGTAGGTGAGGATCACCGCCTGGTCGTCGTCGCCGTACAAGGCGGCGTCAAGCATTGCGGAGGCGACTGCGTCGCCCCCTCCTCCTGCTGCGACGATCAACCGCGTCATGTGCGCAACATTACGGGTTCGGGGTCTGGCCACTCACCCTATAGTGGCTAGAGGCCATAGCCACTTGGACGAGGAGGGGACATGCCTCAGATCGAAGAGGCGCAACCGAAGTATCTCCAGATCGCTCACTACATCCGCGATCAGATCCTTCGGGGCGACCTCAGGCCGGGGGACGAGGTGCCCTCGGAGCGGCAGCTTGCGACGAACTGGAAGGTGTCCAGGCCGACGGCCGCGCGGTCGTTGGAGGCGCTGAGCAATCAGGGGCTCGTGGAGAAGCGGCAGGGTTCTGGCACGTACGTGCGCAGCCTTGAAGTGAACCGAAGGGCAAGGGAGTTGTACGGGCGGGCGCGGCAGACGGGGAAGATCTACACCCCTGGTGAGTACGCGGTCATCACCTCGGCCGGCTGGTTGGATGCTCCGGACCACGTCGCTGAGGCGCTGGGCCTGGTGAAGGATCGGCGGGCCGTGCACCGCCGGCGAGTGACGAACAACCAGGACGGGCCCATCACCCTGTCCACTTCGTGGTTCGCGCCGGACGTCGGGCAGCGGGCGCCCAAGCTCCTGGAGCCGGAGCGGATCCAAGAGGGCACCCTGATGTACGTCGAGAACATGACGGGGCGGCAGGGGAGTTACGCCGAGGACCGGATGTGTGCCCGGCAGGCGACCGACGAGGAGTCGGCAGACCTGCAACTGGATTCTGGATCAGCGGTCTTGATCGTGCACCATGTCGTCTTCGACCTCCAGGACCGGCCATTGGAGTTCGCCGAAGCCACGTACCCGCCGCAGCGCTGGGCGTTCGAGCAGGGCTACCCCCTCACCTGAGCGCACCTGATGGATCGTCATTTGGCAGTTTCGCTTGCGCAGCGTGAGTGGCTAATGCCACTATCCATTAAGTGGCTAAGGCCACTTCAGGAAGGGGGCACGTTGTGACGGGTCAGCGGCCGGAGCAAGGCGCGCACTTAGCTTGCCGGGGATGCCGTGGGCGGGGCTGGAAACGCGTCAGCTCGCGCACGGCCCTGGTGCTGTCCACCGTCGGCGACCGTGCCCGTGCCGCATCGAAACGGCGCTGCCTCGACTGTGACGGCAGCGGCAAGGAGTGAGCACGGATGGCCTTTACGATCGATCGCTATCCCTCTGAGGACTCGCCGCGACTCGGGGCGATGACCCTGTATCCCGTCGCTGAGTCCGTGCACCTGGCCAGGCGTTGGTTCCGGAAGTTCATCGCTCCGTACAACCCGGCCTGTTCGGTCGACGACTGCGTACTGATGATCTCGGAACTCGTGACGAACGCCATCGTCTACGGGCGGTCCGATGAGGTGTGGCGTGTCCGGGTGGAGTGGTTCCGGGACGGGGCCTCGCTCAAGGTCGAGGTGCACAACGCCGGCTTCCCGGCCAGGGCGCGGCTGCGGCAGCCTGACGCTGTCGACGCGCACGGGCGCGGACTGCTCCTCGTTGACTCCATCGCCGAGTCCTGGCACTCGGGGCCCAGTCGCTTCGGCGGGACGGTCGTCTCCTTCGTGATGGCCGATGCCTGGCCGACCTGAAGGCGGAGCCGGGTTCTTTTCTATATGCACTGTCGCTAGTCTGGTTGACCAGTTGACTTGGCCAATCCTGACGGGCGGCGTGCATGGCGTATGAAGTAGAGGCGCCGAAGTACCTACGCCTCGCGCAGACGATTCAGCAGCGCATCGAGGACGGCACCTACCCGCCGGGCACGAAGGTCCCCAGTGAAAATCAGCTGGTCCAGGCGTTCGGAATGTCCCGCCCGACCGTCGTGCGTGCTCTTGAGCTGCTGAAGCGGGACGGCTGGTTGGAGTCCCGCCAGGGGTTCGGCACCATCGTGCGCGGCCGGCCTGCCGCCGCCGAGCAGAAGGACCGCCGCGGGCGCGAAATGCTGGAGCGCGACGAGTCGCAAACTCCGGGGCGTCTGGTCGTGGTCGACCAGGTGCCGGTGCCCGCGCGCGTCGGCTCCGTCCTGGGGCTGCCCAAGCGGGCCAAGGTCCTCATGCGCCGATTCCTGGTCGAGGTGGATGGCGAGGCTGTTGAACTTGCGTCCTCGTACTTCCCGGCTGGCCTCGTCGAAGGCACTGAGCTCGGGCACTCCGAACCGCTGGGCGTCGGCGTCCGAGAACACCTTGAGGGCCGGAAGAAGGTCCGATTCGACCATGTGACGGAGCGCGTCTCGGCCCGCATGCCGGATGCCGCTGAGGCTGAGCTCCTCGGCCTGCCTGATGGCGTGCCCGTCCTCAGCGTCCTGGTCGTCGCCCGCGATGCGTCCGGCCAGGCTTTGCAGGTCTCTGACGTGCTGCTTCCTGCCGATGGGCAGGAACTCGAAGATACCTACCGACTCGGCTGATCTGTCCGGATGCGCGGGGCACGTGTGCTGCGTAGTGCGGTGGCCCGTCTCAGGTGCGTCGGTTGGCGAGCCGGTAGACCACGTATGTGAAGCCGAGAATGATGTCGACGGCCGCCCATAGGCCGATGATGAGGCCCACGCCGATTGTTGTTCCGACCTCGCTCGCGTCCTCGCACAGTTTCAAGGCGTCGCCTGTGCGGCTTCGGCAGTCTTCGGGGGTGCCGCTGGCGGTCGAAGCACCCGTGATCACCCAGATCAGGAACAAGAGCTGGACGGCAAGAAAGAGCCACAGGAAGACGCGTCGTCGCTTCTTCGGTTGAGACGGCGGCCCGCCCTGGTAGGGACTGCTTGGCGGGGGCCCCTGTGGCGGTGTCGGCCAGGCGTCCGGTGGTGGCGTGGACCCTTGCGAGTCACGTGGATCCCATGGTTGTGGACCTTGAGCGCGGTCTCTTCGGCCCATGTCCCGCCCTCCTCTGCGCCGGCTGGCTTCATGGTGCGCTCGCGGAGCTGGTGACGCTCGTTGACGGGCACGGGAATCACTTGACAAGTCAACCTGGCATCTCTAACTTCGAACTTGCTAAGTCAACTTGTCAGGTGGCGAGTTGGTCGACTCCAAAGGAGAAATCTCTGTGCGTGTGATCCGCGTTGACGCCTCGACCGCGACGATCCTGCTCACCGAAGCGCCGGCGCCGAAGGTGCGTGACCGGCAGACCGGTGAGATTGCCAAGGACGCCGTGAGCGGTGAGGCGCTGATGACCGTCGGCGTCGTCTTCATCGACGAGGGGGACTCGTCGCTCATCCAGGTCACGCTTCCCGAAAGCGGTGTGACGGAGGGCCTGACCGTCGGCGCTCCGGTGTCCCTGCCGGGGCTCATCGCCCGGCCGTGGGAGAGCGTGTTCAACGGCCAGCAGCGGCACGGCATCGCCTACCGCGCCACCGCGATCGCGCCGGGTGCCTTCCCGGTCCCGGTCGCTCAGGCGGGCTGATCGTCGTGACGGACCTGATCACGCTGGCCGAGCTGGGCGCACCGCTCGCTGCGATAGGCGGCGCGGCCTACGTCCGGCACGCCAACCCGGCCGCGTACTGGTCCACGGTCGGGCTGCCGGTCTCGGTGGCCCGGCTGCTGGCCTCGTACTCCTCGACCATGGACGCCTGCGGCCTGACTGTCGCGCCGTCCCGGTTGCGGGTGCTGGCCATCAAGGCGACCAGCCGACGGGAGATCCGTCCGGTCCCGCCTCGGCGGGGCATCATCCGGCCTACTACGACCGGCCTGCGCGTCCGGCTCCGCCTCGCGCCGGGCCAGGAACCCGCCGACGTCGCCGCCTCGGCGGAACGGCTCCGCCATGCCTGGGGCGTCCACGGCGTGTACGTGAAGGACGTCAAGCCCGGTGTCGTCGAACTGCGGCTCATCGGCTTCGACGTCCTGCGCAAGGTCCGGATGCCCCGGCGGATCGAGGACGGGCTCCTCAAGGTGCCGGTGGCGCTGCGGGAGGACGCCACGGCGTTCTTACGTGACTATCGCGCCGTCCCGCATGAACTCGTCCTCGGCGCAACGCTGTCGGGCAAGTCCATGTACCTGCGGAACCTGATCACCGGGCTTGCCCGGCAGTCCGTCGCCCTGGTCGGCGTCGACTGCAAGCGGGGCGTGGAGCTGGCTCCGTTCGCTTCCCGCTTTGCCGCGCTGGCGACCGATCCGGGAGAGGCTGCCGAGCTGCTCCCGGTCCTGGTTAAGGAAATGGAGGACCGATACGACCTGATCAAGGCCCGACAGGGCATTGCCCCAAGCGCGCCCGACGAGGAGATCACCTCAGACATCTGGGGACTGCCCGAGAGCGAACGCCCGGTACCCATCGTGCTGTTCGTCGACGAGGTCGCCGAACTCTTCCTCGTCGCGACCCGTAAGGACGAGGAACGCCGGGACGAGATGGTCACCCACCTCATCCGCCTGGCCCAGCTGGGCCGCGCGGCCGGCATCTACCTGGAGGTCTGCGGGCAGCGCTTCGGCGCCGAACTCGGCAAGGGCGCGACCATGCTGCGGGCCCAGCTCACCGGCCGTGTCTGCCACCGGGTCAACGACGAAGCCTCGGCCAAGATGGCCCTCGGCGACATCGCCCCCGAAGCGGTCGACGCCTCCTGCGCCATCGCCGCCGAGCTGCCGGGCCTGGCCGTGGCCGGTGACACGTCGGGCGGCTGGTCCCGCATCCGTACTCCGCACCTCTCCCTCGCCGCCGCTGCGGCCACCTGCCGCGACACGGCTCACCTCGCTCCGGACGTTCCGGCGCTCACGCCGTTCCGGCCGTACGTCCCGCCCGTAGTCCTCGACAGCCCCCAACCGGTACCCACCGCGCGCCTCGCCTCCTCCACGCCGGAGGACTGAGCGATGCGCACCCACCGCATCCGCATCGACCCCGTACTGGTCCAAGCGGCCATCGCCGCAGCGCTCTCCTTCGCGCACCTGCACGACCTCGCTGCGGCGGCCGGACAGGACGGCTGGAAGGCGTGGGCCTACCCGATCAGCGTTGACCTGCTCCTCGTCGCGGCCTGGCGACGGCTGCGCTCCGGTGCGGCGAAAGCCGCTGGCTGGTGTTGGTTCGTCGTCGCCCTGGTCGCGTCGCTGGGCGCGAATGTCGGCACGGCCGGCCTGCTCGACCTCGGGGACGTCCCGGCTTGGCTGCGCATCCTCGTCGCCGGGTGGCCCGCGGTTGCCTTCCTCGGCGGAACGCTCCTCGCGCACGGTGCCTCGGCCCCGGACGGCGACGAGGTACCGGTCCCGAATCAGGACGAGGCTCCGGCCACGCCAGTCACGAATACCGCCCCTGCGCTGCCCGCCGCCGACCCACAACCGGCCGCACCGCCCTCCGCCGCCCCTGTCCCGCCCGCGCTCGTCGCCCTCGCTCGCAAGGTCGCCGATGACCACCGGACCCGGACCGGGACTGACATCGACACCCCAACCCTTCGCACCCGCCTCGGCATCCCGCTGCCGCTCGCCGAAGCCATCGCCGTCCAACTCACCTGATCCCGGAGGACCTTCCATCTTGCGTCCGTCCACGCTCCGCGCGCTCAACCGCGCAGCCGAGCTGACCCGTCAGAACCGCCTCACCGAAGCCATGCTCATCGCCGAACCCGTGATCCTCATCGCCGACGAGTACGAGGGCGCAGAGATCCGGCGGTGGCTGCTCGACCACGTCGCCGACTTCACCGGCGAGAACCACGACGAACCGAAGGAGCTGCCCTGATGCCCGCCAACCGCCGCTTCCGCAACGTCGCCCGCATCGGACCCGTCCAGGTCGGCACCGCCTACGACGGCCGCGGCCGCGAGAAGCACACCGCCGTCTGCACCGCCCCGCGCTGCGGCTTCTCCAACGACTTCGACACCCGCGCCGCCGCCGAGCTCGCTGCCCGCACCCACCGCTGCCGCGTCCGCTGAGGAGATCCTGTGACCGTCTCGCTCCCGCTCGTCTTCGTCCTGGGCGTCATCGCCTGGGCAGCGATCAAGTTCCTTGGCGTGCGCATGTGGGTCGCCGTCGTGATCGCTCTGTTCGGCTTCTGGCTCTCGCACACCTTCCTCGCCCCCGCCATCGAGTCCGGCACCCGCTCCGGGGTCGGCGTCGTCAACGGCGACAACCGCTGAAAGGAGCTCCGCCATGTTCCGCCCCAAGCTGCCCGACGTCCCCGCTCCGCCGTCGACCCCGACTCACCAGCCGCAGCACCACTACCCGGCGCCCACAGCCGGCCGCTTGCTCAGCCCCTACGCGGGCCCCGTCGCGGCCGTCCTGGCTGGCGGAGTAGTCCTCACCGCACTCCTGGCGGCCGTCGCCATCACGGCCATCTCCGTGGCCATCGCCGCCGTGGTCCTGCGCTCCCTGCTCAACAACGCCAACAGGCGCTGACCGGCCGCCGGGGCGGCAAACGCCGCCAAGCATCTCGCCGCCCCGGGGCCGTCCCTCCCAACCGCAGAAACAGCCGAAAGGAACACCCATCATCACCCGGCAGACTCCGCCCCCGCTGGCGGAACTCTCCATGCTGGCCTCTCTCGGCACCATGCCCGAGCTGGCCCGCCAACTCTCCGGCCTGGGCGGCTGCACCCACCCCGTCCGCCTCGACGGCCACCGCACCGAATACGCAGTCGAAACGGCAACCGGCGAAATCGGCCGCACCCTGCACCACCTCGACTCGGCCGCCCTCCCGGCCGGCCAACTCCTCATCCGCTGCAACAACCGCCGCGCCACCCGATGCCCGGCCTGTGCCGAGACCTACCGCCGCGACACCTACCACCTGATCACCGCCGGACTACGCGGGGGAAAAGGCACGTCCGACCAGGTCGCCACACACCCGCGCGTCTTCGCCACCTTCACCGCCCCCGGCTTCGGCCCCGTCCACAACCGCCGCACCGACGGACGCCCCTGCCGCTGCGGTGCTCGCCACGACGAGAACGACAGCAGGTTAGGTACGCCCCTCGACCCGGACCGCTACGACTACGAAGCGGCCGTCCTCTGGAACGCCCACGCCGGGCACCTCTGGCGGCGCTTCTCCATCTACCTCCGCCGGGAGATCGCCAAGCGCGCCGGCCTCACCCAACGCACCTTCCGCGACCACGCACGGGTCTCCTTCGCGAAGGCCGCGGAGTACCAGAAGCGCGGTGCCGTGCACTTCCACGCGGTCATCCGCATCGACGGTCCGGAAGGCGGCGACACCCCACCGCCCGCTTGGGCGACGGCAGAGCTCCTGACGGACGCCATCCAGGCCGCGGCCACTGCCGCGCGCGTCGACGGCCCGACCGTCGATGGACGCGCACACGCCTTCGCATTCGGCCGCCAACTCGACGTCCGCACGATCCGGTCCGCCGACTTCGACGACGGCCAGGAGCTCACCGAACGAGCCGTCGCCTCGTACATCGCGAAGTACGCGACCAAGGGAGCCGAGACGGCGACCGGCACCCTCGACCGCCCGCTCAAGTTCCTCGCCGAACTCGCCCAGGCACGCATCAGCGAACATGCCCGACGCATGATCCGCGTCGCCTGGACCCTCGGCGCACGCCCCGAGCTCGCCGAGCTCCGCCTACGGGCCTGGGCGCACATGCTCGGCTTCCGCGGCCACTTCTCCACCAAGTCCCGCCGGTACTCGACCACCCTCGGCGCCCTGCGTACTGCCCGCGCCGACTGGCGACGCGCACAGGTTGCCGCGGTGGTCGAGACAGAACCGGCGGAGACGACCCTCGTCCTCTCGCACTGGGTCTTCGCCGGTACCGGCCTCTCCCGCGCCGAAGCCTGGCTGTCCGCATCCCTCGAACCCGCCCCCGGAACGGAAGGAGAACCGACATGGACGCCCGTCGCGACGAGCTGATGACCGTTCGCCAGGTCCTGGATGAGCTGGGCGGCGTCTCTCGCCGGACGTTCTACCGCTGGCGGGAGCTGGGATACGGGCCGGCCGCGTTCAAGCTGCCCAACGGAGAGCTCCGGGTATGGCGGAGCGACTTCACCACCTGGCTTCGACAGCTGGAGGCAGCCGCGTGAAGTCCCTTGACGTGAAGGTCTGGGCGGTTCGCAAGCGGGACACCAAAACGCCCTCGTACGGTGTCCGCTGGTCCGTTGCCGGCAATGTGCTCTCGGAGTCCTTCCGCACGAAGGCGCTCGCCGACCACTTCCGCACGAAGCTCATGCGAGCGATGCGCGACGGTGAAGAGTTCGACACCGAGTCGGGCCTCCCGGCCTCGATGGAAGAGAAGAAGTCGGCCGTGTCCTGGTACGCCTTCGCCCTCAGATACCTGGCCATGAAGTGGCCCCATGCCGCCCCCAATACGAGGGACGGCATCAATGAATCCCTCACCAGCGTGACGCTGGAGCTCCTCGACGAGCGTGCCGGACGGCCGTCCGATGAGGTGATCCGCAAAGCATTGCGCAGCTGGGCCTTCGTGTTGCCGGGGCCCGACGATCGGGAAGTCCCCGACGACGTGCGGAACGTTCTGCACTGGGTGTCCAAGGCCTCCCGACCGCTCGCCGATCTTGCTGAGCCCGCCACGGCCCGCGCGGTCCTCGACTCGCTGAAGCTCAAGCTCGACGGTACGGCGGCAGCGGCAGAGACCGTGCGGCGCAAGCGTCGGACGCTCGTCAATGCCACGAACTACGCGGTCGACCTGGGGGAGCTGCGCGAGAACCCCATCACTGCGGTTCGCTGGCAGAAACCGAAGGTGTCCAATCAGGTGGACCCGCGCGTAGTCGCCAACCCGGAGCAGGCTCGCAACCTCCTGGCGGCCGTCTCCTACGTGGGCGGATACCGGCGTGCCCGCGGCCGTCGTCTTGTGGGTCTGTTCGCCGCGATGTACTTCGGTGGCCTCCGGCCGGCTGAAGCGGTCGGCCTCGCCGAGACGGACCTGATCCTCCCGGGACAGGGCTGGGGCTCGGCGCTGCTCCATCGGACCCGCCCCTCGGTCGGCAAGCAGTGGACCGACTCGGGGGAGACCCACGACGACCGCGGGCTGAAGAACCGGCCGAACGAGGACGTCCGGCGGGTACCTATTCCGCCTCACCTCGTCGCCGTGTTCCGTGAGCACCTGGCCACCTTTGGCACGGCGGACGACGGGCGCCTGTTCTTCAGCGAGAAAGGTTCGGTCGTCCCGTCCTCGACCTACTACCGCGTGTGGCAGGAGGCCCGGCTCCTCGCGCTCCCGTCGGCCGCCGCCTCCTCGCCGCTCGCGAGTCGGCCATACGACCTTCGACACTCGGCGCTGTCGACCTGGCTCAATGCCGGTGTCGACCCGACCGAGGTCGCCGAGCGCGCCGGCAACAGCGTCGAGGTGTTGCTGACCCGCTACGCGAAGTGCCTCGACGGACGGCAGGACGTCGCCAACCGGCGTATTGAGGATCTTCTGCGCGAGTACGAGTGAGACACCCTGCACCCCACCGCGGCCCCGGGCATCTTGTCCGGGGCCTCTCTCGTCTTGAGCCTTACCTGCTGCGATGCTTCGAGCCGAGGGCGGACGAGGGGGGACTCGTGGAGCTGAGGGTGACGCGCTGGAAGCGGTACGGACATGATCGCCTGTACGCGAACCTGCCTGAAGGCACGGCGGTCGGTTGGGCGGATGCGAAGACGGGGGAGATCACGGTCCTGGTCGCCGAGTATCGCGACGACGTGATGGCCGTGCTGACTGATCACTTACGGAACAACCCCGAACCGGTCGCGCCGCAGAGGACGCCCAGGACGTCCAAGGCCGAGGGGCCCCCGCTGCTGCCGCCTCTGACGGCGGCCGACGACCTGTCCACCAACCGTCCCGGTGAGTCTCTGCTCGACAAATCCGGGCCAGGCCTGATCAAGCGATTCGTCTTACAGCTCCTGCGGCGCCCCGCCGAGTGGGACTCCTGGCGGAAGGGTCTGGCGGGGGAGCAGCGGGTGGGAGCCGAGCTGAACCGCTTGGAGCGGCACGGCTGGCGCGTCCTGCATTCCATCCTCTTGGCTGAGAAGGTGGACGTGGACCATTTGCTGATCGGGCCCGGTGGCGTGTTCAGCATCAATACGAAACACCATCACAAAAGGGCTGTGTGGGTCGGCGACGACTCCGTGAAGGTGGATCACGGAAAGCCGGCGCCCTATGCGCGTAAGAGCAGGGCTGAGGCCAAGCGGGTAGCCCGAGTGCTTGAGCGATACTGCGGATTTCCCGTACCAGTGGAGCCGGTGCTCGTTTTCGTGGGCGTGACTGATTTGAAGGTGGTTGCCACGCAGCTCAGCGTGCGCGTGTACCGGGAGCGTGACGTGGCGGCACTGGCGCCGCTCTCAGGGGTGCTGACAGTCGAGCAGGTCGAGCAGGTGTACACCGTCGCACGCCATCGCCAGGCTTGGAGCCAGGTCCCGCCGGCGGCGACATGACCTTGCTCGTGTTTGAGGTCTGTGGCGTGATGCCCAGAGACCTCGTCGTTTCCTTGGCCCGTCAAGCAGGCCGGGTCGCCTGGGCCTGTTCGGAGGAGAGCAGGCGTTCAAGGTTTTTTCGCTCGCTATCGAGCGCGGCAAGTATCCGTGTGCAGGTGCGTTCGAAGTCGGGCTCGACCTCGACACCGAGGTCATGGCGCAGAGTGACCCGCAGCAGATATACCCCGTCGGACATTGGACCGCTGAACCAAGCTTTGGCACGGCTGTACGCCTCGTCCGGGTCAGGACTGTTCGGCAACTGCTTGACTACGGAATACCCGACGCCGAGCGCCCTGTTGAGGATCGAAACAATCTCGTGGACATACTTCGGCAGCGCCATCTGTGCCGAAGAGTATTGCTCCAACCAAGCGTCCCTGGCGGTGTCAAGGACTGCTGGCTTGACGGTTTCACCACGCTCGGCAGCTCGGACGGAGTCTCGGGCAGCGACCCGGTAAGCGCGAGCCGTGGTATTCAAACGGGCATAGAGATCCCGCCTGGCTTCCTGCGCTCGGTCGTGGCGGTCCTCAGTCCGTTCACGATCGGCGCGCTGGTTCTGCTCCCGGGTGACGCGCTGGCTGAGCAATGCCCCACCCAGGGTTCCACCCAACGTTCCTCCGACGCCGATGAGCGCAACTGCAAGCGTGGTCACGTCCACGAGATCCCCCACCTCGTCCGATCATTTGCCCGCTGGCGGCGGTCGTCAGTCTTCCCACCCTCGACGTTGTCCACTACCGGGACGACGATAGCGAGCGGCGCGGCTGCCCGACTTCGATGCGCTGCGCCACCTGCGGGAATGCCTCAAGATCCCGTCCACGCCTCGTCCACAGACGCCGACATATGGTCGCTCCGGGCTGCATCCGCCTGCACATACGCCAAGACCCCGTCCTCAGCGAAAGCGCTGGTGGCGGGGTCTTTGGGCACCTCGTACAAGGTGCCCCCGGCAGGATTCGAACCTGCGCACACGGCTCCGGAGGCCGTTGCTCTATCCCCTGAGCTACGGGGGCGTGTCGGTTGCGAGGTGTTGCTCGCGGCGACGGGTAGAACACTACCAGCTCGTCCGGGGTGTTCATGAACAGGTTTCCTCCCGGGCCGTGGCCGGGGTGGAAGTGGGGAAAAGCCGGACGCGGTGGCCGGTCCGGATCTACTCTCGAGTGGTGCCAGGCGCGTCGGGTCGGGTGCTTGTTGTGGACGACAACAAGGTCATCCGGCAGCTGATCAGGGTCAATCTCGAGCTGGAGGGCATCGAGGTCGTGACCGCGTCCGATGGTGTCGAGTGTCTGGAAGTCGTTCATCAGGTCCAGCCCGATCTCGTGACCCTCGATGTCGTCATGCCCCGGCTGGACGGGCTGCGGACCGCCGCGCGGCTGCGTGACGACCCGCGTACGCGTGAGCTCCCCCTCGTCGTCATCAGCGCCTGTACGCAGCACGAGGTCGAGGCCGGTCTCGACGTCGGCGTCGAGGCGTTCCTGGCCAAGCCCTTCGATCCAGCCGAACTCGTCACCGTCGTACGTGGGTTGCTGGAGCGCGGGGACGGGTTCGGGACCGTCCTCGGAGCCGGGGAGGGCATGGCGCCCGGGAAGGCGTAGGAGCTGGGCGCGGGAGGCGGGCTCCGGATCCGTAGGTGTCGAGGTCTCGCCGCCCTGGGTGGCCTGGGTGGCCTGGGTGCCCGGGGTGTCGCCCTCCCCCCCCCACAGCGGCCCCCCGTCCACATCCCGGACCTCTGGGCCATCGGGTCGCCTGGGGACCCCCCTCCTCCCCTAGGCTTGTGCCGTGACTCCCGTCGAGCTCTCCCGGACCGTGCTGTGCGCGGTGCGTCGTGCTGTCGACGACGGGGAGCTCAGCGTGGTCGTGCCGGGGCAGGCGCTGGTCACCGCTCCCGGGCCCGGGGGGTGCGGGGACTACGCCACCACCATCGCCCTCCAGCTGGCGCGCCCGGCCGGGCAGCCGCCGCGGCGGGTCGCCGAGGTGCTGCGCCCGTATCTGCTGGGGGCGAGCGGAGTCCGGGACGTCGTCGTCACCGGGCCGGGGTTCCTGAACATCAGCCTGCGCCGGGCCGAGGTGTCCGCGGCGCTCGTGGGGGAGATCCTGCGCGCCGGGACGCGGTACGGGCACGCCGACGGGCCCACCGGGCAGCTCGTGCAGCTCCATGCGCCCCATGAGGTGCGGGCCGTCGTCGTCATGGACGCCGTCGCCAGGGTGCTGCGTTCGCAGGGCGTCCTCGTCCGCACCAGTTGCGCGGCTCGGCCCGAGCCGGGATGGACCGAGGTGCTCGGCGCCCGGGTGGACGCCTACGGCACGCCCGATTCGCCCGCACCCCTCGACGTCAACGTGCGTCCCGTTCCGGCACCCGTCCCCGCCACATCCGACCCCGCCGCGCTCGACGCCGTCGCGCTCGGGCGGGACGCCGGGCGGTGGGCGCTGCTCCAGCCGGCCGCCCACGACCGGCCCCGCATCGGTGACGAGCACCTCTCCCAGCGGGAGGCCAATCCGCTCTTCCGGGTCCGTTACGCCCACGCGCGGGTCCGGGCGCTCGGCCGGAACGCCGCCGACCTCGGGTTCGCCGCCCGTCTCGGTGACCTGGACATCCCGGAGGCGGAGGTGGAGGCGGAGGACTCGCGAGGAGCGGAGGGGGCGCGGGGTGCGGCCGGCTCCCCCCAGGGGGTCGGCGCCGCGCGGGTCCGGGAGCTCGAGGCGGCTCTCGCCGACCACCCCCGTGTCCTCGCCGCCGTAGCGGCGCAGCGTGCTCCCGATCGGCTGGCCCGGCATCTCGTCGCCGTGGCCGACGCCGCCGTCCCCCTGTTTCCAGCCGTCCTTCCTCGTGGTGAGGAGAAACCCTTGGCCGCCCACCGTGCCCGGCTCGCGCTCGCCGAAGCCGCCGGGGCGGTGCTGGCCGGCGGCCTGTCCCTGCTCGGCATCGACGCACCCGACCATCTCTGAAAGAGCACGCCCAAGATGAGCCGTTCAGCCCACCCCGCCGGGCCCCGTCACGCCGACGTCCTTCCGGAGGGGCACTACTCCGCCCCGCCCGCCGATCTCAACGCCCTCGACCCGAAGGTGTGGGCGCACACCGTCCGCCGTGACGCCGACGGCGCGCTGACCGTGGGCGGCGTCGGCGTCGGCACGCTCGCCGAGCAGCACGGCACCCCCGCCTACATCCTGGACGAGGCCGACTTCCGCGAGCGGGCCCGCGCCTGGCGCACCGCGTTCGGGACCGACGCCGACGTCTTCTACGCCGGGAAGGCGTTCCTGTCCCGCGCCGTCGTGCGGTGGCTGCACGAGGAGGGGCTCAACCTCGACGTCTGTTCGGGCGGCGAGCTCGCCACCGCCCTCTCCGCCGGCATGCCCGCCGACCGCATCGCGTTCCACGGCAACAACAAGTCCGTCGACGAGATCCGGCGCGCCATCGAGGCCGGGGTCGGACGCATCGTCCTCGACTCGTTCCAGGAGATCGTGCGCGTCTCCCATGTCGCGCAGTCCCTCGGCCGGCGCCAGCGCGTCCAGATCCGCATCACCGTCGGCGTCGAGGCGCACACGCACGAGTTCATCGCCACCGCCCACGAGGACCAGAAGTTCGGCATCCCGCTCGCGGGCGGGCAAGCTGCGGAGGCCGTCCGGCGGGCCCTCCAGCTCGACGGGCTGGAGCTCATCGGGCTTCACTCCCACATCGGGTCGCAGATCTTCGACATGTCCGGCTTCGAGGTCGCCGCGCACCGGGTGGTGGGGCTGCTCAAGGACATCCGTGACGAGCACGGCGTCGAGCTGCCCGAGATCGACCTCGGCGGCGGCCTCGGCATCGCGTACA
The DNA here is from genome assembly GCF_016860545.1 of Streptomyces asoensis. Classification (NCBI taxonomy): domain Bacteria; kingdom Bacillati; phylum Actinomycetota; class Actinomycetes; order Kitasatosporales; family Streptomycetaceae; genus Streptomyces; species Streptomyces asoensis. The sequence goes on along the minus strand of NZ_BNEB01000005.1, from coordinate 2,722,588 downwards.
CCAGCGACGACGATCCCCGCGAGCCGCACGAGATCGCCAAGGCGCTCACCGAGATCGTCACGCGCGAGTGCGAGGGGGCGCGGCTGCGCACCCCGCGGATCTCCGTGGAGCCGGGGCGTGCCATCGTCGGGCCGACCGCCTTCACCCTCTACGAGGTCGGCACCATCAAGCGCCTCGACGGGCTGCGGACGTACGTCTCCGTCGACGGCGGCATGTCGGACAACATCCGCACCGCGCTGTACGACGCGGAGTACAGCGTCGCGCTGGTCTCCCGGACCTCCGACGCCGAGCCGATGCTCGCGCGGGTCGTCGGCAAGCACTGCGAGAGCGGCGACATCGTCGTGAAGGACGCGTTCCTGCCCTCGGACCTGGCACCGGGTGACCTGATCGCCGTACCCGCCACGGGTGCGTACTGCCGGTCCATGGCCAGCAACTACAACCACGTGCTGCGGCCGCCGGTCGTCGCCGTGCGCGAGGGGGAGTCGCGCGTCATCGTGCGGCGGGAGACCGAGGAGGACCTGCTGCGGCTGGACGTCGGCTGACGGCCGTGAAGGGGGCCGTGGGCGGGGCCGCGCGACGGCCCGCGGAAGCGCGCGGAGGCCTGCTGAGCAGGGCGCAAGATCTCCTGTCGGGTGCCCCCTCGAAAATGAAATAGATGTCTCACGATCCGGACCAGGGATAGAAACTCCGGTCCGGTGAGTGAGACTGGGTCAACCGGAAACAACCGTAGACGGTATGAGGAAACGAGGTCGGATGATGCGTACGCGTCCGCTGAAGGTGGCGCTGCTGGGCTGTGGAGTGGTCGGCTCAGAGGTGGCGCGCATCATGACGACGCACGCCGACGACCTCGCCGCGCGGATCGGGGCCCCCGTCGAGCTCGCCGGTGTGGCGGTGCGGCGGCCGTCCAGGGTCCGTGAGGGCATCGACCCCGCCCTCGTCACCACCGACGCGACCGCCCTCGTCAAACGCGGCGACATCGACGTCGTCGTCGAGGTCATCGGGGGCATCGAGCCCGCGCGCACGCTCATCACCACCGCCTTCGAGCACGGCGCGTCCGTCGTCTCCGCGAACAAGGCGCTCCTCGCCCAGGACGGCGCCGCGCTGCACGCCGCCGCCGAGGAGCACGGCGAGGACCTCTACTACGAGGCCGCCGTCGCCGGCGCCATCCCGCTGATCCGGCCGCTGCGCGAGTCCCTCGCCGGGGACAAGGTCAACCGCGTGCTCGGGATCGTCAACGGCACGACCAACTTCATCCTCGACAAGATGGACTCCTCCGGCGCCGGGTACCAGGAGGCCCTCGACGAGGCCACCGCCCTCGGGTACGCCGAGGCCGACCCCACCGCCGACGTCGAGGCCTTCGACGCCGCCGCCAAGGCCGCCATCCTCGCCGGGATCGCCTTCCACACGCGCGTGCGCCTCGACGACGTCTACCGCGAGGGCATGACCGAGGTGACGGCCGCCGACTTCGCCTCCGCCAGGGAGATGGGCTGCACCATCAAGCTGCTCGCCATCTGCGAGCGCGCGGCCGACGGCGGCTCGGTGACCGCGCGGGTGCATCCCGCGATGATCCCGCTGACCCACCCGCTCGCCTCGGTGCGCGGCGCCTACAACGCCGTCTTCGTGGAGTCGGACGCGGCCGGGCAGCTCATGTTCTACGGCCCCGGCGCCGGCGGTGCTCCCACCGCCTCCGCCGTGCTCGGCGACCTCGTCGCCGTCTGCCGCAACCGGCTCAGCGGGGCGACGGGGCCCGGCGAGTCGGCGTACGCCGCGCTGCCGGTGTCGCCGATGGGCGACGTCGTCACGCGGTACCACATCAGCCTCGACGTCGCGGACAAGCCTGGCGTTCTCGCCCAGGTGGCCACCGTCTTCGCCGAGCACGGAGTGTCCATCGATACCGTGCGCCAGCAGGGACGACTGGACGGAAGCGGCGAGGCCTCCCTCGTCGTCGTCACCCATCGCGCGTCCGACGCCTCCCTCACCGGGACCGTCGAGGCGCTGCGCAAGCTCGACACCGTGCGGGGTGTCGCCAGCATCATGCGGGTTGAAGGAGAGTAACCAGCAATGACCCACCAGTGGCGCGGAATCATCGAGGAGTACCGGGACCGGCTGCCGGTATCCGACAGCACGCCGGTCGTGACGCTCCGTGAGGGCGGCACGCCCCTCGTCCCCGCGCAGGTGCTCTCCGAGCGCACGGGCTGCGAGGTCCACCTCAAGGTGGAGGGCGCCAACCCGACGGGGTCCTTCAAGGACCGCGGCATGACCATGGCCATCACGCGGGCCAAGGAGGAGGGCGCGCAGGCCGTCATCTGCGCCTCCACCGGCAACACCTCGGCCTCCGCCGCCGCCTACGCGGTGCGGGCCGGGATGGTCTCCGCCGTGCTCGTCCCGCAGGGCAAGATCGCGCTCGGCAAGATGGGGCAGGCGCTGATCCACGGCGCGAAGATCCTCCAGGTCGACGGCAACTTCGACGACTGCCTCACGCTCGCCCGCGCGCTCAGCGACAACTACCCGGTGGCGCTGGTCAATTCGGTGAACCCGGTGCGTATCGAGGGGCAGAAGACGGCCGCGTTCGAGATCGTCGACATGCTCGGCGACGCCCCCGACATCCATGTCCTGCCGGTCGGCAACGCGGGCAACATCACCGCGTACTGGAAGGGGTACCAGGAGTACGCCGCCGACAAGATCGCCTCGCGGGCGCCCCGCATGTGGGGGTTCCAGGCGTCCGGCAGCGCGCCGATCGTGCGCGGTGAGGTCGTCAAGGACCCGTCGACGATCGCCACGGCGATCCGTATCGGCAACCCGGCCTCGTGGAAGTTCGCGCTGGCCGCGCAGGAGGAGTCCGGCGGCTTCATCGACGAGGTGACGGACCGTGAGATCCTGCGCGCCTACCGGCTGTTGGCCTCGCAGGAGGGCGTCTTCGTGGAGCCCGCGTCCGCGGCGTCCGTGGCCGGTCTGCTGAAGGCGGCCGAGCAGGGCAAGGTCGACCCGGGGCAGAAGATCGTGTGCACCGTCACCGGCAACGGTCTGAAGGACCCCGACTGGGCCGTCGCGGGCGCTCCGCAGCCGGTCACCGTCCCGGTCGACGCGGTGACGGCGGCCGAGCGGCTCGGACTCGCGTAGGCCTCGCGCAGCGCGCGTTGCCTCCGGCGGCGGTCCGCCGGTCGTCCCGGGCGGTCGGTCACGGCCGCCCGACGGCGCCCGACGGACCGCTTCCGGGCAGTCCCGGCGGCTCGTTTCGGGGCCGGCCCCCTTCGGCGGGCCGTCACCGGCGTGCCGTCCGGGTGCTCCGCCGGACGCGACCCGTCGCCCGGATCGGTCGGACGCCCGGACCGGTTGGCCGTCCGGATCGGTCGGCAGTCCGGATCGGTCGGCCGCGAGTGGCGAGCCCGCGCGGCGAGCCGCACGTGTCGCCCGGTGGGCGGTAAGCCGTACGACGTCGGTCGCGGGCGACACGTCGCCGGTGGTCAGCCGCAGGCGGCGAGCCGTCCGGCGCTTCGCCCGCGAGGGTTCCGCCGTCCGGGGCCGCCATCAGCGGGCGGCGAGCCCGACGCGGTGGGCTGCATGCGAGGACCATTCCTTGCGAGGCAAGCCGCATGTCAGGTCCTGTGCCTGCGCGGTGGGCGACACGCCAGGTCCCGTGCCTTGCGCGGTGAACCGCATGTCAGGCCCCTTGCGTGGTCGGCCGGCGGCGACAGCCGTGTGCGGCGGGTCTGCTGCGCCAGCCCTGCGTGGCGGGCCGACGGCAGCAGCCGTGTGTGGCCGGCCGATGGCGACAGCCGTGTGCGGCCGGTCTGCGGCGACAGCCCTGAGTGGTCGGCCGGCGGCGCCAGTCCTGTGCGGCCGGTCTGCGGCAGCAGGCGCGCGTGGTGGGCTGGCGGCAGCAGCCGCGCGTGGCCGGGTCTGCGGCGCCAGCCGTGTGGGTCGGCCGGCGGCGACACCCGTGCCTGGCCGGCCGACGGCAGTCGACGTGCGCGGTCGGGCAGGTGCGGCGCGTCGTATGTGCTCGGTCGGGTCCCGCCGGTCGTTCGGTGGTCCGGATCCGGCGGTGCCTTCGGCTGCGGGGCGTCGACGGGCCGTCGTACCGGAGCCCGACGGGCGCGAAGACCCGCAGCCTGCCGACGCCCCCGGCGTGCGCGGAGAGCGTCCGCGGAGTGTCGGTGGTCGTCGGGCCTTCCGTGGGGGCGGACCGGTGGTCGTCGGGGGCCGGGTGCCGCGGAGGAAGGGCTTTCCCCTGCGGGGGTGCACGAGGGGCTTGCGACACGCATCATGCGCCGCCCGTGCGCCCTATGTCGCCACAGAACCTTCCTTCGATAGGCTGTACCGAATCCGCCCGCCGCATATGCCTCAGTGGCGCGTCGTCGCCGCGTCGTCTCCGCGGAATCCTGGGTTCCCCCGCAGATGCCGCCCGTACCGCCCGCACCGCCCGTACATGTCGAATGTCGTTCGACAGTCCCGCAGCTCAAGGAGAGTCATCGCGAGATGGCCGGTCCCGCCTTCCGCGCCGCCCCCGTCCGGGTGCGCGTTCCCGCCACCAGCGCCAACCTCGGCCCGGGCTTCGACGCCTTCGGTCTCGCGCTGGGGCTCTACGACGACGTAGTCGTCCGGGTGGCCGACTCCGGGCTGCACATCGACATCGCGGGGGAGGGCAGCGAGACGCTGCCGCGCGACGAGAAGCACCTCCTCGTCCGTTCCCTGCGCACCGCGTTCGACGTCCTGGGCGGCCAGCCGCGCGGCCTGGAGATCGTCTGCGCCAACCGCATCCCGCACGGCCGCGGCCTCGGCTCGTCCTCGGCCGCCATCTGCGCCGGGATCGTCGCCGCGCGCGCGGTGACGATAGGCGGCGAGAGCAAGCTCGACGACGCCGCCCTGCTCGAGCTCGCGACCGAGATCGAGGGCCACCCGGACAACGTGGCGGCCTGTCTGCTGGGCGGTTTCAGCCTGTCCTGGATGGAGGCGGGCGCCGCGCGGGCCATCAGGATGGAGCCCGCCGATTCCATCGTTCCGGTGGTTTTCGTGCCCGGGAAGCCGGTCCTCACCGAGACCGCGCGCGGCCTGCTCCCGCGCTCCGTCCCGCACGTCGACGCCGCCGCCAACGCGGGCCGTGCCGCCCTGCTCGTCGAGGCACTCACCCGCCGCCCCGAACTGCTGCTGCCCGCGACCGAGGACCGGCTGCACCAGGAGTACCGCGCGCCGGCCATGCCGGAGAGCGCCGCGCTGGTGGAAAGGCTGCGCGCCGACGGGATTCCCGCGGTCATCTCCGGCGCCGGACCCACCGTGATGGCCCTGGCCGACGCGGGAACGGCCGACAAGATCGAGGCCTCGGCCGGCGCGGACTGGGCCGCGAACCGCCTGGCCCTGGACCTGAAGGGCGCGTGCGTACTGCCGCTCGCGCCCGCTGGTGACACGCACTCCGGCGACATTTAAGGGCACGGTTGCCGGATTTCGAGAGGGGGAATGTTTGTTGGATCCGGTAGTGTTAACCTCAAGTCTGCACCCGACCCCACCATGGCGAGGTGCTTCGTGTCCCCCTTCGGGACAGACATTCTTCCGGGAGCTCCCCAAGCCGCACTGCGTTCCGTACGTCGTATCTGGGCAGTACGCAGTACAGCGACGCTGAGCGGTCCACAGACGGGGATCCCCCCTCTGGGGGAGCTTCGGAATCGGTGCGACCACGCCACGTGACACTGGGTGCCACGGCTCGTCGCGGTAGCGCCATCACCAGCAAACACTCTTCCGCCGCTTTGGGCGGACCACCGCCCCGGCTTCGCCTCAGCAAGGACCGAAGTCGGACAGCACAAACGGTCGCCGAGCCAGACAGGCCGACGTCCGCTCCAGGGAAGGACCCTTCGTGAGCGACACCACCGATCTGATGGGCGCACGTGTCGAGGAGACCGCTGCCGCGCCCGCCACGGACGCCTCCGCGCCTGCCACCGGTGCCGGCTCCCGGCGGCGCCGCGGTACCGGCCTCGACGGCATGGTGCTGGCAGAGCTTCAGCAGGTCGCATCCGGCCTCGGCATCAGGGGCACGGCGCGTATGCGCAAGAGCCAGCTGATCGAGGTCATCAAGGAGGCGCAGGCGGGAGGCGGAGCCGCTCCCAAGGCCGCGGCCCCGGCCGGTGACGCCGCCGAGACCAAGCCCAAGCGCCGCGCCACCTCCAAGGCCCGTACGGGCGACGAGGCCGCCGAGAAGAAGGCGCCCGCCGCCAAGGCCGAGGCCGCCGCCGAGCAGGCCGTGGCCCAGCAGCAGATCGAGATCCCCGGCCAGCCGGCCGGCGGGAACGAGGCGCCGGCCGAGCGCCGCCGCCGTCGCGCCACCGCCGACGCGGGCAGCCCGGAGACGGTCGTCGCCGAGGCGAAGACCGCCGCGAAGACCGAGACGTCCGCCCCCGCGCAGGCCGAGAGCCAGGCGCAGCCGCAGGGCGAGGCCAAGGGTGACGCCGACGGCGTCGAGGGCCGCCGCCGCGACCGCCGTGAGCGCGGCCGCGACCGCGGTGAGCGTGGCGAGCGCGGTGACCGCGGTGACCGCCGCAAGGGCGACGACCAGCAGGGCGGCCAGCAGCAGCGCGGCGGCCAGCAGGGCCAGCAGCAGGGCGGCGGCCGTCAGGACCGCCAGCAGCGCGACAACGGCCCCCAGGACGACGACGAGTTCGGCGACGGCCGCCGCGGCCGCCGTGGCCGCTACCGCGACCGCCGTGGCCGTCGCGGGCGTGACGAGATCGGCGCCGCCGAGCCGCAGGTCGCCGACGACGACGTCCTGATCCCCGTCGCGGGCATCCTGGACATCCTCGACAACTACGCCTTCATCCGGACGTCGGGTTACCTGCCGGGCCCCAACGACGTGTACGTCTCGCTCGCCCAGGTCCGCAAGAACGGCCTGCGCAAGGGCGACCACGTCACCGGCGCGGTCCGCCAGCCCAAGGACGGCGAGCGCCGCGAGAAGTTCAACGCGCTGGTCCGTCTGGACTCCACCAACGGCATGGCGCCCGAACACGGCCGCGGCCGCCCGGAGTTCAACAAGCTGACGCCGCTCTACCCGCAGGACCGCCTCCGTCTGGAGACGGACCCGGGCGTGCTGACGACCCGCATCATCGACCTCGTGTCGCCGATCGGCAAGGGCCAGCGCGGCTTGATCGTGGCCCCGCCGAAGACCGGCAAGACCATGATCATGCAGGCGATCGCCAACGCGATCACGCACAACAACCCCGAGTGCCACCTGATGGTCGTCCTGGTCGACGAGCGTCCGGAAGAGGTCACCGACATGCAGCGGTCGGTCAAGGGCGAGGTCATCTCCTCGACCTTCGACCGTCCGGCCGAGGACCACACCACGGTCGCCGAGCTCGCCATCGAGCGCGCCAAGCGGCTGGTCGAGCTGGGCCACGACGTCGTCGTGCTGCTCGACTCGATCACCCGTCTGGGCCGTGCGTACAACCTCGCCGCCCCGGCCTCCGGCCGCATCCTGTCCGGTGGTGTCGACTCGACCGCGCTCTACCCGCCGAAGCGCTTCTTCGGTGCGGCCCGCAACATCGAGGACGGCGGATCCCTCACGATCCTCGCCACCGCCCTCGTGGACACCGGGTCCCGCATGGACGAGGTAATCTTCGAGGAGTTCAAGGGCACCGGCAACATGGAGCTCAAGCTCGACCGCAAGCTCGCCGACAAGCGCATCTTCCCCGCGGTGGACGTCGACGCGTCCGGTACCCGTAAGGAAGAGATCCTGCTCGGCAACGAGGAGCTCGCGGTCACCTGGAAGCTGCGCCGTGTGCTGCACGCGCTCGACCAGCAGCAGGCGATCGAGCTGCTCCTCGACAAGATGAAGCAGACGAAGTCGAACGGCGAGTTCCTGATGCAGATCCAGAAGACGACGCCGTCGACGGGCAACAACGACTGACGACGGACGTCCGCGTCCGGCGCGCTCGCGCCGCACACGACCGAGGGCCGCTCCCCGCACGGGGGGCGGCCCTCGGTCGTGTCGTACCCGCGGGTTACGATCTCGCTCTTCACGCAATCTTCAGATCGAACTTCTTCGAGACTTGCTTCTTCGAGACTGCTTCGAACTTCTCGATCCCTAGGGGGGACTTGAGTGGACACATCCACGTCGGGGGGCGGTCGCCACAGACGCCGGATACGGATCGCGCTGCCCGTCGCCGCGGCCGGACTGGCCGCCGCGATCGCCGGTGCGCTGTTCCTGTCCCCGGCCGAGGCCGCCGAGACGCCGCCGTCGCCCGCGCCGGCGCGGACGATGCCGGCCAAGGAGCTCCACAAGCTCATCGACGTCGCCGTGAACGGTGACGAGGTCCCGGGGGAGACCGCCAAGTCGTCCCTGAGCGCGAGCAGCAGCACCGGCAAGGTCGACCCGAAGATCATCGGTGGTACGACGGCGAGCATCACCAACGCGCCGTGGATGGCCCAGCTCTGGTACGGGGACGACCGGGGCACCACCACGACCGCCGACGACATCGGCTTCTTCTGCGGTGGCTCGGTCGTCTCGCCGACGAAGATCCTCACCGCCGCGCACTGCGTCAAGGGCTACAACTGGTACGGCCACGGCTACGTCGTCACCGGCAGCACGCAGCTGCTGTCCGACAGCGGCGACCTGCACGGCGGCACCGGCACCTTCGTCGCGCGGCAGTGGAACCACCCGTCGTACAGCGCGACGACGCTGGACAACGACATCGCCGTGCTCACGCTCGACGCGCCGGTCACCGCCACGCCGATCAAGATGACCACGAACACCGACAGCGCCTCGTACGCCACCGGCACCAAGGCGACGCTGTACGGCTGGGGCCGCACCACCTCCACCACGCAGGACATCTCCGAGACGCTGAAGACGGCCCAGCTGCCGATCCAGTCGAACGCCACCTGCTCGGGCTTCTACGGCACCGACTACCTCCAGGGCCACATGGTCTGCGCGGGCACGCCCGCCACCGGCAGCGACACCGGCACCACCACCGCCTGCAACGGCGACTCCGGCGGTCCGCTGATCGTCAAGAACGCGGCCGGCGAGAACCGGATCGTGGGCGTCGTCTCCTGGGGTGTGAAGGACTGCGTCGAGAGCGGCGCGTACAGCGTCTTCAGCAAGATCTCCACGTACGCCGCCAGCGCCTACCCGCGCCTCGACGACGCCAATCTCAACGACGACCAGCTCGCCGACGTGTGGGTGCGCAACGCTTCCACCAAGGTCGCGCGCGACCTGTACTCCAAGGGCACCTCACTGGTCGGCGGCGACTCCTGGGGCTCCATGAGCGCCTACAACCTCGTCGTGCAGAGCGACCTGGACCGGGACGGCATCCAGGACCTGATCCTGCGCCGCGCCTCGGACGGCGACGTGTTCTGGAAGCACTGGGTCGCCTCCAGCGGGACCTGGGCGACCAAGCTCATCGGCGACAACTGGAAGACCCGCACCCAGATCGTCGCCCCCGGTGACGTCACGGGCGACTACCTCGCGGACCTGATCGCCGTGGACTCGGCCGGCGCGATGTGGGTCTACCCGGGCAAGGGCAACGGCACCTTCGCCGCGCCCGTCAAGAACGGCACCGGCTGGAACGCGTACAACGTCGTGCGCGGTCACGGCGACTTCAGCTTCGACGGCAAGACGGACCTGATCGCCCGCGACAAGGCCACCGGCGCGCTCTACCTCTACAAGGGCACCGGCACCGCCGCCACCGCCTTCGCGGCCCGCATCAAGGTCGCCACCTGGAGCAACACGACGTACAACGTCATCGCGGCCGTCGGCGACGTCAACGGCGACGGTCTGGCCGACCTGCTGGCGCGCACCCCGGCGGGCACCCTGTATCTGTACAAGGGCACCGGAAAGGCCAGCAGTGCGATCTTTGCCACAAGGGTCTCACTCGGGACGTCTTTCAAGCAGTACGACCTGTTCGGCTGAGTCCGGCCGAACGCGCAGGTGAGCCGGGGTAGACCCCGCTCACCCGTGTCACGCAGCGTGCCCGGTCCACCGCGGACCGGGCACGACGCGTTGTGCAACCCTGTCCCGAGTTTCCCCGTCTGACCTGGCGGAGTGACGATGGTGAGGTTGTACGAGAACAGAGGAGCACATGGCCGCCGAGAGCACGCCGGAGCCCGGAACCCCGGGTGACGCCGGCACAACGAGCGGGGCGACCGGCAGCGACGGTCCGCGCCACCGCAGACAGCGTGGCCGCCGCAAGGGGGTGCTGATCGCAGCGTGGACAGCCGCGGGTGTCCTCGTGCTGGGCGGCACCGGCGTCGGCTACCTCTACTTCAAGCTCAACGGCAACATCAAGAGCGTCGACATCGACCAGGCCCTGGGCACCGACCGGCCGACCAAGGTCGACAACGGCTCCGAGAACATCCTCGTGCTCGGCTCGGACACCCGCTCCGGCACCAACAAGAAGCTCGGCGGCGGCACGGACGACGGCAGTGCCCGCTCGGACACCGCGATGGTCATCCACGTGTACGAGGGCCACAGGAAGGCCAGCGTGGTCTCCATACCCCGCGACACGCTCATAGACCGCCCCGCCTGCACCGACACCCACGGCACCACGCACGACGCGGCCTCCGGCGTGATGTTCAACTCGGCGTACTCGACGGGCGGCGCGGCCTGCGCCGTGAAGACGGTCGAATCCATCAGCGGCATCCGTATGGACCATTACCTCGAGGTGGACTTCTCCGGCTTCGAGAAGCTCATCGACGAGCTCGGCGGCGTCCGGGTCACCACGACCAAGGCGATCGACGACCCCGACAGCCACCTCCGGCTCAAGGCCGGCACGCACACCCTCACCGGCGAGCAGGCCCTCGGCCTGGTCCGCACCCGGCACGGCGTCGGCGACGGCTCCGACCTCGGCCGCATCCAGCTCCAGCAGGCCTTCGTCAAGGCGCTCGTCAACCAGGTCAAGCACGTCGGCCTCTTCACGAGCGGCACCAAGCTGTACGACCTCGCCGACACCGCGACCAAGGCCGTCACGGCCGACTCCCGGCTCGGCTCGCTGAACTCCCTGATGTCCTTCGCGAACGGGCTCAAGGGCATCAGCGCCGCCAACATGAACATGGTCACGATGCCGGTCCGGTACGACCCGTCCAACCTCAACCGGGTCATCGTCGCCGAGGCGAAGGCCAAGCAGGTCTGGACGGCCCTGAAGAACGACCGGGCCATCCCGAAGGCGGCCACCGAGGGCACCGCCACGGGCGAGGCGGCAGGGGTCGTGACGTCGTCCTGAGGGGCTCGTCGGGGCCCCGGGGAATAGATCGCCCCGCCCCCCGGTTTTGGGGGATGCGGCCAGTCCTGGCAGACTGGTACGTCGGCTCCGGTTCACGTTTGCCGTATCCCGCGGCAGCGACCCGGCGCCCTCCCGAAACTAGGAGACACCTTGAAGCGCGACATCCACCCCGAGTACGTCGAGACCCAGGTCAGCTGCACCTGTGGCGCGTCGTTCACCACCCGCAGCACGATCGAGAGCGGTTCCATCCGCGCCGACGTCTGCTCCGAGTGCCACCCGTTCTACACGGGCAAGCAGAAGATCCTCGACACCGGTGGCCGTGTGGCCCGCTTCGAGGCCCGCTTCGGCAAGGCTGCTGCCGGCTCCAAGAAGTAGCGAGCCCCTCTTCGCCGGTCCACGGCAGTGTCCCCGCCCAGGGGCACGCCGGGACCGGCGTTTTTGGTCGCCCGCCCTTCCCCCACGTTCGTCATTCAGGAGCCCACCATGTTCGAGGCCGTCGAGGAGTTGCTCGGAGAGCACGCCGACCTGGAGAAGAAGCTCGCCGACCCGTCGGTCCACAGCGACCAGGCCAACGCGCGCAAGCTGAACAAGCGCTACGCCGAGCTGACCCCCATCGTCGGCACGTACCGCTCCTGGAAGCAGACGGGCGACGACATCGAGACGGCGCGCGAGTTCGCCGCCGACGATCCCGACTTCGTCGCCGAGGTCAAGGAGCTGGAGAAGCAGCGCGAGGAGCTGACGGAGAAGCTGCGGCTGCTGCTCGTGCCGCGCGACCCGTCCGACGACAAGGACGTCATCCTCGAGATCAAGGCGGGCGCGGGCGGCGACGAGTCGGCGCTGTTCGCCGGCGACCTGCTGCGCATGTACCTGCGGTACGCCGAGCGCGTCGGCTGGAAGACCGAGATCATCGACTCGACGGAGTCCGAGCTGGGCGGCTACAAGGACGTCCAGGTCGCGGTGAAGACCAAGGGCGGACAGGGCGCCACCGAGCCCGGACAGGGCGTCTGGGCGCGCCTGAAGTACGAAGGCGGCGTGCACCGGGTGCAGCGCGTGCCCGCCACGGAGTCCCAGGGGCGGATCCACACCTCCGCGGCCGGTGTGCTGGTGACGCCGGAGGCCGAGGAGGTCGAGGTCGAGATCAACGCCAACGACCTCCGCATCGACGTCTACCGGTCCTCCGGGCCCGGCGGGCAGTCCGTGAACACCACCGACTCCGCCGTGCGCATCACGCACATTCCCACCGGAGTCGTCGCCTCCTGCCAGAACGAGAAGAGCCAGCTTCAGAACAAGGAGCAGGCGATGCGTATCCTGCGCTCCAGGCTGCTCGCGGCGGCGCAGGAGGAAGCGGAGCGGGAGGCCGCCGACGCCCGCCGCAGCCAGGTCCGCACCGTCGACCGCTCCGAGAAGATCCGCACGTACAACTTCCCGGAGAACCGCATCTCGGACCACCGCGTGGGATTCAAGTCGTACAACCTGGACCAGGTCCTGGACGGCGACCTCGACGCGGTGATCCAGGCCTGCGTCGACGCGGACTCGGCCGCCAAGCTCGCGGCCGCGTAGACGCTGTAGGACGTACGCACGACGAGGACGACACGGAGGACTTGCGTGAACCTGCTGCTCGCGGAGGTGGCCCAGGCCACCCAGCGGCTGGCCGACGCCGGCGTGCCCTCGCCGCGCAACGACGCGGAGGAGCTCGCCGCGTTCGTGCACGGCGTGAAGCGCGGTGAACTCCATTCCGTGAAGAACTCCGACTTCGACGCCCGCTACTGGGAGGTCATCGCCCGGCGCGAGCAGCGTGAGCCGCTCCAGCACATCACCGGGCGGGCCTTCTTCCGGTACCTGGAGCTCCAGGTCGGCCCCGGCGTCTTCGTACCGCGCCCCGAGACGGAGTCGGTGGTCGGGTGGGCCATAGACGCCGTCCGCGCGATGGACGTCGTCGAGCCCCGCATCGTCGACCTGTGCACCGGCAGCGGCGCCATCGCGCTCGCCCTCGCCCAGGAGGTGCCGCGCTCGCGCGTGCACGCCGTGGAGCTGTCCGAGGACGCCCTGCGCTGGACGCGCAAGAACATGGAGGGGTCCAGGGTCGACCTGCGTCAGGGCGACGCCCTCGACGCCTTCCGCGACCTCGACGGCCAGGTCGACCTGGTCATCTCCAACCCTCCGTACATCCCGCTGACGGAGTGGGAGTACGTCGCCCCCGAGGCCCGTGACTACGACCCGGAGCTCGCCCTGTTCTCGGGGGAGGACGGCCTCGACCTGATCCGCGGCATCGAGCGCACCGCGCACCGGCTGCTGCGCCCCGGCGGGGTCGTCGTCATCGAGCACGCCGACACCCAGGGCGGCCAGGTGCCGTGGATCTTCACCGAGGAGCGGGGCTGGGCCGACGCGGCCGACCACCCCGACCTCAACAACCGTCCGCGCTTCGCGACCGCCCGCCGGGCGACGCCGTGAGCACCCCCCACCCCACTTCCGACCCGCAGCAGTACGTGTACGAGGAGGCCCGCTAGATGGCACGGCGATACGACACCAATGACGCGACCGACCGGGTGACCGGTCTGCGCGAGGCCGCGTCCGCCGTCCGCCGTGGCGAGCTCGTGGTCCTCCCGACCGACACGGTGTACGGCATCGGCGCCGACGCGTTCTCCTCGGAGGCCGTAGCCGACCTCCTCGACGCCAAGGGCCGGGGCCGCAACATGCCCACCCCCGTGCTCATCGGCTCCCCGAACACGCTGCACGGCCTCGTCACGGACTTCTCCGAGCTGGCCTGGGAACTGGTCGACGCGTTCTGGCCGGGCGCGCTGACGCTGGTCGCCAAGCACCAGCCGTCGCTCCAGTGGGACCTGGGCGACACCCGCGGCACGGTCGCCGTGCGCATGCCGCTGCACCCGGTCGCCATCGAGCTGCTGACGGAGGTCGGCCCGATGGCGGTCTCCTCCGCCAACCTCACCGGCCACCCGGCGCCGGAGAACTGCGACTACGCCCAGGAGATGCTCGGCGACTCCGTCTCCGTCTACCTCGACGGCGGTCCGACCCCCGGCAACGTGCCTTCCTCGATCGTCGACGTCAGCCGGGAGGTGCCGCTGCTGCTGCGGGCGGGCGCGATCTCCGCGGACGAGCTGCGGAAGGTCGTACCCGACCTCGAGGTGGCGAATTGACAGCCCCTGACGCGGGGCGTGGCATAGGCAACGGGGACCGTGCCGCGGAACAGACGACGACGTTCGGGTTTCCGCGCGACACCTTCCGCATCCTCCACGTCAGCACCGGCAACGTCTGCCGCTCGCCGATCACCGAGCGGCTGACGCGGCATTTCGTGTCGCAGCGGCTCGGGGTGCTGGGCGGGGGGCTGATCGTGGAGAGCGCGGGCACCTGGGGCCACGAGGGCGCCCCGATGGAGGCCAACGCGGAGACCGTGCTGGCCGACTTCGGCGCGGACGCCGGCGGGTTCACCGGCCGTGAGCTCCTCGACGAGCACGTCATCATGGCCGACCTGGTCCTGACGGCGACGCGCGACCACCGCGCGCAGGTCATCTCGATGGGCCACTCGGCGGGCCTGCGCACCTTCACCCTGAAGGAGTTCACCCGCCTGGTGAACGCCATCGACCCGGCGACCCTGCCCCCGGTGGACGAGGGCGTGGTGATGCGCGCCCGGGCCCTGGTCCGCGCGGCGGCCGCGCTGCGGGGGTGGCTGCTGGCCCCGACCCTGGAGGCGGACGAGGTCTACGACCCGTACGGGGCGCCCCTGCCGTTCTTCCGCTCCATCGGCGACGAGATACACCAGGCGCTGGACCCGGTCGTCACGGCGCTGACGGGGGTCCCGGCGAGGACGTAGGCCCCGCACCACCCGTGCCCACGCGCGGGCGCGGCCGCGGTGCGCACCGCCCTGTCCGGGGTCCTTCCCGGGGGCGCCGAGACCGCGCGCACCGTCGACCCCGGGCCTACATTGGACGTACGTCACCGTCGACGCCCGGAGTCCACCATGTCGGTCACCCATGCCCCCGAGACCGACGTCCTGCGCGGACAGGACCCCGAGATGGCCGGGATCCTGCTCGGGGAGCGGGAGCGGCAGGCTTCGACGCTCCAGCTGATCGCCGCCGAGAACTTCACCTCGCCCGCGGTGCTCGCCGCCCTCGGCTCGTCCCTGGCCAACAAGTACGCGGAGGGCTATCCGGGCTCGCGGCACCACGGCGGCTGCGAGATCGTCGACGTCGCCGAGCGGACCGCCGTCGAGCGGGCCAAGTCGCTGTTCGCCGCGGAGCACGCCAACGTGCAGGCGCACTCGGGTTCCTCGGCCGTGCTGGCCGCCTACGCGGCGCTGCTGCGGCCCGGGGACACCGTCCTGGCCCTGGGCCTCGCGGACGGCGGCCACCTCACGCACGGCTCGCCCGCGAACTTCTCCGGCCGCTGGTTCGACTTCGTCCCCTACGGGGTGGACGGCGAGACCGGCCTCATCGACCACGACCAGGTCCGCACGCTGGCCCGCAGCCGCCGGCCCAAGGCGATCGTGTGCGGGTCCATCGCCTATCCCCGCCACATCGACTACGCCTTCTTCCGGGCGGTCGCCGACGAGACCGGCGCGTACCTGATCGCCGACGCCGCGCACCCCATCGGGCTCGTCGCCGGGGGAGCGGCGCCGAGCCCGGTGCCGTACGCCGACATCGTCTGCGCCACCACGCACAAGGTGCTGCGCGGGCCGCGCGGCGGGATGCTGCTGTGCGGCGCCGAGCTCGCCGAGCGGGTGGACCGGGCGGTCTTCCCGTTCACTCAGGGCGGGGCCCAGATGCACACGATCGCCGCGAAGGCGGTCGCGTTCGGGGAGGCGGCGGCGCCGGCGTTCACCGTGTACGCCCATCAGGTGGTCGCCAACGCGAGGGTGCTCGCGGCGGCCCTGGAGGCGGAGGGGCTGCGCGTCACCACCGGGGGCACGGACACCCACGTCGTCATCGCCGACCCGGCGCCGCTCGGCGTCGACGGGCGCACGGCGCGCGGGCTGCTCGCGGCCGCCGGGATGGTGCTGGACTGCTGTGCCCTGCCGCACGTGGGCGGTGCCGACGTCACCGCCGCCCACGCGCGCGGCCTGCGCCTGGGCACCGCCGCGCTGACCACGCAGGGCATGCGGGAGGCGGAGATGGCGCGGGTCGCGGCACTGCTGGCGGGGGTGCTGCGGGGCGCGACCGACAGCCGCAGGATCCGGGAGGAGGTGCGGGAACTTACCGGGGCGTTCCCGCCGTATCCGGCCTGATCCGGGGTAGGCGTCCCCGGGACGCGCCCTCCCGCGCGCCCCCTGAACGTCCACGCGCACAGCCTCACGTGAAACCATCGTCACTACCCGGCAGTCCTCACACATATGCGCCGTGCGGCAGTCGATCGCTAGGGTGTGGGACTGAGATGGCCAGCGAGACCTGTGGGGAAGCCCGTGCGTGAATACCTGCTGACGCTCTGCATCACGGCCGCGGTGACGTATCTGCTGACAGGGCCGGTACGGAAGTTCGCGATCGTGGCCGGGGCGATGCCGGAGATCAGGGCCCGTGACGTGCACCGGGAACCCACTCCGCGGCTCGGCGGGATCGCCATGTTCTTCGGCCTGTGCGCCGGCCTGCTGGTCGCCGATCACCTCACCAACCTGAACGAGGTCTTCGAGAAGTCGAACGAGCCGCGCGCCCTGCTCTCGGGGGCCGCGCTGATCTGGCTGATCGGCGTCCTGGACGACAAGTTCGAGATCGACGCCCTGATCAAGCTGGGCGGCCAGATGATCGCGGCCGGCGTCATGGTCATGCAGGGTCTGACGATCCTGTGGCTGCCGGTGCCCTGGGTCGGCACGGTCGCGCTGACCCAGTGGCAGGGCACCCTGCTGACGGTCGCGCTGGTGGTCATCACCATCAACGCGGTCAACTTCGTGGACGGCCTCGACGGTCTCGCGGCCGGCATGGTGTGCATCGCCTCGGCGGCGTTCTTCATGTACGCCTACCGCATCTGGTACTCGTACGGCATCGAGGCTGCCGCTCCGGCGACGCTGTTCGCGGCGATCCTGATGGGCATGTGCCTGGGCTTCCTGCCGCACAACATGCATCCCGCGCGGATCTTCATGGGGGACTCCGGCTCGATGCTCATCGGGCTGGTGCTCGCGGCGGGCGCGATCTCCGTCACCGGACAGGTCGATCCGGACATCATGCGGCTGTTCTCCGGTTCCGAGCGCAACGCGGTGCACCAGATGGTGCCCGTCTACATCCCGCTGCTGATGCCGCTGACGATCATCGCGATCCCCGCCGCCGACCTGATCCTGGCGATCGTGCGCCGCACCTGGCGCGGTCAGTCGCCGTTCGCCGCGGACCGCGGGCATCTGCACCACCGGCTGCTGGAGATCGGGCACTCGCACAGCCGCGCGGTGCTGATCATGTACTTCTGGTCGGCGCTGATCGCGTTCGGGGCGCTGACCTACTCCGTCAACGCGGCCTCCATGTGGATCGTCCTCGGTGTCGTGATTCTGAGCGCGATCGGCCTGGCGCTGCTTCTGCTGCCGCGCTTCCGGCCGCGTGCCCCGCGCTGGGCCGAGGCCTTCGTCCCGCCGCGCTACCGGCGCCGCAGGGCCGCCGCCACAGCCGCCGCCACGGCCGCCGTGGAGCGGTCCGCGGTGTCCGCCGGGCAGTACGGTCCGGACGCCGGTCCGCATGCCCCTGCGGACGCCGTGGAGCCCGACGGGGCCGGCGCTCCCGCCGGGGGCCAGGCCCCTGTGACGGTGGGGGTGACCGGGGCGAACGGGGCCACGGCGATCGGCGGCAGGCGCAGTTCCAAGGTAAGAATCTGACTAGAGCATTGCCAACTCGTGGGACAGTGCGGGGTGGGCAAAGACCCCCAATACCAGACAAGACCCTCTGGATCCCGCACAGACGCGCACTGTCACTCTCATGTGTGACAGCAGGCACACCTGCCAGGTAAAGACCTCATCAAATAGTTTGTGATACGGTTCACGAGAACCCCGAACACAACCGAAGGGCCCCAGTGCGAGGGTCCGTCGGAGCGAGGCAGGCGTGAGTTCTTTCGCCCCTCGAACCGGGACTACGCTCGTCCATGACGACACCCTGCCCCCTTTTGAAAGCGGAGTTGCCGCCATGCCGTCCAATGACGTCCGGATCCTGGCCCAGGCCGCCGTGCCCACTGTCGCCGTCGGTGCTGTCGCCGCCGTCGTCAGCGGCGTGGTCGCGGGCGGCAAGGGGATCGTCGGAGCCGTCGTCGCGACGGTGGTGGTGCTCGCCTTCATGGGTCTCGGGCTCTACGTCCTCCAGCGCACCGCGAAATCGCTTCCGCACCTGTTCCAGGGCATGGGCCTCATGCTCTACACGACGCAGATCCTGCTGCTGTTCGTCTTCATGGCCGCGTTCAAGAACACGACCCTGTTCAACCCCAGGGCCTTCGCGATCACGCTGCTGGTGGGCACGCTGGCCTGGATCGGCGCGCAGACCCGGGCCCACATGAAGTCCAAGATCCTCTACGTCGAACCCGAACCGTCCTCCTCGACGACGTCCTCGAAGGGCGAGAAGCCCGCAAAATCGGGGCACTCGTCGTGAGGGGTAGGGCCGGGATAAAGACGTCTGAGATCTCCTGCTATCGTCCGGTGCCAACTGCGGCATCGCGGGCGCGGGCATCTGAGCTGACGCCTGCTCAATCGCGAGGCACGATGCCCCCAAGCCGCCTCCACATCCGAACCACCAGTCCCGTGCCGAACCGCGGCCGTGCGCCGCGCCGACACAACGAGGTTGCCGTACCTATGCGCCACGCTGAAGGAGCCCGCGGTGAGTGCTGACCCGACGCAGGTGCTCGCCTTCGAGACCGATTGCCACATCTTCGACGGCTGTGGCTTCCCCTCTCCCGGCCTGCACTCGTTCCTGTTCGAGCCCATCTGGGGCGACGGGGACAGCAACGTGTACTTCAACAAGACGATGCTGCTGGCGCTGCTCGGCTCGATCATCATCGTCGGGTTCTTCTGGGCGGCCTTCCGCAAGCCGAAGGTCGTGCCGGGCAAGCTCCAGATGGTCGCCGAGGCTGGCTACGACTTCATCCGACGCGGAGTCGTCTACGAGACCATCGGCAAGAAGGAAGGCGAGAAGTACGTACCGCTCATCGTCTCGCTCTTCTTCTTCGTCTGGATGATGAACCTCTGGTCGATCGTGCCGATCGCCCAGTTCCCGGTCACCTCGATCATCTCGTACCCCCTGGTACTGGCCCTGATCGTCTACGTTCTCTGGGTGTCGCTGACCTTCAAGAGGCACGGCTTCGTCGGCTTCTTCAAGAACGTGACGGGCTACGACAAGTCGCTCGGCCCGGTGCTTCCGCTGGCCATGCTGATCGAGTTCTTCTCGAACATCCTGATCCGCCCGTTCACCCACGCCGTGCGACTGTTCGCGAACATGTTCGCCGGGCACACGCTGCTGCTGCTCTTCACGATCGCCAGCTGGTACCTGCTCAACGGCATCGGGATCGCCTACGCGGGTGTCTCGTTCGTGATGACCGTCGTGATGACCGCCTTCGAGCTGTTCATCCAGGCCCTTCAGGCGTACGTGTTCGTCCTGCTGACCTGCACCTACATCCAGGGCGCGCTCGCCGAGCACCACTGAGCACCCCCGCTCCCCGAGTCGTCCGGTGGCCAACCCCCACCGGTCCGTAAAGAAAAGGAAGAACTGGCATGTCCCAGACCCTTGCTGCTGTCGAAGGCTCCCTCGGCTCCATCGGTTACGGCCTCGCCGCGATCGGCCCCGGCGTCGGCGTCGGCATCATCTTCGGTAACGGCACCCAGGCCCTCGCCCGTCAGCCCGAGGCGGCCGGCCTGATCCGCGCCAACCAGATCCTCGGCTTCGCGTTCTGTGAGGCGCTGGCCCTGATCGGTCTGGTCATGCCGTTCGTCTACGGCTACTGATCACACCGGACCAGCCGACCAGACGAAAGGCATACACATGAGCCAGCTGCTCATCGTGGCGGCCGAGGAGATGGAAAACCCCCTCGTTCCGCCGATCCCTGAGCTCGTCATCGGCCTGCTCGCCTTCGTCATCGTCTTCGGCTTCCTCGCCAAGAAGCTCCTCCCGAACATCAACAAGGTTCTGGAGCAGCGGCGTGAGGCCATCGAGGGCGGTATCGAGAAGGCCGAGGCCGCACAGACCGAGGCCCAGAGCGTTCTGGAGCAGTACAAGGCCCAGCTCGCCGAGGCCCGCCACGAGGCCGCGCGCCTGCGCCAGGAGGCGCAGGAGCAGGGCGCCGCGCTCATCACCGAGATGCGTGCGGAAGGCCAGCGCCAGCGCGAGGAGATCGTCGCCGCCGGGCACAGCCAGATCGAGGCGGACCGCAAGGCCGCCGCGTCCGCGCTGCGTCAGGACGTCGGCAAGCTCGCCACCGAACTGGCCGGCAAGCTCGTCGGGGAGTCCCTCGAGGACCACGCCCGCCAGAGCCGCGTCATCGACCGCTTCCTCGACGAGCTCGAGGAGAAGGCCGAGGCGTCTCGATGACCGCACACGGAGCGAGCCGCGAGGCATTCGCAGCAGCCCGTGAGCGTCTCGACGCGCTGACGGACTCCACGTCCGTGGACGCCGCACAGCTCGCCGGCGAGCTGGCGACCGTCACCGCGCTGCTCGACCGCGAGGTCTCGCTGCGTCGGGTCCTCACCGACCCGGCGCAGGCCGGCGAGGCGAAGGCCGAGCTGGTCCATCGTCTGCTCGGCTCCCGGATCAGCGGCCCCGCCGCCGACCTGGTGTCCGGTCTGGTGCGTTCGCGCTGGTCGCAGTCCCGCGACCTGGTGGACGTGCTGGAGGAGCTGGCGTCGATCGCCGACCTCACCGCCGCGCAGAAGGCCGGCACGCTCGACAACGTGGAGGACGAGCTGTTCCGCTTCGGGCGGATCGTCTCCTCGAACACCGAGCTGCGCGCCGCACTGACCAACCGGAAGGCCACCGTCTCGGCCAAGAGCGCGCTGCTGAGCAGCCTGCTCGGCAGCCGGGCCGACGCGGCCACCGAGCGACTGGTGACGCGCCTCGTGACCGCGCCGCGTGGACGTAGCCTGGAAGCGGGCCTCGACGCCCTGTCCAAGCTCGCCGCCGAGCGCCGGGACCGCATGGTCGCCGTCGTCACCTCGGCGGTACCGCTGAGCGACCCGCAGAAGCAGCGCCTCGGCGCCGCCCTCGCCAAGCTCTACGGCCGTCCGATGCACCTCAACCTCGACGTGGACCCCGAGGTCCTCGGCGGGATCCGGGTGCAGGTCGGCGACGAGGTGATCAACGGCTCCCTCGCGGACCGCATCGAGGACGTCGCCCGCCGCATGGCGAGCTAACAGCAACTCAAGACCGCAGTACGAACTGATGGCGGCCCTGGTTGGGCCGTGCAGAGGATTCACCTCTTTCAGGGGGGAGTCCCCATCCCCCCAAAGTGAAACTTCGGGCCCAACAAGGAGAGCAGGGAACCCAGATGGCGGAGCTCACGATCCGGCCGGAGGAGATCCGGGACGCGCTGGAGAACTTTGTCCAGTCGTACAAGCCGGACGCGGCCTCGCGCGAGGAGGTCGGTACGGTCACCCTTGCCGGCGACGGCATCGCGAAGGTCGAGGGCCTCCCCTCGGCCATGGCCAACGAACTGCTGAAGTTCGAGGACGGCACCCTCGGTCTCGCGCTCAACCTCGAAGAGCGCGAGATCGGTACCGTCATCCTCGGCGAGTTCAGCGGCGTCGAGGAGGGCCAGCCGGTCACCCGCACCGGAGAGGTCCTGTCCGTCGCCGTCGGCGAGGGCTACCTCGGCCGCGTCGTCGACCCGCTCGGCAACCCGATCGACGGCCTCGGCGAGATCGAGACGTCCGGCCGCCGTGCCCTGGAGCTTCAGGCTCCCGGTGTCATGGCCCGTAAGTCGGTGCACGAGCCGATGGAGACCGGCTACAAGGCCGTCGACGCGATGACCCCGATCGGCCGTGGTCAGCGTCAGCTGATCATCGGCGACCGCCAGACGGGCAAGACCGCCCTGGCCGTCGACACGATCATCAACCAGCGCGACAACTGGCGCTCGGGCGACCCGAAGAAGCAGGTCCGCTGCGTCTACGTCGCCATCGGCCAGAAGGGCTCGACCATCGCCTCCGTGCGTGGCGCCCTCGAAGAGGCCGGCGCGCTGGAGTACACGACCATCGTCGCCGCCCCGGCGTCCGACCCGGCCGGCTTCAAGTACCTGGCGCCGTACACCGGTTCGGCCATCGGTCAGCAGTGGATGTACGAGGGCAAGCACGTCCTCATCATCTTCGACGACCTGTCGAAGCAGGCCGACGCCTACCGCGCCGTGTCGCTGCTGCTGCGCCGCCCGCCGGGCCGCGAGGCCTACCCGGGTGACGTCTTCTACCTGCACTCCCGTCTGCTGGAGCGCTGCGCGAAGCTCTCCGACGACCTCGGTGCGGGCTCGATGACCGGTCTGCCGATCGTCGAGACGAAGGCCAACGACGTCTCGGCGTTCATCCCGACCAACGTCATCTCCATCACCGACGGCCAGTGCTTCCTGGAGTCCGACCTGTTCAACGCCGGCCAGCGTCCGGCCCTGAACGTCGGTATCTCGGTCTCCCGTGTCGGTGGCTCCGCCCAGCACAAGGCCATGCGCCAGGTCTCGGGCCGGCTCCGCCTCGACCTCGCCCAGTACCGCGAGCTGGAGGCGTTCGCCGCCTTCGGTTCCGACCTGGACGCCGCGTCGAAGTCGCAGCTGGAGCGTGGTCAGCGTCTGGTCGAGCTGCTGAAGCAGCCGCAGTACCAGCCGATGCCGACCGAGGACCAGGTCGTCTCCGTCTGGGCCGGCACCACCGGCAAGATGGACGATGTCCCGGTCTCCGACGTCCGCCGCTTCGAGAAGGAGCTGCTGGAGTACCTGCACCGCAAGGAGCAGGGCCTCATGACCTCCATCAAGGAGGGCGCGAAGATGTCGGACGACACCCTCACCGCTGTTGCCGACGCGATCGCCGACTTCAAGAAGCAGTTCGAGACCTCGGACGGCAAGCTTCTCGGCGAGGACGCCCCGGCCTCGGCCAAGTGACGTAAGGAAGGGACCTGACTCATGGGAGCCCAGCTCCGGGTCTACAAGCGTCGCATCCGATCCGTCACCGCGACCAAGAAGATCACCAAGGCGATGGAGATGATCGCCGCCTCGCGCGTCGTCAAGGCGCAGCGCAAGGTGGCGGCCTCCGCGCCGTACGCGACCGAGCTCACCCGCGCGGTCTCGGCGGTCGGCACCGGTTCGAACACCAAGCACCCGCTGACCACGGAGGCGGAGACGGCGACCCGTGCCGCGGTGCTGCTCCTCACGAGCGACCGCGGACTGGCCGGCGCCTTCAACTCCAACGCGATCAAGGCCGCCGAGCAGCTGACGGCGCGCCTCGAGGCGGAGGGCAAGGAGGTCGACACGTACATCGTCGGCCGCCGCGGTCTGGCCCACTACAACTTCCGTGAGCGCAAGGTCGCGGAGTCGTGGTCGGGCTTCACCGACGAGCCCACCTACGCGGACGCCAAGAAGGTCGCGGGTCCGCTGATCGAGGCGATCGAGAAGGAGACGGCGGACGGCGGCGTGGACGAACTCCACATCGTGTTCACCGAGTTCGTCTCGATGATGACGCAGACGGCGCTCGACGACCGCCTGCTGCCGCTCAGCCTCGACGAGGTGGCCAAGGAGTCGGCGCCGAAGGGCGAGATCCTTCCGCTGTACGACTTCGAGCCCTCGGCGGAGGACGTCCTCGACGCCCTGCTGCCGCGCTATGTGGAGAGCCGCGTCTACAACGCGCTTCTCCAGTCGGCAGCCTCGAAGCACGCCGCCACGCGGCGCGCGATGAAGTCGGCGACCGACAACGCGGGCGAGCTCATCGAGACGCTCTCCCGCCTTGCCAACGCGGCCCGCCAGGCCGAAATCACCCAGGAAATCAGCGAGATCGTCGGTGGCTCCGCAGCCCTGGCCGACGCGACCGCGGGGAGTGACAGGTAATGACGACGACAGTTGAGACGGCCGTTGCCACGGGCCGCGTCGCCCGGGTCATCGGCCCGGTCGTCGACGTGGAATTCCCCGTCGACGCCATGCCGGAGATCTACAACGCCCTTCACGTCGAGGTGGCCGACCCGGCCCAGGACGGCGCGAAGAAGACGCTGACCCTGGAGGTCGCCCAGCACCTGGGTGACGGCCTGGTCCGCACGATCTCGATGCAGCCCACCGACGGTCTGGTCCGCCAGGCCCCGGTGACCGACACGGGCACGGGCATCACCGTCCCGGTCGGCGACTTCACCAAGGGCAAGGTGTTCAACACCCTCGGTGAGGTGCTGAACGTCGACGAGAAGTACGAGGGCGAGCGCTGGTCCATCCACCGCAAGGCCCCGAACTTCGACGAGCTCGAGTCGAAGACCGAGATGTTCGAGACCGGCGTCAAGGTCATCGACCTCCTCACCCCGTACGTCAAGGGTGGAAAGATCGGTCTGTTCGGTGGTGCCGGCGTCGGCAAGACGGTGCTCATCCAGGAGATGATCTACCGCGTCGCCAACAACCACGACGGTGTCTCGGTGTTCGCCGGTGTCGGTGAGCGCACCCGTGAGGGCAACGACCTCATCGAGGAGATGGCCGACTCGGGCGTCATCGACAAGACTGCGCTGGTCTTCGGCCAGATGGACGAGCCCC
Organism: Streptomyces asoensis; assembly: GCF_016860545.1. Taxonomy (NCBI): domain Bacteria; kingdom Bacillati; phylum Actinomycetota; class Actinomycetes; order Kitasatosporales; family Streptomycetaceae; genus Streptomyces; species Streptomyces asoensis. The sequence continues at coordinate 2,697,740 of NZ_BNEB01000005.1, read as the reverse complement.
CGGGCACCCGTCTGCGCGTGGCCCTCGCCGGTCTGACCATGGCGGAGTACTTCCGCGATGTGCAGAAGCAGGACGTGCTGTTCTTCATCGACAACATCTTCCGCTTCACGCAGGCCGGTTCCGAGGTCTCGACCCTGCTCGGCCGTATGCCCTCCGCGGTGGGTTACCAGCCGAACCTGGCCGACGAGATGGGTCTCCTCCAGGAGCGCATCACCTCGACCCGTGGTCACTCGATCACCTCGATGCAGGCGATCTACGTCCCCGCGGACGACCTGACCGACCCGGCCCCGGCCACCACGTTCGCCCACCTCGACGCGACGACGGTTCTCTCCCGTCCGATCTCCGAGAAGGGCATCTACCCGGCCGTGGACCCGCTGGACTCCACGTCCCGCATCCTGGACCCCCGCTACATCGCGGCGGACCACTACAACACCGCGATGCGCGTCAAGACGGTCCTCCAGAAGTACAAGGACCTTCAGGACATCATCGCGATCCTCGGTATCGACGAGCTCGGCGAGGAGGACAAGCTCACCGTCCACCGCGCCCGTCGTGTGGAGCGCTTCCTCTCCCAGAACACCCACGTCGCCAAGCAGTTCACCGGCGTCGACGGGTCGGACGTGCCGCTCGACGAGTCGATCACCGCGTTCAACGCGATCATCGACGGTGAGTACGACCACTTCCCGGAGCAGGCGTTCTTCCTGTGCGGTGGCATCGAGGACCTGAAGGCCAACGCCAAGGAGCTGGGCGTCTCCTGAACTCCCTGAGTTCGAAGTGAGTCCTACGGCTCACGTCTGAGGGGGCGGGCGCGTCCCGCCCCCTCACTCACGCCCATTAGACTTGTAACCAACACCCGGCAGACCCGCCGGGTGGTGACCCGAGGAGCCACCTTGGCTGCTGAGCTGCACGTCGCGCTGGTCGCGGCCGACCGAGAGGTCTGGTCCGGCGAGGCCACCCTGGTCGTCGCGCGCACCACGTCCGGCGACATCGGCGTCATGCCCGGTCACCAGCCGCTGCTCGGTGTGCTGGAGTCGGGCCCCGTGACCATCCGTACGAGTGATGGTGGAACGGTCGTCGCCGCGGTGCACGGCGGTTTCGTCTCGTTCGCGGACAACAAGCTGTCGCTGCTGGCCGAGATCGCCGAGCTGTCGGACGAGATCGACGTCCAGCGCGTGGAGCGGGAACTCGAGCGCGCGAAGGCGGAGGGCGACGCCGCCGCCGAGCGTCGCGCGGACGTCCGACTGCGTGCGGCGGCCTCGCGCTGACCCAGGGCACAACCGCATGACGTCACTCAGCCGCGGTCGGGTCCGGAGCAATCCGGCACCGACCGCGGCTGAGGCAGATATGGATGTTTTTTCCGTTCCGTTACCTATTCCGGTACCTAGGAGACGAGGAGGTCGGTGTCGATGGTCCTCGCTCTGACTGTGTGCGGAATCGTCGTGGCCCTGGTGGCGCTGGGGCTGTTCGTCTTCGGCCTGCGCCGCAGACTCATCCAGCGGTCCGGCGGAACCTTCGACTGTTCCCTGCGCTGGGACGTCCCCGAGAAGGCGGACACCAGCGGAAAGGGCTGGAGCTACGGCGTCGCCCGCTACAACGGCGACCGCATCGAGTGGTACCGGGTCTTCTCCTACGCCTACCGTCCGCGCCGGGTACTGGAGCGCGGTTCGATCGAGGTGGCCGGCCGTCGTCTGCCCGAGGGCGAGGAGGAGCTGGCGCTGCTGTCCGACGCCGTGATCCTCACCTGTGTGCACCGCGGCACGCGTCTCGAACTCGCGATGAGCGAGGACGCGCTGACCGGTTTCCTGGCGTGGCTGGAGGCGGCGCCTCCCGGCCAGCGGGTGAACGTGGCCTGAAGCGCGTTCACCCTCCCCCGGAAGGCGCCCGGGAGAGGGTGAAGGCCGTTCGGTCAGGCGCGGCAGGTCACAGGTACCGGGTCACGCGTCCCGGCGCCCGCGGTGCGGCCGGGTGAACCCGCTCACGACAGGCCGCTGTTGATGGCGCTGACCAGTTCGCCGTTGGCGGTGTCCCCGCTGAACTCCCAGAAGAACGCGCCGCCGAGGCCCTGGTTCTTGGCCCAGGTCATCTTGGAGCCGATGGTGGCCGGGGTGTCGTAGGACCACCAGTTGCTGCCGCACTTGGCGTAGGCCGTGCCGGCGATGGTGCCGGTGGCCGGGCAGGACGTCTTGAGGACCTTGTAGTCCTCGATGCCCTGCTCGTAGGTGCCGGGCGCCGGGCCCGTCGCCGTGCCGCCCGGGGCGTCCTGGGTGACGCCGGTCCAGCCGCGGCCGTAGAAGCCGATGCCGATGAGCAGCTTGTTCGCGGGGACGCCCTTCGACTTGAACTTGGCGATCGCGTCGGCCGTGGTGAACCCGGGCTGCGGGATGCCGTTGTACGTCGTCAGCGGGGAGTGCGGGGCGGTCGGACCGTCCGCGTCGAAGGCGCCGAAGAAGTCGTACGACATCACGTTGTACCAGTTGACGTACTGCGCGGCGCCCGCGTAGTCGGCAGCGTCGATCTTGCCGCCGGAGGTGCCGTCGGCCGTGGTGGCCGCGGTGACCAGGTAGCCGGCGCCGAACTTGGCGCGCAGGGCCTGCATCAGGTTCTTGTAGGCTGCCGCCCCGCTGGTGTCACAGGACAGGCCGCAGGCGTTCGGGTACTCCCAGTCGATGTCGATGCCGTCGAAGACGTCGGCCCAGCGCGGGTCCTCGACCAGGTTGTAGCAGGACTGCGCGAACGCGGCCGGGTTGGCCGCGGCCTGGGCGAAGCCGCCGGACCAGGTCCAGCCGCCGAAGGACCACAGCACCTTGATGTTCGGGTACTTGGCCTTCAGCTGGCGCAGCTGGTTGAAGTTGCCGCGCAGCGGCTGGTCCCAGGTGTCGGCGACGCCGCTGACCGACTGGTCCGCGGTGAAGGCCTTGTCGTAGTCGGCGTAGGAGTCGCCGATCGCGCACTGGCCGTTCGTGACGTTGCCGAAGGCGTAGTTGATGTGGGTGATCTTCGCGGCCGAACCGGACGTCACGAGGTTCTTGACGTTGTAGTTGCGGCCGTAGATGCCCCACTCGGTGAAGTAGCCGAGCTTGACCGTGTTGCCGGTGGTCGGGGGAGTGGTGCCGCCGCCGGTGGTGTGCACCGCGACGGCGCCACTGGCCGGTCCGGTCTGGTCGGCGGTGTCGCGGGCCCGGACGGTGTAGGAGTAGTCGGTGCCGGCGGTCAGGCCGGTGTCGGTGTACGAGGTCGTCGTCACCGTGGCGACCGTGGCGCCGTCGCGCAGGACGTCGTAGTTCTTGACGCCCTTGTCGTCGGTGGCGGCGGACCAGGACAGCTTCACCGAGGTGTCGGTGACGGCGGACGCGGTCGGGGTGCCGGGGGCGGACGGGGCGGCGTCGCCGGGGACCGTCGTGCCGTCGCAACCGCCGCCGTTGAGCTTGCAGTTGGAGGGGGAGCCGGAGCCCGCGCCGTTGAACCCGAAGGCGACGGTGGCGCCGGGGGCGATGGAGCCGTTGTAGGACTTGTTCTTGGCGGTCCAGTGGGTGCCGGAGGAGGTGACGTCGGCGTCCCAGGCGGAGGTCACGGAGGTGCCCGAGGGGAAGTCCCACTCGACCGTCCATGAACTGATCGCGGTGGTGCCGGTGTTCTTGACCGTCCAGCGGCCCTCGAATCCGGTGCCCCAGTCCGAGGCCTTGGTGTAGGTGGCCGTGGCGGTCGTCGCGGCCTGGGCGGGGCTCGCGAGACCGACGAGGCCTGCCAGCGGGAGCGACAGTGTCGCGAGCACTGCCGCGACTCTGTGTCTGAAGCGCATCTAGCGCCTCCTCGGGGGGAGTCGGGGGGCGTGACTGAGCCTTCACACCCACGGTGCCGCGAGAATAGAAAGGTCTGGACCACAGGTCAATAGGTCTGGACCAGTGCGGAAGTTAAACCTCCGGACACCCCTCGGATCCCGCCCTGATCCCCAACTCCTGCGCCAGCACCGCCGCTTGCACCCGGCTGCGCAGGTCCAGCTTGCCCAGCAGCCGGCTGACGTGCGTCTTCACCGTCGCCTCCGCCATGTCGAGGCACCCGGCGACCTCCGCGTTGGACATCCCCTCGCCCAGACAGGCCAGCACCTCGCGCTCCCGCCGGGTCAGGGCGCCGAGGACGGCCGGGTCGGCCCTCGGCGCGCGGGCCGGCCCCGCGGCGAACTCGGCGATCAGCCGCCGGGTCACGGCCGGCGCGATCAGACCCTCGCCGCCCGCCACGGTCCGCACCGCCGCGAGCAGGTCCGCCGCCTCCGTGTTCTTCAGCAGGAATCCCGCCGCGCCGGCCCGCAGCGCCCCGAACACATACGCGTCGAGGTCGAAGGTGGTCAGCACCAGGACGTCGGCCAGCCCCTCCCCGACGACCTCCCGGGTCGCCGACACCCCGTCCATACGCGGCATCTGCACGTCCATCAGCACCAGGTCGGGCCGCAGCGCGCGGGCCAGCGCCACCGCCTGCTCCCCGTCCGCCGCCTCGCCGACCACCTCCACGTCGGCGGCGCTGTTCAGGATGAGGACGAGCCCCGCGCGCACGGCGGCCTGGTCCTCGGCGACGAGCACCCGGACGACGGCGCTCATGCGGGATCTCCTTCCACGAGGGGGAACGTGGCGCGCACCGTCCAGCAGGAGTCCTCGGGCCCGGCGCCGAACGTGCCGCCGAGCAGCACCGCCCGCTCCCGCATCCCGACGAGCCCGGCGCCGGAACCGGGCGCGCGCGGCCCGCCCCGGCGGCCGTGGGGACTGCGCACCCGCACATCGAGTTCGTCCCCGCGCCGTACGAGGGCGACGGTGACCCGGCCGGGACAGGCGTGCTTGAGCGCGTTGGTCAGCGACTCCTGGACGATCCGGTAGGCGGCGAACTCGACGGGGGCGGGCACCTCACCGTGCTCGGCGACGAGAGCGACGTCCAGCCCGTTGGCGCGGGCGCCCTCGACGAGCGCCTCCACGCCGTCCAGGGTGGGGGCCGCGGCGGGCTCACGGTCCCCGCTGCCGTCGCGCAGGATCCCGATCAGCCGCCGCATCTCCGCCAGTCCGTCGACGCTGTTCTCCCGGATGACGGACAGCGCCTGCCGGGAGGTGTCCGGGTCGTCGATGGAGAGGGCCGCCGTCGAGTGGATGGCGATCGCCGACAGATGGTTGGCGACCATGTCGTGCAGCTCGCGCGCCATCCGCGCCCGTTCCGACGTCACGGCCTGGGCGCGGTCGATCCCGGCGAGCAGCGCCGTCTGCTCGGCCCGCAGCCGGGCCGCCTCGGCGGCGTCGCGGTGATCGCGCACGATCCAGCCGGTGGCGGCCGGCGCGTAGGCCACGATGCCGACCACCACACCGATCAGCAGGGCCTGCGGGACCCGCCACACCGCGAACGGCACCAGCGCCCCGGCCACCGTCAGCAGCCCGGTGATCCACTGGATGCGGCGGGCCGAGGCGAGCGTGCCGTACAGGACGGCCGCGTACACGAGGTCGGTGTACATCAGGACCGTGCACAGGTTGCCCCGGGTCAGGGTGTCCAGGACGATCGCGGCCGTGCCGGTGAGCAGCGCCGTGCGCGGCGCCGTCCTGCGCACCGCCTCACAGCCGGCCATCACCGCGAGCGCCACCAGGACCGGCCAGGGGCCGTCGAGGAGCACGAGCGGATCGTGTCGCGGGCGGGTGGCCAGACCGACGGCGGCGAGCAGCAGCCCGCCGAGCAGTCCGCCGGCCGCGAGACACACGTCGAAGCGGTGCGGGTGGCTCCGCGGGCGCAGCGCTACTGGGACGGCCATGCCCTCCATCCAACACGCCCCGCACGGCGCCGGCCTGCTCCCCGGGGACGGTCCCCGACTGCATCTTTCGATGTACCGCGGCCTCGTCACCGCCGACGACGCGGACGGCCGTGCCCGGCGGGAGCCTGGGAGGGTGAACGAGAGGAGCGGACCGTGATCGTCGCGCTGGTCGTCGCCTGCGAGGTCGCCTTCTGGGTGCTGCTGGCCGCCGGACTCGCCCTGAGGTACCTGCTGCGGATGCCGCGGCTGGGCCTCGCGCTGCTGCTGTGCGAGCCGCTGCTGGAGGCCGCGCTGTTCGCCGTCACCGCCGTCGACCTGCGCAACGGCGCCGAGCCGGACTGGCGGCACGGCCTGGCCGCCGTCTACATCGGGTTCACGGTGGGCCTCGGCCGCTCCACCGTCCGGTGGGCGGACGCCCGGTTCGCCCACCGCTTCGCCGGCGGCCCGCCGCCCGTGCGGCCGCCGCGATACGGCAGGGCCCGCGCCGTCCACGAATGGAAGGTCGCGGGCCGCTGGACCCTCGCCGCGCTCACCGCCGCCGCGCTGCTCGAGGCGGCCGTCCGCTACGTCGGCGCGGACGGGGACACCGGCTCGCTGCGTGACTGGCAACTGCGGATGGTGTGGGTCGTCGGCGTCAACCTGGTCATCGCCCTGAGCTACACCCTGTTCCCCAAGGCGGAACCGGCGGGCGCGGCGGAGCGGGAACCGGCCAAGATGCGTTAGCGCTCGCCGCCCGGCACCCACAGCACGTCCCCGACCGCCTTGTTGGCGGTGCGTGCCAGGATGAACAACAGGTCCGAGAGCCGGTTGAGGTAGGTCGCCGTGAGCGGGTTCATCAGCTCGCCGTGCACCTCCAGCGCGGCCCAGGTGGAGCGCTCGGCGCGGCGCACGACCGTGCAGGCCTGGTGGAGCAGGGCCGCGCCCGGGGTGCCGCCGGGCAGGATGAACGACCGCAGCTTCTCCAGCCGCTCGTTGAACAGGTCGCAGTCCGCCTCCAGCCGGTCCACGTAGAACTGCTCGACCCGCAGCGGCGGGTAGGCCGGGTTCTCCACGACCGGCGTGGACAGGTCCGCGCCCACGTCGAACAGGTCGTTCTGCACACGGGTGAGGACCCGCACGAGTTCCTCGTCCAGCCCGCCCAGGGCGAGCGCCGTGCCGAGCGCCGCGTTCGCCTCGTTGACGTCGGCGTAGGCGGCGATCCGCAGGTCGGTCTTGGCGACCCGGCTCATGTCCCCCAGGGCGGTGGTGCCCTGGTCGCCGGTCCTCGTGTAGATGCGTGTCAGATTGACCATGCGGCCAATCTAGACCGTCCCGGCGGATCGGTTCCGTTCCCTTCGTCACTGCCCCGGGCACCCGGCCAGTCCCGGGCCAATCGCCGTGAATCGGACAGTATTTGACGACGTGACCGGCGTCTCACGCCCTGAGACGTGAGCCGCGTTACTAACCGGTCACACAGCGCCTCACTGCCGATAGCCTCCCGCCGAGAGGCATGCGGAGCGGCTGCGCCGGATGGTTGACGCCGGTGACATCGGACGCCTGAGCGGGCAGGGCTTCTACAAGCACCGAAACCGCACAGGCCCCATGGGCCTCACCCCTGCGAGTGAATTCGGTATCGGTTCGCTCACAGACGGCAACCTTCGGCCGCTTCACGCAGTCAGAGGATGCAACACCGGACACCACACCGCGGAGCACGAGACGCACGCTTAGGGGAGCGCTATGCACATCAGGGGCGACCACGTAGAGCTGGTCGTCGGGGGCCGCCTCGACGTCCGCAGCGCGGCGGACGCCCGTACGGCCCTGCACGCGGCCGTGGACGACGGCGCCGGCGACCTGGTGCTCGACCTGTCCGAGCTGGACTCCTGGGACGCCACCGGACTCGGCGTCATCATGGGCGTCCACCGACGGGCCGGGCGGTGCGGCCGGCGTCTGGTGCTGCGCGGGGTTCCTCCGCAGATGCAACGCCTCCTGGTGGCCACCCGCCTGCACCGGATCCTCGCGATCGAGGGCGGCATCGGCGTGGAGTCCCTGCCCCGGGTGTGACCGGCGGGGCGTGTGGCCTGCGGCGGAAATCGTGCGACGGGCGCAATCCTCACGAGACTGTGACGCTTCGGGCGGCCCGGCACCCCGGGCTGTCGTAGATACTGTGCGAAGGTTTACGGTTCGTCTGCCCGCCGCCCTCGACCCAGAGCGGGTACCGGACCAGAAGCGACAGCGCAGTGTGCAGCAAGGCCGGGAGGGGCTACCGCCACACGACGCTTTTGGGGGGCTTGGACCTATGGACCCGAACACCCGGGGACCCGAGGAGTACGGCCAGGACGACGAAGGCACCGTGCCGCGCCCGCGCCCGTCCAGGGACCCCCTCGCACCCGACTTCGGCCAGCAGGCGCCGGCCCTGGCGCGCACCGTGCGGCTCGTCGTCGGCGAACACCTGCTCACGGTCAACCCGGTCGACGGCAGCGAGATAGAACTCCGCCCGCCCGGCAATCCCGTAGGCCCGGGCGCGGCCGAGGGCGCGGGGGAGATACCCGAGCGCCCCGTCAAGCGCACTCCCGAACAGCGGGCCGAGGCCGAACGCGCCGCCCGGCCGCCCGCCCCCGCCGGACCCGCCCGGCCCGCGCGCCCGCTCCAGGGCCGTCAGGACGAACGCGAGCAGCTGGTCAGACTGCTGGCCCGGGGCCGCTCCGTCCGGCTCACCGGTCCGGCCGGCTCCGGCCGCACCAGCCTCCTCGACCTCGTCGCCGAGGACTGCGAGGACCTCGCCCCCGACGGCGTCGTCCGCCTCACCGGCTTCCGCCGCACCACCACCGACCTGCTCGGCGACCTCTTCCACGCCGTGTACGACGCCCCTCGGCACCGTCCGGCCGACGACGACCTGCGGGCTCTCGTCCGCGAGATCGGCGCGGTCGTCGTGGTCGACGACCTCGACCTCGGCGGCCCGGCCCTCGACGAACTGCTGGACGCCACCCCCGAGTGCGCCTTCCTGCTCGGCGCGACCCCCGACACCCCGCTGCCCTCCGCGGACTCCGCCGTCGAGGAGGTCACGCTCAGCGGGCTGGACCGCGCGGGCGGCGTCGAGGTGATCGAGAACGGCGTCGGCCGCGTCCTCACCGAGGAGGAGGCCAACTGGGCCGGCGACCTGTGGTTCGAGTCCGAGGGCCTGCCGCTGCGGTTCGTCCAGGCCGGCGCTCTGCTCGCCCAGCGCGACCGGCTGCGGGCCGGTGCCGACGCGGTCGACGCGTTCGGCGTCTTCGAGGACGCCCGCCCGTTCACCGAGACCGTCGACGGGCTCGCCGGAGCCGGTGAGGCGGAGGAGATACCGTTGCCCTCGCTCGGCGAGGCCGCCGCCCCCGCCCCGCTGCTCGCCGCCCGGCTCAGCGCCAGCGCCCGCGCCACCCTGCGCTTCGCCGTCGCCCTGGACGGCGAGGTGCCGCACCAGGCCCACCTGCCCGCACTGGTCGGCGACACCCACGCCGACGCCGCCCTCGGTGAACTGGCCGCCTGCGGACTCGTCTCCCCGGTCGGCACCCGCTACCGGCTCGCCGCCGGTGTCGGGACCCAGCTGGAGGCCGCCGGATACGCCGACGACGCCGAGGAGCGCGCCCGGACCGCCGCGCAGCACTACGCCTGGTGGGCCGGGCACCCCTCGGTCACTCCCGAGCGGGTCTGCGCGGAGGCCGACGCCCTGCTCGCCGCCCTCACCGTGATCGTCCCCGCCACCACCCGGCCCGGCGAGGACGAGGAGGCCACCTCCGTCCGGCTCGCCCGCACCGCCGCCCCCGCCTTCGCCGCGGGCCTGCACTGGAGCGCCTGGGAGACCGCCCTGCACGAGGGCGCCGAAGCGGCCCGTCTCGCCGGTGAGTCGGCCGACCGCGCCTACTTCCACCACGAGCTGGGCGTCCTCGCCCTGTGCGGCGGACAGCTCGACCGGGCCCGCTCCGAACTGGAGGCCTCCCTCGCCCTGCGCGGGGCGATCGCCGACAAGCGCGGCACCGTCACCGGCCGCCGCGCCCTCGCCCTGGTCGCCGACCGCTCCGGGGACGTGCCCGGCCTGGCGGTGGCGACGGCCGGCGAGGAGGTGCCCGAAGCGCGCCACGAGGAGTCGGCGTCCCCGCCGCGCGGCATCCAGGCGGCGCTGCCGACGTACCCGCCGGAGGCCCCGACTGTCGTCGGCCGCCGGGAGCCCGCCGGCCCGCCGGTCCGCCACAACCGGGGCGGCCTGAAGAGCCTCGCCAAGCGCAACCTCGTCGCGGCGGGCGCGGGCGCGCTGCTCGTCGCCGTGCTGGGCACGGTCGTGACGCTCGGCGCGACCTCCAACAACGACGCCAACGACCCGTCGGACCGGGTCGGCGTCAGCCCCTCCAGCAGCACCGGCCCGGACGACGGAGGCCTGGAGTCGGACGCCCCGGGCGACGACAGCGGCTCCGCCGACACGGGGGAGGCGACCAGCAGGCCGACGGACCCGGGCCCGGACGGCACGATGGGCACCCCGGACGACCCGACGGCCACGGGGGAGGCCCGGCCGTCCTCGGAGCCGAGCAGCTCGCAGGGACCGGGCGACGGGCAGCCGTCGGGTACCCCGAGGCCTTCGTCGTCGAGTACGTCGTCCAGGCCGTCGACGACGCCGACCGGCGAGCCCTCGACGCCCACGGACGAGCCCTCGACGCCCACGGAGGACCCGACGACCCCCACGGGCGACCCGTCCACGCCCTCCACCGGAGGCCCGTCGGCCGGAACCTCGGCCAGCGGCACCACCTCCGCCGCCCCGGTGTCGCCGAGCACGGTGGACACCGCACCCTCCTCGCCGGACGAGGTGATCTGAGCCCCGGGGCATACGTGAAGGGCCGGGTTCCCGCGTGGGAACCCGGCCCTTCACGTCAGGGGCGGACCGTGGGTCAGAAGAGCCGCAGCTTGTCGTCCTCGATGCCCCGCATCGCGTCGTAGTCCAGGACCTGGCAGCCGATGCCGCGGTCCGTGGCGAGGACGCGGGCCTGCGGCTTGATCTCCTGGGCCGCGAACACCCCGCGGACCGGGGCGAGATGCGGGTCGCGGTTCAACAGCTCCAGATAGCGCGTGAGTTGCTCGACGCCGTCGATCTCGCCGCGCCGCTTGATCTCCACCGCGACGGTCTGCCCCGCGGCGTCCCGGCACAGGATGTCGACCGGGCCGATGGCCGTCATGTACTCGCGGCGGACGAGGGTGTAGCCCTCCCCGAGGATCTCGATGCGGTCGGCGAGCAGTTCCTGGAGGTGCGCTTCCACGCCGTCCTTGATCAGGCCGGGATCGACGCCGAGTTCGTGCGACGAGTCGTGGAGGATCTCCTCCATCGTGATGATGAGCTTCTCTCCGCCCTTGTTGACGACGGTCCAGACGCCTTCCTCGTCGCCCGTACCCTCCTTCAGGGTGCAGGGCGGCGACATCCAGTTCAGGGGCTTGTAGGCCCGGTCGTCCGCGTGGATCGAGACGCTGCCGTCCGCCTTCACCAGGATCAGGCGAGGGGCGGACGGGAGGTGGGCGGTGAGCCGGCCGGCGTAGTCCACGGAGCACCGGGCGATGACGAGACGCATGGTCCGCAACGCTATCCGACGCGCCGCCGCGCACGCGATTCCCCCACCCTCCCCCGCGCACCGCCGCCGCCCTCGCCCCGGCGGCGTCACGGGCCACCACGGCCTCCGGGGACCCTGCGGACCCGCCCCTTTCGGACGGGAAAAAGATCGTTCGGCAGTGGATCGACCGTGGCCGATTGTGTGCCCAATAGGGGTTCCCTATGTGCCCATTCTCCTGGTGCGGTCACGGTCCGTTGCCTACCGTAGTGAACGGGAGGTCGCGATGCGTGTACTCAGCGTGTGCGGTGTTTCGGCGCGCGAACTCCCTTTCCCTGTCCGGCAACCCCTGTTGTTCCGGGGGTGCGAGAGGAGTACCCATGTCGCTCGACGTCTCACCGGCCCTACTCGAACAGGCCGAGCGAGGCGAGGTCGACGAAGCAGAATTCGTCGACTGCGTCCGGACCTCCCTGCCCTACGCATGGGAGATGGTCAGCTCCCTGGTGGCACAGCTGAAGGTGGACGGCGCGGACTTCGCCGACAACCAGACGCCCCCGCCGGACGAGCAGGCACGCGGGCAGCTGCTGCGCGCGCTCGCGAGCGACGCCATACGCGGCGCGCTCCAGCGGCACTTCGGTGTACGGCTGGCCTTCCAGAACTGCCACCGGGTGGCGGTGTTCCCGCTGGAGCCGGCCGTCGACGAGAAGCTCGCCCGCTTCACCTCGGTCCGTAGCCAGGTGCTGAACCAGTCCCCGGAATTCCGGGACTGCTGACACGTGAGCCTGTCGCCTGCCGCTCCTGACGCGGGAGGTTCCATCAGTACGGGAGCGGCAGGCCCCGCGGACGGCTGGGCTGTTCACCGGAGGTGGGGGAGCACCTCCGAGCCCAGCCGCCGTACGTTCTCCTCGGTGGCCGCGAGGTCGCCCGAGCCCTCGACCAGCAGGGCGAAGCGGGAGATGCCGGTCCGCTCGCCGGTCGCCGCGAGCCGGTCGGCGCACAGCCGCGGGGTGCCCACCGGGTGCAGCCCGCAGAGCAGTTCGGTGTACGCCACCGGGTCCCGCATGGAGCGGGGCCGACCGTCCACGGTCACATGCGCGTCGAGTCCCTGCCGCAGCCAGCCCGGCATCGACTTCACCAGGGTCTCCACCGCGTCCGTGCGCCGGTCCGCGATCTGGCAGACGCCGGCCGAGACATGGGCCGCGTCCCGGATCTCGTCCCCGGACCGCCCGGCCGCGCGCGCGTGCCGGCGCCACAGGGAGACCATCTCGGCCTTCTCCTCGTCCCCCACGTGCATCCCGAGAAGCATCGGCAACCCGCGCTCGGCGGCCAGGCGGACGCTCGCCGGTGAGGTGCACGCGACGACGACCTCCGGCCCCGGCGTCTCCGTCAGCGCCTCCGACGGCCTGGGCACCACGGGGACTTCACGGAAGCGGAAGCGCTCGCCGTCGGCGCCCACCGAGGGTTCGCGCAGCCAGCGCACCAGCAGATCGAGTGATTCCGGGAAGCCCTGTTCGTACGCCTCCAGGCCCGACCCGAACACCTCCAGGTCGACCCAGGGTCCGCCGCGCCCCACGCCCAGCGAGAAGCGGCCGCCGCTCGTCAGGTGCAGCAGCGCGGCCTGTTCCCCGAGGGCCACGGGGTGGACCGTGGGCAGTACGCTGACCGCGGTGCCCACCCGGATCCGGCGGGTGCGGCCCAGCAGCAGGGCGGCGAGCGTGACCGCCGAAGGGCATGTGCCGTACGGCACGAAGTGGTGCTCGGCCAGCCAGACCGAGTCGAGGCCCGCTTCCTCGGCCACCTCGGCCGAGCGCACCGCACGGTGCAGTGCCTCGCCCTGACCCTGGCCGGGGAACTGGGCTCCCAAGACGAAACTTCCAACGCGCATGGACTTTCCTGCTTCCTTGGCTCCGACACGGAGCTCCCCCACCCGGCATAACCGTCTGACACGTGCCGAGGACACGGCCTGGCGGAGAGATTTGCGGATTGTCTGGAGAATGGGACGTCCGGGAGGGCGACTTGTGGGGATCGCTGCCCTATGAGTACCCGTGTCCGCGCCGCGTAGGCTGGAGCACGAACCCTGCTTCCTGTATAGCCCCGTGAGGTGTCCCGTGTCCCCGCGCCGCAACCGACCCAAGGGTGAGGGCTCGTCCGGCCGGAGCGCCGAGGACGACCGCGACAGCCGCTACGGCGGCTGGCAGTCCGGGGAGAGCTGGCAGGGCGAGCAGTGGAGCGTGCGGCACGTGGCGGGCGCGAGCGCGCAGGGCAAGGCGTACCGGTGCCCCGGATGCGACCAGCTCATCCCGGACGGCGTCCCGCACGTCGTCGCCTGGCCCGAGCACGCCGGCGTCGACGACCGCCGGCACTGGCACAAGGCGTGCTGGAACGCACGGGACCGCCGCACCCCGGGGGTGCGGCGGTCCCGTAACGCGCCGAAGTTCTAGGGCGTGCCCCAGCGGCTCAGACGTCGCGCTTCTCCAGCAGGGCGAAGGCGGCGCCCAGCACCACGGCGGTCGCGCCGAGCGCGATCCACAGCGGGTCCCAGCCGCTCGGGCCGCTGTCGCTGAGCGAGGTGGAGTAGAACACGCTCAGCTGGTTGGGGATGGAGTACTCGAAGAGGGCCTGGCGCAGGTCCTCCAGCGAGGACGAGAACATGAAGATCGCGATGACCAGCGGGGCCAGCAGGACGCCGATCATGATGGTGATGGCGCCGGCCGAGTGCCGGATGATCGAGCCGACGGCGAGCGAGATCAGCCCGAGCAGCGCGACGTAGAGGGAGACGCCGAAGGTGGCCTTGAGCCACTCCTCGCCGTTCGGCTGCCGGGCGTCGCCCAGCATGCCCACGTGCACCAGGGCGACGAAGCCCGAGGACACCAGGGTGACGACGAAGGCGACGGCGAAGAACACGACGGCCTTCGCGGCGAGGACCCGGCCGCGCGAGGGGCAGGCCACCATCGTCGTCCGGATCATGCCGGTGCCGTACTCGGAGGCCGTGGTCAGCACGCCGAGCGTCATGACGCACATGGTGCCCAGGAGCAGCCCGAAGAAGCCGAACGACAGGGCGGTCTCGCCCTCCAGGTCACTGGGGGAGGCGTTCGCGGCGACGACGGCTCCGGCGAGCAGGCCGATGCCGACGACCAGCAGGACGAAGACACCCAGCGTCCACATCGTGGAACGCACCGACCGGATCTTGGTCCACTCCGAGGTGACGGCGTGGCCCAGGTGCGTGCGCACGATCGGGATCGGCGAGGTGTAGGCGGGACCGGCCGGGGCGTACGAGGGGCCGGGCGCCGTCTGCCAGGCGGGCGCGGCCTGCGGCGAGGGGTGCTGCGGGGTGCTCATCGGGCGTCCTCGGACTTGGTCGGGGCGGCGTCGGGGGCGGGAACGGGCGCGGCGGGCGCGGACGGGGCCTGGTCCGCGGTCCCGGCGGCTTCCGGCGCCGGTGCGGCTGCCGGGGCCTGGGGTGCCGGTGCGGCCGGGGCCGGCGGCTGGGCCGGCGCCTGTGCGGGTGCCTGGGCGTACGGGTTGGCACCGTTCGGGCCGGGAGCCGCCGCGGGCGCTCCGGGGGCGCCGTACGCCCCGTAGGAGGCCCCCGGAGGCGCCTGGGCCGGCTGCGGGTGCCCGTAACCGGAGTGCTGCGGGGGCGGCGGGGCGTACCAGCCCGGCTGGCCCTGGCCCGGGACCGGCATGGGCGGCTGCGCGCCCGGCGGCGGCTGCTGCTGGAGGCCGGCCTTCTGGTCGATGGTGGACCGGTAGTCGACGGCGCCCTGCGTCATCCGCATGTACGCCTCCTCCAGGGAGGCCTGGTGCGGGGACAGCTCCCACAGGCGGACGTCCGCCTCGTGAGCGATGTCGCTGATGCGCGGCAGCGGCAGCCCGGTCACCCGCAGCGCGCCGTCCTGCTCGGGGAGCACGTGACCGCCCGCCTCGGTGAGCGCGGAGGCCAGCTTCTCGCGCAGCGAGGGCTCGGTGTGCGGGGTGCGCACCCGCGCGAAGTCGGCGGAGTTGGCCGAGATGAAGTCGGTCACGCTCATGTCGGAGAGCAGCTGGCCGCGCCCGATGACGATCAGGTGATCGGCGGTCACCGCCATCTCGCTCATGAGGTGGGAGGAGACGAACACCGTGCGGCCCTCGGCGGCCAGCGACTTCATGAGGTTGCGCACCCAGAGGATGCCCTCCGGGTCGAGGCCGTTGACCGGCTCGTCGAAGAGCAGCACCTGAGGGTCGCCGAGCAGCGCGGCCGCGATGCCGAGCCGCTGGCCCATGCCGAGGGAGAAGCCCTTGGAGCGCTTGCGCGCCACGTCCTGGAGTCCGACGACACCGAGCACCTCGTCGACCCGCCGGGCCGGGATCCCGGACAGCTGGGCCAGGCTGAGCAGGTGGTTGCGCGCGTGCCGGCCGCCGTGCACCGCCTTGGCGTCCAGCAGGGCGCCCACCTGGCGGGCGGCGTTCGGCAGCTTGCGGTACGGGTAGCCGCCGATCGTCACCGTCCCGGCGGTCGGGTTGTCCAGGCCCAGGATCATCCGCATCGTCGTCGACTTGCCCGAGCCGTTGGGCCCGAGGAAGCCGGTGACCGCACCGGGCCGCACCTGGAAGGAAAGGTTGTACACAGCGGTCTTGTCGCCGTAGCGCTTGGTCAGGCCGACTGCTTCGATCATGCTCCGCACCCATCGAAAGGTTCAGGACAGCAGGGCACACGCCCCCGTAAGGGTTAGGAGGATATCGGGGCGCTGACGGTTCCGCTCAAATGAAAGCAAAGCCCAAAGCGTTACGCGTCGCGTTTCTTCAGCAGGAGGTAGCCGCCGGCGAGCGCCGCGAGGGCCCACAGCGCCATGATGGCGAACCCGCCCCAGGGCCCGTAGGGGGTGTCGTCGTCGATCGGCGTGACCACCCGCATGATCTTGCTGCCGGCCTGGTCGGGCAGATACCGGCCGATCTTCTTCGTCGCCGAGACGTTGCCGAGGATGTTGGAGATCAGGAAGAAGAACGGCATCAGGATGCCGAGCGACAGCATCGGCGAGCGCAGCATCGTGGCCACACCCATCGAGAACACCGCGATGAGCGTCATGTACAGACCGCCGCCGATGACCGCCCGCAGGACCCCGCTGTCCCCGATCGACGCCCGGTGGGAGCCGAGCATGGCCTGCCCCAGGAAGAACGTGACGAAACTGGTGGCGAGCCCGACCACCAGCGCGAGCCCGGTGGCCACCGCGATCTTGCTGAACAGGAAGGTGCCGCGCTGGGGCACCGCGGCCAGCGACGTGCGGATCATGCCGGTGCTGTACTCGTTCGACACCACCAGCACCCCGAACACGATCATGGCGAGCTGGCCGAGGCTCATCCCGGCGAAGCTGATGAAGGTCGGGTCGAAGGAGAGCCGGTCGTTGCGGCTCATGTCGTCGAACTCGTGCCGCGACAGCGCCGAGATCAGCATGCCGAGGGCGATGGTGACGATCACGGCGAGGGAGAGCGTCCACACGGTGGACGCCACCGACCGGATCTTGGTCCACTCGGACCGGATGACCTGGGTCGCCGCCATCATCGGCTCCTCGTCCAGTCGTCGCCCCACGGCTGCGGAGGTCCCGCGGGCGGCGGGTCCGCTGGTGCGCCCGCATCCGCCCCGGCGTGCGCGTGGTACTCGACCGACTCCGCGGTCAGCTGCATGAACGCCTCCTCCAGGGAAGCCCGCTGGGGACTCAGCTCGTGCAGCACGATCTGGTGCTGCGCGGCCAGCTCCCCGATGTGCTCGGACTTGCCGTCGTCCACCTCCAGCACCCCGCTGCCCGTCTCGACGACGAGGAACCCGGCACCGCGCAGCACGTCGAGCAGCCGCTCCCGCTGCGGGGTGCGGATACGGACGAACGAGCGCGAGTTCTGCGCGATGAAGTCGGCCATCGAGGTGTCGGCGAGCAGCCGGCCCTGACCGATGACGACGAGGTGATCGGCGGTCAGCGCCATCTCGCTCATCAGGTGGGAGGAGACGAACACGGTCCGGCCCTGGGCGGCCAGCGATTTCATCAGGTTGCGGATCCAGTGGATGCCCTCGGGGTCGAGGCCGTTCACCGGCTCGTCGAACATCAGGATCCGCGGGTCGCCGAGGAGCGCCCCCGCGATGCCCAGCCGCTGGCCCATGCCGAGCGAGAACCCCTTGGCCTTCTTCCTCGCCACGGAGGTGAGCCCCACGGTGTCCAGCACCTCGTGCACCCGGCTCTTCGGGATGCCGTTGCTCTGCGCCAGGCACAGCAGATGGTTGAAGGCGCTGCGCCCCCCGTGCATGGCCTTGGCGTCCAGCAGGGCCCCGATGTACTTCAGCGGGTCCTTCAGCCGGTCGTAGTGCTGCCCGTCGATCCGGACGTCCCCCGCGGTCGGCCGGTCCAGACCGAGCATCATCCGCATCGTGGTGGACTTGCCCGCGCCGTTGGGACCGAGGAAGCCCGTGACGATGCCCGGTCTGACGGTGAAGGTCAGGTTGTTCACCGCGACCTTCTCGCCGTACCGCTTGGTCAGCCCCGACAGCTCGATCATGCGGCCACGCTAGAACGCGGCAAAGCCCTCTGCCACCGGAGTGGCAAAGGGCTTCACCGATGTTCGGGCGACGTACCCCCGGGCGTTACCGGGACTGCTGCGCCGGGACCCCGCGGGAGATCGGCTCGTCGTCCGTGGACGGCGTGCCGGCCGCGGCCACCGCGGCACCGGTCAGCGTGGCGAGCATCTCGCGGACGTTCGTCAGCTGGGCGTTGATCGAGTCGCGGCGGTTGGTCAGGGCCGCCAGCTCGCGCTCGGATTCGGAACGGATGCGGTCGGCCTTGGCGTTGGCGTCCGCCACGATGTCCTCGGCCTGGCGCTGCGCCGTCTCGACGGTCTGACGGGCGCGACGCTCGGCGTCGGTGCGCAGCTTCTCCGCCTCCAGACGCAGCTGCTCCGCGCGGTGCTCGATCTCGGCGAGACGCTTCTCCGCCTTCTGCTGACGCGAGGCCAGGTCCCGCTCCGACTGCTCGCGGCGCTTGGCGAGGTTGGTCTCGAAGTCGGCGGCGGCCTGCGCGGCCTTGGCGCGGGTCTCCTCGAAGAGGGCGTCCGCCTCCTCACGCTTCGACTGCGCGTCCTTCTGCGCCTCGGAACGCAGCTGCGACGCGTCGCTCTTGGCCTTCTCGACGATCCGGACGCCCTCGTCCTCCGCCTTGGCCTTGCGCTCGGCGGCGAACGACTCCGCGTCGTTGCGCACCTGCTGGGCCGCCGACTCGGCGAGCTCCCGGTGCTGCTCCGCGGCGCGGCGGGCCTCCTCGCGCAGGTCCTTGGCCTCTTCCTCGGCGAGGCGGAGGATCTTCTCGACACGCGCGCCGAGACCGGCGTACGACGGCTCGGCGTCGCTCACCTGGGCCTGGGCGTTCTGCGTCTCGAGGTGCAGCTCCTCGATGCGCTTTTCCAGAGCAGTGATACGAGCCAGAGCGCTGTCACGGTCGGAGACGAGCTTCGAGATGCGTTCGTCCACCTGAGCGCGGTCGTATCCACGCCGCACAAGCTCGAAGCCGTAGGGGGAAGTGTCGCTCATGGGGTTCCTGTCGAATGAGACCGGTGAGGTGATAGGTGGAATCCTAGGGCCCTGAACGGTGTGTCATCGAGCGTATACGTGTTTGATCTGGAGAATGACACCCCTTTTGGGTGGCTGAGCCGCAGACCGCTTGCCAAAGGTCCGGTCAAAGACGCCAGACTTTAACGCAATTCACACATTCCGCTAGCCGTCCGACGCCTTCCCGCCCGACCGGGGCGCCCCGATCGCCGCGCTCGCCTTGACGCCCCCGTCCTTGCCCCCGGTCGGGATCTCGAACGACTCCAGCGCCTCCAGCACGTCCTGCACCCGCGAGATCTCGGCGTTGATGTCCTCACGCCGGCGCACCAGGACCTCCAGCTCGCGCTTGCCCTCCTCGACGGTGCGGCGCGCCTCGCGGATCGCCTCGGCCTTGAGCTCCTCGGCCTCACGCACGAGCGTCGCCTTCTTCTGCTCCGCCTCCTTGAGCAGCCCCTCGGCCTTCTTCACGGCGGCGATGCGGACCTTGCCGGCCTCGGAATTGGCGTCCGACACCAGCTCCTTCGCCTTCGCCTGCGCCTTGGCGAGCTGTTCCTCGGCCGCCTTGATGAGCGCGTCGCAGCGGTCGCCGGTCGACCTCATCGTCTCGGCGGCCTCACGGCGGGCCCGCTCGTGCAGCGCCTCGATCTCGGTCGTGATGCGGTCGCGCAGCTCCTCCGCCCGCTCCCTTATGGCGGTCGCGTCCCGACGGGCGCCGACCAGCAGCTCGTCCGCGTCCGTACGGGCCTTCTCCACCCGCGAGTTGCCCTCGACCGTCGCCTCGGACACCAGCCGCTCGGCCTCGCTGCGGGCCGCGCCGACCATCGAGTCGGCCTGTGCCTCCGCGTCCGCCGTCGTCTTCTGCGCCTGCTGCTGCGCCTCCGTGAGGAGCTTGTCCGCCTCGGCCGCCGTCTCCGTGATGAGGGTGTCGACCTGCTCGGCCGCCTCGGAGCGCCGCTTGTTGGCCTCCTTGCGGGCCTCGTCCAGCGTGGAGTCGGCCTCCTCGCGGGCCACGCTCATCAGCCGGTCGGCCTCCGCCGCCGCGTCGGTCCTGACCCGCTCGGCGTCGGCGCGCATCCGCTCGGCGTGCTGCTGCGCGGTGCCCACCGTCTCGGCGGCCTCGGCGCGCAGCCGCTCCGCGTCCCCGGCGGCGTCCGAGATCAGCTTCTCCGCCTTGGCGACCGACTCGGCGCGCAGCCGCTCCGCCTCCGTGACCGTCTCGGAGTGGAGCCGCTCGGCCTCCGCGATCGTCTCCGTCTGGAGCCGCTCCGCCTCGTTGCGGGCCTCGGTGATGAGGGTGTCCGCCTGCGTCGCGGCGTCCGAACGGATGCGGTTCGCGTCGTCCCGGGCGTCCGCCCGGGTGCGCGACGCGTCCTGGTCGGCCTGGGCGATGGCGTCCGACGCCTCGGTGCGCACCCGCTGGGCGTGCGCGGACGCCTCCGAGCGCAGCCGCTCCGCCTCCGCGATCGCCTCGGCCATGGTCTGCTCGGCCAGCGCCTGCGCGGCATCCGCGGCCTCGCTCGCCTCGCGCCGGACCCGGTTGGCGTCCTCGGCGGCCCGCTCCTGCACCGCGTAGGCGTCGGAGCGGACCCGGTCCGCCTCCTCCTCCGCCTCGCGCCGGGTGCGCTCGGCCGCGTGCTCGGCGGCGGAACGCAGCCCGTTGATCTCGTCCTGCGCCTGCTCGTGCAGCCCGGCCACGGACTCCCGGACCTGCTGCGCGTGCTGCTCGGCCGCGGACACCATCTCGTTCGCGCGCCGGTCGGCCTCCTCGACCAGCCGGACGGCCTCGGTCTGCGCCTCCTCCACGCGCTTGCGCGCCGAGGCCAGCAGCTCCTCGCTCTGCCGGCGGGCCTGCTCCCGCTCCTGGTCGGCCTCCTGGCGCGCGGAACCGAGCAGCTCCTCGGCCTCGCGGCGGCGCCGCAGCGCCTCCTCCTGGGCGGCGGCCAGCGTCTCGGACGCCTCCGTGGCCAGCCGCTCGGCCGCGGCCTGCGCCTCGGCGCGTACCCGGTCGGCGGTGTCCTGCGCCTCCGACTTCAGCCGCTCCGCCTCGGCAGCGGCCTCGGAACGCAGCCGTACGGCGACGGCCTCGCCCTCGGCGCGCGAGGCGGATGCGTCGGCGGCGGCCTCGTCGCGGATCCGGTCCGCCTCGGTGCCCGCCTGCTGCTGGAGCGTACGGATCCGCTCGGCGGCCTCCGAGCGCAGCCGCTCGGTCTCCTCGCCGGCCTCGCGGCGGATCCGGGCGGCCTCCTCGCGCGCGTCGGTCAGCGCCTGCTCGGCGGAGGCGAGCCGTGCCTCCGCCTCCGTGTGCAGCCGGGTCAGCTCCTCGGCTGCCTCCGCCTGCCGGGCCTCGACCCCGCGCTCGGTCTCCTCGCGCAGTTCGAGCGCGGCCTGCTCGGCGTTGGAGGTGATGGTCTCGGCGAGCTCCACCGCCTCCTCGCGGGAGCGCTCGGCCTCCGCGCGGGTGCGCTCCAGGGTCTCCTCGGCCTGCCGGCGCAGCGTGGTGGCGCGCTCGATGGCCTCGGTGCGCACCTTCTCGCTGTCCGAGGTGGCCTTCTGGCGCAGCTCGTCCGCGTCGGCCTTCGCCTTGGACAGCAGCTCCTCGGCGGTCCTGGCCGCCTCCTCGATCTGCTGGACGGCCTCCTTGCGGGCCTCCGCGCGGATCTTCTCGCCCTCGCCGACTGCGTCGGCGCGCAGCTGCTCGGCCTCGCCGCGCAGCCGGCGGGCCTCCTCCTGGAGCTCGACCGTCTTGGCGCGGTACTCCTTGGTGTCGTCCTTCGCCGACCCCTTGAGCTGCTCGGCGATGTCGTGCGCCTCGGCGCGCAGCCGGTCCGCCTCGGTCTCCGCCTCGCGGCGGATCCGCTCGGCCTCCTCGGCGGCCGCCTTGGTGGTGTTCTGCGCGTCCTCCTGCGCCTTGTTGAGGACGTCCTCGGCGGTCTTCGCCGCCTTCGACAGCTGGGTGGCGCTCTCCTCGGCGGTGAGCGTGCGGGCCTTCTCCGAGGCCTCCGCGACGATCTTCTCCGCCTCGGCGCGGGCGTCGGCCACGACCTGCTCGGCGTCCGCCTTGGTGGTCTCGGCCTCCTTGGTGGCCTCGCTGACCAGCCGGGCGACCTGCTCCTTCGCCGTACGGGTGCGCTGCTCGTTGGTGGACTCAGCGCCGGCGAGCGCCTTCTCGGCGGCGGCCTTCGCCTCGGTGAGCACCTTGTCGGCCTCGGCCTGCGCCTTGCGCAGCGCCTCCTCGGCCTCGGACATGCGCTGCTCGGCGGCGCGGCTGAGCTCACCGGCCTGGCGGCGGGCCGCGTCGGACTCCGTGGCGGTGGAGGTGCGCAGCTGCTCGGCGTGGTCGCTGGCCTCCTGCGCCTGGCTGGAGGCGGCGTTCAGCAGCCGTTCGGCGTCCGTGCGGGCCCGCAGCAGCAGCTGCTCGGCCTCCGCGCGGGTCGCCTCGGCGTCGGCCTGGAGACGCTGGCGGGCTTCCGCGGCCACCCGTTCGGCCTCGGCGCGTGCGGCCGTCAGGGCCTGTTCGGCCTCGGCGCGCGACTCGTCGAGCAGCCGGCGGGCCTGCGCCTCGGTGCGGGCCCGCAACTGCTCGGCCCACGCCACGTTCTCGTTGACGTGCGACTCGACGTTCTGCCGGCGCTCCGCCAGTTCCTGGTCGAGCTGCTGGCGGCGGGCCACCGCCTCCTGGTGCAGCTCGGCCTGGAGCCGGGCCGCCTGCTCGGCGTGCTCCTGGAGGATCCGCTGCGTCTGCGCCCGGGCCTGGCTCAGCTCCCGTTCGGCGTCCTGGCGCAGCTGGTCGGCCTGCATCTGCGCGTTGCGCAGCAACTGCTCGGCCTGGTACCCGATGTCGCCGCCGTCGAAGGCGGGCCGGGACATGATGGTGCGCCGCGCCTCGTGCAACTTGGCGCGCAGCACCTCGACCTGGTAGCCGAGGTCCTCGGCATGCTGGATCGCCTTTTCCCGCTCGGTCTTCAGCCGCTTCATCTCGGCTTCGAACCGAGTCAGGTGGTCGACGTCAGCCGCCGGCTCCCGCTCCTGGCTCTCATAGCCCCGCACTGCGCGGTCCCATCCGTCCCTGGTCGCAAGCTTCCCGAACGAGCTCCGTCCATCCGCCGAACGGGGCCCCCGGGGAATGGTGTCAGATCAACGGCGGAGCATGGGCTGCCGCCCCGACGCTCGTCCCCCGAAACCCGGACCCCGGCTGGGTCCCGCCGCCGTACGGCAGGACCGGGTCGCCCCGGTGTGAGCGGCGACCGAGCCCAACCCTACCGGCCCATATGTACGAGGGTCAGTGCTCAGGTGACTCAACAGCCGCCGATGTGACCAGTTCTGTCAGTACACCGTGGCAATCCTTGGGGTGCAGGAAGGTGATTCGTGACCCCATGGAGCCGCGTCGCGGCTCTTCGTACAGAACGCGTACGCCCTTGTCCTTGATGTCCGCGGCGTCCGCGTCGACATCCGCCGTACCGAAAGCGATGTGGTGGACGCCCTCGCCGTTCTTGTCGAGCCACTTGGCGACGGTCGAGTCGGGCCGGGTCGGCTCCAGGAGTTGCAGGTAGGAGGCGCCCCCGTCGGACGTATCGTTGATCTTGAGCATGGCCTCGCGCACACCCTGTTCCTCGTTGACCTCGGTGTGGAACACCTCGAAGCCGTACGTGGAGCGGTAGAACTCGACGGTGGCGTCGAGGTCGTGGCAGGCGATCCCGATGTGGTCGATTCGCGTCAGCATGCAGTCAGTGCAACGCGGCGGAGGTGGTTACGCAACGTGCGCGCGATCACACCGACGGCCCGGTGACGGCACGGAGTGCCACTCAGTACATTCGAAGTAAACCCTCGTTCACTCCTCGGCCCGTGCAGGCCGGTAAGGGGAATCGCAGCTCATGACTGGATCGACTGGTTCCAACGGCACTACCTCGGTGATCGTCGCGGGCGCGCGGACGCCCATGGGACGGCTGCTGGGCTCCCTCAAGTCCTTCTCCGGAGCCGACCTCGGCGGCTTCGCGATCAAGGCCGCCCTCGACCGTGCGGGGATCGGTGGCGACCAGGTGCAGTACGTGATCATGGGCCAGGTGCTCCAGGCCGGGGCGGGGCAGATCCCGGCACGCCAGGCCGCGGTCAAGGCCGGCATCCCGATGAACGTCCCGGCACTCACCGTCAACAAGGTGTGCCTGTCGGGCCTCGACGCGATCGCGCTGGCCGACCAGCTGATCCGCGCGGGTGAGTTCGACGTCGTG
Source organism: Streptomyces asoensis (assembly GCF_016860545.1). Lineage (NCBI taxonomy): Bacteria > Bacillati > Actinomycetota > Actinomycetes > Kitasatosporales > Streptomycetaceae > Streptomyces > Streptomyces asoensis. The sequence continues at coordinate 2,673,638 of NZ_BNEB01000005.1, read as the reverse complement.
GTGGCCGGCGGCCAGGAGTCCATGACCAACGCCCCCCATCTGCTGCCGAAGTCCCGCGAGGGCTTCAAGTACGGGGCGATCGAGATGCTCGACGCGATGGCGTACGACGGTCTGACCGACGCCTTCGAGAACATCGCCATGGGCGAGTCCACGGAGAAGCACAACACGCGCCTCGGGATCGAGCGCCCGGAGCAGGACGAGATCGCCGCGCTGAGCCATCAGAGGGCCGCCGCCGCGCAGAAGAACGGCATCTTCGAGGCGGAGATCACCCCGGTGGAGATCCCCCAGCGCAAGGGCGAGCCGGTCGTCTTCAGCAAGGACGAGGGCATCCGCGCCGACACCACGGCGGAGTCCCTGGGCAAGCTCCGCCCGGCGTTCACCCGGGACGGCACGATCACCGCGGGCACCTCCTCGCAGATCTCCGACGGCGCGGCGGCCGTGGTCGTGATGAGCAAGACCAAGGCGCAGGAGCTCGGCCTGGAGTGGATCGCCGAGATCGGCGCCCACGGCAACGTGGCCGGCCCGGACAACTCGCTCCAGTCCCAGCCCTCGAACGCCATCCTGCACGCGCTGAAGAAGGACGGCCTGGAGGTGTCCGACCTCGACCTCATCGAGATCAACGAGGCCTTCGCCGCCGTCGCGGTGCAGTCAATGAAGGACCTCGGCGTGTCCACGGAAAAGGTGAACGTCAACGGGGGTGCGATCGCCCTGGGTCACCCGATCGGCATGTCCGGCGCCCGGCTCGTGCTGCACCTGGCCCTGGAGCTCAAGCGCCGGGGCGGCGGCGTCGGCGCGGCCGCGCTGTGCGGCGGCGGCGGTCAGGGCGACGCGCTGATCGTCCGGGTCCCCAAGGCCTGAACCCGTCGTACGTCTGCCGTACGACGGTCCGAACGGAACTGAGCGGAACTGAACGGAGCTGTGATGCAGGACGTCTCCTCGCTGGTCGCCCAGGCCAGGGAAGGCCGGCCGCGGGCCGTGGCCCGGCTGATCTCCCTGGTGGAGGGGGCGTCGCCGCAGCTCAGGGAGGTCATGGAGGCGCTGGCCCCGCTCACGGGCAACGCGTACGTGGTCGGCCTGACCGGCTCACCGGGCGTCGGCAAGTCGACGTCGACGTCCGCGCTGGTCACCGCCTACCGCAAGCAGGGCCGCAGGGTCGGCGTGCTGGCCGTCGACCCCTCCTCGCCGTTCTCCGGCGGCGCCCTGCTCGGCGACCGCGTCCGGATGTCGGAGCACGCCTCCGACCCCGGCGTCTACATCCGCTCGATGGCCACCCGGGGCCACCTGGGCGGCCTCGCCTGGGCGGCGCCGCAGGCGATCCGGGTCCTGGACGCGGCGGGCTGCGACGTGATCCTGGTGGAGACGGTCGGCGTGGGCCAGTCGGAGGTCGAGATCGCCTCCCAGGCCGACACCTCCGTCGTCCTGCTCGCACCCGGCATGGGCGACGGCATCCAGGCGGCCAAGGCCGGGATCCTGGAGATCGGGGACGTCTACGTCGTCAACAAGGCCGACCGGGACGGCGCCGACGCCACCGCCCGGGAGCTGAACCACATGCTCGGCCTCGGCGAGGCCCGCGGGCCCGGCGACTGGCGCCCGCCGATCGTGAAGACGGTCGCCGCCCGCGCCGAGGGGGTCGACGAGGTCGTGGAGGCGCTGGAGAAGCACCGCGCGTGGATGGAGGAGCACGGCGTCCTCACCGAGCGGCGCCGCTCGCGCGCGGCCCGCGAGGTCGAGACCATCGCCGTGACGGCCCTGCGTGAGCGCATCGGTGACCTGCACGGGGACCGCCGGCTGAGCACCCTCGCGGAACGCATCGTCGCCGGCGGACTCGACCCCTACCGCGCGGCGGACGAACTGGTGGCAGGCCTCACGGAACACTGACCTGCCGACCCCGGCCGGGTGAGCCGGACGGCGCGGGGATGCGTGGCGGGCGTGTGCCCGGCGCTGGGCGAGCGGCTCGGGGATGCGTGGTCCGGCGCTGGGGTGAGCGGCCGGGAGCGAGGGTGCCCGGCGCTGCCGGGTGAGGCGCGCGGTGCGGAGGCAGGTGCGCGGCGCGGCGCCGGGGTACGTGGCGCGGGGCGGGGGTGTGCCCGGTGCGGGAGCGGGCGGCCGGGGCAGAGGTGCGTGGTGCGGTCCGGCGTGCGGGTGTGCGAGCGCGGGCCGGGGTGGCGGAGCCCGGCGTGAGGGGGCGCGGGCGCGGGCTTGATGTGGGAGCCCGGCGGGGGAGTGTGCGGCCGTGGTGCGTGGTGCGGCGGAGGCCGGTTGGGGGCCGGTGCCGAGAAAAGGGGTCGGTGGGTTCGCGGGCGGGCTGGTAGCGTCCGGGGCGTGTTCCTCCTCTTGGCATAGGGCCCGCCCAGGCCCGCGACCGGTGAGCGGCGTACGGCCGCACCGCTCGCGGCGATCAGGCGTCCCCGTTTCCCTGCCATGAGTCGAGGAACTCCTCATGTCCGCTCCGCCTGCCCCGCGGCCCTCGTACGCCGCCGTCCTGCGCGTCCCGCACGCCCGCCGCACCTTCGCCGCCGCCCTGACCGGCCGGCTGTCCTACGGGATCGTCCCGCTGTCCGTCATGCTCGCCGTGATCCGGTCCTCGGGCTCCTACACGGTGGCGGGCACCGTGATGGCCCTGTTCGGGGCCGCCACCGTGTTCCTGTCGCCCGCCCGGGCTGCCCTGATCGACCGGCACGGGCCGCGCCGGGCGCTCGTGCCGATGACCGCGGCCCATCTGGCGGCGCTCGCCCTGCTGGCGTTCGTCCTCGCCGGCCCGGGCCGCACGGGTGCCGTGCCGGTCGCCGTTCTCGCCGCCGCCGCGGGCGTCTGTGTGCCGCCGCTCGGGCCGACGATGCGGGCGGTGTGGGGCACCCTCACCCCCGACCGCGCCCTGCTGCAACGCGCCTACAGCCTGGACGGGGTCGCCGAGGAACTGCTGTTCGTCACCGGTCCGCTGCTGGTCGGGGTGCTCGTCGGCGTCGCGCCGCCGGTCGCCGGCATCGCCGTCGGGGCGGCCCTGATGGCCGTGGGCACGGCCGGGTTCGTGTCGTCGCCTGCCGTACGGGAGGTCCGTCCGGAGAAGAGCGGCGGCGCCGGCCGGGGCGGCGCCGGGCTGCGCGGGATCGGACGGCCGGTGGCCGCCGTCGCGGGCGTGGGCCTCGCGCTGGGCGTCCTCGATCTGCTGGTCGTGGCCTTCGCCGAACGCCACGGGCCGGGGAGCGGCGGGGCGGGCGCGGCCTGGGTGCTCGCCGCGCTGTCGGCGGGCAGCGCGGTCGGCGGGCTGCTCAACGGCGCCGTGGCCTGGCGGGCACCGGCGACGGCGCGGCTGCCGCTGATCACGGCGGGGCTCGGGCTGGCGCTGTGCGGTGCGGGACTCGCGCCGGGCATCGGCACGCTCACCGTGGCCGTCACGGCCGCCGGGTTCTTCGTGTCCCCGGCGATCACCACGGCCTATCTCCTCGCCGACGAGGCCGCGGCCCCGCAGGCCCGGGTGCGGGCCGGGGCGTGGGTGAACACGGCCGTCAACGCGGGCAGTACGGCCGGTGCGGCGATCGCCGGGGCGCTGGCCGGGCGGCTGCCGGTGGGGCTGTGCTTCGCGGTCACCGGGGCGGTCGTGCTGGCGACGGCGGCGGCCGTGGCCGTCCGCCGGGTCGGGCGGGCCGCGACCGGCCTCGCACCCCTCGCCTGAGCCGAGCCCCCCGTCGAGCCGAGCCGCGGACGCGGACGCCGGCCGCCCGTGCCCTGGTCGGGCACGGGCGGCCGGCGTCCGGTGGTGGTCCGGGTCCGGTGGTCCGGTGGTCCCTCAGGGACGCCCGCGCTGCCCGCGCAGGTGCTCCGCGACGGGCTTCAGGGCCCTGGACAGTTCCGCGGTGGCCTCGGGGGTGAGCAGGTCGACGAAGTGCCGCCGCACGGAGTCCACGTGGTGCGGCGCGACCTTCTGCATCGTCTCCATGCCGTGCTCGGTCAGCACCGCGTACAGGCCGCGGCGGTCCGACTCGCAGTTCTCACGGCGCACCAGGTTCGCGCTCTCCATCCGCGTGATCTGGTGCGAGAGACGGCTCTTGGACTGGAGGGTCGCGGACGCGAGGTCGCTCATCCGCATCCGGACGCCCTCCGACTCGGAGAGGTTCACCAGGATCTCGTAGTCGTTCATGGTCAGGCCGAACGGTTGGAGATCCTTCTCGAGCTGGTACGTCAACAGCCTGTTGACCTCCAGGTGGGTGCGCCAGGCGCACTGCTCCGCATCGGTCAGCCAGCGCGTGGCCGTTTCGGTCTCCATAATTGAAGTCTACCTAAAATGTTGAAAGGCGAACTAGTGTGGGCGGTGTGACGGTGCGCACGCGTTCGATGTCACCCTCCGCAGACTACCGCTCACAGCCCGAAGCGACGTTGCAGGTCCCCGAGCTGTCCGGGAAGGCGCGGTGCGCCGGTTTGCCCTCCGTGGCCGCCGTGCCCACCTGCTCCGGGGCCCCCGCCGGGTACTCCCGGCTCGTGCGGGACCGCTCCCGTGGCCTGCTCCGCCATGAGCAGTTCGGTCGACTGGAGCAGCACCGTACCGGCGCCCACGAACTCGAACTGGTGCTCCTCGCCGGAGGCCCCGCCCAGGCCCGTCAGTGCACGTAGACCGCCCATGACGCCGGTCATGTACCCGTGGTCGTAGTGATGGCACGGGGACGGGCAGTCGGCCCAGCCGACGAGTGCCTGCGGGTCGACCCGGATCGGGGGTTCCATGAACACCACCGGACCGTTAGATGCGGCGACGAACTTGCCGGTTCCGATCAGCGTCAGAAATCCCGGCACGATCGACTGCTTGAGCGACAGACTTGGCTGAAAAGCGAGGAGATTGCCCGAGCGAATGGTCAGGTTGCCGTCGTCCAGATCGTACGAATTCACGTCGAAGGCCCGGTCGGCGAGGAGCATCTTGCCCGAGCCCTCCGCCACCACCCAGTCGCTCGCGTGCAGAGGCGAATGGAAGGAAGTGCGCACCAGACGGTCCAGTCGGCCGTGCCCGACGCCGTTGAAGTCGATCGACCCGTAGTAGGCGATCATCTTCCCCTTCTGGAGGAACCACTGGCTCCCCTTGAGCTCCACGCAGAAGGTGTAGCTGTTGACGTTGTCGTCGACCGGCAGGGTCATCGGGTCGTGCACCGTCGGGCCGCCGCCCGGAGCCCCGTACATGCTCACAGCTTCTCCTCCGACGCCTGGACGAACACCGCACCGCTGCCGCTCAGCTCCAGCTGGAACGCCTCGCCGGAGCCCCGGCCCACCATGTCCCGCCAGCCCAGCGCCGTCGACAGCTTGTTGCGGACGTCGCCGTGGTGGGCGACGTAGGCCTGGGGGTCGACGTGCACCGGGCGCTGCGGGGTGATCGGCACCTCGAAGACCCCGCCGTGCGCCATGACGGCGACCGCGCCCTGGCCCTTGAGGGTGGTGGTGAACAGGCCCTGGCCGCTGACCTGGCCGCGGACCATGCCCATGACCCCGCCCTGGGAGCCGAGGAACATCGTGCCCTGCTGGAGCGTGCCCTCGAAGGCGAGCAGCCGGTCCGCCTCCACGTACAGCGTGTCCCCGCTGAGCCGGATGACCTGGACGTGGTGGCCGCCGTGCCCGAACAGCACCGTGCCGCTGCCCTCGACGGTCATCAGGGGGGTGTCCTCGTTGGCGAGCCGCCGCCCGATCATGGACATCACCCCGCCCTGGCCGCCCTGGACGTTGGGGGTGAAGGACACCTCGCCGCGGTAGGCCAGCATGGCCCCGCGCTGACTGAAGAGCCGCTGACCGGGGACGACGGTCGCCTCGACCATCTTGGAGTTGATCTCACGGAAGGTCATCTCACACGTCCCCCGCGATCGTGTTGCGCTCGCTCGGCTGGACGTACACCAGGCCGTCCCCCTCGAAGCGGATCTGGAAGGCCTCGCCGCCGCCCTCGCCCATCAGGGTGCGGAAGGTCACACCGGACTGGAAGGACTGCCGGACGTTCCCCTGGTGCGCGACATAGGCGCCGGGGTCGACGGTCAGCGGGAACTGCGGGCTGACCCGCAGCACCACCGCCGGGCCGTCCGAGGTGATCGCCGCCTGGCCGGTGCCCTCGACGGTCGTCGTGAACAGCCCGTTGCCCTGCGTCGCGCCGCGCAGGCCGGTGAAACTCGTCCCGGTCCTGAGCCCGCTGTCGGTCGCGAGCAGGTTGCTCGACTCGACGTACAGCTTGTCCCCCTGGAGCCGCACGAGATTGATCTCGGAGGCCCGGTCGGCCAGCCAGCAGATCCCCTGCCCCCTCACCTCCATCATGGTCATCTGCTCACCGGTGAGCCTGCGGGTGACCATCCCCCGGATGCCCTCACCGCCCCCGCTGAGCTTCTTGAACGCCATCTGCCCGTCGTACGCGACCATCGAGCCGTTCTTCGCCTTCACGGCGTCCCCGGTCATGTCGACGGCGAGCACTTTGCTGCCTTGAAGTCGAAACATCGCCACGCTGGGAAGGTATCCGCCACAGGGGTGCGCCGAACAGCACCCAGGGGTGGAGAACGACCCTGAACGCACCCTCACAGGGACGGTTTGCCACAATGGACGAACGCTTGTGCGTGCGTTCACAAACCGTCCGCCGCCGTGCCGCCCCACCCTTGCCGCCCCACCTCTGCCTCCCCACCCCGAAGGTGACCCGTGGACCTGAAGACAGCCTCCGCCCTCCGCCGACTGCGCCTGGTCTCCGCCCCCGAGGCCGTGTCCTTCCTCCTGCTGCTGGTCTGCTCGGTGCTGAAGCGGACCACCGACTTCAACGCGGTGCCCGTGATGGGCATGGTCCACGGCGTGCTCTTCGTCCTCTACGTGCTCTTCTGGGCCGACGCCTGGAACCGCGCGAAGTGGCCGCTGGGCACCGCGGCCCTCTACTTCGTCCTGTCGGTCCTGCCGACCGGCGGCTTCTTCGCCGAGCGCCGGCTGCGCCGCGAGGCCGAGGACGCGGTCATCGCCTCCCGCGCCCGCAAGGAAGGCGTCGTGAACGCATGATCGTCGCCTTCTCGGTCACGCCGCTGGGTGTCGGCGAGGACGTCGGCGAGTACGTCGCCGACGCCGTCCGGGTGGTCCGCGAGTCGGGCCTGCCGAACCGCACGGACGCCATGTTCACCTCCGTCGAGGGCGAGTGGGACGAGGTCATGGACGTCGTCCGGCGCGCCGTCGCCGCCGTCGAGGAGCGCGCCCCCCGGGTCTCCCTCGTGCTGAAGGCGGACATCCGCCCCGGCGTCACGGACGGCCTGACCTCCAAGGTCGAGACGGTGGAACGCCACCTGGAACGGCCCCCTAGCGCCCCGGGCCGCCACGGGACACCCGTTTGAGCGGTAGTCGCTCGAACGGGTCATCCCGGATGACGGTTCGGCCGGTGCCGCCTCGCTAATCTCTCCCGGAGTCGATCAAGTCCCGCTCCCGGCGTGGCTTCGAAGGGGAGTGTGCGGTGGCACGGCGGCGCGGACCGGGGCTGGTCGGCAGGGCGGTCGCGGCGTTCCTGGTGGCGGTGTCGCTGTCGGCGGTCCGCGAGGGGGAGGCCCCCGGGCCGCCCGCCTGCGCGCTCACCCGCGGCGACCTGACCGTCGGCGACCTGCCCGCCGGCTCGTCCGCGCTCGGCTGCCGGGCCGTCGGCCGGGTGGTCACCCACGGGGGCGTCGGAGTGGCGGTGCCCGAACCCGGTACGACGGTCAGCGTCGACGCGCTCACGGCGGACGGCTCGGCGCACGATTTCACCCTGACGGTCGCCGCCGACGGGACGGTCTCCTACGCGTACGAGGCCGCCCGTACGGCGGCACCCCTCACGCGGGCCCGCGCCGACGCCCCCGCGCCCTGCGCCGACGGCGCCTTCTCCACGGCGGGCCGCAAGGAGTACGGCACCTACGAGTGGTTCATCGGCGACGGACCGCTGCCGGGCCGGATCTCCCTCGCCGAGGGCCGGCGGGCCTTCGAGGACGCCATCGCCACCATCACCACGAGCCGCAACGACTGCGGCTACGACGACAGGGTCGCGGCGAAGGCCAGGTTCCTGTCCATGACCGGCAACGAGGCGGGCATCGACCGGGAGGCCCGCTGCGTGCGCCGGGACGGTCTGAGCGTCTGGGACGCGGGCGACATCGGCGGCGACACGGTGGCGACGACCTGTTCGTGGAGCCGCCCGGTGCCGGACGGCCCCGAGGAACTGATGGAGGCGGACGTCCGGTTCAACACGCACGACTTCCCGTTCACCGACCGCCCCGCCGGCGGCTGCACGCGCGCGTACGACATCCGCAGCGTGGCCACGCACGAGGCCGGACACGTCTTCGGCCTCGGCCACGCCGGTCCGGGGCACGAGAACCTGACGATGTACGCGACCTCCTTCGCCTGCTCCACGGGCGCCCGCACCCTGGGCAAGGGCGACGTGCTGGGGCTGCGCAGCCTGTACTGAGCGCGGGTCCTACCGGGCGCCGCCCGCCACCAGCGCCATCCCGAGCGGTGTCCGCTCGTACAGCACCTGGTGGCCGTAGCGCCGGGACACCAGCAGTCCGCCGTCGCGGAGCACCGTCAGGTGCGCGGACACCGAGGACGGGGCGAGGCCGAGCCGGTGGGCGAGCACCGAGGTGGTCGCCGGTTCGTCGAGCGCGGTGAGCACGGCGGCGCGGCCCCGGCCCAGCAGCCGTACCAGCGTCTCGGGGGAGTGCGCGGCGGCCTCGGTCCACAGACCGCCGATACCCCGCGCCGGGTACACCAGCGTCGGCTGCCAGGGTGGGTCGAAGCCGCTCACGACGTCCGGCCAGGAGAACACGCTCGGCATCAGCACCAGGCCCTGGCCGCCGAGGTGACGCTCGTGGTCGCCGTTGGAGTCGATGGTCAGCGTCCCGGCCCGCCAGCCGCACCGGGCATTGATCTCCGGCAGCACCCCGCCCAGGCCCACTTCGGCCAGCCGGCGCGAGTGGAAGGCGACGTCCGCCTCCAGCAGGGCGCGCAGCCGGGGCCAGTCCGGGGCGAGGAGGGTGTGCCAGATCTCCTCCAGCACGTCCGTCAGCTCGCGGATCATCCGCTGCGGGTCGGCCAGCCAGGCCCGGCCGCGGGGCGAGTCCAGCGCGCCGGGGGTGTCCGCGAGGGAGCGGGCGGTGTCCGCGACCGCGGCCCGCGGGTCGGCGGCCCGGACCGCCGCGATCTCCTCCTCGAACCCGGCGGCGGGTCCTACCGGCGGGGGGCACAGCCAGTCGGGGGAGTGGCCGCGGCGCGGCATCAGCAGCCACAGCCCGCTCAGGTCGAGCGCCTCGGCGGCCGTGCGGATCCGGCGCAGCCAGGGTGTGTGGTAGCCCTGCCGGTCGGGCCGTTTCAGGGTCCGCGCGACCTCCTGCGTCTCCCACAGCGGGGACACCGCGAAGCGGCAGCGCAGGAAGTCGTCCTCCCCGAAGTGCAGATGTGACGGCACGGACCTGGCCTCCCGGACATTCGGCTGTGGCCGAAACTTTAGGCCCTGCGGGTCCGTCCGAGCACGCTGCTGCCATGCAAGAAGCCCCCACCCCGCCACCCGCCACGCCCGCCATGCCCCCCACGGGGGCCGGCGCCGCGGTACCCCCGGCGTCCCCGCCCGCCGCCGCGCCCGCCGAGCCCGGGACGGCCTCGGCCGGGTACCTCCGGGTGTTCGCCGTCCGGGAGTTCCGGGCCGTGTTCGCCGCGCACCTGCTCTCCATGCTCGGTGTGATCGTCGCCGAGGTCGCGCTGTCCGTCCTGGTCTACGACCTCACCGGCTCGCCCCTGATGAGCGCCCTGGCCTGGGCCCTCGGCTTCCTGCCCTACGTCGTCGGCGGCACGCTGCTCGCCGGGGTCGCCGACCGCTTCCCGGCCCGGCGCGTACTGGTGGCCTGCGACCTGGTGTGCGCGGCGTGCGTGGTGCCGATGACGGCGCAAGGGGCGCCCCTCGCCGCACTGCTCGCCCTGCGCTGCTGCCTCGCCGTCGTCTCGCCGGTCTTCGCCGGCACCCGGATGGCCACCCTCGCGGACATCCTCGGCGACGGCGACCTGTTCGTCCTCGGCCGCTCCCTGCTGCGCATCACCGCGCAGAGCGCGCTGCTCGCCGGCTTCGGACTGGGCGGGCTGCTGCTCACCGTGGCCTCCCCGCGGCAGGCCCTGCTGGTCACCGTCGCCACCTTCCTCGCCTCCGCCGCCCTGCTGCGCCTGGGCACCCGCCGCAGGCCCGCGCGGGCCCGGACCGGCGGCGCGCTGGTCACGGACTCCCTCGAGGGCGCCGGGCGGATCCTCGCCGACCGGAGGGTGCGGGCGCTGCTGCTCCTCTTCTGGGTGCCGCCGTTCTTCACGGTCGCCCCGGAGGCGCTGTCCGCGCCGTACGCCGACGAGCTCGGTGCGGGGTCCGCCGGCCTGGGTCTGCTGATGTGCGCGCTGCCGGCCGGTGCGATCGCCGGTGAGCTGTACGCGGGGTCCCGGCTGCGTCCCGTCACCCGTGAGCGCGTCGCGCTGCCGCTCGTCTGTGTGACCCTGCTGCCCTACCTCGGGTACGCCCTCCACCCCGGCCTCGCCGTGTCCCTGATCCTGCTGGTGGTCTCGGGCGCCGGGTCGGCGTACACCCTCGGCCTCGACCAGTGGATCGTCCGGGACGTGCCCGACGAGCTGCGCGGACGGGCCATGACGCTGCTCACCGCCGGGCTCATGACGTTCCAGGGCGTCGGCATGGCCCTGGCGGGGGTGGCCGCGGAGCTGGTGGGGGTCACGGGGGCGGTCACGGGGGCCGGTGCGCTGGGCACGCTCTGCTGCGTCCTGGCGGCCCGGGAGGTCCGGCGGACCGAAACGCGAGACGGGGCTGACCATGATGTGACCGGCCGGTAAGGTCTGGAGGCGTGCCGAAACCGCCCAGTCTCCCCTTCGACCCCATCGCCCGCGCCGACGAGCTCTGGAAGCAGCGCTGGGGGAGCGTGCCGTCCATGGCCGCGATCACCTCGATCATGCGCGCGCACCAGATCCTGCTCGCCGGGGTCGACGCCGTGGTCAAGCCCTACGGCCTGACCTTCGCGCGCTTCGAGGCACTGGTGCTGCTCACCTTCTCCAAGGAGGGCGAGCTGACCATGTCGAAGATCGGCGAGCGGCTCCAGGTGCACCCCACCTCGGTGACGAACACCGTCGACCGGCTGGTCAGGTCGGGTCTGGTGGCCCGCCGTCCCAACCCCAACGACGGCCGCGGCACCCTCGCCGTCATCACCGACAAGGGCCGTGAGGTCGTCGAGGCGGCCACCCGCGACCTGATGGCGATGGACTTCGGGCTCGGGGTGTACGACGCCGAGGAGTGCGGGGAGATCTTCGCGATGCTCAGGCCGCTGCGGGTGGCCGCGGGCGACTTCGACGAGGAGTGACCCGGGGCAAGATCTCCCGGAACGGGTCGTTACGCTCGTCGGCATGAAGAAGAGCGTGCTGACCCGCTACCGCGTCCTGGCCTACGTCACCGGTGTGCTGCTGGTCCTGCTGTGCCTGGGCATGATCGCCAAGTACGGCCTGGACGTCGACGGGGCCGCGGACTTCACCCGCGTCGTCGCCATCGCGCACGGCTGGCTCTACGTCCTCTACCTGGTCTTCGCCTTCGACCTGGGCTCCAAGGCGAAGTGGCCGGTCGGCAAGCAGCTGTGGGTGCTCCTCGCCGGGACCGTCCCGACGGCCGCCTTCTTCGTGGAGCGGAAGATCAGCCGCGAGCTCGACGCCGGCTCCGCGGGCCAGGCGCCCGTGGCCGCCAAGGTCTGAACCCCGCCGGTCCCGGCGCGGTACGCACGCCACGCGCGGGTGCACGGCGCCGTGGGCGCGCACCCGTACCGGTGGTCACGGACAGTTACTAGGACGTCCCAGCGGTTTCCCATCGACATTTACTTGGACGTCCTAGTAAATTCGAAGCATGGACGCTGACGCCATCGAGGAGGGCCGCCGCCGCTGGCAGGCCCGGTACGACGCATCGCGCAAGCGCGAGGCCGACTTCACGACGCTCTCCGGGGACCCCGTGGAGCCGGCGTACGGGCCCCGGCCCGGTGACGCCTACGAAGGCTTCGAGCGGATCGGCTGGCCGGGGGAGTACCCCTTCACGCGCGGCCTGTACCCGACCGGCTACCGGGGGCGTACGTGGACCATCCGGCAGTTCGCCGGGTTCGGCAACGCCGAGCAGACCAACGAGCGCTACAAGATGATCCTCGCCAACGGCGGCGGGGGACTGTCCGTGGCGTTCGACATGCCCACGCTGATGGGACGCGACTCCGACGACCGGCGCTCGCTCGGCGAGGTCGGGCACTGCGGCGTCGCGATCGACTCGGCCGCCGACATGGAGGTCCTGTTCAAGGACATCCCGCTGGGCGACGTCACGACCTCCATGACGATCAGCGGGCCGGCCGTCCCCGTGTTCTGCATGTACCTCGTCGCCGCCGAACGGCAGGGCGTCGATCCGGGCGTCCTCAACGGCACGCTCCAGACCGACATCTTCAAGGAGTACATCGCCCAGAAGGAGTGGCTCTTCCAGCCCGAGCCGCACCTGCGCCTGATCGGCGACCTGATGGAGTACTGCGCGGCCGGCATCCCCGCCTACAAGCCGCTGTCCGTCTCCGGCTACCACATCCGCGAGGCCGGCGCGACGGCCGCCCAGGAGCTGGCCTACACGCTGGCGGACGGCTTCGGGTACGTCGAACTGGGGCTCAGCCGCGGTCTCGACGTGGACGTCTTCGCCCCCGGGCTCTCCTTCTTCTTCGACGCGCACGTCGACTTCTTCGAGGAGATCGCCAAGTTCCGCGCGGCGCGCAGGATCTGGGCGCGCTGGATGCGCGACGTCTACGGGGCCCGCTCCGACAAGGCGCAGTGGCTGAGGTTCCACACCCAGACCGCCGGGGTGTCGCTCACCGCCCAGCAGCCGTACAACAACGTCGTGCGCACGGCCGTGGAGGCCCTCGCGGCGGTGCTCGGCGGGACCAACTCGCTGCACACGAACGCCCTCGACGAGACCCTCGCGCTGCCCAGCGAGCAGGCGGCGGAGATCGCGCTGCGCACCCAGCAGGTGCTGATGGAGGAGACCGGCGTCGCCAACGTCGCCGACCCGCTGGGCGGTTCCTGGTACGTCGAGCAGCTGACGGACCGTATCGAGGCCGACGCCGAGAAGATCTTCGAGCAGATCCGGGAGCGCGGGCTGCGGGCCCACCCCGACGGACGGCACCCGATCGGGCCGATCACCTCCGGCATCCTGCGGGGGATCGAGGACGGCTGGTTCACCGGGGAGATCGCGGAGTCCGCGTTCCGCTACCAGCAGGCCCTGGAGAAGGGGGAGAAGCGGGTCGTCGGCGTCAACGCGCACCACGGTTCGGTGACCGGGGACCTGGAGATCCTGCGCGTCAGCCACGAGGTGGAGCGCGAGCAGGTGCGGGCGCTGGCCGCGCGCAAGGCCGCCCGGGACGAGACGGCGGTGCGGGGCGCGCTCGACGCGATGCTGGCCGCCGCCCGTGACGGTTCCAACATGATCGCGCCGATGCTGGACGCGGTACGGGCCGAAGCGACCCTGGGGGAGATCTGCGACGTGCTGCGCGACGAGTGGGGGATCTACACCGAGCCCCCGGGCTTCTGACCGCCGCCACCATCGCTGCCGCTGCCGCCCGCCGGGGTTTTCGCCCCCGGTCCGGGCGGCAGCGCCGTCTCGGGGGTGCGGGGCGCGGGGCGTGAGGCCGAGGGGGCGCGAGCGAGGCCGGGGTCGGGGCCGCTCGCGGGGCCCGGGTGCGACTCGCGGGGCCGGTGGAGCCGACTCGCGGGGCCGGTGGAGCCTGCTTGTGCGGCGGGTGTGCTCAGGCCGGGGCGGGAGGTCCGGACGGCGGGTCGTCGGGCGTGGTGGTGGACGCCGTGAGGCCCAGGAGCAGGACCCGGGTGAAGCTGCGTACCCACTCCTCGTCCGCCGGTTCCGCGCTGACCAGGGTGCGGTGCACCACCGCGCCCGCCACGACGTCGAAGATGAGGTCGACCGTGCGGGCGGCCTCGGCCGGGTCGGTCTGCGGGGGGAGCTCGCCGCGCGCCTGGGCGCGGGCGCGGCCCTCCAGGACCAGATCCTTCTGCGGGTCGACGATGGAGGCGCGGATGCGCTCGCGCAGGGCGTCGTCGCGGGTGGACTCGGCGACGGCCGCCATCAGCCCGCTCTTGGCCTCCGGCCGGGCCAGGATGGCCGCGAACTGGAGGACCACGCCCTCGATGTCGGCGGCGAGGCTGCCGCGGTCGGGGAGTTCGAGTTCGCCGAAGAGTTCGGCGACCGCGTCGACGACCAGTTCGTTCTTTCCGGCCCAGCGGCGGTAGAGGGTCGTCTTGGCGACCCCTGCGCGCGTCGCGACGTCCCCCAGCGTCAGTTTCGACCAGCCCAGTTCGACCAGCGCCTCCCGGGTCGCGGCCAGGATCGCGGCGTCCGCGGCGGCGCTGCGCGGACGGCCGGGACGGCAGGCGGGGGTGCGGATCTGCATTCCCCGACCATAACCGGCGGTTTGTCATGGCCTTTGGTGAGGGAGATCACCGGGGTGTGGTGTTGCGCAGGCACCCGGTGCCATTACGCTACGACTCGTAGCGAAAGCTCGCGCTGGACGTGCGCGGGCCGGTGGCCCGACGGGGCGCGGGGTGGGGACCCCGGCGCTCGTGTTCGGGATGTTCGGGACGTATTCGGAACGCTTTTCACGTACACGCGCGGACGGGGGAGGATAGACGCATGCAGCCACGGAACATGTCCATGAGCGGAGTCGTCGACCTCGCCGCGGTGAAGGCGGCCCAGGAGGCCAAGGCGAAGGCGGAGCAGACGCGCGCCGAAACGGCACGGCAGGGCGGCGCGGGGGCCGTCTCCCCGGCCGATCTCGTCATCGACGTAGATGAGGCGGGCTTCGAGCGGGAGGTTCTCCAGCGCTCCGCCGAGGTGCCCGTCGTCATCGACTTCTGGGCCGAGTGGTGCCAGCCCTGCAAGCAGCTGAGCCCCGTCCTCGAACGGCTCGCCGTCGAGTACGACGGCCGCTTCCTGCTCGCCAAGATCGACGTCGACGCCAACCAGATGCTGATGCAGCAGTTCGGGGTGCAGGGCATCCCGGCCGTCTTCGCGGTCGTCGCGGGACAGGCGCTGCCGCTCTTCCAGGGGGCCGCGAGCGAGGGGCAGATCCGCCAGACCCTCGACCAGCTGGTGCAGGTCGCCGAGCAGCGGTTCGGGCTCACGGGCCTGACGGTCGACGCCGACGCGGGGCCCGGCGCCCCGGAGGCCGCCGAGGCCGAACCCGTCGGGCCGTACGACGCGCTGCTCGAGGCGGCCGTGCGGGCCCTGGACGCCGGTGACTTCGGGGGAGCGGTCCAGGCCTACAAGAACGTGCTCGCCGACGACCCGGGCAACAGCGAGGCGCGACTCGGGCTCGCGCAGGCCGAGTTGCTCGAGCGGGTCGGCGGCATGGATCCGCAGCGGGTGCGCGGGGACGCCGCCGCCTCGCCCAAGGACGCCGCGGCCCAGATCGCCGCTGCCGACCTGGACCTGGTGGGGGGTCATGTCGAGGACGCGTTCGGGCGGCTCATCGACACCGTGCGCATCACGGCCGGCGACGACCGGGACGCCGTACGGGTGCGGCTGCTGGAGCTGTTCGAGGTGGTGGGGCCGGACGACCCGCGGGTGGCGGCGGCCCGGCGTGCGCTGGCGCGCGCCCTGTTCTGAGGTGCCCGGGCGCCGGTTCTGACCAGTCACTAAACGTCGGAGCCCGTGGTGCCCGAGTGAAAATTTCGCCGAGGTGGTTCCCCAGCGGCCGCGCTTTACCAAATCTTGGTAAACGCGGCCGCTGTTACTGCAAGTAAGAGTCGGGCGTTGGTCTGTCGGTTTCTGTCCATCGATCAACAGTTTTGTCCCGGGCTCCGATGACACCCTGTGTTGCCGGTCGAGACCTGCGGGTCGTTGTTCGGTTATCCCGCCGTTACTAGCGAGTAACGAACCCCCTTGTGCGGGCGGCGAGAATGCACCACGATCGGCCACGCTCGGTCCAATCCCGTACCCCGACAGCCGGTTGGGTCAACGGGTTTTCCTGGGTCCCCACCGAGCAGAGCCGCCGGCAGTGGAGTCGGCTCTTGGACAGGGGGGTCTTCGCTGCGTCGAAGCCTGTCCAGCAAGGTTGTGCGTGATGCGTGTCAGGCGCGACCAGTGGTTGTCGCTCGGGGGTGATCGCCGGTGATCGGTGCGCGGTTCGCGCCTCCGGAACAGGCGCTCCCCTTCCCGAGGACGTAGCACTTCTCCCATCCCTGCCCGGCTGAGCCGCCGTACCAGGGGGCCAGTCAGGGGCAGGAGATGTACGTCCGAGAAGGAGGAAATATGGAGTCCCAGGTGCGTGGCGGGACCAGATGGAAGCGCTTCGCTGTGGTCATGGTGCCCAGCGTCGCGGCTACGGCTTGTATAGGTGTCGCCCTCGCGCAGGGTGCGCTGGCCGCGTCGTTCAGCGTCTCCGGTCAGTCGTTCAAGGTGAGCGCCGACCGGCTCGACGGCACGGGCTTCTCGCAGTACGGCGCGATCGACTCGGGTTACACCCTCGACGGCAAGAAGACGGCTCACCCCGTCGCCGTCTCGGCGTTCAAGAGCGCCTCGATCACGAACATGTGCCAGTCCGTGGTCACCCCGAACATCCCGCTGCTCGGCTCCGTCAGCCTTCAGCTGAAGGCGGGCGGCAACGGTACTCCGGTCGAGGCCGAGAACCTGTACATCGACGTCGAGGACCTGAGCGCGGACGCCGTGTTCCGGGGCATCGACATCGGTGTGGCCGCGAAGGACGCCACCAAGGGTCCGGGCCTCAAGAGCGGTGACACGGCCAACCCGTACGGGTTCGCCCAGCAGGCGGACTCCGCCACGCTGACCGACGTGAAGCAGACGGCGTGGGCCACCACCGCCGGAACCTTCAAGCTCAGCGGCCTGAAGATGTCGCTGTCGACGGGTGTCAAGGAGTGCTACTAAGCACTCTCTGACGGGCGGGGGAGCCTATGGCGCCCCCGCCCGTCCAGTCTGAAGCCAGGGGCTTCACCAGACGTACGACTCACCACCACAGCAAAGCCGCACCAGGGAGCTGTTTTCCATGAGCGCCGAGACCCCTGTAGCCCCCGGCCAGTTCACCCGCCGGAGGCAGCAGTTCCGCGCCTGGCGGGGAACCAGGCCGTTCTGGGCGGGCCTGTTCGTCCTACTCGCCGGCTTCCCCATCGCCTACTTCCCTTACGCGCACCTCCAGGTGGGCCACCTGACCCTGGCGATGGCGACCACCGCGGGAGCCGGGTCGCTGATCATCGGCGGTCTGCTCGGCGTCCTCGGCATCAGTCTGTGGTTCCAGAAGCACGTCCAGGTCTTCGCGGGTGTCGCGGCCATCCTGCTCGGCCTGGTGTCGATCCCGGTGTCCAACCTCGGCGGCTTCCTCATCGGCTTCCTGCTGGCGCTCGTCGGCGGGGCCATGGCCGTGTCCTGGGCGCCGGGCACCCCGCCCGCCGCTCCGGCGCCGGAGGCCGGAGCCACCGCCGGAGACGCCCCCGAGGGCGTGTTCCCTGCACCCCCCGCCGGCGACCTCACGGCGAACCCGTACAGCACGGGCCCCGCCCCCACCGCGAAGCCGTCCTTCACCAAGGACGACGGGGCCGGCGAGCCGCACGATCTGCACGATCTGTCAGGAACGAGCCCGGCCAACGGGGCGAACGGGAGGCACAGTGCCGGCTGACGAGGTTTCCACCGGGAGCGATGTGGACGCTGCCCGCGTGAGAACCACCGGGCCGCGGCACGCGGCACCCAAGAAGCCCCTCTTCACCAGGCTCCACATGCCGGCCGGCAAGGCGATAGCCCTGGCGGCCATGCCCACCGCCGTCCTGATGGGCATGGGCTTCACGCCCACCCTCGCCAACGCCGAGGACCAGCCGGCGTCCAAGAGCCTCACCATCGACGAGTACAAGGACTGCGTGGCGGCCCTGGAAGGCGCGGACGCCTCCGCGTCGGCCTCCCCGTCGCCGTCCTCCTCGGCGAGCGCGAGCGAGTCCGCCGACGACTCGAAGGGCGACTCCAAGGACGACGCGAAGGACGACTCCAAGGGCGGCTCCTCGGACGGTTCCGCGGACGACTCCAAGGGCGGCTCCAGCGGTTCGGGCGGTTCCGGTTCGTCGGATTCAGGTTCCGACGACACGGCCGAGCCCGCACCGAGCGCGTCCTCCGAGGCGGCCGCCCCGGAGAAGGCGGCGACGTCGGGCGACACTGCTACGGCGAGCCCTTCGGCCACCGAGACGAGCAAGAACGTCCTGGAGACCATCGGCGACGCCATCACCGACCTCTTCGACGGCAAGGACTCCGGCACGACGGCCACTCAGAGTCCCTCGCCGTCCGCCTCGGCCTCGGCCGGCGACGCGTCCGGTGACTCCGGCTCGGGCTCCTCGGACACCTCCGGGTCCTCCGGCTCGGGTTCCTCCGGTTCCTCGGGCAAGGACTCGACGGGCACGTCCGGTTCGTCCGGCACGACGAAGGACACCACCGACGCCGTCACCGGCACGGTGAAGGACACCGCCAAGGACGCCGCCGGCACGGCCGGGAAGGCCACCGAGGACACCGAGAAGGCCGCCGAGGACGCCACGGCGTCGCCGAGCCCCTCGGAGAGCGCGACCACGGACGCCGAGGACTGCCCCGCCGCCACGGACGACGAGGGCGGCATCGACAACAAGATCCGGCTGCCCGACGACCCCTGGTTCCTGAACGCCAGCTCGCTGCTCCTCAAGGGCGCCGACTACCAGGGTGTCGTCAAGGTCAAGACCGCCAACGGCACGGTCAAGGAGGTGCTGAAGTACGTCATCTCCGGCGGCACCGACATCGGCGACCTGCACCAGACCGTGAACGACAAGCAGAGCGGCAAGACCTACCACGTGCAGGCGGGCAAGGGCACCACGTCCACCATCAAGGACGGTGACACGGTGATGTACACGGAGAGCATCTCCGGCAACCTGTTCGGCCTGATCCCCGTGACGTTCAGCCCGAAGAGCCCGCCCCCGCTGAACATCCCGCTGATCTACTTCACCAACGCGAAGGTCCAGCAGGCCGGCCAGTTCGGCGGCACGCTCACCGTCCCCGGGCTGCACCAGTACACGACCGACTGACACCGCGGGGCGAGGCCGGGACGCCGAGCCCCCAGGAGCCCGTCCGGGAGCCGCGACGACGCGAAGGGCGCCCCCTGTCACAGGGGGCGCCCTCCGTGTGTTCCGGAGCCGCTCCCGGACGGTGCGGCGCCCGGGGGGAGCCGCACCGGCCCGGGAAGGGGCCGCGGGGTCAGTCGCGCGCGCCGCCGCCGAGGTGGTGGACGCGGAGCATGTTGGTGGTGCCGGGCACGCCGGGGGGCGAGCCGGCGGTGATGATGACGATCTCGCCCGGGTTGAAGCGGTTGATCTTGGCGATCTCCTGGTCGACCATGTCGACCATTTCGTCGGTGCTGTTCACGAACGGCACGATGTGCGACTCGACGCCCCAGCTGAGCGCCAGCTGGTTGCGGGTGCCCTCGTCGGTGGTGAAGGCGATGATCGGCTGGGACGCGCGGTAGCGCGACAGCCGGCGCGCGGTGTCACCGGACTGCGTGAAGGCCACCAGGCCCCGGCCGCCCAGGAAGTCGGAGATCTCGCACGCGGCGCGGGCGATCGAACCGCCCTGGGTGCGCGGCTTCTTGCCCGGCACGAGCGGCTGGAGACCCTTGCTGAGCAGCTCCTGCTCGGCCGCGGTGACGATCTTCGACATCGTCTTCACGGTCTCGATCGGGTACGCGCCCACGCTCGACTCGGCGGACAGCATGACCGCGTCGGCGCCGTCCAGGATGGCGTTGGCCACGTCGGAGGCCTCGGCGCGGGTCGGCCGGGAGTTGGTGATCATCGACTCCATCATCTGGGTCGCCACGATCACCGGCTTGGCGTTGCGCCGGCACAGCTCGATGAGGCGCTTCTGCACCATGGGGACCTTCTCGAGCGGGTACTCGACGGCCAGGTCGCCACGGGCCACCATGACGGCGTCGAAGGCCGCGACGACGTCCTCCATGTTCTCCACCGCCTGCGGCTTCTCCACCTTGGCGATGACGGGGACCCGGCGGCCCTCCTCGTCCATGACCTTGTGGACGTCGGTGACGTCCTTGGCGTCCCGGACGAAGGACAGCGCCACCAGGTCGGCGCCCATGCGCAGCGCGAACCGCAGGTCCTCGATGTCCTTCTCGCTCAGCGCGGGCACGTTGACGGCCGCGCCGGGCAGGTTGATGCCCTTGTGGTCGGAGATGACACCGCCCTCGATGACGATGGTCTTCACCCGCGCGCCCTCGACGTCCAGGACCTTCAGCTCGACGTTGCCGTCGTTGATGAGGATCTGGTCGCCGCGCGAGACGTCGCCCGGCAGGCCCTTGTACGTCGTGCCGCAGATCGTCTTGTCGCCGGCGACGTCCTCGGTGGTGATGGTGAACTCGTCACCGCGCACCAGCTCGACGGGACCCTCGGCGAAGGTCTCCAGACGGATCTTCGGGCCCTGGAGGTCGGCGAGGACACCGATGGCCCGGCCGGTCTCCTTGGCGGCGGCCCGGACCCGGTCGTAGCGGCCCTGGTGCTCTGCGTGCGAGCCGTGGCTGAAGTTGAAGCGGGCCACGTTCATGCCGGCTTCGATCAGCGACACGAGCATTTCGTGGGAGTCGACCGCGGGGCCGAGAGTACAGACGATTTTCGAACGGCGCATGGGGCGATCCTATCGGTTTGTTTCGCTACGGAATATTCCGTCTGGCGGAAGATACAAATGAGAGGGCTTGTGCTCAGTTGCTTTCCTGCCCGGTTACTTCCGTGGCCGAGCCGCCGAGCCGCAATCATTACCGCCTCACCAGTGCGTAGGTCTGTGTCGCGATCTCCAGTTCCTCGTCCGTCGGTACCACCGCGACCGCCACCCGCGCGCCCGCGGGCGAGATCAGC
This sequence comes from Streptomyces asoensis, assembly GCF_016860545.1. Taxonomy (NCBI): domain Bacteria; kingdom Bacillati; phylum Actinomycetota; class Actinomycetes; order Kitasatosporales; family Streptomycetaceae; genus Streptomyces; species Streptomyces asoensis. The sequence continues at coordinate 2,652,716 of NZ_BNEB01000005.1, read as the reverse complement.
CGCGGTTCGTCGCCGCGTACCGCGTTGCGTCCGGCGTCCACCGCCAGGCCCAGGGAGTCCAGTCCCGCCAGGGCCGCCGCCCGCACCGGCGCCGCGTTCTCCCCGACGCCCGCGGTGAACACGACCGCGTCCACGTGTCCGAGTACGGCGTAATAGGCGCCGATGTACTTCTTCAACCGGTGAATGTAGATGTCGAAGGCCAGCTTCGCCCGTGCGTCGCCCTCGTCGATCCGGCGCCGGATCTCCCGCATGTCGTTGTCACCGCACAGCCCCACGAGCCCGCTCTTCTTGTTGAGAAGAGTGTCGATTTCGTCGATGGACATTCCGCCAACGCGCGCCAAATGGAAGATGACGGCCGGGTCGGTGTCCCCGGAGCGCGTACCCATCACGAGGCCTTCCAGCGGTGTCAGCCCCATCGAGGTGTCGACGCACCGGCCCCGCTCGACGGCCGAGGCGGACGCCCCGTTGCCGAGGTGCAGCACGATGACGTTCACCTCCTCGGGGGCCTTGCCCAGCAGCTTCGCCGTCGCCCGCGAGACGTACGCGTGGGAGGTCCCGTGGAAGCCGTAGCGCCGCACGCGGTGCGCGTCGGCGGTCTCCACGTCGATGGCGTAGCGGGCCGCCGACTCCGGCATCGTCGTGTGGAACGCGGTGTCGAAGACGGCGACCTGGGGCAGGTCGGGGCGCAGGGCCGTCGCGGTGCGGATGCCGGTGAGGTTGGCCGGGTTGTGCAGCGGGGCCACCGGGATCAGCCGCTCGATCTCGGCGAGGACCGCGTCGTCGATCACCGTCGGCTCGGTGAAGTGCTTGCCGCCGTGCACGACGCGGTGCCCGACGGCGGCGAGCTCGGGGGAGTCGAGACCGAGCCCGTCCTTCGCGAGCTCCTCCGCCACCGCCTTCAGCGCGGCGTCGTGGTCGGCGATCGGCCCGGTCCACTCACGGCTTCCGCCGCCGGTCGCGAGGGGCGTGTGCGCGAGCCGGGAGGACTGCTCACCGATCCGCTCGACGAGCCCGCTCGCCAGGCGGCTGCTGTCCCGCATGTCGAGCAGCTGGTACTTCACCGACGAGGAGCCGGAGTTGAGGACGAGGACACGGGTTGCGGTCACTGCCGGGAAGCCTTCTCGCTCGGGGTCTGGGCCTGGATCGCCGTGATGGCAACGGTGTTGACGATGTCCTGGACCAGGGCGCCCCGGGACAGGTCGTTGACCGGCTTGCGCAGGCCCTGGAGCACCGGCCCCACGGCGATCGCGCGGGCCGAACGCTGCACGGCCTTGTAGGTGTTGTTGCCGGTGTTGAGGTCGGGGAAGATCAGCACGCTCGCCTGTCCGGCGACCTCCGAGCCCGGCAGCTTGGTGGCGGCGACGCTCGGCTCGACGGCCGCGTCGTACTGGATCGGCCCCTCGATCCGCAGATCCGGGCGCCGCTCGCGGACCAGCTTCGTCGCCTCCCGCACCTTGTCCACGTCGGCGCCCGACCCGGACGTGCCCGTGGAGTACGACAGCATCGCGATCCGCGGCTCCACCCCGAACCGGGCGGCGGTCGCGGCCGACTGGATGGCGATGTCGGCGAGCTGCTCGGCGTCCGGGTCGGGGTTCACGGCGCAGTCGCCGTAGACGAGGACCTTGTCGGTGAGGCACATGAAGAACACGGACGACACGATCCCGGCGTCCGGCCGCGTCTTGATGATCTCGAACGCGGGCCGGATGGTGGCGGCGGTGGAGTGCACCGAACCGGAGACCATGCCGTCGGCGAGGCCCTCCTGGACCATGAGCGTCCCGAAGTAGTTCACGTCCGAGACGACGTCGTAGGCCAGCTCCACCGTGACGCCCTTGTGGGCGCGCAACTGCGCGTACTTCTCGGCGAAGGAGTCGCGCAGCTCGGAGGTGGCCGGGTCGATCAGCGTGCAGTCGCCGAGGTCCATGCCCAGGTCGGCGGCCTTCTTGCGGATCTGGTCGACGGGGCCGAGCAGGGTCAGGTCGCAGACGCCCCGCCGCAGCAGCACCTCGGCCGCGTGCAGCACCCGCTCCTCGGTCCCCTCGGGCAGCACCACCCGGCGCCGGTCGGAGCGCGCCTGCTCCAGGAGCTTGTGCTCGAACATCATCGGGGTCACCCGGTCGGTGCTGGGCGCGGAGACCCGTCCGAGCAGTTCCCCCGTGTCCACGTACCGCTCGAAGAGCCCGAGGGCGGTCTCCGCCTTGCGCGGGGTCGCCGCGTTGAGCTTGCCCTCCATGGAGAACAGCTGCTCGGCGGTGAGGAAGCTGTTGCCGGGCACCGAGACCACGGGGGTGCCGGGGGCGAGGCGCGCGGCCAGGGTGAGGATCGCGTCGCTCGGCACCTCGTCCAGGGTGAGCAGCAGACCGGCGATCGGCGGGGTGCCGGCGCTGTGCGCGGCGAGCGAGCCGATGACCAGATCGGCCCGGTCGCCCGGCGTCACCACCAGACAGCCCGGGGTGAGCGCGTCGAGGAAGTTCGGCAGCATCGCCCCGCCGAAGACGAAGTCGAGCGCGTCCCTGGCCAGCCCCGAGTCGTCGCCGAGAAGCACCCTCGCCCCGAGCGCGTGGCTGATCTGGGCCACGGTGGGCGCGGCGAGCGCGGGCTCGTCGGGCAGGACGTAGCACGGCACGGGCAGCCGGGTCGCGAGGGCGGCGGCCGTCTCCTCCCGGTCCTGCGGGGCCACCCGGTTGGTCACCATGGCCTGCACGTCGCAGCCGAGCGCCTGGTAGGCGCGGTAGGCGTTGCGGGTCTCCGCGAGCACGGACTCCACGGTCTGGCCGCGGCCGCCGACCACCGGGACGACGGACGCGCCGAACTCGTTGGCGAGCCGGGCGTTGAGGGCGAGTTCGTCGGGGAACTGGGTGTCGGCGTAGTCCGTCCCCAGGACCAGGACGACGTCGTACTCGCGGGCCACGCGGTGGAAGCGCTCGACGAGGGTGGAGACCAGTTCGTCCGTCCCCTGGTCCGCCTGGAGGGCGGAGGCCTCGTGGTAGTCCATGCCGTAGACCGTGGCCGGGTCCTGTGCCAGCCGGTAGCGCGCCCGCAGCAGCTCGAAGAGCCGGTCGGGCCCGTCGTGGACGAGGGGACGGAAGACGCCCACCCGGTCGACCTGCCGGGTCAGGAGTTCCATGACTCCCAGCTCGACGACCTGGCGGCCGTCGCCGCGGTCGATTCCGGTCACGTACACGCTGCGGGTCACGCGAGCTCTCCGTTTCCTCACGAGGGCACAAAAATCGCCCACCTAGGTGAGCAGATCCCTCTTGACAATACCTCCGGCCGTAGTTAAGGCGCCCGTCAAGCGACAGCCCGTTCCGCGGCGTGAAACAATCGGATCCGGCTCACCGGCATCAACAGCGAGCAGGAGACACAGCACGATGCGCATCGGAGTTCTCACCGCAGGTGGCGACTGCCCCGGCCTGAACGCAGTGATCCGGTCGGTCGTGCACCGCGCCGTCGACAACTACGGCGACGAGGTCATCGGCTTCGAGGACGGCTACGCCGGCCTGCTGGACGGCCGTTACCGCGGGCTCGACCTCAACGCGGTGAGCGGCATCCTGGCCCGCGGCGGCACCATCCTCGGCTCGTCCCGCCTCGAGCGCGACCGGCTGCGCGAGGCCTGCGAGAGCGCCTCCGACATGATCCACGACTTCGGTATCGACGCGCTCATCCCGATCGGCGGCGAGGGCACGCTGACCGCGGCCCGGATGCTGTCGGACGCCGGTCTGCCGGTGGTCGGCGTCCCGAAGACGATCGACAACGACATCTCGTCGACGGACCGCACCTTCGGCTTCGACACCGCGGTCGGCGTCGCCACCGAGGCGATGGACCGTCTCAAGACGACCGCGGAGTCACACCAACGGGTGATGGTGGTCGAGGTCATGGGACGCCACGCGGGCTGGATCGCGCTGGAGTCCGGGATGGCCGCGGGCGCGCACGGCATCTGTCTGCCGGAGCGGCCCTTCGACCCCGCCGACCTGGTGAAGATGGTCGAGGAGCGGTTCTCGCGCGGCAAGAAGTTCGCGGTGGTCTGCGTCGCCGAGGGTGCGCACCCGGCCGACGGCACGATGGACTACAGCAAGGGCGCGATCGACCAGTTCGGTCACGAGCGCTTCCAGGGCATCGGTACGGCACTGGCCTACGAGCTGGAGAAGCGGCTCGGCAAGGAGGCCCGGCCGGTGATCCTCGGCCACGTCCAGCGCGGCGGCGTCCCGACCGCGTACGACCGTGTCCTCGCGACCCGCTTCGGCTGGCACGCGGTGGAGGCCGCGCACCGCGGCGAGTTCGGCCGGATGACGGCGCTGCGCGGGACGGACGTGGTGATGGTGCCGCTCGCCGACGCGGTGACCGAACTGAAGACCGTCCCGGCGGACCGCATCGAAGAGGCGGAGTCCGTCTTCTAGCCCCCGGGCTTCCCCCGGACTTCTAGCCCCCGGGCTTCCAGCCCCCGGACTTCTCACTCCCGGACGGCAGGTCCCGCGGTTGCGGGGCCGGGTGGCCGGCGGGGGCGAGGGTGGTCCAGAAGGTGTCCGTGACGCGGTCCAGGTAGGTGCGGCCGGCGTCGCCCGCGTCGGCGGCCGTGCCGCCGTCGCTCCAGCTCAGGGTGGCGGCCATTTGCCCCTGGTACTCCCGGTGCATGGCCCGGAGGGTGTCCTCCAGGAGCCGCCGGTCCAGCGGGACGATCGTGTGCACGGGCCCCGCGTACGCCTGCCAGCGCGTGCGCACGGCGGCGCGCAGCAGTTCGGCCAGCCTGTCCTCCTGGCCGGTGACGGTGATCAGGTCGCGCAGCGAGAGACGGAGCAGTCCGGCGAGGGCGGCGGTCTGCCGTTCCGTGCCGTGCCACTGCCCGCTCTCCTCCATCCGCGCGTACGCGGGGAAGTCGTGTCCGACGGCCCGTGCGACGTCCTCGGGTGCGTGTCCCTGGGCGACGCGGTGCTCGCGCAGGGTGCGCGGCCGTCCGATCAGCTCACCCGGAGAACACCACAACACGCCTGCCAGGGCGGTGAGTTCGGCATACGCCGGGGTGAGGGCCCCGCGTTCCCAGGCGACGACGAGATCGGCCGTGGCGTGCGCGAGCGCGTAGGACGCCCGCAGCCCGTGGGCCACGTGGTCCGGGGTCATACCGAGGGCGGTGCGCAGCCGGCGGGCGGCCGCCGCGTCGAAGGGGGGACCGGGCTGACGGGTGTGGGACAGGGGTCTGGGCACGGGGGACAAGGTAGGGGCGCCGGGGACGCGGTGACTACGGGAAGTTCGGACATGGTCACCGGTTGTGCGAACCTACGGGCCGCTCACTTCCCGCGAGCCGTCCGCACCCACCGGTACACCAGCTCCGGCCTGCCCACCTGTCCGTACAGCGGCTTGCGTTCGGCCCTGCCGGACTCCACCAGGTGCTCCAGATAGCGCCGGGCCGTGATGCGGGAGATGCCCACCGCCTCGGCGACCCCAGCCGCCGTCAGCCCCTCCACCGCCTCCCGCACGGTCTGCGTCACCCGTTCCAGCGTCGGCGCGCTCAGCCCCTTGGGCAGCGCTGCGGGACCGGGCGCGCGCAGGGCGGCCAGGGCCCGGTCGACCTCGTCCTGGCCGCTCGCCTCGCCCGCGGCGCCACGGAACTCGGCGTACCGCACCAGCCGGTCGCGGAGCGTGGCGAAGGTGAAGGGCTTGAGCACGTACTGCACCACTCCGAGCGAGACGCCCTCGCGCACCACGGTCAGGTCCCGCGCCGACGTCACCGCTATCACGTCCGCGTGGTACCCCGCCGCCCGCAGCGAGCGGGCCAGCTGGAGCCCGTGGGCGTCCGGCAGGTGCAGGTCGAGGAGGAGCAGGTCCACCGGGGTCCGGTCGAGCAGGCGCCGGGCCTCCGCGCCCGTGTGCGCCTTGCCCACCGCGACGAACCCCGGCACCCGCCCCACGTACATCACATGGGCGTCCGCGGCGACCGGGTCGTCCTCCACCACCAGCACTCTGATCGGCTCGTCGCCCGTCATCCCTCGTCTCCCGTCCCGCCGGCCCGCCCGCCGGACCCGGCCGCGCCCGCCGCGGCCGGCGCCGGCAGCGGCAGGCGGACGAGGAACTCGGCGCCGCCGCCCGGGGCCTGCGCCACCGACAGCGTGCCCTCGTGGCGCTGGACCGCCTGGCGGACCAGCGCCAGCCCGAGACCCCGGCCGCCCGGCCCCGCCGGTTTCGTCGAGAACCCGCGCTCGAAGACCAGCGAGGCGTGCGCGGGGTCGACGCCCGCTCCGGTGTCCGCCACCCGCAGCAGCAGCTCGGCGCCCTCGGTGGCCGCGGTCACCGTGACCTGCGCCCGGGTGCTGCCCTGGGCGGCGTCCACCGCGTTGTCGATGAGGTTGCCCAGGATCGTCACCAGGTCCCTCGCCGGCAGCGACTCCGGCAGCAGCCCGTCGTCGAGGGTGCTCTCCTGGGACACCACCAGCTCCACGCCCCGCTCGTTGGCCTGGGCCGTCTTGCCCAGCAGCAGGGCCGCGAGGACCGGTTCGCTGACCGCGGCGACCACCTGGTCGGTCAGCGCCTGGGCCAGTTCCAGCTCCGCCGTCGCGAAGTCCACGGCCTCCTCCGCGCGGCCCAGCTCGATCAGCGACACCACGGTGTGCAGCCGGTTCGCCGCCTCGTGGGCCTGGGAGCGCAGCGCCTGGGTGAATCCGCGTTCGGAGTCCAACTCACCCATCACGGACTGGAGTTCGGTCACATCGCGCAGGGTGACCACGGTGCCCCGGCGTTCACCGCCGGACACCGGGGAGGTGTTCACCACCAGCACCCGGTCGGCCGTCAGATGCACCTCGTCCACCCGGGGCTCCGAGGAGAGCAGCGCGCCCGTCAGCGGGGCGGGCAGGCCCAGGTCCGCCACCGACATGCCCACCACCTCTCCCGTCACGCCGAGCAGCTCCCGGCCTCCGTCGTTGATCAGCGCCACCTTGTACTGCCCGTCCAGCATCAGCAACCCCTCCCGCACGGCGTGCAGCGCGGCCTGGTGGTAGTCGTGCATGCGGCTGAGCTCGGCGGCGTTCATGCCGTGGGTGTGCCGGCGCAGCGACGCGTTGATCACGTACGTGCCGACCGCGCCGAGCGCGAGCGCCCCGACGGCCACCGCGAACAGGGCGGTCACCTGGTCCTGCACCCGTTTGCTGATCGACTCCACCTTGATGCCTGCGCTGACCAGGCCGACGATCCGGTCGCCCTCCCCGATCGGGGTGACCGCGCGGACGGACGCCCCGAGCGTGCCGGTGTACGTCTCGGTGAACGTCTCGCCCTTCAGCGCCCTCGCCGTGTTGCCGCGGAAGCGCTGGCCGATCTGCTCCCGGTCCGGGTGGGTCCAGCGGATGCCCTGCGGATTCATGATCGTGACGAAGTCGACCTCCGTGTCCTTCATGACCCGCAGCGCGTACGGCTGGAGCTGGGCGGTGGGGTGCGCGGTCCCGATCGCCGCCCGCACGGAGGGGGAGTCGGCGACCGAGCGGGCCACCGCCGTGGCCTGGCGGCCCGCGGCCTCCTCGGCCTGGTTGCGGTCGCTGACGTAGGTGAACAGCGCGTACCCCGCGACGAGCACCGCTATCAGCACGGCCTGCATGGCGAAGAGCTGGCCGGCCAGGCTGCGGGGTCTGGGCAGGGCGGGGATGCGCATGCCGTCAGTGTGCCTCCGGCGTCGGGCGTGAACTAAATGAACGGAAGGGTGACCGCCCTCACAGGGCGGGAGATAGTCACGGCTATCCCCCATAACCCGGACGTGAGCCGCACGCCGGTGATGCCGACGAAGACGTCAAGGAGGGCAGCCGTGGCCGCCAGCAGCACCCCCGATACGGCACCTGCCGCACCCGCAGTCAAGCGGGACCGCACCCACTACCTGTACATCGCTGTGATCGTCGCGGTCGCCATCGGCATCGCCGTGGGTCTCGCCGCCCCGGACTTCGCCGTCGAGCTGAAGCCCATCGGAACCGGCTTCGTCAACCTGATCAAGATGATGATCTCGCCGATCATCTTCTGCACGATCGTGCTGGGCATCGGTTCGGTGCGCAAGGCCGCCAAGGTCGGCGCCGTCGGCGGTATCGCCCTCGGCTACTTCATGGTCATGTCGCTGGTGGCCCTCGGTATCGGCCTCGTCGTCGGCAACATCCTGGAGCCGGGCACGGGCCTCGCCATCACGGACGCCGTGAAGGAGACCGGGCAGGCGCAGGTCTCGCCGGAGGCCAAGGACACCACCGAGTTCCTGCTGGGCATCATCCCCACCACGATCGTCTCCGCCTTCACCGGGGGCGAGGTCCTCCAGACCCTCCTCGTCGCCCTGCTCTGCGGCTTCGCGCTCCAGGCCATGGGCGCGGCGGGCCAGCCGGTCCTGCGGGGTGTCGAGCACATCCAGCGGCTGGTCTTCCGGGTCCTGTCGATGGTGATGTGGGCGGCCCCGATCGGCGCCTTCGGCGCCATGGCCGCGGTCGTCGGCTCGTCGGGCGTGGACGCGCTCAAGAGCCTCGCCGTGCTGATGCTCGGCTTCTACGTCACCTGTTTCCTCTTCGTCTTCATCGTCCTCGGCGCCCTGCTGAAGATCGTCTCGGGCCTGAACATCTTCTCCCTGTTCAAGTACCTCGCCCGTGAGTTCCTGCTGATCCTGTCCACCTCGTCCTCGGAGTCCGCGCTGCCGCGGCTCATCGCGAAGATGGAGCACCTGGGCATCAGCAAGCCCGTCGTCGGCATCACCGTCCCGACCGGCTACTCCTTCAACCTCGACGGCACCATGATCTACATGACCATGGCGTCCCTGTTCATCGCCGACGCGATGGGCACGCCGATGTCGCTCGGCGAGCAGATCCCGCTGCTGCTCTTCCTGTTCGTCGCCTCCAAGGGCGCGGCCGGTGTCACCGGCGCGGGCCTCGCGACCCTGGCCGGTGGTCTCCAGTCGCACAAGCCCGCCCTGGTGGACGGCATCGGCCTCATCGTCGGCATCGACCGCTTCATGAGCGAGGCCCGCGCCCTCACCAACTTCGCGGGCAACGCCGTCGCCACCGTCCTGGTCGGCACCTGGACGAAGGAGATCGACAAGGCCCGGGTCCGGCTGGTGCTCGCCGGCGGGCTGCCCTTCGACGAGAAGACCCTGCTCGACCACGACGACGACGCGGCCGCTCCCGTGGATGTGCCCGAGCAGCGCGAGGGCGGCGAGAAGGAACTCGCCAAGGCCTGAGGTCCGCGCGCCCCTGTGCGGCGCGCCCTTCCACTCCGGGTGTCCGGCCCCGCCTGAACCGGGGCCGGACACCCGGGCCCAGCCCCACCGTCTCCGGGCGGCCGAGCCCTCCCCGTGGCCCGGCCGCCCGGTCCCGTGTTCCGGGCCCTTGCCTTGACGTCGGCGTCAAGGCTTACGTTCGTGGGCATGCGCATCGGCGAGCTGGCCGCACGGGCCGAGACCACCACCCGGACGCTGCGGTACTACGAGTCGCGCGGGCTGCTGCCCGCGCGGCGCGGCGACAACGGGTACCGGACGTACGACGAGGGCGATCTGCGGCTGGTGCGGCAGATCAGGACCCTCCAGCACTTCGGGTTCGACCTGGAGGAGACCCGGCCCTTCGTGGAGTGTCTGCGGGCCGGGCATCCGGCCGGTGACTCGTGTCCGGCCTCGCTCGCGGTCTACCGGCGCAAGCTGGACGAACTCGACGCGCTCATAGGTGAGTTGCAGGCGGTGCGGGAGACGGTCGCCGGGCAGCTGGTCCGGGCCGAGCTGGCGCGGGACGAGTTGGCCGCCGAGGCGCGGGTTCCGGGGGGTCCGGAGCCCGAGTGCGAGCTGGGAGGGCAGGAACGGTGATCAAGGCGGACGGGGTGGCCGAGGTGACGGACGCGGACTTCGCGAGGGAGGTGCTCGGGGCGGACCTGCCGGTGCTGGTGGAGTTCACCGCCGACTGGTGCCCGCCGTGCCGGCAGATGGGCCCGGTGCTCACCGCGCTCGCCGCGCAGGAGGGCGAGCGGCTGAAGGTGGTGCAGCTGGACGTGGACACCAATCCGGAGACCACCCTCGCGTACCAGGTGCTGTCCATGCCGACGTTCATGGTGTTCCGCGGCGGTGAGCCGGTGAAGTCGATGGTCGGTGCCCGGCCCGCGCGCCGGCTCCTGGCGGAACTGGAGGACGTCCTGCCCGGAGGGGTCGGCTGAGCCGTCCGGACCGGGCCGTCCGGACCTGCGCCGGAACGAAGAAATCCCCCGGGCAATTGCGCCCGGGGGATTTCTCTGCGTATATTCGATGGTTCGCGACTTTAATTGAATTAAGTCGCAAAGAAGTTCAGTGACCACAGTATATGCGGGCAGGAGTGGAATTGTCAAACGCCGACTTTCCTGACAGTGAATTGCGCAGCGAACAGGAATTCATCGACGGCCTGTACGCACGCGTGGACGCCCTGCGCGGCGACACCGAGGGCGCCGTCACGGACGCGCTCGCCCAGGGCAACACGCCCATGCAGGCCCGGCTGGAGCGCGACATCCTGGTCGCCGAACGGTCCGGGCTGCTCGCCGCGCTGAACGCGGTCGACGGGTCCCTCTGCTTCGGCCGCATCGACCTCACCTCCGGCACCCGCCACCACATCGGCCGCATCGGTCTGCGCGCCGACGACGCCGAACGCACCCCCGTCCTCGTCGACTGGCGCGCCGACGTCGCCCGCCCCTTCTACCTGGCTACCGGCCACACCCCGATGGGCCTGCGCCGGCGCCGGCACCTCACCACCGAGGGCCGCACCGTCACCGCACTGCACGACGAGATCCTCGACATCGGCGACACCACCCGCACCGGCCACGAGGACCCGACCGGCGACGCCGTCCTGCTCGCGGCGCTCGACTCCGCGCGCACCGGCCGGATGAACGACATCGTGCAGACCATCCAGGCCGAGCAGGACGAGATCATCCGGGCTCCCCACCGCGGGGTCCTCGTGGTCGAGGGCGGCCCCGGCACCGGCAAGACGGCCGTCGCCCTGCACCGCGCCGCCTACCTGCTCTACGAACACCGCGAACTCCTGGCCAAGCGGGCCGTGCTGATCGTCGGCCCCAACCCCGCCTTCCTCGGCTACATCGGCGAGGTGCTGCCCGCGCTGGGCGAGACCGGCGTGCTGCTGGCCACGGTCGGTGAACTCTTCCCCGGCGTGAAGGCGACGGCCACCGACACCCGTGCGGCGGCTGCCGTGAAGGGCCGCGCCGACATGGCGGACGTCCTCGCGGAGGTCGTACGCGACTGGCAGGCGCTGCCCGATCCGGTGATCGCGATCGCCCACGACCGCGAGATCCTGATGCTGGACGACGGCCTGGTGAACATGGCCCGCGAGCGCACCCGCGCCGCCCGGCTGCCGCACAACGCGGCCCGCGAGATCTTCGAGGGGCACATCCTCAACACGCTCACCGACATGGTCGCCGAACGCATCGGCACCGACCCCTACGACGGTTCCAACCTCCTCGACCCGAGTGACATCACCCAGATCCGCGACGAACTCGCCGAGAACCCCGAGGTCTGGGCCGCCATCGACCAGCTGTGGCCCCGGCTGACCCCGCAGCGCCTGGTCGCCGACTTCCTCGCCGACCCCGTGGGCTACGTCTCCGACGACGACGCGGCCGCCGTCCGCCGGCCGGTGACCCGCGCGTGGACGGTGGCGGACGTCCCGCTGCTCGACGAGGCGGCCGAGCTGCTCGGCGAGGACGACCGGGTGGCGCGGGCCCGCGCGGAGCGCGAGCGCGAGACGCAGGTCGCCTACGCGCAGGGCGTGCTGGACGTCTCCTACGCCTCACGCACCTACGAGTTCGACGACAAGGACGAGGAGGACTCCGAGGTCCTGTCCGCGCACGACATCATCGACGCCGAACGCTTCGCCGAACGCCACGAGGAGGACGACCACCGCAGCGCCGCCGAACGCGCGGCCGCCGACCGCACCTGGGCGTTCGGGCACATCATCGTCGACGAGGCGCAGGAGCTGTCGCCGATGGCGTGGCGGCTGCTCATGCGGCGCAGCCCGACCCGCTCGATGACCCTGGTCGGCGACCCGGCGCAGACGGCAGAGGCGGCCGGCGTCGGCTCCTGGGACGCGATCCTGCGGCCGTACGTCGAGGACCGCTGGGAGCACACCCGGCTGGGCGTCAACTACCGCACCCCGGCCGAGATCATGGACGTGGCCGCCGCGGTGGTCCGCGCGGAGCACCCCGGTTTCGAGCCGCCGAGCTCGGTGCGGTCGACGGGGGTGCGGCCCTGGGCCCGCGCCACCGGCGACCTGCCCGCGGCGGTCGCCGAGGCCGTCGCGGAGCTGACCCCCGCCGAGGGCCGGCTCGCCGTCATCGCCCCGCGCGACCTGCACCGCAGGCTGGCGGCCCGGCTGGACGGGGTCACCGCGGGCGCCGAGCCGGACCTGACCCGCAACGTCGTCCTGCTCGACCCGCGCCAGTCCAAGGGCCTGGAGTTCGACTCGGTGCTGGTGGTGGAACCCGCCCGGTACGGCACCAGCGACCTGTACGTGGCGCTGACCCGGGCGACCCAGCGGCTGGCGGTGCTGCACAGCAGGCCCCTGCCGAAGGCACTGGCCGCGGCCCTGGAAGAGGCCTGAGGGAAGCCGGCGGAAGTCCGCGGGGCGGGCATGGCGCCGGCCCCGCGGTCCCGCGGGGCTCAGGCCGGACGGAGCCAGACCGTGGCCAGCGGGGGCAGCGTCAGCCGGACGCTCGCCGGCCGGCCGTGCAGGCCCTGCGGCTCCGGCTTCACCGGGTCGGCGTGGGCCACACCGCTGCCGCCGTACCGCTCGGCGTCGGTGTTGAGGACCTCGTGCCAGGCGGGGACGTCGTCGGGTATGCCCAGGCGGTAGTCGTGGCGGACGACGGGGGAGAGGTTGGAGACGCACAGCAGCGGGGCGCCGTCGGCGTCGTAGCGCAGGAAGGCGAAGACGTTGTCCTCGGCCGCGTCCCCCACCACCCACTGGAATCCGGCGGGGTCGGTGTCCCGCTGCCACAGCGCCGGAGCCGCCCGGTAGACCGTGTTGAGGTCGCGGACCAGGTCCCGCACCCCCCGGTGGTCCGCCTCGGCGCCGTACGCCGGATCCAGCAGCCACCAGTCGGGGCCGTGCGCCTCGGACCACTCGGCGCCCTGGGCGAACTCCTGGCCCATGAAGAGGAGCTGCTTGCCCGGATGGGCCCACATGTACGCCAGGTACGCCCGCAGCCCGGCCCGCTGCTGCCACCAGTCACCGGGCATCTTCGACACCAGCGAACGCTTCCCGTGCACCACCTCGTCGTGCGAGATGGGCAGCACGTAGTTCTCGCTGTACGCGTACACCATCGAGAAGGTCATCTCGTGGTGGTGGTACCTGCGGTGCACCGGCTCGTGGCTCATGTACTCCAGCGAGTCGTGCATCCAGCCCATGTTCCACTTCAGCCCGAACCCGAGCCCGCCGAAGCCGCTCGGACCCGCGTGGTGCGTGGCCCGCGTGACCCCGTCCCAGGCCGTGGACTCCTCCGCGACGGTGACGACCCCGGGGTTGCGGCGGTAGACCGTCGCGTTCATCTCCTGGAGGAACGCCACCGCGTCCAGGTTCTCCCGGCCCCCGTGCTCGTTCGGGGTCCACTGGCCGGGCTCGCGCGAGTAGTCGAGGTAGAGCATCGAGGCGACGGCGTCCACCCGCAGCCCGTCGATGTGGAACTCCTCGCACCAGTACGTCGCGTTGGCCACCAGGAAGTTGCGCACCTCGCGCCGCCCGAAGTCGAACTCCAGCGTCCCCCAGTCGGGATGGGCGGCGCGCAGCGGGTCCTCGTGCTCGTACAGCGGACGCCCGTCGAACTCGGCGAGCGCCCACTCGTCGCGCGGGAAGTGCGCCGGCACCCAGTCCATCAGGACGCCGATGCCGGCCCGGTGCAGCGCGTCCACCAGGAACTTGAAGTCGTCGGGCGTGCCGAGCCGGGCGGTCGGCGCGTAGAAACCGGTGACCTGGTAGCCCCACGAGCCGCCGAAGGGGTGCTCGGCGACCGGCATCAGCTCCACATGGGTGAAGCCCAGGTCGCCGACGTAGGCGGGCAGCTGCTCCGCCAGCTGACGGTACGTCAACCCCGGTCGCCAGGAAGCGAGGTGGACCTCGTAGACGGAGAACGGCGCCTCGTGGACGGGTATCTCGGCCCGCCGGGCCAGCCACTCCCCGTCGTCCCACTCGTGGTGCGAGGCGTGCACGATCGACGAGGTCGCCGGCGGGACCTCCGTACGCCTGGCCAGCGGGTCCGCGCGCAGGGTGTGCGAACCGTCGGGGCGGGTGATGTCGAACTTGTACAGCTCGCCCTCCCCGACCCCGGGCACGAACAGCTCCCACACCCCGGACGAGCCGAGCGACCGCATCGGGTACGCCGTGCCGTCCCAGAAGTTGAAGCCGCCGACCACCCGCACTCCGCGCGCGTTCGGCGCCCAGACGGAGAACGAGGTGCCGCTCACGCCCTCGTGGGTCACCGGATGCGCGCCCAGCACCGTCCACAGCTGCTCGTGCCGGCCCTCGCCGATCAGGTGCAGGTCCAGGTCGCCCAGGGTGGGCAGGAAGCGGTAGGCGTCCTCCGTCTCCACGGTCGCGTCCTCGTAGGTCACCACGAACCGGTGGGCCGGGACCTCCGTCAGGGGCAGCAGGGCGGAGAAGAAGCCGTCGCCGTCGTCGTGCAGGTCGGCGCGCAGGTCCCCGGCCAGCACCGTCACGGACCGCGCGTACGGGCGCAGCGCCCGGAAGACGACCCCTCCGGGCACCGGATGCGCGCCCAGCACGGAGTGCGGGTCGTGATGGGTCCCGTGCAGCAGACGCTCCCGGTCGGCGGCCCCCGCGGCCGGGTCGACCGCCGCCCGGGGGGTGCCGGCGGGGTCCGTGGGCGGGGTTCCGGTGGTGTCCATGGGGTGCCCTTCCGGCTCCTCGGCGGTGCGCTGCGCGGCCGCTCGGTCCGTGGCGGCCGCGGCCACCGCCGTCTCCCTCGCCGGCTTCCCGGCCTTCGGCTTCCCGGCCTTCGCCTTTCCGCCCGCCGCCTTCGCCTTCCCGCCCGTCGTCCTGCCGTCGGCCGCCTGCTGGGCCGCGGCCTTCCGGGTCGCCGCCTTCTTCGCGGCGTCCTTCTTCTTCGCGGTGGCCTTCTTCTTGCCGGACGTCACGTGCGGAGCCTCCTCAAGGCAGGTCGGGGGCGGCGAGACGGTGTATCGCGGACAGGGGCACGGGCAGCCAGTCGGGCCGGTGCCGGGCCTCGTAGACGACCTCGTAGACCGCCTTGTCCGTCTCGTGGGCCCGCAACAGCACGGGGTCGGTGCGCGGATCGGCGCCGGCCACCTCGGCGTACCCGGAACAGTAGGCCGCCCGGCAGGTCCGTGCCCAGGCCGGGGAGGCGGGGTCGGCCGAGTGGGCGGCGTAGTCGAAGGACCGCAGCATGCCGGCCACGTCCCGTACGGCCGGCTGCGGCATCCGCCGCTCGGCCAGCGGCCGGGCCGGCTCCCCCTCGAAGTCGATCAGCGACCACTGCCCGGAGGCCGACCGCAGGCACTGCCCCAGGTGCAGGTCGCCGTGGATCCGCTGGGCGGTCCAGGTGTGCCCCTCCGCCGCCAGGTCGGCCAGGGCGGTGAAGGCCGTGCGCAGGGCCGGCGCGTAGGGGCGCAGCGCGGGTACCGCCTGCGCGGCCGCGTCGAGCCGCTCGGTCATGCCGTGCACCATCGGCCGTATCTGCGCCTGGCCCAGGGTCGCCGTGGGCAGGGCCCGGGCCAATGCCCCGTGCACCTCGGCGGTGGCCCGCCCCAGCGCGCGTGCCTCGGCGGCGAAGTCCTCGCCCTTGGCCATCTCCCGCAGGGCCAGCTCCCAGCCGTCCGCCGCGCCCTGCACATAGGGCTGGAGCACGGCCAGGACATAGGGCTCGGTCTCGCCCTCACCGGGGTCCCCGTACATCCACGCGGTCGGCGCGGGCACCCGGGCGCAGCCCTCGCGGGCGAGCGCCAGCGGCAGCTCCAGATCCGGGTTGACGCCGGGCACGACCCGCCGCAGCAGCTTGAGAATGAACGTATCTCCATAGATGACGGACGAGTTCGACTGCTCGCCCGTCAGCCGGCGCGGGACCAGTCCCGACCGGATCTCCTGCCCGGGGTCCCGCTCGCAGCGCAGCCCGCCGATCCGGGCCCCGGTGCGCAGGGCCTCCAGGAGCACTTCGGCGGGCCGGCTGTCGTACAGGGCGTCGAAGACGGTCCGCCCGGCCAGCGGCCCCTGGGTCACATGCCCGATCAGGGCGGGTGCCAGCCGGGGCGGGAGGGCCGTGCGGACGCCGATCAGGAGCTGGTAGCAGTCGCCCGGCCCGGCCTGCTGCCGGGCGCGCACCAGCAGGTGGTACAGCCCGGGGCGGGTGCCGACGGGCAGCAGTTCGGTGGCCGCCACCAGCGAGAACCCGCTGATGGGGCGCCCTTTGCCGGCGAACCAGCGCTGCCGCGGCAGCCACTCGCGCAGCAGGGGGTCCAGCGATATCAGGAGGCCGGGGTCCGTCCGGCCGGAGACTGTGACAGTTGCCGCCATGGGTGTCACATTCCTTTCCCCGGGGGGTCGGGGGCGGGGCGTTACTGTTGCGTGCCCCGGGCGGGGCGGGGGAAACCGCCCCGCCCGGAGTTCTAGGCGGTGGCCGCGTCCCTGCGCAGCCGGAACCAGTAGAAGCCGTGACCCGCCATGGTCAGCAGGTACGGCAGGTCGCCGACCGCCGGGAATCGCACCCCGCCGAACAGCTCCACCGGGTAGCGCCCCTTGAACCGGCTCAGGTCGAGTTCGGTGGGTTGGGCGAAGCGGGAGAAGTTGTGCACGCACAGCACGATGTCGTCGTTGCCGTCGCCGGTGAGGGGTGCCTCGCGCAGGAAGGCGAGGACGGCCGGGTTGGAGGAGGGGAGTTCGGTGTAGGTGCCGAGGCCGAAGGCGGGGTTCTGTTTGCGGATCTCGATCATCCGGCGGGTCCAGTGCAGCAGCGAGGAGGGCGAGGACATGGAGGCCTCGACGTTGGTGACCTGGTAGCCGTGGACGGGGTCCATGATGACGGGGAGGGAGAGGCGGCCGGGGTCGCAGGAGGAGAAGCCGGCGTTGCGGTCGGGGGTCCATTGCATGGGGGTGCGGACGGCGTCGCGGTCGCCGAGCCAGATGTTGTCGCCCATGCCGATCTCGTCGCCGTAGTAGAGGATCGGGGAGCCGGGCAGGGAGAGCAGCAGGGCGGTGAAGAGTTCGATCTGGTTGCGGTCGTTGTCCAGGAGGGGGGCGAGGCGGCGGCGGATGCCGATGTTGGCGCGCATGCGCGGGTCTTTGGCGTATTCCGCGTACATGTAGTCGCGTTCTTCGTCGGTGACCATTTCGAGGGTGAGCTCGTCGTGGTTGCGCAGGAAGATGCCCCATTGGCAGTTGGCGGGGATCGCGGGGGTCTTGGCGAGGATCTCGGAGACGGGGTAGCGCGATTCGCGGCGGACGGCCATGAAGATGCGGGGCATGACGGGGAAGTGGAACGCCATGTGGCATTCGTCGCCGCCGGAGGCGTAGTCGCCGAAGTAGTCGACGACGTCCTCGGGCCACTGGTTGGCCTCCGCCAGGATCACCGTGTCCGGATAGGCGGCGTCGATCTCCTTGCGGACCCGCTTGAGGAACTCGTGGGTGGCGGGCAGGTTCTCGCAGTGGGTCCCCTCGGCCGCGTAGAGATACGGCACGGCGTCGAGCCGGAAGCCGTCGATGCCGAGGTCCAGCCAGAACCGCAGCGCCGAGATCATCTCCTCCTGGACGGCGGGGTTCTCGTAGTTGAGGTCGGGCTGGTGGGAGAAGAAGCGGTGGAAGAAGTACTGCTTGCGGACGGGGTCGAAGGTCCAGTTGGAGACTTCGGTGTCGACGAAGATGATGCGGGCGTCGGCGTACTGTTTGTCGTCGTCGGCCCACATGTAGTAGTCGCCGTAGGGTCCGTCGGGGTCTTTCCTGGATTCCTGGAACCACGGGTGCTGGTCGCTGGTGTGGTTCATGACGAAGTCGATGATGACGCGCATGCCGCGTTGGTGGGCGGCGTCGACGAATTCGACGAAGTCGGCGAGGTCGCCGAACTCGGGGAGGACGGCGGTGTAGTCGGAGACGTCGTATCCGCCGTCGCGCAGGGGGGATTTGAAGAAGGGCGGCAGCCAGAGGCAGTCGACTCCGAGCCATTGCAGGTAGTCGAGTTTGGCGGTGATGCCTTTGAGGTCGCCGACGCCGTCGCCGTTGCTGTCCTGGAAGGAGCGGACGAGGACCTCGTAGAACACGGCGCGTTTGAACCACTCGGGGTCGCGGTCCTTGGCGGGCGTGTCCTCGAAGGTGTCCGGAACGGGCTCGTTGACGATCATGTTGTGGGTGACCCTCCGATCTGCGGGTTGGACGGTCGCAGGACGGTGAGGACGTGCGCGGGCCGGGTGCCCGGTTCGAGGCGCACGTAGTTGGCCCTGCCCCAGTGGTAGGTCTCGCCGGTGAGCTCGTCGCGCACCGGCACCGACTCGTGCCAGTCCAGGCCGAGTTGCGGCATGTCCAACGACACCGTCGCCTCCTGGGTGTGGTGGGGGTCGAGGTTGACGACCACCAGAACCGTGTTCGAACCGCTTCTGTCCGCGATCCTCTTCGAGTAGGCGATCACCGCTTCCTTGTCGGTGGGATGGAAGTGCAGGTTGCGCAGTCGGTGCAGGGCGGGGTTGGCGCGGCGGACGGCGTTGAGGCGGGTGACGAGGGGGGCGATGGTGGTGCCCTCGCGTTCGGCGGCGTCCCAGTCGCGGGGTTTGAGCTGGTACTTCTCGGAGTCGAGGTATTCCTCGGAGCCCTCGCGCAGGGGGGTGTTCTCGCACAGTTCGTAGCCGCTGTACAGGCCCCAGGTGGGGGAGAGGGTCGCGGCCAGGACGGCGCGGATCTCGAAGGCGGGGCGGCCGCCGTGCTGGAGGTAGGCGTGCAGGATGTCGGGGGTGTTGGCGAAGAGGTTGGGCCGCATGTAGGAGGCGGCCTCCCCCGACAGTTCGGTGAGGTACTGCGTCAGTTCTTCCTTGGTGTTGCGCCAGGTGAAGTAGGTGTAGGACTGCTGGAAGCCGATCTGGCCCAGGGTGTGCATCATCGCGGGGCGGGTGAAGGCCTCGGCGAGGAAGATCACGTCGGGGTCGGTGCGGTTGACCTCGGTGATGACGCGTTCCCAGAAGACGACCGGTTTGGTGTGGGGGTTGTCCACGCGGAAGATGCGCACCCCGTGGCCCATCCAGTGGCGCAGGACGCGGACGGTCTCGCCGATCAGGCCGTCGAGGTCGGCGTCGAAGGCGACGGGGTAGATGTCCTGGTACTTCTTCGGCGGGTTCTCGGCGTGCGCGATGGTGCCGTCGGGGCGGTGGTGGAACCACTCGGGGTGCTTGTGGACCCAGGGGTGGTCGGGGGAGCACTGGAGCGCGAAGTCGAGGGCGATCTCCAGGCCGAGGTCGCGGGCCTGCCCGACGAACCAGGTGAAGTCCTCCAGGGTGCCCAGATCGGGGTGGACGGCGTCGTGGCCGCCCTCCGGCGAGCCGATGGCCCACGGCACCCCGACGTCGTCGGGCCCGGCGTCGAGGGTGTTGTTGCGGCCCTTGCGGAACGTCGTCCCGATCGGATGGATCGGCGGCAGGTACACGACGTCGAAACCCATCGCGGCGATGGCCGGCAACCGCCGCGCGGCCGTCCGGAACGTCCCGTGCGGAGTCTGCGCCGTCCCCTCCGAACGGGGGAAGAACTCGTACCACGAGCCGTACAGCGCCCGCTCCCGCTCCACCAGCAGCGGCAACGCCTGCGACGCGGTGACCAGCTCCCGCAGCGGATACCGGGCCAGCACCGCGTCCACCTGCGGCGTCAGCGCCGCCGCCAGCCGGGAGACGGCCGGACGGGACTCGTCGCGCAGCGCGTCGGCCGCCGTCCGCAGCACGGTCCGGCCCGCTTTCTCCGGGACCCCGCCGACCGCCCGTTCGTACAGCCGGGCGCCCTCCTCCAGGACCAGTTCCGTGTCCATGCCCGCGGGAATCTTGATCTCCGCGTGGTGGCGCCAGGTGCCGACCGGATCGCTCCACGCCTCCACGGTGTACGTCCAGTGGCCCGGCGCGTCCGGGGTGACGTCCGCGCCCCAGCGGTCGGTGCCCGGGGCGAGCTCGCGCATCGGCGTCCACGGGCCGGGTCTGCCCTCAGGATCCCGCAGGACGACGTTGGCGGCGACCGCGTCGTGCCCTTCCCGGAACACGGTGGCCGAGACCTCGAACGTCTCACCGGTCACCGCCTTGGCGGGCCGGCGCCCCTGCTGGACCAGGGGACGGACGTCGAGGACGGGTATGCGCCCCACGGCGGTGCCGCCGCAACTCTCGGTCCCCTCGCGGCTCCGGGGCGCCTGCGGGCTCCGGGGGGCCTCGGGATCCACGGCGGCCTCGGCCTTCCCTAGGCCCTTGCCGCTCTTGCCGCTCTTGCTGTTCTTGTCGCGAGGCGTCGGGGGTGATGACGGGTGGTGCCTTGCTGGCATGACCGCTCCTGTCCGCATCGAACGGGGGGTAGGCGGATGGATGTGGTGGGGAGGGGGTCCTGCGGAGGAGTACCGGAGGAGCCTTCCACCCTATTCGGGTGTGCAATCCGGCGCTTTGTTAACTACTCGTGCGCGTTTCTCCACACAAGACCGGCCATGTCCGCGGCCGACCGGGCCCGCCCCGGGGCTCTGCCGCCCGGAGAGCGGGCCCGGCGGAACGCCTCCGGCGGACCCGGCCCCCGGCCGCCGACCCTGCCGTCCGCCGCCGCCCACGGCCGCCGCGTGCCCGGCCTGCGCGGACGCGGCCCGCGCCCGCCCGGCCGCTCCCGTCGCGGTGCCCGGCGGGGGCGGCCGGGACACCCGGGACACCCGGCGCCGTGCGCCGTGCCGTCCGCCGCGGCGCACGCGGGCGGGACGACGGCCGCAAGGGCCACGCCGCGGGCGGGACGACGGCCGAAAAGACGACGCTCGTGACGACCGCGGCCGGCCCACCGCCCGGCGCAGACGCCGTGTCCGCGTCCGTGCCATGGTTCGAGTTCCCCTCCTCGACTCGGCGCACGACGGCGGCACGGGCGTCCGTGACCCCTGTGGCCCCGCCGGGGTACGCCACTGCGCAGCCTCTCGTGCGGGGCGGCAGGTCACAAGGTGGCCTACCGGGACGAAACAGGTTTCGGCCCGTTGTCGTGGGTCGGTCCGAAAAGCATGGGTACGGGGGCGGCCAGCCCTCAGCGGGGGCCGCTCCGACGCCGGTACCGTCGTAGACGACGTGGACGCACACCGCCGTGCGTCTGTTCCTCACGCACGCCGAGGTGGAATGTGAAGGCGATCCGTCGATTCACCGTCCGGCCCCTCCTCCCCGAACCTCTCAGGCCGCTCAGCGACCTGGCGCGCAACCTGCGCTGGTCCTGGCACGCGGAGACCCGCGACCTCTTCCAGTCCGTCGACCCCGAGCGCTGGGCCCTCTCCGACGGGGACCCGGTCAGACTGCTCGGCGGCCTGCGCGCCGCGCGCCTCGCCGAGCTCGCCGACGACCGGCGCTTCCTGCGCAGGCTCGGTGCCGCCGCCGACGACCTGCACGACTACCTGACCGGCGACCGCTGGTACCAGGCACAGCCCCGCTCCGCCGGGCTGCCCGCCGCCGTCGCCTACTTCTCACCCGAGTTCGGCGTCACGGCCGCGCTGCCCCAGTACTCCGGCGGTCTCGGCATCCTCGCCGGCGACCACCTGAAGGCCGCCAGCGACCTGGGCGTCCCGCTGATCGGCGTGGGGCTGCTCTACCGGCACGGCTACTTCCGCCAGTCGCTCTCCCGGGACGGCTGGCAGCAGGAGCACTACCCCGTCCTCGACCCCAACGAGCTGCCCGTCAGCCTGCTGAGGGAGGACGACGGCACCCCCGCCCGGATCTCCCTCGCCCTGCCCGCGGGCCGGCAGCTGCACGCCCGGGTCTGGCTCGCGCGGGTGGGCCGGGTCCCGCTGCTGATGCTCGACTCCGACGTCGAGGAGAACGACTTCGGCGAACGCGGGGTCACCGACCGGCTCTACGGCGGCGGCAGCGAGCACCGGCTGCTCCAGGAGATGCTGCTGGGCATAGGGGGTGTCCGGGCCGTACGCACGTACTGCCGCCTGACCGGCCACGCCCCGCCCGAGGTCTTCCACACCAACGAGGGCCACGCGGGCTTCCTCGGTCTGGAGCGGATCGCCGAACTGTCCGACACCGGGCTGGACTTCGACTCCGCGCTCGAAGCCGTCCGGGCCGGCACCGTCTTCACCACACACACGCCCGTCCCGGCCGGCATCGACCGCTTCGACCGCGAGCTGGTCGCCCGCCACTTCGGGCCCCAGGCGGAACTGCCGCGCATCGCCGTCGACCGCGTCCTGCGGCTCGGCATGGAGACCTACCCGGGCGGTGAGCCGAACCTCTTCAACATGGCCGTGATGGGCCTGCGGCTGGCCCAGCGCGCGAACGGCGTGTCGCTGCTGCACGGCCAGGTGAGCAGGGAGATGTTCGCCGGCCTGTGGCCCGGCTTCGACCCGGAGGAGGTACCGATCACCTCCGTCACCAACGGCGTCCACGCCCCGACCTGGGTCGCGCCCGAGGTGCTGCGCCTCGGCGCCCGCCAGATCGGCCCCGGACGCACCGAGGACGCCCTCAGCGTCGGCGGCTCCGACCGCTGGGACGCCGTCGCCGACATCGCCGACCAGGACATCTGGGAACTGCGCCGCGATCTGCGGGAGCAGCTGGTGGTCGAGGTGCGCAAGCGACTGCGGGCCTCCTGGCGCCAGCGCGGCGCGGGGACCGCGGAACTCGGCTGGATCGACGGCGTCCTGGACCCGGACGTCCTCACCATCGGGTTCGCGCGCCGGGTCCCCTCGTACAAGCGCCTGACGCTGATGCTGAGGGACCGCGACCGGCTGAGGGACCTGCTGCTGCACGCGGAGCGGCCGGTCCAGATCGTCGTCGCGGGCAAGGCGCACCCGGCGGACGACGGCGGGAAGCGGCTGGTCCAGGAACTGGTCCGGTTCACCGACGACCCCCGTGTCCGGCACCGGATCGTCTTCCTGCCCGACTACGGCATGGCGATGGCGCAGAAGCTGTACCCGGGCTGCGACATCTGGCTCAACAACCCGCTGCGGCCCCTGGAGGCCTGCGGCACGTCCGGGATGAAGGCGGCGCTCAACGGCTGTCTCAACCTGTCCGTGCTGGACGGCTGGTGGGACGAATGGTTCAAGCCCGACTTCGGCTGGGCCATCCCCACCGCGGACGGCATCGGCACCGACCCCGACCACCGCGACGACATCGAGGCGGCGGCCCTCTACGACCTCCTCGAGCAGCGCATCACCCCGCGCTTCTACGAGCGCGGACGGGCGGGCCTGCCGGACCGCTGGATCGAGATGGTCCGCCAGACCCTCACCCTGCTCGGCCCGAAGGTGCTGGCGGGGCGCATGGTCCGCGAATACGTCGAACGGCTCTACACGCCCGCCGCCCACGCGCACCGGACGATGGTTCCCGACACGGCGCGCGAACTCGCCTCCTGGAAGCAGCGGGTGCGTGCCGCCTGGCACGCGGTGCGGGTGGACCACGTCGAGACGGCGGTGGCCACCACCAACGCCGAGCTCGGCAGCACCCTCGCCCTGCGGGTCCGCGTCGGCCTCGGCGACCTCACCCCCGACGACGTCGAGGTGCAGGCCGTCTCGGGCCGGGTCGACGAGGAGGACCGCATCACGGACGCGGCGACGGTCCCGCTGAAGCCGGCGGGCGGCCCGGACATGGAGGGCCGCTGGCTCTACGAGGGCCCGCTCTCCCTGGACCGGACAGGCCCCTACGGCTACACGGTCCGCATCCTCCCGTCCCACCGCCTGCTGGCCTCCGGAGCGGAACTGGGCCTGGTGGAAGTACCGTCCGAGGACGCGACGGAAGGAGCGGGAGTCCTCCTGCGCTGACCGCCCTCGGGGGGCGCCGCCGTCGACGACGCCGGCGCCCCCCTTTCTCTCGACGCCTCCCCGGCGGGCTGGCATAGGCTTTGGCGCTCGGTTGTCCTACACACAGAGAGGCCGAGGGCGCGTGTCCGACAGATCTTCCGAGGAGCACAGATCCGGTTCGGACAAGGGGGAGGGGGACAAGGGCGGGGGGCCTTCGGGGGCCGACGGTTCCATATCCGACGAGGAGTGGGCGACGTTCCTCCGGGAGAGCGCGGCGGGCATACCCGACTCCGCTCCCAAGGAGCCGTCCGCGCGGGCCCGTATGGTCACCGAGCGGCTGCGGCAGCAGGAGGCGCGGGGCGAGCTGCCCGAGGGCTGGCGCAGCGTACCGGACCTGCGGGGGACGACCGCCAGGGCCCGGCGCAAGCGGCGGCTGTGGATCTTCCTGGGGCTGCCCGTCGCCGTCGCGCTCGCGGCCGTGGCCATGCGGCCGTCGCTGCTGCCCGGCGACCCCTTCGGCACCGGCGGACACGAGCCCGCCGTCGCCGCGTCGCCGCTGCCCGCCGAGACGGCGGCACCGAGCGGCGCGCCCGCCGCCGTCGACCCCGAGACACCCACCCTCGCCCGGCCGTTCGCCGGCTCACCGGCCGCGCAGTGGGCCGACGGTGCGGCCGGCATCGTCCTGCCGAAGGCGAAGTCCGTCGGGAAGCTGTCCGGGGCGCAGGTCGAGCAGGCGCTCGAGCGGACCAGGAAGCTCCTGATCGACGCCAACCTGGACCCCGTCACCCTGCGCGGCGGACGCCCCGAGACCGCCCTCGCGTTGCTCGACCCCCATCAGAAGGACCTGCTGGACCGGCTGACGACCGCGCTGAAGAAGCCGGACAAGAACCACGACCCGCTGTCGATGTTCAGCCGCTTCGACCCCGCGCAACTGCGCCTGGCCGGCTCGGTGGTCAAGACGCGCGGCCGGATGACGTTCGCCGCCGGCGAGCGCGCCTCCCTCGTCGTCCACGCCGACTACACCTTCGTCTACCCGCTGACGCGCGTCGACAAGGACGCCCCGCCCGAGGTGGTGCGGACCATCGTCCGCCGGGTGCTCGACATCGAGGTCTACGACCCCGCCAAGTACGTCGCCACCCCGGGGAAGCTCTCCGTCGCGAAGTACGACGAGAACATCGGCAACTCGGCCTGTGACGTCTACGACGGCTATCTGCACCCCGCCTTCTCGACGAACGGGACGACGGACGAGCCCACCGGCGCGCCCGCGACCGGGCCGACCACCGATCCGTACGACCGCAGCAAGGAACTCGACGACAACCGTGAGGACGGCTGCGGCGTGGTGTCCCGTACCTGAGGGGCACCCGGAAAACTCCTGGCGGGCCTCGAACGGGAGGGCTACGCTTCCCGGCGATGACTACTCCTTCTGTCGACAGATCGGGGGACCCGTCCGCGCAAGGTGAGTGCTGATGCTCACCCCCACCGCGAACGAGGATTCCCGCCTTTCCTTCTGGCTGCGCGTGCGCGAGTTCGCCGTGCCGGCCTCCATGATCGAGACCGCGACCGCCCGTCGCCGTGCCGGCGACTGGGCGGGGGCCTGCGCCGCGGCGGGCATCGACGTCGATCTCGACCTGCGGACCGTGGCGCGCGAGCACGGCCGCGACCTCACCTCCCGGCTCCGGGCCGACCTGCGTCACCTGGCGCCCGACCTGCTGCGCTGGCACATGCCGAGGGTCGCCCCCGACGGGCTGCTGCGGCCCGGCGTGACCGTCTCGCTGGCCCGGTACGCGGGCGGCGGCGCGGGGCGGGACGACACCCGGTGGCCCGTGCACCTCGTGGTCCGCACCCCGCCCGCCTGGGCGGATGCCGGACAGCGGTTCAGCCTCGGCCTGTGGGACGGGTCCCACGACGCCCGCGCGCACCCCCATCCGCGGCCCAGCCGGCGGTTCCGGCTCGACCTGCACCGTCACCTCTGGGACGCACGCCGGGCGGACGAGCTGCGGGTGCGGGCCGGGAACGGCGGCGGCACCCTGCCGGGCCCCGGGCCGGCCGTGCCCGACGGGCACGGCTGCGCCGTCGACCGGTGGGCGGACGAGGCCGGGATCCTGCTGCGGGCCGGGGCGCCGACCCGGGACGGTCCCGCCACGGGGGCCGTCCTCGTGCGGCTCGGAGGGCGGCAGCGGCTGGTGCTCGGCGTCGGCCCAGGTCCGGGCCCCGCGGTCGGCTTCGGCACCGTCCCGGGATCCGGCCCCGCCGTCGGCCTCGGCACCGGGCCGGGTGTCGAGGTGCCGGGGCCGCGGATCCTCACCGCCTCCGCCGGTGGCGGGCGCGGGAGGTCCCTGCCGGTCCTGCCGGACGCGGCGACCTGGGTGCCGCCCGATCTGGAGCTGATCCGCGCCGGTGCGATCTCGGCCGACCGGCTCCATCCCCTCGTCGCCTCGGCCCTGACGCCCGGTCGGCTACCGGACCCGGCGGACCCGGACCGCCCGCCGGGTCCGGCCCCGGCACCGGCCCGGGGCGGCGCACGGCAGCATGTCGTGGACTGCCGGGGCGAGCCGCACCGCATCGGGCTGGTCGACGGGGTGCTGGCCCCGCTCGACCACGGCCCCGACGAACTCCGGCGCGAGGAACTGCTGGCCGCGCTGACCGGCACCCCGCTGCCCTGTCTTCAGGCCGTCGACGACGCCCATCGCCGCCCCGACTGCCTCACCGGAGTACGCGAACGCCTCGTCCACGGGGACGTCGACGGCGCCCTGGACGTCGTGGAGGGGCTGCTCGGACCCGGGGCCGTCCTGCGGGACGGCCCGCTGCGGGACGCCCTGGAGACGGCCGCGCGGCGCCGGATCTCCTACGGCCTGTTCCGCGCGGGCCTGTCCGGGCCCGGGCCCCACCGGCACCGCCCGGGCCCCACCCGTCCCGCGCACCACCGCTCACACCCCCGCCACACGATTTCCCGCTGACCGCCCGTCGACCGCCCGCCGACCGGTGACGCCGTCGCCCGGCGGTTGCGCAGCGCCCGTTCTCCGGGGCCACGCCCCGCGCCCCCATGCCCCTCCACACACCCGAAGGTGATCCCTCATGCCCACGCGCACCCCTCCGGACCCCACCGACAAGCCCTTCGCCCCGGCCGGGACGGCCCGCCCTGCCGGTCCCGCCGACCCCGCCGCCTCTCAACTCGACGTGGCCGCCGATCTGTCGGCCCTGCTGCGGGATTCCGCCACCGAGCCCCGTCCCGACACCCAGCTCGAAGCGCTGACGCTGGCGGTCGCCGCCGACCTGCCCGTGCTGCTCTGGGGCGAGCCGGGCATCGGCAAGACCGCGGCCCTGACCCAGCTCGCCGCCTCCCTCGACCTGCCGCTGACCACCGTCATCGCCAGCGTCCACGAGCCGTCGGACTTCTCGGGACTGCCCGTCCTCGGGGACGATCCCGCCGTGCAGGGCGTGCCGCTGGCCCCGCCGGACTGGGCGGTGCGGCTGGTGCGGGCCGGCAAGGGGCTGCTGTTCCTCGACGAGTTGTCGACCGCGCCGCCTGCCGTGCAGGCCGCCCTGCTCCGTCTGGTGCTCGAACGCAGGATCGGCTCCCTGCGACTGCCGCCCGGCGTGCGGATCGTGGCCGCCGCCAACCCGCGGTCCTCGGCCGCCGACGGCTGGGAACTGAGCCCGCCGCTGGCCAACCGGTTCGTCCATCTGCAATGGACCCACGACCACGAGGTCGTCGTACGCGGTCTCGGCGGGACCTGGCCGCGGGCCACGCTGCCCCGGCTCGACCCGGAACGGCTCCCGCAGGCCGTGGAGTTCGCCCGCCGCGCGGTGTGCGGGCTGCTCACCGCACGCCCCGCGCTCGTGCACCGGCTGCCGAGCGCCGAGGCGCGCCGGGGCGGGCCCTGGCCGTCGCCCCGGAGCTGGGAGATGACCCTGGTCCTGATCGCCTTCGCCACCGCGGCCGGCTCCTCCCGGGACGTGCTCTCCCAACTGGTCAGGGGCACGGTCGGGGACGGGCCCGGGCTGGAGCTCCTCGCGAGCCTGGACCGGCTGGACCTCCCGGACCCCGAGACGCTGCTCGCGGACCCGGTGGCCGCCGTGCTCCCGGAGCGGGGCGACCTGCGGCAGGCCGTGCTCGACGGTGTGGTGGCGGCGGTCCGCGCCCGGCCGGACCGCCCCCGCTGGGACGCGGCGTGGGCGCTGCTGGTCAAGGCGGTGGAGACGGGCGCCCCCGACCTGGTGGTCGTCCCCGCGACGACCCTGGCCACCCTGCGCCGGGAGGACTGGGACGTGCCCGTCTCCATCGAGAGCCTCGCGGGCGTCGTGGCCCTGTCCCGGCGGGCGGACCGGGCGGCGGGCCGGGCGACCGCGCGGATCGCCGCGACGACGCGGACGGGCCGGTGACCCCGCCCACGACGCCACCGGTGTCACAACGGCCCCCGGCCCCGGTGCTGGACCTCGACAAGTTGCTCGCCGCCCGGCTTCAGGCCGCGCGGGCGCGGCCCTATCTGGCGACCGCGCTGTTCGCCCTGCACGTCGTCGCGTCGCGGCAGGTGCCGACCATGGGGGTCGACCGGCACTGGCGCTGCTACGTCTCACCGGCGTTCGTGGACCGGACACCGGTGGAGGAACTGGCTTCGGTGTGGGTGCACGAGGTGTCGCACCTGCTGCGCGACCATCACGGGCGCAGCGACCGGGTGGCCCGGGAGCGCGGGCTGACGGGGCCGGGGGAGCGGCTGCGGATGAACATCGCCGCCGACTGCGAGATCAACGACGACGCGTTCGGGGACGGGCTGGTCGAGCCCGAAGGCGCCGTGCGCCCCGCCTCGTTGGGGCTGCCCGACGGGGAGCTGATGGAGGAGTACCTGACCCGGTTCCGGCTCGGACCGCACACCGAGGGGCTCGCCTGGCTGGACTGCGGCAGCGGCGCCGACGGACTGGACCGGGAGTGGGAACTGGGTCCCGACGGCGCGTGCGGGCTCAGCCAGGAGGAGCGGGACGCGGTGCGGTTCCGGGTGGCGCAGGGCATCAACGGCAGTCCGGGCTCCGCTCCGCGGCAGTGGAAGCGCTGGGCGGAGGAGGCCTTCCATCCGCCGCAGCCCTGGCGGGAGTTGCTGGGCGCGGCCGTGCGTTCGGCGGCCTCGGGTCCTGGCGCGGGCGAGGACTACGTCTACGGCCGCCCCGCGCGCCGTTCGGCGGGGCTGCCCGGTGTCGTCCTGCCGAGTCTGCGGCGCAGGCCGCCCCGGGTGTGCGTGGTGATCGACACGTCGGGTTCCGTCAGCGACACCGAGCTGGGCAGCGCGCTGCTGGAGGTCGCGGCGATCGCCCGTGCCGTGGGCGGCCGGCGCGATCTGGTCACCGTGGTGCCCTGCGACGCGGCGGCCCGGGTCGCGCACCCGCTGTGCCGCTCCGAGGGGATCCCGCTGCTGGGTGGCGGCGGCACCGATCTGCGCACCGGCTTCGACAGGGCGCTCGGGACGAGGCCCCGTCCCGACGTGATCGTCGTCCTCACCGACGGGCAGACCCCCTGGCCGCAGAGCCGCCCGCCCTGCCGCACGGTCGTCGGCCTCTTCCCGCGGGGCGCCGCGGCCTACGACGAGGAGGACCCCGACTACGTCCCGGACGACCCGCCCGCCTGGGCGCGGGTGGTGGAGATCGGCGCTGCGGCGCGGTGACCCGCACGGCCGGGCCGGTACGCGGTCGCGGCCGGCGGGGCAGGGGCGCCACCCGGAGGGCACAGGGGACGGACAGTCCGTCACAATGATCCGCACAGGATTCCGGAGCGGTGGACGGGCGGGGCGGGGCACGTGAGCGGAGAAGGACCGGGCGGCGCGGGGCGACCGGGGAGACAGGGGAGTCCGCGAGCGGGGCGGCTGCGGTGGGCGGTGACGGGGACCGCCGTCGCCCTGGTGGCGCTGGGCGTGGCGGGATGCTCGTCGGCCGGTGCCAGCGGCGGCGCCGACCCGGCCGACGGGGCGAGCGCACCGGCCGCCGCCTCGGTGTCCGCGCCGGCGGGTTCGCCGAGCGGTCCCGCCGCGACGAGCCCGGTCCCGGGCCGGACGGCTGCCGTGTCCCCGACACCGACACCGACACCGACCCCGCCCGCGACGCCTGCGCGGTCGAAGACCCCCGCTCCCCGCAAGGAGGCTGGCGGGGGCGGGGGCGGGGGCGGGGGCGGCGGTTCCACCGGGTCGAACGGGTCCGGTACCACGGACGGCGGTTCGGGTGCGAAGGGCTCCGTCCCGCAGAACCCCCACCGTGGCTCGAATCCGCCGCCCGCCCCGGCCCGTCCGGCCCCGACGCCGGAGTGGACCTCGGCGCAGTGGAAGCCGGGGGACCCGGCGAAGACGGTGGCCCCGGCGCCCCGTTGAGGCCGGACGCCCGCGGGCCGCTCCCCGGCGGCGGGCGGGTGGCGACGTGCCCGGGAGGGCTTTGGGCTACGACTCCTCGCCGCCGCTGAGCCCCCGCAGTACCGTCCCGCACCGCCGGGCGTACGCCTGTTGCAGGCCCCTGGTGGCCGGGCCGCCCATCTTCGCGTACCACTTGGCGGCCCGGCTGAAGGCGGAGACCGTCAGCCACACCGTGCCGTCTCCCGTGCGGTCGACGACGAAGGACTCCTCGCCGCATTCGGGGTGGCCGGGCAGGGTGCCGTAGGCCCAGCCGGCGCGCCGGTGTTCGTCCACCGTCCAGACCACCCGGCAGGGGGCCCGTATGAGGCCCGCCACGGTGACCGTGACGTCGACGTCGGGGGCCGCCCGCTGCGCCGAGGTGTCGATGCCGACCCCCAGCGCGCGGTGCATCTCCCACGTCATGACCGCTTCGGCGGCGCGGCGGAAGACCTCGTGGCCCTCGCCGAGGCGGGTGCGGACGTGGAGCGGGCGGAAGCCCTCGGGGCAGTGGCCGGGCAGGTCGCGGGTCGCGCCGACGTCGGCGTAGGTGAAGTCCTGCAAAGACATGGGGCCCAAGCGTAGGGCGGCACCCGGGACGAGAACGTCCCGGGTGCCGCCCTGTGCGCACTGCGTCCGCGTCAGCTGACGTTGACGCCCGTCCAGGCCGCCGCGACGGCCTTGTACTCGGTGCTGGTGGAGCCGTACAGGGCCGAGGCAGCGCTGAGCGTGCCCGTCCGCGCCGACTTGTAGTTCGTCGTCGACGTGAAGTAGGTCGTCAGGGCCTTGTACCAGATCTGGAGCGCCTTGGCGCGGCCGATGCCGGTGACCGCGGTGCCGCTGTACGTCGGCGAGTTGTACGTGACGCCGTTGATCGTCTTGGAGCCGCTGCCCTCCGAGAGGAGGTAGAAGAAGTGGTTCGCGACGCCGGACGAGTAGTGGACGTCCTTGTTGCCGACGGTGGAGGACCAGTAGTCCGACGAGCCGCCGTCCTTGCTGGGCTTGTCCATGTAACGCAGCGGCGTGCCGTCGCCGTTGATGTTGATCTTCTCGCCGATGAGGTAGTCGCCGACGTCGTTGGAGTTGGCCGCGTAGAACTCCACGCCCGTGCCGAAGATGTCGGAGGTGGCCTCGTTGAGGCCGCCGGACTCACCGCTGTAGTTCAGGCCCGCCGTGTTCGAGGTGACGCCGTGGCTCATCTCGTGGCCGGCCACGTCCAGCGAGGTCAGCGGGTGGGTGTTGCCCGAGCCGTCGCCGTAGGTCATGCAGAAGCAGCTGTCGTCCCAGAACGCGTTGACGTACGCGTTGCCGTAGTGGACGCGGGAGTAGGCGGCGACGCCGTTGTTCTTGATGCCGCTGCGGCCGAAGGTGGACTTGTAGAAGTCCCAGGTGACCTGCGCGCCGTAGGCGGCGTCGACGGCGGCCGTCTGGTCCGTGGTGGAGCTGGAGGCCGCGCCGGTGCCCCACGTGTCGTCCGCGTCGGTGAAGAGCGTGCCCGCCGAGGAGGTCGTGGTGTGCGACTTGTTGTACGTCTTGTGGCCGCCGCGGGTGCCGTCGGTCAGCTGGTACGTCGAGCCCGACAGCGTCGTGCCCAGCGTGACCGTGCCCGAGTAGAGGCTCTTGCCGGTGCCGGTCTCGATGCCCTGGTACTCGTAGAGCTTCTTGCCGGTGGCCGCGTCGGTGATGACGTGCAGCTCGCTCGGGGTGCCGTCGTCCTGGAGACCGCCGACGACCGTCTCGAAGGCAAGGACCGGGGTGCCGCCCGCGGCCCAGATCACCTTGCGGGGTGCCTGGTCGGCCGAGGTGGACTCGGAGCCCACGGCCTTGGCGGCGGTGAGGGCCTGCTTCTCGGCCTTGGCCGGGGCGACCTTCGCGGTCAGCGTGGCCACCTTGATGGTGGCCGGGTTGGCCTTGGTGACGCCCTTGGCCGCGCCGCTCGCGGACTCGTGGACGACGAGGTCGCCGCCGAGGACCGGCAGTCCGCCGTAGGTGCGCTCGTACCGGGTGTGGACCGTGCCGTCGGCGTCCTTGACGACGTCCTTGACGACCAGGGCCTCCTTGGTGCCGAGGCCTATGGTCCGGGCGGTCTCGGGAGCGTCGGCCTGCTGCTGCTTGATGAGCGTCGTGCGGGCGGCGGCCGACAGCTGGACCGGTGCGGCCAGCGGGGCGGACTTGCCGCCGGCCTCAGCCGGGGTCTGGGCGGCGGCGGTACCGGAGGTCAGTCCGGTGGTGACCAGGGCTCCGGCCGCGACGGCGGTGGCGATGGCCAGAGTGGTGCGCTTGTGACGCGCGTAGAGGGAGGTCACACAAGCTCCTTGGGTGTGGGGGTGCCCGGTCGGCGTGGGGCGGCCGGCCGTGGCGGCTGTGAAGTTGTGCGGCGGGTGACACGAAGACTGGCATCAAGGCGCGTACATGTCAGGACCCCGAAGTGATGTTGGCCGAAAACCGTCTACCGAGTGAACATTGCCGGAATGTAAACGGACTTGACCTCGGTAAAAGGCCAACAGGGCGTGGGTATGGCGGCGGTAAAAAGCGGGTGCCGTCCCGGAGGGGTGGGACCTCCGGGACGGCACCCTGTGCGCTGCCTTGCAGACGTCTGTGCGCGGCCCGTGCGGGCGCGCGGCCTACGGGAAGGTCAGCTTGAAGCTGTTGATGTAGCCGGTGTCCTGGGCCGCGTTGTCCTGGACCCGCAACTTCCATACACCGTTGGCGACTTCGGAAGACGCGTTCACGGTGTACGTGGTGTTGATGTTGTCCGTGCTGCCGCCGGTGCCGTACGCCTTCAGCGTGTACGCCGAGCCGTCGGGGGCGACCAGCTGCACCTGGAGGTCACCGATGTAGGTGTGCACGATGTCGACGCCCACCGCGAGGTTCGAGGGCGCGTTGCCGGTCCGGCCGGAGACGGTGACCGAGGAGGTCACCGCCGCCCCGTTGTCCGGAATCGATACGTCGGCCGTGTTCTCGAACGAGGTGCCTCCGCCGCCGCCCCCGCCGGACCGGGCGCCGACCGCGACAGCGGCCCACGCGTCCTGCACCGCCTTGTACTCGGTGGAGGTCGTGCCGTACAGCTCGCCCGCCGCCGCGAGGGTGCCGGTGCGCGCCGCCGCGTAGTTGGTGGTCGAGGTGAACTTGGTGCTGAGCGCGCGGAACCAGATCTTCTCCGCCTTGTCCCGGCCGATGCCGGTGACCGGAAGGCCGTCCGAGGTCGGCGAGTTGTAGCTCACGCCGTTGATGACCTTCGCGCCGCTGCCCTCGCTCAGCAGGTAGAAGAAGTGGTTCGCCGGGCCGGACGAGTAGTGGACGTCCACCGACCCGATCCCGGAGTACCAGCTGTCCTTCGACGAGCCGTCCTTGCTCGGCTTGTCCATGTAACGCAGCGGCGAGCCGTCGCCGTTGATGTCGATCTCCTCGCCGATGAGGTAGTCGCCGACGTCGGAGGAGTTCTGGGCGTAGAACTCGACGGAGGTGCCGAAGATGTCCGAGGTGGCCTCGTTGAGGCCGCCGGACTCACCGCTGTAGTTGAGTCCCGCGGTGTTGGCGGTGACGCCGTGCGTCATCTCGTGGCCGGCCACGTCGATGGCGGTGAGCGGGTGGGTGTTGCCCGAGCCGTCGCCGTACGTCATGCAGAAGCAGCTGTCCTGCCAGAACGCGTTGACGTAGTTGTTGCCGTAGTGGACCCGGGAGTACGCGCCGACCCCGTCGCCCCTGATGCCGGAGCGGCCGTGCACGTTCTTGTAGTAGTCCCAGGTCAGGGCCGCGCCGTAGTGGGCGTCGGCGCCCGCGGTCTCCGTGTTCGACGCCGCTCCGTTGCCCCAGGTGTCGTCCGGGCCCGAGAAGAGGGTGCCGGTGCCGGAGGTGCCCCGGTTCAGGTTGTACGTCTTGTGTCCGCCGCGTGCCGCGTCGGTCAGGTTGTACGTCGAACCCGACTGCGTGGTGCCCAGGGTGACCTGGCCGCTGTACATGGTGTTGCCGATGCCGGTCTCGACGCCCTGGTACTCGTAGAGCTTCTTGCCGGTGGCCGCGTCGGTGACGACGTGCAGCTCGTTGGGGGTGCCGTCCTCCTGGAGGCCCCCGACGACCGTCTCGTACGCCAGGACCGGGGTGCCGTTCGCCGCCCAGATCACCGTGCGCGGCGCCCGGTTGAGGGCCGGGCTCTCGGCGCCGGCCGCCGTGGCGAGGCTCAGCGCCTGCTTCTGCGCCTTGGCCGCGCTGAGGGCCGGCGAGAGCGAGGCGACCTTGATGGCGGCCCGGGTGGCCTTGGTGACGTCCTCGGTGGCGCCGGACGCGGCGGTCTGGACGACGAGGTCGCCGCCGAGGACCGGCAGTCCGCCGTAGGTGCGCTCGTAGCGGGTGTGCAGGGTGCCGTCCGCGTCCTTGACGACGTCACGGACGACGAGCGCCTCCTTGGCGCCCAGGCCCAGCTGCTTGGCGGTGGCCGCCTTGCCGGCGTCCGCCTCGTGGATCAGCGCGGCGCGCTGGGCGGGGGTGAGGCGCACGGACTCGGCGCCCGGGTTCGCCCGGCCCGCCTGCGGCGTGCCCTCCGGGGCCGCGACCGCGGCGCCGGACTGTACGGCGGCGGCGATGAGCGCGCAGACGCCGACGAGGGCGACGGCCGCGGCGCGACGGGGGGTGTGGGGGGTGCGTCTGCGAGAGAGACTGCTGCTCAACACTGACTCCTTCTGCGCGGCCGCGGGTCACGCGGCCAGGGGAGACCCGACGGCGGGTGAGCCGTGCGGGCACGACAGAGGCGGTACGCAGAACAAAGGCGGAACGTGGAGCGTGCGCATGGAGCGGGCGTAGCTGTGGGGTTGCTGTGAACCAGCAGTGGGAAGAGTGGCAGTGGATTGCGCTGTCTGTCAGGAGCGCGTCAGAAAGTTGGCCGGAAACGGTTCGTTGTCCGGGAATTCATGTTCGATATGCGGACCCGTGGTTTCCGGGCCGCTCCCGCCCGGGACGGACCCCGGCAGGACCTCAGGCCGGGCTCTCGCTCCGGCTCCGCCCGGCGTCGTCGCCGCCCTCTGCGCCGTCCCCTTTTCCAGCCCCGGCCTCTGCCGCGGCCCCGGTTCCCGCCCCGTCCCTTTCCCCGTGCCACGTCCGCCACAGCGCCGCGTACCGCCCGCCGGACGCCACCAGCGCGTCATGGGTGCCGAGTTCGGTGAGCCGGCCGTCCTCCATGACGGCGACCCGGTCCGCGTCGTGCGCGGTGTGCAGACGGTGGGCGATGGCGATGACCGTCCGGCCCCGGAGCACGGCGGCCAGCGCGCGTTCGGTGTGCCGGGCCGTCGTCGGGTCCAGCAGGGCCGTCGCCTCGTCCAGGATCAGCGTGTGCGGGTCGGCCAGCACCACCCGGGCCAGGGCGAGTTGCTGCGCCTGGGATCCGTCGGTGCGGCGTTCACCCGTACCGAGCACGGTGTCCAGGCCGCCGGGCAGCTCCCCGACCCAGCCCGCGGCGCCGACCGAGGCCAGCGCCGCCCACAACCGCGCGTCGTCGGCAGCCGGTTCGGCGATCAGCAGGTTCTCACGGACCGTGCCGAGGAAGACATGGTGTTCCTGGGTGACCAGCACGACCTGCCGGCGCAGCGTCTCCGGCGCCAGATCCGCGACCGGCACCCCGCCCACCGTCACCGTGCCCGTGCCCGGCGCGTCCACGCCGGCCAGCAGCCTGCTCAGCGTGGTCTTGCCCGCGCCCGACGGACCGACGACGGCGAGCCGTTCCCCGGGCCGCACCGTCAGATCGACTCCGCGCAGCACCTCGCCGCCGTGCTCGTACGCGTACCGCACGCCGGTCACGTCGATCCGGTCGTCCGCCGGGACGGGCGCCCCGCCGGCAGGCCCGGTGCGCGGCGCGCGGGCCAGCCCCTCCACCCGGGCGAACGAGGCGCCGCTGCTCTGGAGCTGCTCGACGCGCAGCAGGATCTGGTCGAGCGGTTCGGTGAACTGACGCAGGTACAGCGCGGCCGCCACCACCGCCCCCAGACTCATCGCACCGCGCGCGTGCAGCACGCCGCCCAGCAGCAGCACGCCCGCCACCGGCAGTGAGTACGACACCTCGATCACCGGGAAGAACACCGAGCGCAGGCCCAGGGTGCGCAAGCGGGTGCGGCGCGAGGTCTCCAGCGCGTCCCGGCTCGCCGCCGTCCGCCGTTCCCGCAGCCGGAACGCCTCGACCGTCCGGGCCCCGGACGCCGTGGCGGCGACGATCTCCGCGACCTCCGAGGTGGCCGCGCCCTCCGCGAGATAGGCGGCCCGGGCCCGCCGCAGGTACCAGCGCAACGCGAACCAGATCGGGGTCAGCCCCAGCACCCCGATCGCTCCGAGCAGCGGGTCGATCAGGAACACCGCGCCGAGCGTGACCAGCGCCTGGACCGTGCAGACCAGCAGCTCGGGCCCGGCGTCGCGCAGGGTCGTGCCCACGGCGGCCACATCGGCCGTGCCGCGCGTGGTCAGATCGCCGGTGCCGGCCCGCTCCACCACGGACGCGGGCAGCGCCAGCGCCCGCCCGACGAACTCCTCACGCACCCGGGCCAGCGTCCGCTCGCCGAAGCGGTGCCCCGCGTACCGCGCCCAGCGGGTCAGCAGCAGCTGGGCGACCGCGCACACCGTGATGGCCGCCGCGAGCCGGTCCACGGACGCGGTGCCGTGCCCGGCCCGCACCTCGTCGATGATCCGTCCCAGCAGCCACGGGCCGGCCAGCCCGGCCCCGGCGGCGAGCACGTTCAGGGCGAGGACGCCGGCGAACGCGCGCCGGTCGGCGCGCAGCAGCCGGGCCGCCGCCCGGCGCACCTCGGCGGGCCCGGCGACCGGCAGCCGTCCCGCGGTCCCGTCGGCCACCGTCATCGCACGGCCTCCCCCGTGTCCACGCCCGCACCCGCCCCGGCGTCCGTACCCGCCCCGGCGTCCGCGTCCGTCTCCGCGTCGTGGGCTTCCGTGTCGTCCGTGTCGCGGGCCACCAGGGTCCGGTAGCCCGGTTCCCGTTCCAGCAGGTCCCGGTGGCGGCCGCTCGCCGCCACCTTCCCGTCGACCAGGTAGTGCACGGTGTCCGCCCGGGCCAGCAGCAGCGGGGAGGTCGTGGTCACGACCGTGGTCCGGCCGGCCCGCTCCGTGCGCAGCCCCTTTGCGACCGCCGCCTCCGTGTGGGCGTCGAGCGCCGACGTCGGTTCCACGGCCAGCAGGACCTCGGGATCGGCGAGCAGCGCCCGCACCAGCCGTACCCGCTGCCGCTGGCCCCCGGAAAGGCTGCGTCCCTGCGCGGTCACGGGCGAGGCGAGCCCCTGCGGCAGCCCCTGCACGATGTCGTCGGCGGCCGCCGCCCGGACCGCCCGCGCCACCCGGGCCGGGGAGGGCTCGCGCCGTCCGCCCACCACCTCGCGCAGGGATCCGGCGAACAGGTCGGCCTCGGGGTCGGCGACCAGGATCGCGGCCCTGACCCGGTCCAGCGGCACGGCGTCCAGCCGTACACCGCCCCAGGTGGCGTCCGAGGGACCGTAGCGCCCGAGCCGGTCCACGACGGCGGACACCTCCGCGTGCCGCGCGCCGACCAAGGCCGTCAGCCGGCCCGGCGCCACGTGCACACCCGAGGCGGGATCGTGCAGCGCCGCCGGTTCGCCCGGCGCGTCCGCGCCCCCGGGGACGGTGCCGGGCGCGGTGTCGGGATCCGGCTCCAGCCGCAGCAGGTCCACCACGCGCCGGGCCGCCACCACCCCCCTGCCGAGCTGGTAGCCCATGTCCACGAGGAACGCCACCGGCCCGACCAGGACGGCGACATAGCCGTACACCGACACCAGCTGGCCCACCGTCAGGTCCCCCTGGGCGGCGAGCCGGGCCGCCAGCCAGGTCACCACCGCGAGGAACAGCGTCGGCAGGCCCGTCCCGAGCGCCTGCATCCAGCTGGTGACCGCGCCGACCCGGTAGCCCTGCTCGCGCAGCCGCCGCGAGTCCCGGCCGAAGGAGTCCGCGAACAGCCCCTTGCCGCCGAGCCCGTTGAGCACCCGCAGCCCGGCCGCGAGATCACCGATCCGCGCGGTGAGCACGCCCTGCCGCTCCCGGTACTCGGTCTCCGTGCCCTGCAACCGTGACATCAGCGGCCCGACCAGCACCGCGACCGCCGGCATCCCCAGCAGGACGACCGCGGCGAGCAGCGGCGACACCGACAGCAGCAGTCCGGCGACGAAGACGTAGACGACGACCGAGCCGACGCCCGGCCCCACCACCGTCAGGGCGCCCGCGATCGTGTGCACGTCGCTCACGCCGATGGTGACGACCTCCCCGGTGCTCACCTGGCGCGGCAGGGCGGCACCGAGCCGGACCGTGTGTCCGACGACGACCTTGGTGGTGCGGAGGTAGGCGTCCATGCGCACCCGGGTCATGGTGCGGTGGCGCATGATGCTGATCCATGCGTTGAGCGCGCCCACCACGAACAGCGCCGTGGTCCAGCCCACCAGCGCCCCCGTGTCACCGGGTTCGAGACCGTCGTCCACGGCCCTGGACAGCAGGTAGGGCGCCGCGGCCAGCAGCACCATCCATACGCTGGCCAAGGCCGCCCCGGCCAGCGACCGCCACGGCTGGCAGCGCACCAGCCAGGCCAGGTACGCCCAGCCGCCGCGGCGGTCGGGCGTCCCGGGATCCTCGTACGCGTCGATCATCCACCCGTCCTTCCGGCACCCGTGATCCCCGTGACCTCCCCGTCCCGCGGGCCGCTAGGCGAGACTGTCCCGCCAGGCCCGGTGCAGGTCCGCGAACCGGCCGGTGCCGGCGATCAGCGCGTCCGGGCTGCCGTCCTCGACGATCCGGCCGTGCTCCATGACCAGGACCCGGTCGGCGATCTCCACGGTCGACAGCCGGTGCGCGATCACCACCGCCGTGCGGCCCTTCAGCACCGTCGTCATCGCCGCCTGCACGGCCCGCTCGCCCGGGACGTCGAGCGAGCTGGTCGCCTCGTCGAGGATCAGCACCGCCGGGTCGGCGAGCAACGCCCGCGCGAAGGCCACCAGTTGGCGCTGGCCGGCCGAGATGCGCCCCCCGCGCTTGCGGACGTCGGTGTCGTAGCCGTCGGGCAGCGCGCTGATGAACTCGTGCGCCCCGATCGCCTTGGCCGCCCGCTCGATCTCCGCCCGGTCCGCGTCCGGCCGCCCGATGGCGATGTTCTCGGCGACCGTGCCGGAGAACAGGAACGCCTCCTGCGTCACCATGACCACCCCGCGCCGCAGTTCGGGCAGGTCCAGGTCGCGCAGATCGACCCCGTCCAGCAGCACCCGCCCCGCGGACGGGTCGTAGAAACGGGCCAGCAGCTTGGCCAGTGTGGACTTGCCCGCGCCGGTCGAGCCGACCACGGCCACGGTCTGCCCGGCGGGCAGGGTGAGGCCGAAACGGGGCAGGACCTCGCCGCCCGTGCGGTACTTGAAGGAGACGTCGTCGAAGACGACCTCGCGGCCCGGCAGCTCGGTCTCCAGGGGCGGGAGCCGCAGCGCAACGGCCGGCTCGGGAACGGACGGCGTCTGCGCGAGCAGCCCCGCGATCTTGTGGAGCGAGGCGGCCGCCGACTGGTAGGAGTTGAGGAACATGCCCAGCCGGTCGATCGGGTCGTACAGCCGTCGCAGGTAGAGCACGGACGCGGCCAGCACTCCCAGCTCCAGCGAGCCGTCCGCGACCCGCATCGCGCCCCACAGGACGATCACCGCGACCGCGCTGTTGGCGACCAGCCGCGATCCGACGACGTAACGGGCCATCTCCAGCAGGGCGTCGCCGTTCCTGCGCTCGTGCCGCCGGTTCAGGACGCGGAAGCCTTCGTCGTTGACGGCCTCGCGGCGGAAGGCCCGCACCGGCCGGATGCCGTTCATCGTCTCGACGAACTTCACGATCACGGCCGCGATCGCCGTGGAGCGGGCGGCGTAGACCCGGCCGGCCCGCCGCTGGTAGAGCCGGACGAGGAGGTACAGCGGGCCGAAGGAGGCCACCGCGACCGCGCCCAGCCCGAGGTCCAGCCAGAGCAGCATCGCGGAGATGGACAGGAAGGACAGCACGACCGTCACGAGCTCCTGGAGACCCTCCTCGAGGAGCTCGCGCAGCGCCTCCACGTCACTGGTCGAGCGGGAGATCAGCCGGCCCGAGGTGTAGCGCTCGTGGAAGTCGAGACTCAGCGCCTGCGCGTGCCGGAAGATCCGGCCGCGCAGGTCCAGGAGCACGTCCTGGTTGACGCGGGCGGAGGCGATCAGGAACGCGTACTGGAGTCCGCCGGAGGCCAGCGCGCACAGCAGGTAGCCGACGCCCACAGCGACCAGCGGGCCGTCGTCGCCGGCGCGGAACGCCGGCACCGCCCGGTCGATGGCGTACGCCACCAGCAGCGGACCCGCCTGCACGGCCGCCTGCTGGAGCAGCAGCAGGAGCGAGGTGAACGCGACCCGGGCCCGCAGGGGCGCCAGCAGCGAACGCAGGAGCGCGCCCGTCGCGCCGGGCGGGGCCGGCAGGACGTCCCTGTCGAAGGGGTCGTCGGCGGTGGTCCGCGGGGCGGCCTCGGCGTCGTCGTCGGCGACGGCGGAGGCCGAAGCGGTGGTGGGAGCGGTCATCGGCGGTCGGCCTCCTGGTGCGCGAACCGGGCGCCGGATTCCTCTCCGGACATGAGGTGGGCGTACTCGCTGTTGGTGCGCAGCAGTTCGTGGTGGGTGCCCACGGCGGTGACGCGCCCGCCGGACAGCAGGGCGACCCGGTCCGCGAGCAGCACGGTGGACGGGCGGTGCGCCACGATCAGCGCCGTGGTGCCGCTGAGGACCTGGCGCAGCGCGGCCTCCACGGCGGCCTCGGTGTGCACGTCCAGCGCCGAGAGCGGGTCGTCCAGGACGAGGAAGCCGGGCCGCCCGACGACGGCTCTGGCCAGCGCGAGGCGCTGGCGCTGACCGCCGGAGAGACTGAGCCCCTGCTCGCCGACCTGGGTTTCGACGCCCTGCGGCAGGTCGTGCACGAACCGGGCCTGCGCCACGTCCAGCGCCCGCTCCAGCTCGACGGGGCCCGCGTCGTCGTCGGCGCCCATCAGGACGTTCTCGCCGACGGTCGCCGAGAAGAGGGTGGGCTCCTCGAAGGCGACGGCGACGCGGGCGCGCAGCTGCGCGCGGGACAGGGCGGTGATGTCCTCGCCGTCGAGGGTGATGCGGCCGGCGGTCACCTCGTGCAGCCGGGGGACCAGGGCCGTGAGGGTGGTCTTCCCGCTGCCGGTCGCCCCGACCAGCGCCATCGACTCGCCGGAGCGGATGTGCAGGTCGACGCCGTCGAGGGTGGGCGGGGAGTCGGGGGAGGCGTCGGGATAGCGGAAGGTGACGCCGTGGAACCGCAGACCTCCGCCGGACGGCACGGGCGGCCCGGCGCCGCCGGAGGGCGCGTCTTCGGCGGGGCGCTCGGCGCCGCCCGTGTCCGCGGTGCGGCCCGAGGGTGTGCCGGGTTCCTCCGGCTCCTCGTCCATCACCTCGAAGTACCGCTCCGTCGCCGTGGCCGCCTCCTGGCTCATCGCCAGCAGGAACCCGATCGAGTCCACCGGCCAGCGCAGCGCCAGCGCGGTG
Source organism: Streptomyces asoensis (assembly GCF_016860545.1). Taxonomy (NCBI): domain Bacteria; kingdom Bacillati; phylum Actinomycetota; class Actinomycetes; order Kitasatosporales; family Streptomycetaceae; genus Streptomyces; species Streptomyces asoensis. Next base: position 2,610,913 of record NZ_BNEB01000005.1, on the reverse strand, counting down.
GACAGGAAGGCGACCAGGGTGCCCGCGGACAGCTCGCCGTCCGCGACCCGGACGACGCCGAGCACCAGCGCGGCGCCGATGGCCAGCTCGGGGAGCGTCACGATGACGGCCCAGATGGTGGCCAGCAGCCGGGCCTTGCGCAGCTCCGTGCCGCGCAGGCTCCGCGACAGCTCCCGGAAGGCCCGCGCCTGGGTGCGGTGCCGGCCGAAGCCTTTGATGATCCGGATCCCGAGGACGCTCTCCTCGACCACCGTCGTCAGATCGCCGACCTGGTCCTGGGCACGCCGCGCCACGTGCGCGTAGCGGCGCTCGAAGAGCACGCACATCACCACGACGGGGACGGCCGGGCCGAGGACGACCAGCCCCAGCCGCCAGTCCTGGACCAGCATGACGGCGACGCCGAGGACGATCGTCACCGAGTTGACCAGCAGGAACGTCAGGGGAAACGCGAGGAACATGCGCAGCAGCCCGAGATCGGCCGTCGCCCGGGACAGCAGCTGCCCCGAGGGCCAGCGGTCGTGGAAGGCCACCGGCAGCCGCTGGAGCCGCCCGTACAGATCCGCCCGCATCTCCGCCTCGACGTGCGACAGCGGACGCGCCACCAGCCAGCGCCGCATGCCGAACAGCAGCGCCTCCGCGAAGCCGAGCAGCAGCAGCCAGAGCGCTCCGAGCCACACGCCGGCGGTGTCCCGGTCGGCGACCGGCCCGTCCACCATCCACTTCAGGACGAGCGGGATGACCAGCCCCGTACAGGACGCGAGGACGGCGACGAAGGCGGCCGTGGACAGCCGCAGGCGCACCGGACGCACGTACGGCCACAGACGCAGCAGCGAGCGGACGGCTGAACGGTCGGCGGGGGTTGCAGGTGTCCTGGGCATCACCCGCGAGCCTACGGACCGGCACTGACAACGCCCAACGGGTTTTGGTCCCGTCGGGCTCGGCCATCGGTCCTACGACCTGCGGGTCCGGCCGGTCGCGGGACACGCGTCGACCGAGGCGCCGTACCGTCCGGGGCGCCCCGCCGTCCGGTCGTCGTGTCACCCGGAGAGCCGTATCACCGGGGGAGTCGTCACCTGGGGCGTCGTGTCAGCCGAGCACCCGCAGCAACAGGACCGCCCGCCCCGGCACGGTCACCGGCACCCCCGCCGGATGCGTCACCCCCGGCGCCGCCCCCTGGTCCTCCCTCGACGTGTCGACGACCACCTCGTAGCGCTCCGCCCACGGCGGCCCGGGCAGCACGAAGCTCACCGGCTGCTCCCCGGCGTGCAGCACGGCGAGGAAGCTGTCGTCGGTGATCGGGACGCCCCGTTCGTCCCGGCCGGGGATGTCCCGCCCGGACAGGTACATCCCGAGGGTCGCCGCCGGCGCGTACCAGTCCCCCTCGGTCATCTCCGTGCCCCGCTCGGTGAACCAGGCGAGGTCGCGCAGCCCGTCCGCCGAGTGCGCCCGTCCGGAGAAGAACGCGCGGCGGCGCAGCACCGGATGGCGGTGGCGCAGCGCGATCAGCCGGGACGTGAGGTCGAACAGCGCCCGCCACCCCGGCTCCTCCAGCAGCCCCCAGTCCACCCAGCTGATCTCGTTGTCCTGGCAGTAGGCGTTGTTGTTGCCGCGCTGCGTGCGCCCCAGTTCGTCGCCCGCGACCAGCATCGGCACGCCCGTGGACAGCAGCAGCGTCGTCAGCAGGTTGCGCAGCTGCCGGCGCCGCAGCGCCCGTACCCCCTCGTCGGAGGTGTCGCCCTCGGACCCGCCGTTCCAGGAGCGGTTGTCGTTGGTGCCGTCCCGGTTGCCCTCGCCGTTGGCCTCGTTGTGCTTGCGGTCGTACGACACCAGGTCGCGCAGGGTGAAGCCGTCGTGCGCGGTGACGAAGTTGACCGACGCGTACGGCCGGCGCCCGCCCCACGCGTACAGGTCGCTCGACCCCGACAGCCGGTAGCCCATCTCCCGCACGTCCGGCAGCGCGTGGCGCCAGAAGTCCCGCACGGTGTCGCGGTAGCGGTCGTTCCACTCGGTCCACAGCGGCGGGAAGGCACCCACCTGGTACCCGCCGGAGCCCACGTCCCAGGGCTCCGCGATCAGCTTCACCCGGCGCAGCACCGGGTCCTGCGCGATCACCGCCAGGAACGGGGACAGCATGTCGACGTCGTGCATGGAGCGGGCCAGCGCCGCCGCCAGGTCGAAGCGGAAGCCGTCGACACCCATCTCCGTGACCCAGTAGCGCAGCGAGTCGGTGATCAGCCTCAGCACGTGCGGCTGGACCACGTGCAGGGTGTTCCCGCAGCCCGTGTAGTCGGCGTAGCGCCGGGCGTCGGACTGGAGGCGGTAGTAGCCGCGGTTGTCGATGCCCTTGAGGGACAGCGTCGGCCCCAGCTCGCCGGCCTCCGCCGTGTGGTTGTAGACGACGTCGAGGATCACCTCGATGCCGGCCGCGTGCAGGGCGCGGACCATCCGCTTGAACTCGCCGACCTGCTGGCCGGTGGTGCCGGCGGCGGCGTACCCGGCGTGCGGGGCGAAGTAGCCGATCGAGTTGTAGCCCCAGTAGTTCCGCAGGCCGCGGCGCAGCAGGTGGTCCTCGTGCGCGAACTGGTGGACCGGCAGCAGCTCCACCGCCGTGACGCCCAGCTCCGTCAGGTGCGCCACGGCCGCCGGGTGCGCCAGCCCGGCGTACGTGCCGCGCAGCTCGGGCGGGATCTCCGGGTGCAGCCGGGTGAAGCCCCGCACGTGCAGCTCGTAGATCACGGAGTCCGCCCAGGGGGTCTTGGGGCGGCGGTCGTCGGCCCAGTCGTCGTCGTCGTGCACGACGACGCCCTTGGGGACGTGCGGCGCGGAGTCCCGTTCGTCGCGCACGGTGTCGGCGACCTGTTGCTGGGGCCAGTCGCGGACGTGCCCGTAGACCTCCGGCGGCAGCCGGAAGTCGCCGTCCACGGCGCGCGCGTAGGGGTCCAGGAGCAGCTTCGCCGGGTTCCAGCGGCCGCCGGTCCACGGGTCCCAGCGGCCGTGCACCCGGTAGCCGTAGCGCTGGCCCGGCATGACGCCCGGCACGAAGCCGTGCCAGATCTCGTGCGTGAGCTCGGTGAGCCGGGCGCGGGTCTCCCGGCCGCTCTCGTCGAACAGGCACAGGTCGACCGCCTCCGCCCCGCCCGCCCACAGCGCGAAGTTGGTGCCCGCGACGCCGTCCGGGCCGACCCGGAACCGGGCGCCCAGGGGTGTGGACGCGCCGGGCCACACGGGTGGACCCGGCACCTTGCGCGACGCACCGTTCACGACGGTGTCCGGCGTGGCGCGCTCGGCCACCGCCTCCTGCTCGGCTGCGCTGGACACCGTTCAGCCTCCCGCGGCTCGTGGGACGACGGGGGAAAAGAGCGCGCGGTGTCCCGGCCGCGGCTCCTCGTCAGGTCGTCCTCCCCCCATTTCTGCCCAGAGCGGCCCTCGCACTCACGTTTCCCCGGAGCATGCCCGCTCGTTGGGCACAGTGTGAGGCACGTACATGGGCGCGCAGGGCGCGCGGGGGTCGCACTGGCCGCCGTACTGACATGGGCAGGACTACTCGCCGGGGCGGCCGGTTGCACCGGCGCGGACAGCCGGAGCGGACTCGACCGGGTGCTCGGCAAACCCCCGGCCCCCGAGGACGTCATCCGGGTCACCCCGCAGGACGGCGCCAAGGGCGTGCGGCCGCAGACCCCTCTGCTGGTCCGGGTGCCCGGCGGGCGGCTGGAGTCGGTGAAGGTCGTCAGGTCGCAGGACGCCCAGGAGACACCGGTGCCGGGCCGGATCGCCGCGGACGGCCTGAGCTGGCGGCCGGACGGCCACCGGCTCGGGCTCGCCGCCCGCTACACCGTCGACGCGGTGGCCCTGGACCGCGACGGCAACCGCTCGGCCCGGCACACCACCTTCACCACCTACGTCCCCGAAAAGCGTTTCATCGGCTACGTGACGCCGGAGAACCGCTCCACCGTGGGCACCGGGATGATCGTGTCGCTGGAGTTCAACCGCGAGATCGAGAACCGGGCCGCGGTCCAGCGGGCCGTCCGGGTCACCGCCGAACCGGCGGTGGACGTGCGGCCCCACTGGTTCGGCTCCACCCGGCTCGACTTCCGGCCCGAGGAGTACTGGGCGCCCGGCACCCGGGTCACCGTCGCCCTCGGGCTGCGCGACGTCGAGGGGGCGCCCGGGGTCTACGGGCTCCAGGACAAGTCGTTCTCCTTCACCGTGGGGCGCAGTCAGGTCTCCTTGGTGGACGCGGCGGAGCACACCATGCAGGTGCGCCGCGACGGTGATCTGCTGGCCACCGTGCCGATCACCGCGGGCTCGCCGAAGAACACCACCTACAACGGGAAGATGGTGGTCACGGAGATGCTCGAGCTGACCCGGATGAACGGCGCCACGGTCGGCTTCAAGAAGGCCGACGGCAAGGGGGAGTACGACATCCCGGACGTGCCGCACGCCATGCGCCTGACGGCCTCCGGCACCTTCCTGCACGGCAACTACTGGGCCGACGACGTCTTCGGCAAGGCCAACGTGAGCCACGGCTGCGTGGGCCTGCGGGACGTCAAGGGCGGCGCGGCGGACACGCCCGCGGGCTGGTTCTTCGACCGCTCGCTCGTCGGGGACGTCATCGAGGTCGTCCACAGCAGGGACAAGCGGGTCGCGCCGGACAACGGGCTCGGCGGCTGGAACCTGAGCTGGAGGGAGTGGAACGCCGGCGCCCTGGAATGACCTCGTCCCCGAGGGCAACCTTCCCCGCGTTCCCATGGTCCAAGTTGGGACTGAACGGTGACAATCCTGTCCCGTCCGGGCCGTTGACCATGTGGTTAATATGCGGCGAACGCGGGGGACGCGTCGCGGTGCGGGCCCGGGGAGGGCCCGGGGGAGTGGGGAGAAGTACTTTGAACGTGCGACCGATATCGGGGGCGTCGGTTGGGGGGCGCTCACGCGGCCGTGACAGGCGGCTGGCGCTGATCGTCGGGGGGCTGCTGCTGGCCGTCACGGCCTGCGGCGGGGGCGGGGACAAGGACTCCGGGTCCGCGAAGGACGCCGGCTCCGACGGCAAGGGCGCCTCGGCCGTCGCCGAGAGCAAGCAGTCGGAGGCGGTCGTGACCATCGCCCCGAAGACCGGCGCCAAGGACGTCGACACCAGCGGTGTCCTGAAGGTGACGGCCGCCAAGGGCAAGCTGACCGAGGTCGTCGTCAAGGACGACAAGGGCACCGCGGTCACCGGCGCGATCTCCGCGGACGGCGCGGGCTGGACGCCGGCCACCCACCTGGCGGCGTCCACCAAGTACCAGGTGCACGCGGTCGCCAAGGACTCCGCGGGCCGTACGGCCGCCGAGGACTCGTCCTTCACCACGCTGAGCCCGCAGAACACCTTCACCGGCAACTTCACGCCCGAGGACGGTTCCACGGTCGGCGTCGGCATGCCGTTCTCGGTGCGCTTCACCCGGGGCATCACCCACCCGGACGACGTGAAGAAGGCCATCACCGTCACGACCGTGCCGGCCGTCGACGTCCAGGGGCACTGGTTCGGCAACGACCGCCTCGACTTCCGCCCCGAGAAGTACTGGAAGGCCGGCACCAAGGTGACGGTGAAGCTGAACCTCGACGGCGTCGAGGGCCGCAAGGGCGTCTACGGCAAGCAGGCCAAGACGGTCACCTTCACCATCGGCCGTGACCAGGTATCCGTGGTGGACGCCAAGAAGCACACGATGAAGGTCACCCAGGACGGCAAGGTCGTCAAGACCATCCCGGTCACCACCGGCAAGCCCGGCTACGCGACCTGGAACGGTCAGATGGTCATGAGCGAGAAGTTCACCGTGACCCGGATGAACGGCGACACCGTCGGCTACGACGGCGAGTACGACATCAAGGACGTCCCGCACGCCATCCGCCTGACCGACTCCGGCACCTTCGTGCACGGCAACTACTGGGGCGGCGACGCCTTCGGCAACTACAACGCCAGCCACGGCTGCATCGGCCTGCGGGACGTGCGCGGCGGCTACGACAGCTCCGTGTCGGCCGCGTGGTTCTTCAACCACTCGATGGTCGGCGACGTGGTGGTCGTGAAGAACTCCACCGACCCGGTGGTCGACCCGTCCAACGGCCTCAACGGCTGGAACATCTCCTGGGCGGACTGGACCAAGTAGTTCCCGCCCCCGCCCCCCGACGGGCCCGGTGCCGCGACCACGGCGCCGGGCCCGTCGTCGTCGGTCCGCGGCCGCCTGTGACCGACGGCACCGGGTCCGCCCGCGTTAGTCCCCGTTAACCTGCTGGCATGACCGTGAATCTCGAAGTCGCCGACGGCGTCGGCACGCTGCGTCTCGACCGCCCGCCCATGAACGCGCTGGACGTCGCCACCCAGGACCGGCTCAAGGAGCTCGCCGAGGAGGCGACCCGCCGTGACGACGTCCGCGCGGTCGTCGTGTACGGCGGGGAGAAGGTGTTCGCGGCGGGCGCGGACATCAAGGAGATGCAGGCGATGGACCACACCGCGATGGTCCTGCGTGCCCGCGCCCTCCAGGACGCCTTCACCGCGGTGGCCCGCATCCCCAAGCCGGTCGTGGCGGCGGTGACCGGGTACGCGCTCGGCGGCGGCTGCGAGCTCGCGCTGTGCGCGGACTTCCGTATCGCGGGGGACAACGCCAAGCTGGGCCAGCCGGAGATCCTGCTCGGGCTGATCCCCGGCGCGGGCGGGACCCAGCGGCTGGCGCGGCTGGTCGGGCCCTCCAAGGCGAAGGACCTCATCTTCACGGGCCGGATGGTCGAGGCCGACGAGGCGCTCACCCTCGGTCTGGTGGACCGGGTCGTCCCCGCCGCCGACGTCTACCAGGAGGCGCACCGCTGGGCCGCGAAGCTGGCACAGGGACCGGCGATCGCGCTGCGGGCCGCGAAGGAGTCGATCGACACCGGTCTGGAGACCGACATCGACACGGGTCTGGCCGTCGAACGCAACTGGTTCGCGGGTCTGTTCGCGACGCCGGACCGCGAGACGGGCATGCGCAGCTTCGTGGAGGAAGGACCCGGCAAGGCCAAGTTCCTGTGAGACAGATCTCGCTCGAACTCCCGGTCATCACTTGCAATTGACGGGGTGTCTCATCCGGATCCCCCGATGGGGCGGTTTAGGGGAACCTTAAGGCGACCTTAAGCCTGTCTTGTCGGGGGTCCCCGAGAGCGCTTACGGACCTGTTGTCGCCGCAGGTCAGTCACGGTTTGTCAGTTTTTGATCTGTCCCTGGCATATGCCGATCCGGGCATCCGGAGCCATCGGTTCCGAGGGGCGTATTCCGGCGGAACGGCCCCCGAGGGGGCTCTGGGCGGCCATGATGGGGGGCATGGCGGGGCTGGAGGGCATCGAACAGCCGCGGGGATCGAGCCGTGCGGCCGCGGCGCGCTGGTCGCCTGCGGTCGAGGACGAACGGGCGCTGAAAGCGCTGGAGTTGTTCGGCAATCCGACCGACGGCGAGGTGCCGCTGCCGTCCCTGCCCGAGTCCGCCGCCACGGCCCGCCGGCTCGTCCAGATCGTCGTACTGCGCCAGTGGGGACTGACCCCCAAGATGACGGAGGACGCGGTCCTGCTCGTCTCCGAACTCGTCGGCAACGCCGTGCGCCACACCGGCGCCCGTGTCTTCGGCCTCCGGATGCGCCGCCGTCGCGGCTGGATCCGCGTCGAGGTCCGCGACCCCTCCCGGGGCCTGCCCTGTCTGATGCCGGTCCAGGAACTGGACGTCAGCGGCCGGGGGCTGTTCCTGGTCGACAAACTGGCCGACCGCTGGGGCGTCGACCTGCTGCCCCGGGGAAAGACCACGTGGTTCGAAATGCGAGTGGCCGACCGCTAGCCCAACCCGCCCACCGGACCTCCCCGTCCCCCCGCCGGGCCCCGCCCCCGGCCGACGGGCCCCGCCTCCAACCGCCGGGCCTTGGCGCCGGCTGCCGGGCCGCCATGCTGCCGTATCGCCGGGTCGTGCCGGGCCGCGGGGCCTTGCCCCGGACCGCCGGGCCTTCCCGTCCCACCGCCGGGTCCTGCCCCCAGTCGCCGGGCTGCCTTGCTGTCGTATCGCCGGATCGCGCCGGGCCGCGGGGCCTTGCCCGACCATCGGGCCTTGCCCGACCGCCGGGTTCTGCCCCCGGCCGCCGTACCCTGCCCCCCCCCGGCGGCCGGGGCCTGCTCCCGGCCGCCGGGTCGTGTCGGGTCGCTGGGCTCCGTCCTGCTGCCAGGTCCTGCCCGGCCGCTCGCGTTCTCGCTTGCTGGGCGCGCGTCCTCGTGCCGGTCCGCCGTGTAAGCCCCCGGTATGAGCTCGGTGAGGGCCGGGGTCGTCCGCGAGCCGGGTGGCGTCAATCGCCGGAATCGGTGCAATTCACCCCTTAAATGGTGCGGTGACCACATCCGACCGCCGTTCCGCGCTGCGGGCGGGCGCCGGGCTCGTCGCCGGGGGCGCGTTCGCGGCCGCGTGCTCGCCCTCCGGGCCCCCGTCCGGCACCACCGCCCGGCACGCCCCCACCTCCCCGGACTCCCGTTCCGCGGCCCCGGCCCCCGGCACGGCGACGCCCGCCTCCCCGGTCGCCCCCGCCCCCCGCGCGTTCCCGGGGCAGCCCGCCCAGATCACCCACGGCCCGCGCGACCGGGCCAGGGTTGCCCTCACCTTCCACGGCCAGGGCGAGCCGGCCATCGCCGAGGCGCTGCTCCAAGAGGCCGAGCGGCACGGCGCCCGGGTCACGGTGCTGGCCGTCGGGACCTGGCTCGACGAACACCCCGGCCTCGCCCGCCGGATCCTCGACGGCGGCCACGACCTGGGCAACCACACCCAGCGCCACCTGGACATCAACGCCATGTCCGAGGCCGAGGCGACGGCCGAGATCACCGGCTGCGCCGAACGGCTGCGCAGGCTCACCGGGTCCGTCGGCACCTGGTTCCGCCCCTCCCGGGCGGCCCGCGCCTCCCCGCTGGTGGAACGGCTCGCCCGCCGCGCCGGCTATCCGCACGTCCTGTCCTACGACGTCGACTCCCTCGACTTCACCTCGCCGGGCGCGTCCGCCGTCGCCCGCACCATCCTCGGCCGGGTCCGCGGCGGGTCCGTCGTGAGCCTGCACTTCGGGTACGCGGACACGGTCGCCGCGCTCCCCGCCGTACTCGACGAACTCGCCCGCCGCGGACTGCGCGCGGTCACCACCACGGAGCTGATCGGCTGATGCACCGCAACCTCGTGAAAAGCGCCCTGCTCGCCGGCGCCGCGCTCACCGTCCTGGCCGCCTGCGGCGGGGGAGGGGGCGGGACGGCCGGCGAGGGGGCCGACGGTGCCACGAAGCGGGCCGTGCCGGCGCCGGCCAGGAAGGCCGTGCCCGCCGTCGACGGTCTGCCCGGCATGCCGCCCGTGCTCGACCCGAAGGACCTCTACGCCGCCGACCGCCCCGGCAAACTCTCCCCCGTGGTCAAGGACTTCCCGCCCCGGGTCTACGTCCCCAACACCGAGTCCGACACCGTCTCCGTCATCGACCCCCGCACGTACGAGGTCGTCGAGACCATCCACGTCGGCCGCCAGCCCCAGCACGTGGTGCCCTCCTGGGACATGAAGACCCTGTGGGTCAACAACGACCGCGGCAACACCCTCACCCCCATCGACCCCAGGACCGGCAAGGCGGGCAAGGAGGTGCCGGTGCACGACCCGTACAACCTCTACTTCACCCCCGACGGCAAGTACGCCGTCGTCATGGCCTCCCTCGACCGCGAACTCGTCTTCCGCGACGCCCACACCATGAAGCGGGTCAAGACGGAACCGGTCAGCTGCTACGGCGTCAACCACGCCGACTTCTCGCCGGACGGCCGGTACTTCATCGTGTCCTGCGAGTTCAGCGGCGAGCTGCTGAAGGTCGACACGCAGCGGATGGAGGTCGTGGGCCAGCAGAAACTGCCCTTCGAGGGCGCCATGCCGCAGGACGTGAAGATCTCGCCCGACGGGAAGCGGTTCTACGTCGCGGACATGATGGCCGACGGCATGTGGATCGTCGACGGCGACACCTTCGGCAAACCCGGCTTCCTGCCCACCGGCAAGGGCTGCCACGGGCTGTACATCAGCCGGGACTCGCGCGAGATGTACATCTCCAACCGGGGGGAGGGCACCGTCTCGGTCTTCGACTTCCACGAGAACGCGCTCACCAAGAAGTGGCGCCTCCCGCACGGCGGCAGCCCCGACATGGGCGGGGTCTCGGCCGACGGCAAGGTGCTGTGGCTGTCCGGGCGCTACAACGCCGAGGTGTACGCCATCGACACCCGCACGGGGGAGCAGCTCGCCCGTATCAAGGTGGGCCGGGGGCCGCACGGGCTCGCCGTCTATCCGCAGCCCGGCCGCTACTCGCTCGGCCACACCGGCATCTTCCGTTAGGAGGCCGCCGGCCCCGCCCGGGTGCCGGCCCGGCTGCCGCGTGTGCCGTCGCCGCCGTCCGCCGTGCCGTCCCCGCCGTCCGCCGTGCCGCCTCGGCCGTCCGCCGTGCCGTCCCGCCCGGCCGCCCGCCGGAGCGTGAGCAGTGCCTCCGCTCCGACGGGCCGGTAGCCCGCCGCCTGGAACGTCCGTGTGCTGCGGGCGTTGCCCGGAGAGACCTGCGCCCACACCGGCTCGCCGGCGCTCAGGTGCCGGGCCGCGCCCACCAGGGCCCGCCCCAGGCCCCGGTGCCGCACGTCCTCGTCGACCTCGACGGCCACCTCCAGCCGTCCCGCGACCCCGCGCCCCAGGACGACCACACCCCCGTCCGCGGCCCACACCCGCACCTCGTCACGCCGTCTGCGGGAACTGACCACCCGGGGATGGTCCGGGTCCTCGATCTCCCGCAGCGCGAGCGGCGGCGCGCCCGGCAGTGGGGAGCCCACCACCAGCGCGTCCACGGTCTCCGCGGCACGGCCCGTGCGGTCGAGGAGGGCCGTCAGGAAGCGGGGGCTCATCGACGCGGCGAGCGCGTCGCAGCCGGCGGCGCGCAGTGCCTCGTGGACCCAGCGCGGGTCCTCGTCGGTGAAGACCACCGAGTGCGCGGTGAAGGAGAGGACGCCCGCGTCGCGGGGGGAGGGCTGGGGGAGGACGACCGTGCGCCCGTCGGGCGGAGGAAAGACGCCGCGCGCGGCGGCGTCCAGAATGTCCCGCAGGTGCTCCACCGCACCGCTCCCCTCGGTTCCCCGGGTCCTGGGTGGTCGCCGCACTCCGCTTCCACCAGGGCCGTTAACCTGACCTGCGTCAGTAGAACAGTGAGTATGACCGCAAGGCATGACGAAGAGGGGCGGACCGGTGGCCGACATCGAAGAAGCGCGCAAGGAGTTCCAGCGGATCGACACGGACGGTGACGGGTTCATCACCGCGGCCGAGTTCAAGTCCGCACTGGCCCAGGGGGGTGACTGGAACGTCACCGAGTCGGTGGCCGAGGCCGTCATCAAGAGCCGTGACCTCAACGGCGACAAGCTCCTCTCGTTCGACGAGTTCTGGGCGCACCTGGACAAGTGAGACGAGCGGTGACGGGGGCGCCTCGCCGACGCGGGGCGCCCCCGTCCCGTCCGCCCGGATCGCGCGCGTACGGCCCCGAGGCCGTCGGGCGCGGCGCGGAATAGCTCGCGGCCGGGCACGGTTGACCCGAACGAACGCATGCATGTGCATCGATTCGGAGAGGGCAGGGCCTGTCATGAAGATCGGCATCATCGGCGCGGGCAACATCGGCGGCAACCTCACCCGGCGGCTCACCGCGCTGGGCCACGACGTGTCCGTCGCGAACTCCCGTGGACCGCAGACGCTGCGGGAACTCGCCGAGGAGACGGGCGCCACCCCCGTCGCCGTCGAGGAGGCGGCACGCGGCGCGGAGGTCGTGGTGATCACGATTCCGGTCAAGGCGGTACCGAGCCTGCCGTCCGGCATCCTGGACGGCGCGGCCGACGGCGTGGCCGTCATCGACACCAACAACTACTACCCGCAGCAGCGCGACGGCCGGATCGCGGAGATCGAGGACGAGGGCATCACCGAGAGCCGCTGGACCGAACGGCAGATCGGCCACCCCGTGATCAAGGCCTTCAACGGCACCTACGCCCAGGACATCCTGGACCGCCCCCGCGACGCGGGCGACCCCGGCCGCATCGCGCTCCCCGTCGCCGGCGACGACGAGACGGCGAAGGCGACGGTTCGCGCCCTGATCGACGAGATCGGCTTCGACACCGTCGACGCGGGCGGCATCGACGACTCCTGGCGCCAGCAGCCCGACACCCCCGTCTACGGGTTGCAGGCCGGCGTCGAGGCGGTCACCAAGGCCCTGGCCGAGGCGAGCCCGCAGCGCCCGGCCGCCTTCCGCGGCTAGCAGTAGCGGCGCGCCCCGCCCGGCGGGGCGACGGCGCGCCCCTCAGCACTCGATGATGTTCACCGCGAGCCCGCCGCGCGCCGTCTCCTTGTACTTGACGCTCATGTCGGCGCCCGTGTCCTTCATCGTCTTGATGACCTTGTCCAGGGACACCTTGTGCGAGCCGTCGCCGCGCATCGCCATGCGGGCCGCCGTGACCGCCTTCACCGCGGCCATGCCGTTGCGCTCGATGCAGGGGATCTGGACCAGTCCGCCCACCGGGTCGCAGGTCAGCCCGAGGTTGTGCTCCATGCCGATCTCGGCCGCGTTCTCCACCTGCTCGGGGGAGCCGCCGAGGACCTCGGCGAGGGCGCCCGCCGCCATCGAGCAGGCCGAGCCGACCTCGCCCTGGCAGCCGACCTCGGCGCCGGAGATGGAGGCGTTCTCCTTGAACAGCATGCCGATCGCGCCGGCCGCGAGCAGGAAGCGGACGACCCCGTCCTCGTCGGCGCCGGGCACGAAGTTCATGTAGTAGTGCAGGACCGCCGGGATGATGCCGGCCGCGCCGTTCGTGGGCGCCGTCACCACCCGGCCGCCGGCCGCGTTCTCCTCGTTGACCGCCATCGCGTAGAGCGTGATCCACTCCATGGAGAGCGCCAGCGGGTCGCCCTCCGCCCGGAGCTGGCGGGCCGTCATGGCCGCCCGGCGGCGCACGCGCAGGCCGCCCGGCAGGATGCCCTCACGGGACATGCCCCGCGACACGCACGCCCGCATCACCTGCCAGATCTCCAGCAGCCCGGCCCGGATCTCCTCCTCGGTGCGCCAGGCGCGCTCGTTCTCCAGCATCAGCGAGGAGATCGACAGACCGGTCTCCTTCGCCAGGCGCAGCAGTTCGTCGCCGGTGCGGAAGGGGTACTTCAGGACCGCGTCGTCGAGCTTGATGCGGTCCGCGCCGACCGCGTCCTCGTCCACGACGAAGCCGCCGCCGACCGAGTAGTACGTCTTCGACAGCAGCTCGGCGCCCTGGGCGTCGTGGGCCCATATCGTCATGCCGTTGGCGTGGTACGGGAGGGCCTTGCGGCGGTGCAGGACCAGGTCGTCGTCGAAGGAGAACGGCACCTCGTGCGAGCCCAGCAGCCGCAGCCGGCCTGATTCCTTGATCTGCTCCACCCTGTCGTCGGCGCCCTCCACGTCCACCGTGCGCGGCGAGGCGCCCTCCAGACCGAGCAGCACCGCCTTCGGCGTGCCGTGGCCGTGGCCGGTAGCGCCCAGCGAGCCGTACAGCTCGCAGCGCACCGAGGCGGCGGACTCCAGCAGCCCCTCGCTGCGCAGCCGCCGCGCGAACATGCGCGCCGCGCGCATCGGGCCGACCGTGTGGGAGCTGGACGGGCCGATGCCGATCGAGAACAGGTCGAAGACCGAGATGGCCACGGTGGAACTCCTCAATACGGGGTGGTGCGGGGTGCCGCCCACACCTCACAGTGTGCGCGGCACCCGGGAAAGGGAACTACTCGCTCAGAGCGGGGTACAGCGGGTGCTTCTCGGCCAGGGCTGTGACCCGGGCCTTCAGCGCCGCCGCGTCGGCCTGCGTGAACGGGGACGGCGCCTTCAGCGTCTCGGCGATCACGTCCGCGACCTCGGCGAAGTCCTCGGCGGTGAAGCCGCGGGTCGCCAGCGCGGGCGTACCGATCCGCAGACCGGAGGTCACCATCGGCGGCCGCGGGTCGTTGGGGACCGCGTTGCGGTTGACGGTGATGCCGACCTCGTGGAGACGGTCCTCGGCCTGCTGGCCGTCCAGCTCGGACTCGCGCAGGTCGACCAGGATCAGGTGCACGTCGGTGCCGCCGGACAGGACGTTCACCCCGGCCGCGCGGGAGTCCGGCGCGGTCAGCCGCTCGGCGAGGATCTTCGCGCCCTCGACGGTGCGGGCCTGCCGCTCCTTGAACTCCTCGCTCGCGGCGACCTTGAAGGAGACCGCCTTGGCCGCGATCACGTGCTCCAGGGGGCCGCCCTGGAAGCCCGGGAAGACGGAGGAGTTCAGCTTCTTGGCGAACTCCTTCTTCGCGAGGATGATGCCGCCGCGGGGGCCGCCCAGCGTCTTGTGGGTGGTGGACGTGACGACGTCGGCGTATGCGACGGGGTTCGGGTGCAGACCCGCCGCGACCAGGCCCGCGAAGTGCGCCATGTCGACCCAGAGGTAGGCCTCGACCTCGTCCGCGATCCGGCGGAACTCGGCGAAGTCCAGCTGCCGCGGGTAGGCCGACCAGCCCGCGATGATCACCTTGGGGCGGTGCTCCTTGGCGAGCCGCTCGACCTCGGCCATGTCGACGAGACCGGCGTCGTCGACGTGGTAGGCGACCACGTCGAACTGCTTGCCGGAGAAGTTCAGCCGCATGCCGTGGGTCAGGTGGCCGCCGTGCGCCAGGTCCAGGCCGAGGATCTTGTCACCGGGCTGAGCCAGCGCGAACAGGGCGGCCTGGTTGGCGGAGGCGCCCGAGTGCGGCTGGACGTTGGCGTACTCGGCGCCGAACAGGTCCTTGATCCGGTCGATCGCGATCTGCTCGGCCACGTCGACGTGCTCACAGCCGCCGTAGTAGCGGCGGCCCGGGTAGCCCTCGGCGTACTTGTTGGTCAGGACCGAGCCCTGCGCCTCCATGACCGCGAGCGGAGCGAAGTTCTCCGAGGCGATCATCTCGAGCGTGGACTGCTGGCGGTTCAGCTCGGCGTCGACCGCGGCGGCGATCTCCGGGTCGAGCTCGTGCAGGGGCGTGTTCAGGACGGACATGCGTCTACGACTCCTCAGCCGGCGGTGAAGGCGGTGTACTCGTCGGCGGTGAGCAGGTCGTCCTGCTCGCCCGCGGTGCGTACCTTGAACAGCCATCCGCCCTCGAAGGGGGCGGAGTTGACCAGCGCCGGGTCGTCGACGACGTCCTGGTTGACCTCGACGATCTCACCGGAGACCGGCGCGTACAGCTCACTGACCGACTTGGTCGACTCCAGCTCACCGCAGGTCTCGCCCGCGGTCACCGTGTCACCCACCTCAGGGAGCTGCACGAAGACCACGTCGCCGAGCGCGTTGGCCGCGTGCTCCGTGATGCCGACCGTCGAGACGCCGTCCTCGGCGACCGACAGCCACTCGTGCTCCTTGCTGTAGCGCAGCTGCTGGGGGTTGCTCATGGCCTGAATTCTCCTGTACGCGGGGGAGTGCTGGTGAATGGGGGACTGCTGCGGGCGCCCGTGAACAGCGGAAATGTGCGCAGGGTCACGTGCGGGGGTGCGGGCTCGAGCCCAGTGTCTACTTCTGGCGCTTGTAGAACGGCAGCGGCACGACCTCGTACGGCTCGTGGCTGCCTCGGATGTCCACGCCCACGCCCGCGGTACCGGGCGCCGCGTGGGCCGCGTCGACGTAGGCCATCGCGAGGGGCTTGCCCAGCGTGGGGGAGGGCGCACCGGAGGTGACCTCGCCGATCACGTCGCCGCCGGCGACGACCGCGTATCCGGCGCGCGGGACCCGGCGGCCCTCGGCGACCAGGCCGACGAGGACGCGCGGGGGCTGCGACGCGGCGCGCTCCGCGGCCGCCTCCAGCGCCGCGCGACCGACGAAGTCGCCCTCCTTGTCGAACTTCACCACCCGGCCCAGTCCCGCGTCGAAGGGGGTGAGGGAGGTGTTCAGCTCGTGCCCGTACAGCGGCATGCCCGCCTCCAGGCGCAGCGTGTCCCGGCAGGACAGGCCGCAGGGGACGAGACCGACGCCTTCGCCGGCCTTCGTCAGCGCCTGCCAGAGCTCGACGGCGTGTTCCGGGCGGACGAACAGTTCGAAGCCGTCCTCGCCGGTGTAGCCGGTGCGCGCGATGAGCGCCGGGACGCCGGCGACGGTGCCGGGCAGTCCGGCGTAGTACTTCAGGCCGTCGAGGTCGGCGTCGGTGACGGACGCGAGGATGCCGGGGGACTCGGGGCCCTGCACGGCGAGCAGCGCGTAGGCGTCGCGGTCGTCGCGGACCTCCGCGTCGAAGCCGGCGGCCCGCTCGACGAGCGCGTCCAGCACGACCTGCGCGTTGGAGGCGTTGGCGACCACCATGAACTCGGTGTCGGCGAGCCGGTAGACGATCAGGTCGTCCAGGATGCCGCCGTCCGCCCGGCAGATCATGGTGTAGCGGGCGCGGCCGGCCTTGACCGCCCCGATGTTGCCCACCAGGGCGAAGTCGAGGAGGGCCGCGGCCTGCGGGCCGGTGACGGTGATCTCTCCCATGTGCGAGAGGTCGAAGAGCCCGGCCCGGGTGCGGACGGCCAGGTGCTCGTCGCGCTCGGAGCCGTAGCGCAGGGGCATGTCCCAGCCGGCGAAGTCGGTCATCGTCGCGCCGAGGGCGCGGTGGACGGCGTCGAGGGCGGTGCGGCGCTGCTCGGCGGGCCGGGCGGATGCGGGGTCGGTACTGCTCATCGGGCGTTCGTCTCCCAAGGCGACGTAGATCCCCCCGTGCGAGCGAAGCGGATCGCGCGGGCACGGGGGAAGGCGAGGTCGTTCCTCCCCATCTGTCATCGGAACCTGAGAGGTTCGCCATGACGGCCCGCCAGGGACGTCCATGACTTGCACCTTGGGTGGGACCGCCGAGGACGGCGGCCCGCTTTTCAGATGTGCCTCGCCCGCGCGGTAACGGGGCCTGAGAGATTCAAGGGAGGGACTTGCTCCTTCGGCGCCCCGGCAAAGCTGCTGCCGAGGACTCTCCCGCGCGGATTCAAACGGCCGGTATGCAGTTGGCGCGGCCATCATTGCACGGTTCGCCCCGATCCCGGCAGGCCGGATCTGTAACCGGGCTGTGGCGGTACGCGCACGAAATCACCGGGCGTCGCGCATTACCTTCTCTTTACGCTCGACGGGGATGAGACACCTGACCCCAGGGGAGGACGATCACGGTGAACAGGACGAGCACGGCGAGGTCCACGGCACTCGCGACCGGCGGCGCGGGGATCGCGCTGCCCGCGCAGCCCGCCGCCGGGGCCCGCGGAGCGCGCGGCCGGCGGCAGCCGCCCGTCGTCCGCGACCTGCGCGAGCGGGCCGGGCGCAGTCCGCACGGCCTGCTCTTCGGCCCCCGCGACCTGGTCGTGGTCACCGGGCTGCCGGGCAGCGGCAAGTCGACGCTCATGCGCCGGGCGGTCCAGGGGCTGCGTATCGACTCCCAGGACACCCGGGACCGCTGGGACGCCGGCGTTCCCCGCTTCCTGCCGTACGCCCTCTACCGCCCCCTGGTCCGTCTCGCCCACTACGCCGGGCTGCGCCGCGCGCTGCGCGGCGGCGAGGGAGTGGTCGTGCACGACTGCGGGACCCAGACCTGGGTCCGCGACTGGCTGGCCCGTGAGGCCCGCCGCCGCGGCGGCACGCTCCACCTGCTGTTCCTGGACGTCGGCGCGCGGACGGCGCTGGAGGGGCAGCGCGAGCGCGGCCGGGGCGTCTCCCGCTACGCGTTCCTGCGTCACCGTCGCGCGGCGGCCCGTCTGGTGCGCTCGGTGGAGAAGGGCCGGCTGCCCGCGGGCTGCGGCTCGGCGGTGCTGCTCGACCGCGAGGCGGCCGACGCGCTGCGCCGCATCGGCTTCACCGGCTGACCGGCCGACGGGCTGACCGGCCGTCACGGGCCGACCGGATTCCGGGCCGAGGGCTCGGGGGCCGACCCCGGCACCCGCTAGCCTTTCAGCCACACCAGAGCGAGCGGTTCTCAGCAGGCGGTAGGCAGATGGATTTCCCCCCGGCGAACTTCCCCACGGACTTCTCCCCGGACTTTCCGGCGCAGGCGCACCCCCATCCGCACGGCGGATGGCCCGGCAACGAGCTGGAGGAGGTGCTCTCCGTCTCGCTCGGCGTGCCGGGAGCCGGCGGCCGGATCGTCGAGGTGCTCGGGCGCAGTTTCGTCTGGGTCCCGCTGCCCGGCGGCGGCGGCCCGCACAGCGGCCCCCTCGACCTGCCCACGATCGAGCTCGGCGGCCAGGTCTACGTGCCGGTGTTCAGCTCGGAGGAGCAGTTCCGCCAGGTCGTCGGCTCGCACATGTCGTTCACCATCGCGCCGGCCGTGGAGTTCGCCCGGGGACTGCCCCCGCAGGTGGGCATCCTGGTGAACCCGGACGGTGTGGTCGGCGTCCCGCTGCCGCCGGCGGCCGTGGCCGAGCTGTGCCGCGCGGGCCGCACCCCGCTGGACGGCACGGCGGCCGGCGGCCGGGTCCGCCTCTACGAGCCCGACTGGCAGGACGACCCGATGGACTTCCTGGCCGCGGCCTCGGCGGAGTTCGACGCCACGGGCGTGGTCGGCACGGCCCGCCGCTGCCTGGCCGCCATCGAGACCGCGGACCCGGTGATGTTCGTCGGCGTGGAACTGACGCAGTGGGAGGGCGATCTGCGGGCCCTTCCGCTGGAGGCGCTGGAGCGGGCGCTGACCAGGGCACCGGCCCCCTGGCCCGTCAACCTCGTGCTGCTGGACGTGGCGCAGGACCCGGTGGGCGACTGGATGAGGGAGCGGGTCCGCCCCTTCTACACGAAGCTCCACCAGGTACCGGGCTGAGAGCGGCCCGCCCGCCGCGGCGTACCCGGCGGGCGCCCGCCGGCGTACGGTCCGCCCCGGGCTCTCAACGGCCCGGGCGGGCGGAGCGCCTAAGCTGGACCCCGACGCGGGGCAACTTCTCGAAGGGGCGATAAAAAGTGAGCGCTGGCACTGCCGCGACCGGCTCGGTCGAGCACATGCTGCGCCAGGTCACGCCCGGGCGCTACGACGCCTACGAGGCGCTCCTGCGCGCGCTCGCGACCCCCTCCTCCGGCCAGGTCTGGATGCTGCTCTGGCACGGCCAGGCCGGTTCCCCCGACGCCCAGTACGGGAACATGGAGGTCGACGGGCACGGTTACGCGCCCTGCGTCACCTCCGCCCAGGAGCTCAGCGCGAGCGGCTGGAACAGATCGTACGAGGTGCTCGACGGGCTCGACGTGGCCCGCACCCTCTATCCCGACCGCTACGGCCTCTGGCTGAACCCGCACGCCCCCGGCGGCGGAGTCGGCATTCCCTGGCTGGATCTGCGGCGCATCGCCACCGGACTGGACCGCCAGCCCGCGGGGCCGCTGCGGCTGTCCGAACCCGGGATCGAGATCCCGCAGTTCTACGCCCTGCTCGCGCAGAACGCCCACCGTACCCCGGCGGTCCGCGCTTTGCGCCGGGCCTGGGTGCAGCCGGCGCTGGGCGCGCCCTATCTGGCCATCGGGCTCGACGTGTACGACTCCTCGCCGCCCGCCGTGGACGCCGTGCGGCAGATGATGCAGCAGTCCATCGGCGCGGTGCCGGACGGACTGCCGGTCTCGACGGTCGCCATGACGGACGAGTACGACCCCGTCGTGATGTGGATGCGCGCGGCCGCCCGGCCCTTCTACGACCGTGAGGCGCACGCCCCGGCCCCGGCTCCGGCCGGCGGCTACGGGTATCCGCCCAGCGGACGTTACTGATCCTTCGGCGGGTGTGGCCGTGCGGTGTGATCCGGACTTCTTCGCGCGTAGATAGCGGTTGTTGGTACCGGTTTAGTCCGATTCGGCCCAATTAGTCACTGTCCGGGGGCCGTTACCCGCCGTCCGGATAACGGAACCCCTCTACCCGGATCACGTTTACGCATCCATTCACTGCCAAGTCTGGCTACAGATCGCCAAACCGTTGAAGACTCCGGCGTCAGGGGACTTATCCCCTGCGTATTACGGACTGATCACGCCGCTACAGCGGCAAGTGCGGGCCGGCTACCGCCGGTTGAGAGGGGTCCCTGCCAGATGACGGCACCATTGCACGAGCCGACCGCGGAAGCGGCCCCGAGCGCGGCCGAGGAAGCGTCGGTCGCCAACAGCGGCGCCAAGGCCGTTCAGGGCCGTTCCCTGGGCCGGATCGCCTGGGAACGCCTCAAGCGGGACAAGCTCGCCCTCACGGGCGGCGTCGTCGTGCTCGCCCTCGTCGTGATCGCGCTGCTCGCGCCGGTCATCACGAGCCTCCTCGGGCAGGACCCGAACGAGTACCACGAGAACCTCATCGATCCGCTCTTCGGCACGCCCACGGGCTCCCTGGGCGGCATCAGCGGTGACCACCTGCTCGGCGTCGAGCCGGTCAACGGCCGCGACATCTTCGCCCGCATCCTCTACGGGGCCCGGATCTCCCTGCTGGTCGGCTTCCTGTCCGCCGTGGTGGCCGTGATCCTCGGAACGGTGCTGGGCATCCTCGCCGGCTTCTTCGGCGGCTGGGTCGACTCCCTGATCAGCCGGGTGATGGACGGCCTGCTCGCCTTCCCGCAGCTGCTCTTCATCATCGCGCTGGTCTCCGTCATGCCGAACCACATGCTGGGCCTCACCGGTTCGAGCGTGCGCGTGTTCGTGATGATCCTGGTCATCGGCTTCTTCGGCTGGCCCTACATCGGACGCGTCGTGCGCGGCCAGACGCTCTCGCTGCGCGAGCGCGAGTACGTCGAGGCCGCCCGGTCGCTGGGCGCGGGGCGCCTGTACATCCTGTTCAAGGAACTGCTGCCCAACCTGGTCGCCCCGATCGTCGTGTACACGACGATGATGATCCCCACCAACATCCTCACCGAGGCGGCGCTCAGCTTCCTGGGCGTCGGCGTCAAGCCGCCCACCGCCTCGTGGGGACAGATGCTCTCGAGCGCGATCGACTACTACGAGTCCGACCCCATGTACATGGTGGTCCCGGGTGTGGCGATCTTCATCACCGTGCTGGCGTTCAACCTCTTCGGTGACGGCATCCGGGACGCGCTCGACCCCAAGGCCTCGCGCTGATCCGCCCCTCAGGGGATCCGCGACCACAGCGAGCCGCAGAACCGCCGAGAACACGGCACCCCAACCGTCCCGTGGCCTTCACACGGGGTATCTCTCATCTATCCGGAGGATCCGAGATCGTGACTACCCAACGCACCTCAGGGCGGCGGAAGCAGGCGTTCGCCGCTGCTGCCGCGGTCGCCGCGCTGCTGACCACCGCGGCGTGCGGCGGCGGTGGAGATGACGGCGACAAGGGCTCGAGCTCCGGCGCCGCCGGCTTCGACGCCGCGAACAACAAGGTCGCCCAGGCCTCCGCCGCCAAGAAGGGCGGCACGCTGAAGTTCGGTGCCGCGCAGGACGCCGACTCGTGGGACACCACGCGTGGCTACTACGGCATGATGTGGAACTTCGCGCGCTACTACAGCCGCCAGCTCGTCACCAACAAGGCCGAGCCGGGCGCCGCGGGCGCCGAGATCACTCCGGACCTCGCCACCGAGACCGCCAAGGTCACGGACGACGGCAAGACCTACACGTACACCCTGCGTGACGGCGTCACGTGGGAGGACGGCAAGCCGATCACGTCCAAGGACGTGAAGTACGGCATCGAGCGCGTGTGGGCGCAGGACGTCCTGTCCGGCGGTCCGACGTACCTGAAGGACGTGCTCGACCCCAAGGGCGCGTACAAGGGTCCCTACAAGGACACGTCCGCGGACAAGCTCGGTCTGAAGGCGATAGACACGCCCGACGACAAGACCATCGTCTTCCACCTCCCGCAGGCCAACTCGGACTTCGAGGAGATGCTGGCCCTGGTCTCGGCCTCGCCGGTCCGCCAGGACATGGACACCAAGTCCAAGTACGGCCTCAAGCCGTTCTCCTCGGGCCCGTACAAGTTCGAGTCCTACGCCCCGGGCAAGGACCTCAAGCTGGTCCGCAACACCTCCTGGAAGCAGGCCTCGGACCCGGTCCGCAAGGCCTACCCGGACCAGATCACGATCCAGTTCTTCTCGGACGCCAACCAGCTCGACCAGCGTCTGCTCAGCGGTGACCTGGACCTTGACCTGAACCAGACCGGCATGTCGCCGCAGGGCCGCACCACCGCCCTGAAGCAGCACAAGGGCAACCTGGACAACCCGGTCTCCGGCTACGTCCGCTACGCGGTCTTCCCGCAGAGCGTCGCGCCGTTCAACAACATCGAGTGCCGCAAGGCCGTCATCCTCGGCGCCGACCACGTGTCGCTCCAGACCGCCCGTGGCGGCCCGGTCGCCGGTGGCGACATCGGCACCAACATGCTCCCGCCGTCCGTCCCGGGCGCCGAGGGCCAGAAGTACGACCCGTACGAGATCGCGGGCGCGAACAAGAGCGGCAACGAGGCCAAGGCCAAGGAGGCCCTGAAGGCCTGCGGTCAGCCGAACGGCTTCAAGACCACCATCGCGGTGCGTAACAACAAGCCGGTCGAGGTGGCCACCGCCCAGTCGCTCCAGGCGTCGCTGAAGAAGATCGGCATCAACGCCGAGATCGACCAGTACGACGGCTCGCAGACCGCCGGCATCATCGGCAGCCCCTCGAACGTGAAGAAGAAGGGCTACGGCATCATCATCATGGGCTGGGGTCCGGACTTCCCGTCCGTGCAGGGCTTCGGTCTCCCGCTGTGGAACAGCAAGTACATCGCGCAGAGCGGTAACAACAACTACGCGCTGATCAACGACAAGACCATCGACGGTCTGTTCTCGTCCTACGTCACCACCCTGGACGACGCCGGCAAGACCAAGATCGCCACGGAGATCAACCACAAGGTGATGGAGGGCGCGTACTACCTGCCCTTCGTCTTCGAGCGGTTCATCAACTGGCGCTCGGACAACCTGGCGAACGTCTACACCACCGACGGTTACAGCGGTCAGTACGACTTCGTGAACCTCGGTCTGAAGAACCCGAAGAAGTAGTCCCGGCACACCCGCCGAACGGCACGAAAGGCAGGTGAAGGCCGGCGCGGCGGATCCGCGGGTCACTGGACACAATCCGGTGGCCCGCGGTCCGCGGCGGGCCGAGAGCTGTGCTCGCTTACCTCATCAGGCGGCTGTTCGCCGCCGTAGTGATGCTCGTGGTCATCGTCATGGTGGTCTTCGGCATCTTCTTCCTCATCCCCAAGTGGGCTGGCGTAGACATCGCCTTGAGCTTCGTGGGCAAGCAGGCCGACCCTGCCGCCGTCGAGGGTGTGCGCGAGAAGCTGGGCCTGGGCGACCCGATCTACGCCCAGGTCTGGGAGTTCTTCAAGGGCATCTTCGCCGGTCGCACCTACACGGGCGGTGGCGACTCCATCCACTGCGCCGCCCCGTGCTTCGGCTACTCCTTCCGCAGTGAGCAGGCCGTCTGGCCGGTGCTGACCGACCGCTTCCCGGTGACCCTGGCGCTCGCGCTCGGTGCCGCCGTGCTGTGGCTGATCTTCGGTGTCTCGGCGGGTGTGCTCTCCGCGCTCAAGCGGGGCAGCCTGTGGGACCGCGGCGCGATGGTCATCGCGCTCTCGGGTGTCTCCCTGCCCATCTACTTCACCGGCATGGTCGCCCTGTCGATCTTCGTGTACGGACTCGACCTGTTCGACGGTCAGTTCGTGCCCCTGGACGACAGTTTCACCGGATGGTTCGGCGGGATGATCCTCCCCTGGGTCACCCTCGCGTTCCTGTACGCGGCGATGTACGCCCGTATCACCCGGGCCACCATGCTCGAGATCCTCGGCGAGGACTACATCCGCACGGCCCGCGCCAAGGGCCTCAAGGAGCAGACCGTCATCGGCAAGCACGCCATGCGCTCCACGATGACCCCGCTGCTGACCATGCTCGGCATGGACCTCGGCGCCCTCATCGGCGGTGCGATCCTGACCGAGACGGCGTTCAACCTGCCCGGTCTCGGCCAGGCGGTCCTCAACGCCATCAAGAACCAGGACCTGCCCATCATCCTGGGCGTCACCCTGATCACTTCTCTGGCGGTGCTCGTCGCCAACCTCGTGGTGGACATTATGTACGCCGTGATCGACCCCCGAGTGAGGCTGGCATGACCGAACTCAGCAAGAGCGGAGCGGCCGTGGGCGAGCCCACCCCCGCCTCGCCCGCGCCGACCGCCTTCCTCGAAGTGCGCGACCTCAAGGTGCACTTCCCGACCGACGACGGCCTGGTCAAGTCCGTCGACGGGCTCAGCTTCCAGCTGGAGAAGGGCAAGACCCTCGGCATCGTCGGCGAGTCCGGCTCCGGCAAGTCGGTGACCTCGCTCGGCATCATGGGCCTGCACACCGCCGGCCAGTACGGCAAGCGCAAGGCCCAGATCTCCGGCGAGATCTGGCTGGACGGCACCGAGCTGCTGTCCGCCGACCCGGACCACGTGCGCAAGCTGCGGGGCCGCGAGATGGCGATGATCTTCCAGGATCCGCTGTCGGCGCTGCACCCGTACTACACGATCGGTCAGCAGATCGTGGAGGCGTACCGGATCCACCACGACGTCGACAAGAAGACCGCCAAGCGCCGTGCGGTCGAGATGCTCGACCGGGTGGGCATCCCGCAGCCGGACAAGCGCGTGGACAGCTACCCGCACGAGTTCTCCGGCGGTATGCGCCAGCGCGCGATGATCGCGATGTCGCTGGTCAACAACCCCGAGCTGCTCATCGCGGACGAGCCGACGACCGCCCTGGACGTGACCGTCCAGGCGCAGATCCTCGACCTGATCCGCGACCTCCAGAAGGAGTTCGGCTCCGCGGTCATCGTCATCACCCACGACCTGGGCGTCGTCGCCGAACTGGCCGACGACATCCTGGTGATGTACGGCGGCCGCTGCGTCGAGCGCGGCCCGGCCGACAAGGTGTTCTACGAGCCCAGGCACCCCTACACCTGGGGACTGCTCGGCTCGATGCCGCGCCTGGACCGCGAGCAGCAGGACCGCCTGATCCCGGTCAAGGGATCGCCGCCCTCGCTGATCAACATCCCGTCCGGCTGCGCGTTCAACCCGCGCTGCCCGTACGCGGACCTCCCGAAGGACAACGTCACCCGCACCGTGCGGCCCGAGCTGTCCGAGGTGGGCAGCCGCCACTGGGCCGCCTGCCACCTGAGCACGGAGCAGCGGGAGCGTATCTGGACCGAAGAGATTGCGCCGAAGCTGTGAGTGACGACGAGAAAGCGGTGAAGATCCCCGCGCAGGCCGACGGGCCGAGGGAGCAGGGCGCCACCCTCACCGAGGGCGCCGCCCCCGGCGAGGTCCTGCTGAAGGTGAGCGGGCTCCAGAAGCACTTCCCGATCAAGAAGGGCCTGCTCCAGCGGCAGGTCGGGGCGGTGCACGCGGTCGACGGCATCGACTTCGAGGTCCGCTCCGGCGAGACGCTCGGCGTCGTCGGCGAGTCCGGCTGCGGAAAGTCCACGATGGGCCGGCTCATCACCCGGCTGCTCGAACCGACCGCCGGCAAGATCGAGTTCCAGGGCAAGGACATCACGCACCTCGGGGTGAGCGGCATGCGTCCGCTGCGCCGCGATGTGCAGATGATCTTCCAGGACCCGTACTCGTCGCTGAACCCGCGCCACACCATCGGCACGATCGTCGGCGCTCCCTTCCGGCTCCAGGGTGTCGAGCCCGAGGGCGGCATCAAGAAGGAAGTGCAGCGGCTGCTGTCGGTCGTGGGTCTCAACCCCGAGCACTACAACCGCTACCCGCACGAGTTCTCCGGCGGTCAGCGCCAGCGCATCGGCATCGCCCGCGCGCTCGCGCTGAACCCGAGGCTGGTCGTCGCCGACGAGCCGGTCTCGGCGCTGGACGTGTCGATCCAGGCCCAGGTCGTCAACCTCCTCGACGACCTCCAGGAAGAGCTCGGCCTGACGTACGTGATCATCGCGCACGACCTGTCGGTCGTCCGGCACGTCTCGGACCGGATCGCGGTGATGTACCTCGGCAAGATCGTGGAGCTGGCCGACCGTGACCTGCTCTACAAGACGCCGATGCACCCGTACACCAAGGCGCTGATGTCCGCGGTCCCGATCCCGGACCCGCGGCGCAAGGACGCCAAGAGCGAGCGCATCCTGCTCAAGGGCGACGTGCCCTCGCCGATCTCGCCGCCCAGCGGCTGCCGCTTCCACACCCGGTGCTGGAAGGCGACGCAGATCTGCACCACCAAGGAGCCGGCGCTCGTCGAGCTGCGGCCGGGCCAGCAGGTCGCCTGCCACCACCCGGAGAACTTCGCGGACCAGGCTCCGCAGGACACCGTCCTGCTGACCGTCGCGAAGGAGGCCGCGGAGCTGGTGGCCGACGAGGTGCTCGCGGAGTCGGCGGAGACGTCGGCCGCGGTGGCGGCGGAGGTGGCGGCCGAGGCCGCCGCGCAGTCCGCCGAGCCGGTCGTGGCCGCCGAGCCCGCGGAGCCCGTCACCGGGCCGGCCGAGGGTGCCGAGGGCACTCCGGAGGTCTCCGGGGACGACACTCCGGCCAAGGAGAAGTAAGCAACATCGAAGCCCCCGCCTTGCAATGTAAGGCGGGGGCTTCGTGCTGGGTGAGAATGTAGGGGTGCTCCAGCAAATCTTCAGCCCCTCCGTCCAGCACACGCTCGATCTGGTCGGCATCTTCGTCTTCGCCATATCGGGCGCGCTGCTGGCCGTCCGCAAGAACTTCGACGTGTTCGGCATAGCGATGCTCGCCGAGGTCACCGCGCTGGGCGGCGGGGTCTTCCGCGACCTGGTCATCGGGGCCGTGCCCCCGGCCGCCTTCACGGACCTGGGGTACTTCCTCACCCCGCTGCTGGCCGCCCTCCTGGTCGTCTTCCTGCACCCCCAGGTGGAGCGCATCCAGACGGGCGTCAACGCCTTCGACGCGGCCGGCCTCGGCCTTTTCTGTGTGACGGGGACGACCAAGGCCTACGACTACGGTCTGGGCCTGACCGCGTCGGCCGCGCTGGGCGTCGCCACCGCCGTGGGCGGCGGTGTGCTGCGCGACGTGCTGGCCAACGAGGTGCCCTCCCTGCTGCGCTGGGACCGCGATCTCTACGCGGTCCCGGCGATCGTCGGCGCCACCATGGTGGTGCTCTGCATCCGCTACGACGCGCTCACACCGCTGGCCAGCGGCCTGGCCGCGGTCACGGCTTTCGTGCTGCGGCTTCTCGCGATGCGTTTCCACTGGCGAGCGCCGCGCGCCTGGAACCGGCGTTCGACGGTGCGTGAGGAGCAGCCGCCTTCCCCGCGCCCGCGCCCGTGACGCGCTGCTGGCCCAGCTGGGTCGTCAGCCAGCGGAAGGCCGGCACGACCTGCGGACGCCACAGCGCCATGGTGTGGCCGCCCGCGGTGCTCGGGATGTAGACGACGTGCACGGTCGTCGGTGCCTTGGCCTCCTGGCGCAGGGCCACGGCGGCCTCGTAGCCGTCCTTCGGCTGGCCGGACAGGTAGAGGGCCACGGGGGGCGCCACGGCGGCCTTGCGCAGCAGCAGGTACGGGTTGTTGGCCCGGCGCAGGGCGGGGCTCTGCGCGGCGAGGGAGTTCGGCTCGACGATGGGGTCGCTGTACCCGGACAGGCTCACCGCCGCCCGGTAGCGGTCGGGGTGGGCGACGGCGAGCTTGGTCGCGCAGTGCGCCCCCGCCGAGTACCCCGCGACCGCCCAGCCCTTGGGCGCGGACTGGACCCGGAAGTTGTCCTTGACCATCTTCGGCACGTCGATGCTCAGCCAGCTGTCGGCGTTGACGGTGCCCGGCACGTTGGCGCAGCCGGTGTCCACGCCGGGCAGGAGGGTGGTGCGCGGTGCGACCAGGACGAACGGGGCGACCTTGCCCGAGCGCATCAGCGGTGCCAGTTGCTGGTGCACCCGCAGCGTTCCGTACCAGGACTTCGCCGAGCCCGGGTAGCCCGGCAGCAGCTCCACCACGGGGAAGGCGCGGTGCGCGTAGGCGGGCTCGTCGTACTGCGGGGGCAGCCAGACGTAGACCTCGGCGTTGACGCCGGAGACCTGGCCCTTGAGCTGGGTGACGCGTACCCCGCCGGCCGCGTGCATGCCCGGCCCCTCGGCCTGGGTGAAGGTCTGCCGGACCTTGGGCAGCCGGTCCAGGGCGATGCCGCCGGTGCCGTCGGGTCCCAGGTCGGCGGCCTGGTTCACATGGGTCCCGGTGCCCAGCAGGTCCTCCCAGGTGTCGTACAGGCCGTTGGCGTTGTTGACCAGGACGAACACCAGGGCGACCGCGGTGCCCTGGGCGAACAGCAGCATCACGACCCGGGCCACGGCGCGCAGGACGCGCGGCCCGCGCAGCCGCGACCACAGCAGCAGCGGCAGCGCCACGGCGAGGACGGACAGCGCGATCAAGGTGTAGAGGAACGGAGTCCCGGTGAGGCTCATGTCTTTGCAGAGGGGAAACGGGGCGCCGAGGTTACGGACGAGTTCGGACACTTACCAAGAAATTGCCGACCGCTCACCCGTTCCGGTCATGAAGGTCCCGATTGACCGGTCCGTCCCCGAGGTCGGCGGCGGGATGCGGCCCCTCGCCAAAGCTACCGCTTAGTAATCACCTGTTGTACGGTTCAGGCATGTCAGAAGCAGCTACCGCGGCGGCCGAGCGGGCCCCCCACGCCCTGGGCACGGCCTCGATCGGCGACAGCGAGTTCGACCGCGACACCGCGCTCACCCGGCGGGCGCCCGGCGTCTACGACATCGACCTGTCGGCCGGCTGGACGATCATCAGCGCCGTCAACGGCGGCTACCTCCTCGCCGTCCTCGGCCGCGCGCTCGCGGACGCCCTCCCGCACGGCGACCCCTTCACCGTCTCGGCGCACTATCTGACGGCGTCGCAGCCCGGCCCGGCCGTCGTGCGCACCGACGTCGTCCGCACCGGCCGGACCCTGTCGACCGGACAGGCCTCGCTCTTCCAGTACGACGAGAACGGCGCCGAGGTCGAGCGCATCCGGGTCCTCGCCTCCTACGGCGACCTGGCCGCCCTGCCGGACGACGTCCGCACGACGGCACGGCCGCCCGCGATCCCGCCGATGGACCAGTGCTTCGGGCCCGAGGACGGACCGGCACCGGTCGACGGCAGTTCCGCGATCGCCGACCGACTGATGCTCAAGCTCGACCCGTCGACCCTCGGCTGGGCGCTCGGGCAGCCGTCCGGCAGGGGGGAGATGCGAGCCTGGTTCGGCCTCAAGGACGGCCGCGACCCCGATCCGCTCTCCCTCCTCCTCGCCGTGGACGCCCTGCCGCCCACGGCCTTCGAGATCGGCCTGCGCGGCTGGGTCCCCACGGTCGAGCTGACGGTGCACGTGCGCTGCCGTCCGGCTCCGGGCCCGCTGCGCGTCTCCATCACCACCCGCAACCTCGCCGGCGGCTTCCTGGAGGAGGACGCCGAGGTCTGGGACAGCGCCGACAGGCTGGTCGCGCAGTCGCGCCAGCTGGCACGGGTCAGGCTCGGCTGAGCCGCTGAGCCGCTGAGCCGCCGGGCCCGGCACGGTTCTGTCACGGAGCTGTACCGGCCGGTCGGCGGCTGCCTCGGCGAATTCCCAGGTCGGCGGGGTGCGTCGAGGCGCGCTTTGCCCGATTGACAGGCGGTGGACAGAGAAGCCCCAAGGAAGCCCTAAGCGCCCTTGGTTGAGTTCCGGTCTCAGGTATTCCTCATCTTCCCTGGAGCCGTCTCTCATGAAGCGTGCGCTGATGCCCGTCCGACTGGTGCCCGCGGTGGCCCTGCTGGCGCTCTCGCCCCTCGCCCTGGTGGCCTGCGGTTCGGGCGACTCGTCCTCGGTGGGCGACGGTTCGGCCCAGTCCTGCCGGCCGCCGTCCGGCAACCCCTCGGGCCTGCCGAGCGGCACCCCCTCCACGATGCCCTCGGGTGCGCCGACGGGCGCCGCCTCGGGGCGGCCGACGGGCACTCCCACCGGTATGCCGAGCGGCGTCCCCTCGGGCCTGCCCGGCGGCGGCCCCGGCGGCCAGGGCGGTCCCGGCGGCGGCCAGGGCGCAGGCGGTCAGGGCGGAGGCTGTGGCGGTCCGGGCGCGGGCCAGGGGCAGCAGGCCCAGCAGGGCTGAGCGGCGGTCCCACCGCAGGGGCGGCGCACCCGACCACGGGGGGCGCTGCCCTTGTCCGTCCCGGCACGTCCGTCCCGGCACGTCTGCCCGGAATGCGGCCGCCGTGCGGAATGCGGTCGCAGCGCGGAATGCGGTCGCCGCCCCGGGGCGCGTGGCCGCCCGGCGGGCCCGCGGCGCCGCGTCAGTCCAGCCAGTGATGCCGGCCGATGCTGATGAGCCGCAGCTGGCGGGCCGCGAGCCGCCCGACCCGCTCCCGCTCGTCCGGCGAGGCCTCCAGCGACTCCAGGAACAGCGAGGCCGTGATGAGCATCTGGTCGACGTAGAGGTGCGAGAGCATCAGCAGGTCGTCGCCGCTCCAGCCGTCCGCGTCCGCGTCCTTGGCGAGTTCGGTCCTCACCTCCTCGGCGAACCGGGCCAGTTGGTCCCGGATCGCCTCCCGCACCGGCTGGACTCCGCCATGTCGCTCACGCGCGATGAAACGGACGTGGGCGGGGTACGCGGTCACGTGACCGGCGATCAACTCCACAGCGCGCGCGATGCGTTCCTCGCTCGTGTCGGCCGTGGTCACGGTGGTGCGGATCATCGGGTGCAGGCTGCCCAGCGCCTCTTCGACCAGGGCCACGCCCAGGTCCGCGGTGGAGCGGAAGTGCCGGTAGAAGGCGGTCGGGGCGACACCGACGGCGCGGGTGACCTCGCGCAGCCCCAGGCTGCTCAGGCTCTGCTCCTCCAGCAGCAGCAACGCCGCGTCCATGAGCGCCTGCCGGGTCTTCTGCTTCTGGGCCTGCCTGATGCCGAAGGTGTGACTCATGTCATCCAGTTAACAACTGTTCTCTGGAATTGGAAAGCCGGGGAACACGCTAGACTCAAGAGTCAGTGAACAAGTGTAACCACAACTGTTCACCCAAATTTTACGGAGGGGGATCCGATCCCATGCTGTTCCTAGTCGCCGCACTCCTGCTGTTCGGCCTGGTCATGGGCACCGTGGCCCACGCGCCGTTCACCTTCACGCTGGTCGCCGCCGCCGTCATCGCGGCCTGGCTCGGTGTCTTCGCCATCCGTGAGCGCCACGGCCGCCGCCGGCACACCTCCACCCACTGACCGCCGTACACCCGTCCCCCAGGAGCTGACCCGTCATGCAACTCACCGCACCGGCCTCCCGCCGCACCGGCGTCCGGGACACCGACGGCATGGCCGTCGCGTCCTTCGTCCTCGGCCTGCTCGGCCTGCTCGTCCTCAACGTCTTCCTCGGCCCGATCGCGATCGTGCTGGCCACGGTCGCCCTGCTCCGCGGCACCGCCCGCCGCGGCCGTGCCTGGCTGGGCCTGGCGCTGGGCATCGCCGACCTCGTGGTCCTGGTGGCGTTCATGCAGGCGGACTCGACGATTTCCTGGAGCTTCTGACCGCGGCGCCCCCGCGCAGCGAGGCGTGCCGGACCGCCCCCGTAGAATCGGGGTCACCATGGCATACCTCGACCACGCCGCGACCACGCCGATGCTCCCCGAGGCGGTCGAGGCACTCACCGCGCACCTGGGCGTCACCGGCAACGCCTCCTCCCTCCACGCGGCAGGCCGGCAGGCCCGCCGTACCGTCGAGGAAGCCCGGGAGACCCTCGCGGAGGCGCTCGGCGCCCGCCCCAGCGAGGTCGTCCTGACCTCCGGCGGCACCGAGGCCGACAACCTCGCGGTGAAGGGCCTGTACTGGTCCCGCCGCGACGCCGACCCGGCCCGCACCCGGGTCCTGGCCAGCCCCGTCGAGCACCACGCGGTCCTCGACGCCGTGCACTGGCTGGGCGAGCACGAGGGCGCCACGGTCGAGTACCTGCCGGTCGACTCCTACGGGCGGGTCCATCCCGACGCGCTCCGCGAAGCCCTCGCCCGTGACCCCGGCGACGTCGCCCTCGCGACCGTCATGTGGGCCAACAACGAGATCGGCACGATCCTCCCGGTCCGCGAACTGGCGGACGTGGCAGCGGAGTTCGGCGTCCCGCTGCACGCCGACGCGGTCCAGGCCGTCGGCCAGGTCCCGGTCGACTTCGCCGCCTCCGGTCTCGCCGCGATGACCGTCTCCGGCCACAAGATCGGCGGCCCCTACGGCATCGGCGCCCTGCTCCTCGGCCGCGAACACACCCCCGTCCCCGTGCTGCACGGCGGCGGTCAGGAGCGCCACGTGCGCTCCGGCACGCTCGACGTCCCCGCCGTCGCGTCCTTCGCCGTCGCCGCCCGGCTGGCGGCCGAGCGGCGCGAGTGGTTCGCCCGCGAGGTCGGGGCCCTGCGCGACGCGCTGATCGACGCGGTCCGTACGGCCGTCCCGGACGCGATCCTCGGCGGGGACCCGGTGGACCGGCTCCCCGCCAACGCCCACTTCACCTTCCCGGGCTGCGAGGGCGACTCCCTGCTGCTGCTTCTCGACGCCCAGGGCATCGAGTGCTCCACCGGTTCCGCCTGCACCGCGGGTGTCGCGCAGCCCAGCCACGTCCTGCTGGCCACCGGCACCGATCCCGACCTGGCCCGCGGAACCCTGCGCTTCTCCCTCGGCCACACCTCCACCGAGGCCGACGTCGAGGCGGTCGCCAAGGCCATCGGCCCGGCGGTGGAGAGGGCGCGCGCCGCCGGGCTCACCTAGGCCGGCTAGCCGTCCGTGACCATGAGCGCGGCCATCATCCCCTCGTCCTCGTGCTGGAGGAGATGGCAGTGGAGCATGTACATGTACGTGTCGTCGGTGAAGTCGGTGAACTTCATCGCGATCTTGATGGAGCCGCCGCCGACCACCTCGAAGGTGTCGCGCCAGCCCAGGTCGACGCCGGTCGGTGTCTCACCGTTGATCTCGACCACCTGGTAGGGCACGTCGTGCAGGTGGAACGAGTGCTCCAGCTGGGTGCCGTTCTTGATCGTCCACACCTCCTCGGCGTCCAGAGTGGTGCTGATCATCGCCATTCCGGCCATGGTGGTGCCCACCGAGCCGTTGATCGTCATCGTCCCGCCCGTGCCCTGGCCGAGGGTGATCGTGCGCGCGGTGAACGCGCTCGTGTCGTAGCGGGTGATGGTGTTGAGCGTGCTCGGCAGGTCGGCCGGGCTGTCGGTGGCGTCCGGGGTCACGGTGAGGAAGTCGTACGTGCCGCTGCCGCCGCGGATCCAGCCGGTGGTCACGACGGCCTGGAGCGTGACCGCGTCCTCGAGGTCGAGGACGAACTCCGCGCGGGCGCCCGCCACCAGCCGGATCGTGGTCACCTCGGTGGGCTCGGTGAGGTAGCCCTGGTCGGTGGCGATCTGGGTGAGCGTCCCGCCGTCGCCGCGCTGGACGGTCATGATGTCGGCGGGGGAGGCGTTCAGGACCCGGAACCGCGTGCGCTTCCTGGTCGCGGTGAAGCCGAGGGTGGTCGAGTCGACGTTGGTGCCGTTGACCAGCACCGGGAAGCCGACGCCCGAGGCGCGGTAGCCCGTGGCCTCGTACTTGATGTCGCCCGCGGTGTCGACGGCCAGACACTGGAGGATGATCGGGATGTCGTCGACGCCGTACTCGCTCGGCAGCGCGGCCGAGGCGTCCGAGTCGTCCGCCACGATGATCATGCCCGCCAGGCCGTGGACGACCTGCTCGGCCGTGGTCCCCAGGGCGTGCGGGTGGTACCAGAGGGTCTTGGCCTCGTCGAGGACCTCGAAGGTCGGCGACCAGGTCACGCCGTCGGCGAAGGCGTTCTGCGGGCCGCCGTCCATCGCGGGCGGGATGTGGGCGCCGTGGAAGTGGACGGTGGTCTCCGCGCCCAGGGTGTTGGTGAAGTCCATCAGGACCGTGTCGCCCTTGGTCCACTTCATGGTCGGGCCGAGGTACGACCCGTTGTAGCCGGCCGTGGTGCTGGTGACGCCGCTGATCACCTCGTTCGTGCCGGACTTCGCGGTCAGCGTGTAGGTGGTGGTGCCCCCGGAGGCGGTGCCCTCCAGCAGGTCGGGGATGGTGAGCGTGCCGGTGGCCTCGGCGGCGGCCGCCTTGCCGGAGTCGCCGCCGGTCAGCAGGGAGAAGGTCGCCCCGGCCGCGCCGACGGCGGCCAGTCCGGCCGCCCCGGCCATCCCGCCGAGGAACTTCCGCCGGTGCAGACCCTTGCCGCCGGTGCTCCTCGGCTCCTTGGTGTGGCCCTCCCCGCCGTCCCGGCCGGTTCTGGCGTGCGCGCCCCTGCCCTGCCGGTCCGCGCCGGAGGTGGGCTCTGTGGTGGGTGTCATGGCCGTGGAGCCTCGGCCCGTGAGCTGTGCGAGGGCTGAGGTCAACTTAGGAGCGGGCCGGGGAGGCTGTGCGGCCGCTCTGCGCGGGCGGGGCCGTCAACTCCGTTGAAGAAAAGCCAAGTTGGGTGGCACGCAGGTCAAGATGAGCGGGCGGGACACAACGGACGGACACCGTCCGGCCTTGTTGACGGAAATCGTGCGCATGTGAGGTACGTCACTCGCCGAGTCCGCCCCCGGACGCGGCGGGCGGAACGTCACACGTTGATCGTTTTCGTCGGGCGTCGGGCGTCGGGCGTCGGCGGGGCGCCGCGTCACGCCGAAGCGGTCAGGGCCTTCCGTACGAGCGGCAGGTACCTGTCCCAGTCCCAGTGCTCGCCCGGGTCGGTGTGGTCCGTGCCCGGCACCTCCACGTGCCCGATGATGTGCTCACGGTCGACGGGTATGCCGTACCGCCTGCAAATACCGGCGGTCAGCTCGGCGGAGGTGGCGTACATCGCGTCGGTGAAGTCCTTCGGCCGGTCCACGAAGCCCTCGTGCTCGATGCCGACGCTGCGTTCGTTGTACGCGCGGTTGCCCGCGTGGTACGCCACGTCCAGCTCGCGGATCATCTGCGTGACGTGCCCGTCCTTGCCCACGATGTAGTGGGCGGCCGCCCGGTGGCCCGGGTCCTCGAACGCCTTCACCGCGCTGCTCAGATCGCCCTGGGTGACATGGACGACGACCATGTCGATCGTGTAGTCGTCCGGCCGGTCCGCCCAGCGGAAGTTCGCCTCCGACGCCGCCACCCAGCGCGCGCCCCGGAAGTCCACCGCACCCGCCACCCGCGGCCTGCGCACACCCGGCAGCCGCCAGTACAGCCGCGCCAGTTCGTCCCGCGCCAGCACCCCGGTGCCCACGGCCGCCGCCGCCCCGCCGACGAGCAGGGCGCGCCGCCCTATCCGCCGGTCGGAGTCGCTCTTCTTCGCCCCCATGTCCGTGCCCTTCCTCGCCCCTCGTGATCGTCAACGGATACTCGCGGGCTCCGGTTCCCGGTGACCCGTACCCTGGAAGGGTTATGACTGAGACCTCGCCGCGCCCCCGCCCCCTTCGCGTACTCGCCGCCATGTCCGGCGGAGTG
This sequence comes from Streptomyces asoensis, assembly GCF_016860545.1. Classification (NCBI taxonomy): domain Bacteria; kingdom Bacillati; phylum Actinomycetota; class Actinomycetes; order Kitasatosporales; family Streptomycetaceae; genus Streptomyces; species Streptomyces asoensis. The sequence continues at coordinate 2,575,518 of NZ_BNEB01000005.1, read as the reverse complement.
GACTCCGCCGTCGCCGCCGCCCGCGCCGCGGAAGCCGGCCACGACGTGACCGGCGTCCACCTCGCGCTCTCCGCGAACCCGCAGTCGTTCCGCACCGGCGCGCGAGGCTGTTGCACCATCGAGGACTCGCGCGACGCCCGCCGCGCCGCCGACGTCATCGGCATCCCGTTCTACGTGTGGGACCTGGCCGATCGCTTCCGCGAGGACGTCGTCGACGACTTCGTCGCCGAGTACGAGGCCGGCCGCACCCCCAACCCCTGCCTGCGCTGCAACGAGAAGATCAAGTTCGCCGCGCTGCTCGACAAGGCGCTCGCCCTGGGCTTCGACGCGGTGTGCACCGGCCACTACGCGCAGGTACTGGTCCGCGAGGACGGCACGCGCGAGCTGCACCGCGCCTCCGACATGGCGAAGGACCAGTCGTACGTCCTCGGCGTGCTCGACGACCGGCAGCTCGCCCACGCGCTTTTCCCGCTGGGCGACACGGTGACGACCAAGGGCGAGATCCGCGCGGAGGCCGAGCGCAGGGGCCTGGCGGTCGCCAAGAAGCCCGACTCGCACGACATCTGCTTCATCGCCGACGGCGACACCCAGGGCTTCCTCGCGAAGCGGCTGGGCCGGGCGGAGGGCGACATCGTCGACGAGTCCGGCGCCAAGGTGGGCACCCACGAGGGTGCGTACGGCTTCACCATCGGACAGCGCAAGGGGCTGCGCATCGGCACCCCGGCCGCCGACGGCAAGCCGCGCTACGTCCTGGACATCTCCCCGGTGGACAACAGGGTGACGGTCGGCCCCGCCGCCTCCCTCGACGTCTGCGCGCTGACCGCGATCAAGCCGCGCTGGTGCGGCGCCGCCCCGAGCGGCCCCGGCACCTACACGGCGCAGCTGCGCGCCCACGGCGGCGAGACCGAGGTGACCGCCGAACTGGTCGACGGCCACCTCGAGGTCACCTTCACGGAGCCCGTCCGGGGCGTGGCTCCGGGGCAGGCGATCGTGCTGTACGACGACACGCGCGTGGTCGGCTCCGCGACGATCGCGACCACCGTGCGCGCCACGGCCGGGGTGGCCTGACCCGTCAGCCGGGCAGCCCGAAGAACTCGGCCAGCAGCGGCGCGAGGACGGCCGGGTCCACCATGTGGGTCTGGCCCTCGAGCGTGCGGTACGTGCCCTCGGGGACCGCGTCCGCGACGGCCCGCACGGCCTCGCGCAGCCACGGCGGACTCGCCTCGCCGGCCGCCGCCAGGACGGGGACGGCGACCGAGGCCAGCCGCTCGCGGGGGACCCGCCCGCCGCCCATCACCTTGTCGTCGTAGGCGAGGGTCGGCGCGACGGCCTCCATGCCGGCCCACATCGGTGACCGGCGGGCGCTGCCGATCATCTCCTCGGCCAGCCCCGTCAGCCGCAGGAACAGCTCGACGGCGTCCCCGCGCCGCCCCTGCGCGAGCGCCTCGGTGAGGTTCGCCGTGTACGCGGCGCGACTTCGGGCGTCGTCCTCGTCGACGGCGAACGGCGTCTCGTACACGGCCGCGCGCCGTACCGGCAGCCCGGCGGCGACCGCCTCCAGCACCAGCGCCCCGCCCGACGAGATGCCGTACAGACAGGCCTCGCCGCCCGCCGCGTCGACGAGGGCCGCCAGGTCCTCGACCTCGCGCTCCACCGCGTACGGCGCCGTGTCACCGCTCTCGCCGCGGCCCCTGCGGTCGTACCTGATCACCGTGCAGCGGTCCGCGAGCAGGGCTGCCAGGGGCGCCATGGTGGCGCCCGTGGACATCGCCCCGCTCACCAGGACGACCGCGGGGCCCTCGCCTGCGCGCGCGTACGCGAGTTCCGTACCGTCACGTGAAATGGTCTTCTTGTCCATGCTCATGCAGACTGCCGCACGGCGCGCCGCTCATCGGTCTGCGACACCTGCGGTCACGGCACTTGCGCGACCTCCACGTCGTAGAAGCAGAGATGGTCCTTGATCTGCGCGACGTCCGGCTTCGGATCGGGGTAGGACCAGACGAGGTCCGCCGCGTCCGGCAGCGACCAGTAGGACGCCGTTCCCTTGAACGGGCAGTACGTGTGGGTGTCGGAGGGGGTCAGCAGGTCGAGCCGTACGTCCTGCGCGGGGATGTAGTACCGCACCGGACAGCCGGTCTCGCGCAGCGCGAGCGCCCGGTCGGTCTCGGCGAGCACCTGGTCCCCGTGGACGGCCCTGACGCGCCGGCCGTCCCGCTCGATCGTGATCGTGTGTCCGTTGGCCATACCGGAACAGCGCCTGCGGGCCCCGGGTTCTTCCCGCGTACCGTGGCCCCATGCGTATCTGCGTCTTCCTCTCCGCCGCCGACCTCGACGACCGCTACACCCGCCCCGCGCGTCGGTTCGCCGAGATGCTCGGCAAGGGCGGTCACACGCTCGTCTGGGGCGGTTCCGACGTCGGCCTGATGAAGGTGGTCGCGGACGGCGTCCAGGAGACCGGCGGACGGTTGTGCGGCGTGTCGGTGGGCTTCCTCGCGGCCACCGCGCGGGCCGGGGCGGACGAGATGGTCGTCGCCCGGGACCTCGCCGAGCGCAAGCGGCTCCTCCTGGAGAAGTCCGACGCGGTGGTGGTCATGGTCGGCGGGACCGGGACGCTGGACGAGGCGACCGAGATCCTCGAACTGAAGAAGCACGGGCACACCGACAAGCCGGTCGTGCTGCTCAACACGGCCGGGTTCTACGACGGCCTCCAGCAGCAGTTCCGGCGCATGGAGGACGAGGGATTCCTGCCCCGCCCCCTCGCCCATCTGGTGTTCTTCGCCGAGGAGCCGGCCGACGCGCTCGCCCACCTCGAAGCCGTGACGTCGGCGGCCGCCGACGCGGGGCAGGGCGCCGGGTGACCCGCGGGTGATGCGAGCATGGCGGGCATGGCAACTCATGTGATCACCGGGGCCGGTTCCGGCATCGGCGCGGCCGTCGCCCGCCGTCTGCACGCGCGCGGGGACGAACTCGTGCTCCACGCGCGCGACGCGGGCCGCGCGAAGGAACTCGCGGCGCAGTTCCCGGGCGCCCGGACCCTGGTCGGCGACCTCGCCGATCCCGCCAAGCTGAGCTGGGCCTTCTCCCACCAGACGCTTCCCGACCGGGTGGACTCGCTCCTGCACATCGCGGGCGTGGTCGACCTGGGACCGGTCGGCGACCTCACCCCCAAGTCCTGGCGCCACCAGCTCGACGTCAACCTGATCGCCCCGGCCGAGCTGACCCGGCACTTCCTGCCCCAGCTGCGGGCCGCCCGCGGGCACGTGCTCTTCGTGAACTCCGGGGCCGGTCTGCGGGCGAGCGCCGACTGGTCGGCGTACGCCGCCTCCAAGCACGGACTGAAGGCCCTGGCGGACGCGTTGCGCCAGGAGGAGCACGGCAACGGCGTGCGGGTCACCTCCGTCTACCCGGGACGCACCGCGAGCCCCATGCAGGCCAGGGTCCATCAGCAGGAGGGCAAGGAGTACGACCCGGGGGAGTGGATCGACCCCGAGTCCGTCGCGACGACCGTCCTGATGGCGCTCGACCTGCCCCGGGACGCGGAGGTCAACGACCTGACGGTGCGCCCCGGCCGGTGAGCGGGCCCCGGACGGGGCGGCCGCGGCCCTCGGGAGCGCGGCCCCGGGGAGCGCGGCGGACGTCCGCGCCTACGTAGGCTGCACGTGTGAACGCACACTTCAGCTTCGGCCCCGCCACCGGCGTCGGCTCCCTGCCCGGCGGGGACGCCCGCGAGGCCGCCAAGGCCGCCACCGGGTCCTTCGAGGACTTCCCGTTCCTCGCCGAGCTGCCGGCCCGGGGCCCCGGCGCGGACATGATCGGACGCACCGCGGGGATGCTCGTCGAGCTGTACGCGCGCGTGGAGCCCAGCGGCTGGCGGATCGGCGACGGTCCCGGACGCGACACCAAGCGGGCCCGCTCCTGGCTGGGCGAGGACCTCGACGCCCTGGAGGAGTTCACGCAGGGCTACGAGGGCCAGGTGAAGGTGCAGGCCGTCGGGCCCTGGACGCTCGCATCCGCGCTGGAGCTGAAGAACGGTCAGGCGGTGCTCTCCGACCACGGAGCCCGCCGCGACCTCGCCGGTTCCCTCGGCGAGGGACTGCGTCTGCACCTCGACGAGGTACGCCGCCGTCTGCCGGGCGCCCAGGTCGTGCTCCAGCTCGACGAGCCGTCCCTCACCTCGGTCCTGCGCGGCCGGGTGCGGACCGCCAGCGGCTACCGGACGTACCGCGCGGTCGACCGGCAGCTCGTGGAGTCCACGCTCCGCGACATCGTGGCGGTGCACGGCGACGGCCCCGTCGTGGTCCACTCCTGCGCGCCGGACGTCCCGTTCGCCCTGCTGCGCCGGGCCGGCGCGGCCGCGGTCTCCTTCGACTTCTCGCTCCTCACCGAACGTGACGACGATGCGATCGGTGAGGCGCTGGAAGGGGGGACCCGGCTCTTCGCCGGTGTCGTCCCGGGAGTGGACGGCCCATTGTCGGACCCTGCCGGTAGCGTCATGGGTGTCAGGACGCTGTGGCGCAGGCTGGGGCTGCGACCGGGGCTGCTCGCGGAGGCGGTCACCCTCACGCCGTCGTGCGGCCTCGCGGGTGCCTCCCCGGGGTACGCGCGCCAGGCCCTCGCCCACTGCGTCCGGGCGGCGAGATCCCTCGCGGACAACCCAGAGTAACGGGAGGACGACACGGTGGCCGGCGACAGGCAAGCGGAGACGACGGTGCCCAGCGAGGCACGGGACAAGCACGCGCAGCTGGCTGAGCAGATCGAGGAGCACCGCTTCCGGTACTACGTGAAGGACGCTCCCGTCGTCAGCGACGCCGAGTTCGACAGGCTGCTGCGTGCCCTGGAAGCCCTGGAGGAGGAGCATCCGCAACTGCGCACGCCCGACTCCCCCACCCAGAAGGTCGCGGGCGCGTACGCCACGGAGTTCACGGCCGTCCAGCACCGCGAACGCATGCTGTCGCTCGATAACGCCTTCGACGACCTGGAGCTCGCCGCCTGGGCGGAGCGTGTCCACAAGGACGTGGGCAGCTCCGCCCACCACTTCCTGTGCGAGCTCAAGGTCGACGGTCTCGCCGTCAACCTCACCTACGAGAACGGCCGTCTCACGCGCGCGGCGACCCGGGGCGACGGCCGCACGGGCGAGGACATCACGCCCAATGTGCGCACCATCGCCGATATCCCCGACCGGCTCACGGGGGACGGCGTCCCCACCCTGGTGGAGATCCGCGGCGAGGTGTACTTCCCGATGGAGAAGTTCGAGGAGCTGAACGCCCGTCTGGTCGAGGCGGGCGACAAGCCCTTCGCCAACCCGCGCAACGCCGCGGCGGGCTCCCTGCGCCAGAAGGACCCGCGCGTCACCGCGACGCGCCCGCTGCACATGGTGGTGCACGGCATCGGCGCCCTGGAGGGGTACGAGGGCCTCGACCGGCTGTCCGGGGCCTACGACCTCCTCAAGACCTGGGGTCTGCCCACCTCCCGGCACAACAAGGTGGTCGGCGACCTCGACGGCGTACGGGCGTTCATCGCGTACTACGGCGAGAACCGGCACTCGGTGGAGCACGAGATCGACGGCGTGGTCGTCAAGCTCGACGAGATCCGCCTCCAGGGCCGGCTCGGCTCCACCGCCCGGGCTCCCCGGTGGGCGATCGCCTACAAGTACGCGCCGGAGGAGGTCAACACCCGGCTCGTGGACATCCGGGTGGGGGTCGGCCGCACCGGCCGTGTGACGCCGTACGCCCAGGTCGAGCCGGTCACGGTCGCGGGTTCCGAGGTCGAGTTCGCCACGCTGCACAACCAGGAGGTCGTCAAGGCCAAGGGCGTCCTGATCGGCGACACGGTGGTGCTGCGCAAGGCCGGTGACGTGATCCCGGAGATCCTCGGCCCGGTCGCGGACCTGCGGGACGGCAGCGAGCGCGAGTTCGTGATGCCCGCCGAGTGCCCGGCGTGCGGCACGGCGCTGCGGCCGATGAAGGAGGGGGACATCGACCTGCGGTGTCCCAACGCCCGTTCCTGCCCCGCCCAGTTGCGCGAGCGCCTGTTCTACCTGGCCGGGCGCAGGGCCCTGGACGTCGAGCACTTCGGCTATGTCGCGGCGGCCGCCCTCACCAACCCGCTGGAGCCGTCCGAGCCGCCGCTGCGCGACGAGGGCGACCTCTTCGACCTCACCATCGAGCGGCTGCTGCCCATCAAGGCGTACGTCCTCGACCAGGACAGCGGACTGCCCAAGCGGGATCCGAAGACCGGCGAGGAGAAGATCGCCACCGTCTTCGCCAACCAGCAGGGCGAGCCGAAGAAGAACGCGCTCGCCATGCTGGAGAACATCGCCGCCGCCAAGGAACGTCCGCTGGCGCGCGTCCTCACCGGACTGTCGATCCGTCACGTCGGACCGGTCGCGGCGGAGGCCCTGGCCCGCGAGTTCCGCTCGATCGAGCGGATCGAACAGGCGTCGCAGGAGGAGCTGGCGGCCACCGACGGGGTGGGCGCCATCATCGCGGCCTCGCTCAAGGAGTGGTTCGCCGAGGAGTGGCACCAGGAGATCCTGCGCAAGTGGCGGGCGGCCGGGGTCCGCATGCAGGAGGAGGGCTCCGGGGAGGACGAGGGGCCGCGCCCGCTCGAAGGGCTGACGGTCGTGGTCACCGGCACCCTCGAACACTTCACCCGGGACGGCGCCAAGGACGCCCTCCAGAGCCGTGGAGCGAAGGTGACCGGTTCGGTCTCGAAGAAGACGTCGTTCGTCGTTGTGGGTGACAGCCCCGGATCGAAATACGACAAGGCGATGCAGCTGAAGGTTCCGGTTCTGGACGAGGACGGCTTCACCGTCCTGCTGGAACAGGGCCCCGAAGCGGCCTCCGAAGCGGCCCTGCCGATCGAGGAGTAGGCGGCAACGGCGGTTGAAGGCCACCCGATCGGCGCATACCAGATGCATACGGGTGGCCGGGGCGCATTCGGGCAACCGTCGACGACCGCTGCCCGCGGATGCCTTCCGCGGCCTACTGTTGGGACGTGCGCCTTCCGTGCCCAGCTGCGGTCGGGGCAACCCCGGTCCCCGGAGACAGGGGAAAGGGTTTTCCGACGCGGCGCCGCCCGGGGTTGTCGGGCAACGGGCCGCGTGGCGTGGGCACCGCCGGCTGTGAGAGGGACGGGAATGGAACCGACCGAGAGCGCCGCCCCGGACTCACGGCTGCGCCGACGCCGGGTCGCCGGCGTCTGGTGGGGAAGCTGGTGGACGGAGCGCTCCGAGCGGCAGACCGGCGCCCCGGCACGGCAGCCGCGCGACACCGCGTCCCAGGGCGCCCCGTACACCGGGGCCCAGGGCGCCCTGCCCACCCCCGCGCACAGCGCCCCGTACAGCCCGCCCCGCCCGGCGCCGCGTCCCGCCCCGGACCCCCGTGGGTCCGCCGCCCCGCATCCGGGGCCGTCCGACGCCGAGGCCGACCGGCACCTGTCCTGGCCCGCGCTGCCCTCGGCCGTCATATCCGCCGCCGCGTTCGCCCTCGGCGCCGGTTTCTACCGCGCCTTCACCGGCCACCACGCGCTCTTCCCCTCCGGCACGGCCGGCTGGTCCCTGGCCGTCCTGGCCGGGGTCATCGTCGGCCACCTGGTGCTGCTCGGCCGCGCCCGCTGGTGGGGCGGCACCGGTTCGGGAGCCGCCCTCACCCTCGCCGTCCTGCTGCTGTACGGCTGGGTGCCGGCCGGCCTGGTCAGCCTCACCGTCGTCGTCCTGGTCGGCATAGCCCGGCGCCACCGCTGGCGGCAGGGCGTCCTGCACGGCGCGGTGGACATCCTCGGCATCGGCACCGGCGCCCTGCTGCTGGCCGCCTGCGGCCGGATACCCTCCGTCGAACACCCCTGGACCCCGGACAGCTGGACCGTCTACACCGGTCCCCAGGTGGTCCTGGTGGCCGTCGCCTACCTCGCCGTCACCCGCGTGCTGCTCTGGCACCTGCACGCCCCGCGCGCCGCCGGAGTGCCCACCGTCGCCCGGACGGCCCTGGTCCGGCAGGGCCTGGTCGCCGTCGCCCTGCTCGGCATCGCCCCGCTGGTCTGCGTGGTGGCCGTGGCCAAGCCGATCCTGCTGCCGCTCTTCGCCATCCCGCTCATCGCCCTCGACTCCACCCTGTGGATAGCCCGCGCCCGCGCCGAGGAGCAGCTGCGCGACCCGCTGACGGGGCTGCCCAACCGCCAGTGGCTCCTGGAGCGCATCTGGACCGCCCTGGACGACGCGGAACGCATCGGGGCCCGTACCGCACTGATGCTGATCGACCTCGACCGCTTCCGGTCGGTCAACGACACCCTCGGTCATCTCGCCGGGGACCGGCTGCTCCTCCAGATAGCCGAACGGCTCCGGCTCGCCCTGCCCCGCGGGGCGGAGGTCGCGCGGCTCGGCGGGGACGAGTTCGCCGTCTTACTGCCCGTCGCCGACTCCACGACCTCGGCCTCGCGGGTCGCCCGGGGGCTGGTCGCCGACCTCGGCTCACCGCTCGACCTCGACGGCCTGACCCTCGTGCTGGAGGCCAGCGCCGGCGTCGCCGTCTTCCCCGACCACGCCCTCGACGCGGAGGGCATGCTGCGCCGGGCCGACGTGGCGATGTACCAGGCCAAGCGGGACCGCACGGGCGTCGAGGTGTACGAGTCCAAGCGCGACTCCAACACCCCCGACCGGCTCGGCCTGCTGGGCGACCTGCGGCGGGCGCTCGACGCGCACGAGGTGCAGCTGCACTACCAGCCGAAGGTCCGCTTCGACGGACATGTGGCCGGCCTCGAGGCGCTGGTGCGCTGGGTGCACCCGGAGCGCGGGAAGGTGCCGCCGGACGAGTTCATAGCGATCGCCGAATCGTCCGGGCTGATGCCCCATCTGACGGACTACGTGCTGGAGACGGCGCTCGCCCAGGTCGCGCGCTGGCGGGCCCAGGGCCTGTTCGTGCCGGTCGCGGTCAACGTCTCCCCGCGCGACGTCCACACACCGGGTTTCGCCGGCTCCGTCGCGGCGCGGCTGGCCCGGCACGGAGTGCCCGCGGGAGCGCTCCAACTGGAGATAACCGAACACGTCCTGCTGGAGGACCCGCAGCGCGCCGCCGACACCCTCAACGGGCTGACCGGGCACGGCGTGAAGATGTCGCTGGACGACTTCGGGACGGGCTACTCCTCCCTGGTGCACCTGCGCCGCCTGCCGGTGAGCGAGCTGAAGATCGACCGCTCCTTCGTGGCCCGGCTGGCCGTCGACACCGAGGACGCGGAGATCGTGCGCTGCACGATCGACCTCGCGCATTCCCTGGGACTCCTGGTCGTCGCCGAGGGCGTCGAGGACGACGAGACCTGGGAACGCCTGCGCGACCTGGGCTGCGACGCCGTCCAGGGCTGGCTGGTCGCGGCGGCGATGCCGCCGGAGGAGACGACGGCGTGGCTGCGGGCCCGGGGCTCGCGCGGATGGCAGCGCCCGGCCGCTGCGCTGCCCGCGGCGGCCTCCGACGAGTGAGGCGACCCGGCTCTGCGTGGCGCCGGCACCGCTCGGCGACACCGTGAACGTCCTGCGGCACGGCGGCACGAGGGCCCTGGCCTTCGGCATCCGCATCGCCGCCGCGGCGGTCGACCTGATCGGCACGGTCCCGCTCTTCCCCGTCCGAACCCCGGACCGTCCACCCCGCCCGGGCGAAACCGAGTCACGGCCACCGTCCCCGGCACCCTAGGATTGGGCCCAAACCACACACTCACTCCACCCCAGAGGAACGCTGCATGCCTGGCATCACGCGCGAGGAGGTCGCCCACCTCGCCCGGCTGGCGCGTCTGGAGCTGAAGCCCGAAGAGCTCGAACACTTCGCGGGACAGCTGGACGACATCATCGGCGCGGTCGCCCGCGTCAGCGAGGTCGCCGACCAAGACGTACCGCCGACCTCGCACCCGCTCCCGCTGACCAACGTCATGCGGGCGGACGAGGTCCGTCCGTCGCTCACCCCCGAGCAGGCGCTCTCCGGCGCCCCGGCCCAGGAGCAGCAGCGTTTCAAGGTGCCGCAGATCCTGGGGGAGGACTAACCGCCATGACGGACAACGTCACCATCATCAAGCTCACCGCCGCCGAGACCGCCGAGAAGATCGCCTCCGGCGAGCTCACGGCCGTCCGCGTCACCGAGGCGCACCTGGCCCGTATCGAGGCCGTCGACGAGAAGGTCCACGCCTTCCTGCACGTCGACCGTGAGGGCGCCCTCGCACAGGCCCGCGCCGTCGACGAGAAGCGGGAGCGCGGCGAGAAGCTCGGCCCGCTGGCCGGTGTGCCGCTCGCGCTCAAGGACATCTTCACCACCGAGGGCATCCCGACGACCGTCGGCTCGAAGATCCTCGAAGGCTGGATCCCGCCGTACGACGCGACGCTCACCAAGCGGCTGAAGGCCGCCGACGTCGTCATCCTCGGCAAGACCAACATGGACGAGTTCGCCATGGGGTCCTCCACCGAGAACAGCGCCTACGGCCCCACCGGCAACCCCTGGGACCTCACCAAGATCCCCGGCGGCTCCGGCGGCGGCTCCTCCGCCGCGCTCGCCTCGTTCCAGGCGCCGCTCGCCATCGGCACCGACACCGGCGGCTCCATCCGCCAGCCGGCCGCCGTCACCGGCACGGTCGGCGTGAAGCCGACGTACGGCGCGGTCTCCCGTTACGGCATGGTCGCCTTCTCCTCCTCCCTCGACCAGGGCGGCCCCTGCGCCCGCACGGTCCTGGACGCGGCGCTGCTGCACGAGGTGATCGCCGGGCACGACCCGCTGGACTCCACGTCCATCGACGCGCCCGTCCCGCCGGTCGTCGAGGCCGCACGCAACGGCAGCGTCGCGGGCATGCGCGTCGGCGTGGTCAAGCAGTTCCGCGGCGAGGGCTACCAGGCCGGAGTCATCCAGCGGTTCGACGAGTCCGTCGCGCTGCTGAAGGAGCTGGGCGCCGAGATCGTCGAGCTGGACTGCCCGTCCTTCGACCTCGCCCTGTCGGCGTACTACCTGATCGCGCCGTCCGAGTGCTCCTCCAACCTCGCCCGCTTCGACGGGCTGCGCTACGGCCGGCGCACCGGGGACGACGGCACCCGCTCGGCGGAGGAGGTCACCTCCCTCACCCGGGAGGCCGGCTTCGGCGCCGAGGTCAAGCGCCGCATCATGCTCGGCACGTACGCGCTGAGCTCCGGCTACTACGACGCCTACTACGGTTCGGCCCAGAAGGTCCGCACGCTCATCACGCGGGACTTCGAGAAGGCCTTCGAGCAGGTCGACGTGATCGTGTCGCCCACGACGCCGACCACCGCCTTCGCGATCGGCGAGCGCGCCGACGACCCGATGGCGATGTACCTGGCCGACCTGTGCACGATCCCGACCAACCTCGCGGGCAACGCGGCCATGTCGCTGCCCTGCGGTCTCGCCCCGGAGGACAACCTCCCGGTGGGCCTTCAGATCATCGCCCCGGCACTGAAGGACGACCGGCTGTACAAGGTCGGCGCCGCCGTCGAGGCCGCCTTCGTGGAAAGGTGGGGGCACCCGCTTCTCGAGGAGGCTCCGTCGCTGTGAGCGCACTGAACAAGGCCAAGGGCTTCAAGAAGTCCAAGTCCGGTACGTACCTGTCCATCGCCGGGACCGCGTTCGGCGCGTTCGGTGTGGCCAAGCGGCTCAAGAAGGCCCGCGCCGAGAAGGACACCCTGGTCCTGATCGACGCCACCGTGTCCGCCGTCGCCATCGTCACCGGCCTCGCCATCCTGTACCGCGAGCTGAAGCGGCTGGGCGACGACGACGTCCTGCTGGGCTGAGAGGGAAGTTTCACCGTGACCACCACGACCGACCTGGTGTCGTACGAGGACGCGCTGGCGTCGTACGACCCCGTCATGGGCCTCGAGGTCCATGTCGAACTCGGCACCAAGACGAAGATGTTCTGCGGCTGTTCGACCGAGCTGGGCGCCGAGCCCAACTCGCAGACCTGCCCCACCTGCCTCGGCATGCCCGGCGCGCTTCCGGTCGTCAACGCGATCGGCATCGAGTCCGCGATCAAGATCGGTCTCGCGCTGAACTGCGAGATCGCCGAGTGGTGCCGCTTCGCGCGGAAGAACTACTTCTACCCGGACATGCCGAAGAACTTCCAGACCTCCCAGTACGACGAGCCGATCGCCTTCGACGGCTACCTCGACGTACAGCTGGAGGACGGCGAGACCTTCCGGGTGCAGATCGAGCGCGCCCACATGGAGGAGGACACCGGCAAGTCGACGCACGTCGGCGGCGCCACCGGCCGTATCCACGGCGCGTCCCACTCCCTGCTGGACTACAACCGCGCCGGCATCCCGCTGATCGAGATCGTCACCAAGCCGATCGAGGGGGCCGGCGAGCGCGCCCCCGAGGTCGCGCGGGCGTACGTCCGTGAACTGCGCGAGCTCATCAAGGCGCTCGGCGTCTCCGAGGCGCGCATGGAGATGGGCCAGATGCGCTGCGACGTGAACCTGTCGCTGCGTCCGCACGGCCGCGAGAAGTTCGGCACCCGCTCCGAGACGAAGAACGTGAACTCGCTGCGGTCCGTGGAGCGCGCGGCCCGCTTCGAGATCCAGCGGCACGCCGCCGTGCTGAACGGCGGCGGCACGATCGTCCAGGAGACCCGCCACTTCCACGAGGACACCGGGTCGACGACCTCGGGCCGCGTGAAGGAGGAGGCCGAGGACTACCGGTACTTCCCGGAGCCCGACCTGGTGCCGGTCGCCCCGTCCCGCGCGTGGGTCGAGGAGCTGCGGGCCGGTCTGCCGGAGCTGCCGCTGGTCCGCCGCAACCGGCTGGTCGCCGAGTGGGGCATCACCGCCACCGACATGCAGTCGATCCTGAACGCCGGCGCGCTGGACCTGATCGTCGCCACCATCGACGCCGGGGCCGACGCGGCCTCCGCTCGCAAGTGGTGGATGGGCGAACTGGCCCGCAGCGCCAACGAGTCGGGCACCTCGCTCGACGACCTGGCGATCACGCCGGAGCAGGTCGCGCGGGTCACCGAGCTGGTCACCAAGGGCGACCTGAACGACAAGCTGGCCCGTCAGGTCATCGAGGGCGTCCTCGCGGGCGAGGGCACCCCGGACGAGGTCGTCGACAAGCGCGGTCTGAAGGTCGTCTCCGACGAGGGCGCGCTCACCACCGCCGTCGAGGAGGCCATCGCCGGCAACCCGGGCATCGCCGACAAGATCCGCGGTGGCAAGGTGGCCGCGGCCGGCGCGCTGGTCGGCGCCGTGATGAAGGCCACGCGCGGGCAGGCCGACGCGGCCCGCGTCAAGGAGCTCATCCTGGAGAAGCTGGGCGTCAGCGAGGGCTGAGCCCGGGATTTCTCTTCACCCAGGGGGGATGCGCCGCACCGGCGCATCCCCCCTGGGCGTCCTGCCGCACGGGCCGACGCGCTACGCTCGCCCGCCATGAGGGCACGAACCGACTCCGACCCGCAGGACGGCATACACGGCGGCCCGCGTGCCGCGATCCCCCGCACGACCGCACCGACCGCACCGACCGCAGCGCCCGCACGGCCCGTGCCGACCGACGAGTCGCCCGCGCCGACCGGCGAGCCGGCCGCGACGAACGGCCCGACGCGACCGGCCGCCGCCCCCGCCCCCGGCGAAGCCCGTGACACGGTCGCCCCCGCCGCCACCGCTGCCCTCACCCCAGAAGCCCCCGCCCTCACCCCAGAAGCCCCCGCCCTCACCCCGGAAGCCCCCGCCCCGGACGCCCCCGCCCTCGCCCCGGACGCGGCCCCGGCCCCCGGTGCGGCCGATGCGGAGGCCGGGGCCGGTCCCGGTGGGGCCGGGGACGTCGACCCGGACGAGGAGTACGGGCCCGAGGACGCCCGGCGGGCGCGCTGGACGGCGGCCGGCACCGGAGCGCTGCTGACCCTCGCCGGACTCGCCGCGTCCCTCATGCGCCTCACCGGCTCGTCCCCCGCGTTCGTCCCCGCCGCCTATGCCTGCGGAGCCGCCGTCTGCGCCGTCGCCGCTCTCCTCGGGTCCCGCGGCCGCACCCGGCGGGCGCTGTGGCTGCTGATCGCCGGGGTGATGGTGATGGCGATCGGCGACCAGGCGGACTGACCCGCGCAGCCGCCCCCGACGGCCTGACATGCGCCTGACGAGGGCGGACGCGTTGACCGTTATTGTCCTGTGACGTGACTCGCACTCCTGTGAAAAGTGCCACGAACGACTCAAACGATCATTTTCGCCTGCAAGAGTGGCCGCGTATCGCTCATACGTTCTTTGCGGGCTGTTCGTTCCAGGTACGGCTGTTCCCGGTCAAAGATCCACAATTCGCCCTCCGGGAGCACGTCAAGTGGCAGCCCTCGCACGCTGGTGTGTCCGCAACCGCCTCATCGCGGTGCTGATCTGGCTCCTCGCTCTCGGCGGCACCGCCACCGCCGCACTCGCCGTCGGCTCCGCCTACTCCGACGACTACGAGGTCCCCGGCACCGAGTCCGGCCGCGCCGCCCGGCTGCTCGCCGAAGGCTTCCCGGGCCTCGGCGGGGACAGCGACACCGTCGTCTGGCACACCGCCTCCGGCTCCGTGCGCGCCGCCGACGTCGAACAGACCATGAACGGCGCGCTCGACAGGATCGCCGAACTCCCGGGCGTGGCCTCCGTGACCGGGCCCTACGACGGCCAGGGACAGGAGCGGATCAGCAAGGACGCGCACACCGCCTACGCCACCGTGATCTTCGAGGACCGCGCCGAGGACGTCACCCGGGGCGAGGCGCAGGCCGTCGTCGACACGGCGCGCGCCGCGGGGACCGACGGGCTCCAGGTCGAACTCGGCGGCAGCGCCGTCGCGCTCACCGAGTCCTCCGGCGGGCATCTCGCCGAGATCGTCGGCGTGGTCGTCGCCGCGGTCGTGCTGTTCCTCGCGTTCGGGTCGCTCGCCGCCTCCGCCCTGCCGATCGCCACCGCCCTGGTCGGGGTCGGGACCGCCTACGCCGGCATCGTGCTGCTCGGGCACGCCATGACCGTCGCCGACTTCGCGCCCATGCTCGGCATGCTCGTCGGACTCGGCGTCGGCATCGACTACGCGCTCTTCATCGTCACCCGGCACCGGCGCGGACTGAAACGGGGGCTCACGGTCACCGAGGCCGCCACGAACGCCGTCGCCACCACCGGCCGCGCCGTCGTCTTCGCCGGCGCCACGGTGTGCATCGCCCTGCTGGGCATGCTGACCCTGCGGCTGGGCTTCCTCGACGGCGTGGCGATCGCCGCCTCCCTGACCGTCGTCCTCACCGTCGCCGCCTCCGTGACCCTGCTGCCCGCCCTGCTGTCCTTCATCGGCATGCGCGCCCTCAGCCGCCGCGAACGCCGCCGGCTCGCCGAGCACGGGCCCCGGCCGGAGCTGCCGACGGGCCTCGCCGCCCGCTGGTCGGCGTTCGTCGAACGCCACCCCAGGAAGCTCGGCGCGTGCGCCCTCGCCGTCGTCGCCGTCCTCGCCCTGCCCACCCTCTCCCTGCGCCTCGGCACCTCCGACCAGGGCAACGGACCCGAGTCCGCCACCACCCGGCAGGCCTACGACCTCCTCGCCGAGGGCTTCGGCGCCGGTGTGAACGGGCCGCTCACCCTCGTGACCCGCGTCGGGGGCGCCGAGGACCGGCTCGCCCTCGACAATCTCGGCACCACCCTGCGCGCCACCGAGGACGTGGCGTCGGTGACCCCGGTGACCTTCGGCTCGGGCGGCCGTACCGCGTACCTCACCGTCGTCCCCGGGTCCGCACCCCAGTCGCAGCGCACCAGCGAACTCGTCGAACGGCTGCGCACCGAGGTGCTGCCCCGCGCCGAGACCGGCACCACCCTCGACGTGCACGTCGGCGGAGTGACGGCCGGCTACGACGACTTCGCGGACGTCATCGTCGGCAAGCTCCCGCTGTTCGTCGGCGCCGTCGTCGGCCTGGGCTGCCTGCTGCTCCTGCTCGCGTTCAGGTCCGTCGGGATACCGCTCAAGGCCGCCGTGATGAACGTGGCCGCCGTCGCCGCCGCCTTCGGGATCGTCGTGGCCGTCTTCCAGTGGGGCTGGGGGAGCGAACTGCTGGGGCTCGGCCGCGCGGGGCCCATCGAGCCCTTCCTCCCCGTGATCATGGTGTCGGTGCTCTTCGGGCTCTCCATGGACTACCAGGTGTTCCTGGTCAGCCGGATGTACGAGGAATGGCTGGAGACCGGCGACAACCGGCGCGCCGTCCGGGTCGGGCTCGCCGAGACGAGCCGCGTGATCAACTCCGCGGCGGTCGTCATGATCTCCGTCTTCCTCGCCTTCGTGCTCAGCGGCGACCGGGTGATCGCCATGTTCGGCATCGCCCTCGCCGCGGCCGTCGCCCTCGACGCCTTCGTGCTGCGCACCCTGCTGGTGCCCGCCCTCATGCACCTGCTCGGCAGCGCGAACTGGTGGCTGCCGCGCCGCCTCGACCGGTACCTGCCGCGGATCAGCATCGAGCCGCCCGAGTGCCGTGCCACCCATGAGAGGCTCACCGAGACAGTGGAGGCACTGGAGAAGGAGCGCCGGCCGGATGTACGCGATATCGCTGGGTGACGACGGGGCGGAGCTGCGCCCGCTGGAGCCCTGGCACGCCGAGGAGTTCCTGGCGCACCTGGAGCGGGGCCGGGAGTTCATCAACCAGTACGTGCCCTTCGGCTCCAAGGCCACCGACGTGGCCACCGCACGGGCGGCGCTCCAGCGGTACGCCGACATGCGCGCCGCCGACACCGGCTCGCTGCACGGCCTGTGGCTGGACGGCCGGCTCGTGGGCGGGGTCCTCTTCCTCAACTTCGACGCCGCCGACGCGAACTGCGAGGTCGGCTGCTGGCTGGAACCCGCCGGTACCGGACGCGGCCTCGTCACCCGGGCCATGCGCGTGCTGATCGACTTCGCCGTGGAACAGCGCGGGATCCAGCGCGTCGAGTGGATCGCCTCCGCGGGGAACACCCCCAGCCTGGACGTCGCCCGGCGGCTCGGGATGACCCGCGACGGCGTACGCCGGCAGTCCTACCCCTATCGTGGGGTGCGGCACGACCTCGAGGTGTGGTCCGTGCTGGCCCAGGAGTGGCGCGACGCACGCGCGCGCGACGCTCACAGCGATCATTAAGGGACCTCTCAGAGAGCGTCCGTACGGTGCGAGGTATGGGAACCAAGACTGTGGACGAGGCCGGCGCGCAATCCGGTACCGAGGCGAAGCGCGACGAGGAGAAGGTGGACGTCACGAAGACCGCGGCACCCGAGGAAGCGGCCGGGGCGCAGGCGGAGGCGGCCGACGGCCCCGCCGCCGGCACCGAGGACGGTGACGAGCTCCTCGCCGGGGAGGCCGCGGACCGGTCGGAGGGTTCCACCGGCGTCGGCCAGGGCGCCGGGGCCGTGGTCTCCGTCGCCCTCGGCGTCGTGTCGCTGACCGGTGGCTGGATCGGCACCGTCGCCGCCGCCCGCGAGACGCTCGTCGGCCAGCTCCAGACCTCCTCCAACGCCGGCGTGGCCACCCAGCTCAAGGAGGTCTACGGCGACGCCTGGCAGACCACCGCGCTGTGGGCCGGCCTGTTCGCGCTGGCCGCCCTGGTCATCGGTGTCGTCGTCCTGGCCCGGCCCGCGTTCGGCGCCCCCGGCCGCCCGCAGGCCCCCTGGATCAAGTCCGTCGCCTGGGCAGGCGTGGCGATCGGCGTCATCGGCCTGCTGCTGGCCGTGCTGAAGTACACCGACGCCCTGCTCGGGCTGCCGCCCGCGAGCTGAGCACCCGCAGGCCAGGAGGGGTCTTAGGGGGTCGTGAGCCACTCACGGCCCCGTCTAAGGCCCCTTCGGCGCGTCTAAGGCGCCGCCCGCCGCCGAAGATGCGGAACTCTCCCGATGTGGCGGACCCCCCTGGGAGACGAAGGTTGGGTCATCGCGACAAGCGAAGCCGGAACAACCGACCCACCAGGGGACACACCATGTACGAGTACGAACTCCAGCAGGCCCGCTCCGCCGAACTCCGCCGCCGGGCCGCCGGCGAGCGACAGGCCCGCGAGGCCGTCCGGGGCCGCCGCGCCGCCCGGCGCGCGCAAGCCGAACGCGCCGCCGCCGAAAGCGCGGACGCAGGCGCCGCCGGCGCGTCCCATACCGGCCTCCTGCACCGGCTCCGGTTCGCCCGGCCCGCGTGAGCACCGGCACGGCGCAGGGCGGCCGCACGGGGGTCGGCCGCCCTCCCACCAGGGCCGCGGCGATATCCGCTGGGCCGTCCGCGCACCCGCGTGCGATGCTCGCCCCCGTGGAGAACCGGTCCGTCAGCCCCGTGTTCGTCGGTCGCTCCGAGGAGTCGGGCACCCTGGACGAGGCGCTCGCCCGTGCCGCCGCGGGGGAGCCGCAGGCCCTGCTCATCGGCGGCGAGGCCGGGGTCGGCAAGACCCGGCTCGTCGAGGAGTTCACGGCGGCCGCCGGACGCGGGGGAGCCGTCGTCGCCGTCGGCGGCTGCGTCGAGATAGGCGCCGACGGACTGCCCTTCGCCCCCTTCTCCACCGCCCTGCGCGCCCTGCGCCGGGCCCTGCCGGACGAACTGGCCGCCGCCGCGGCCGGCCAGGAGGAGGAACTCGCCCGGCTGCTGCCCGAACTGCGCGGGACGGACCCCGCACGGCGCCACGACGGGGAGGGCACGGCCCACCTCTTCGAACTCACCGTCCGGCTCCTGGAACGCGTCGCCGCGCGGCGCACGGTCGTGGTCGCGCTGGAGGACCTGCACTGGGCCGACGCCTCCACCCGTCACCTGCTGTCCTACCTGGTGCGCACCCTGCGCACCGGCCGCCTCGTCGTCCTCGCCACCTACCGCTCCGACGACATCCACCGCCGGCACCCGCTGCGCCCCCTGCTCGCCGAACTCGACCGGCTGCGCACCGTGCGACGCCTGGAACTGGCCCGCTTCACCCGCGACGAGGTCGGCCGCCAGATCGCCGGCATCATCGCCGCCGAACCCGACCCCGCCCAGGTCGACGCCATCTTCGACCGCTCAGACGGCAACGCCTTCTTCGTCGAGGAACTCGCCGTGGCGGCCCACGAGGGCTGCTGCACCGGCCTCACCGACACCCTGCGCGACCTGCTGCTCGTCCGGGTCGAGGCGCTGCCCGAGAGCACGCAGACGGTCGCCAGGATCGTCGCCGAGGGCGGCTCCGCCGTCGAGTACCCGCTGATCGCCGCGGTCGCCCGGCTCGCCGAGGACGAGCTGATCGAGGCCCTGCGCGCCGCGGTCGGCGCCAACATCCTGCTCGCCACCCCCGACGGCGACGGCTACCGCTTCCGGCACTCCCTGGTCCGCGAGGCCGTCAGCGACGACCTGCTGCCCGGCGAACGCTCACGCCTCAACCGCCGTTACGCCGAAGCCCTCCAGGCCGACCCGAACCTCGTCCCCGCCGACGAACGGGTCATGCGGCTGGCCAGCTACTGGTACCACGCCCACGACCCGGCCCGAGCCCTCCCCGCCGTGCTCGACGCCTCCGCCGAGGCCCGCTCCCGGCGCGCCTACAGCGAGCAACTGCGGCTGCTGGAAAGGGCGATGGAGCTGTGGGAGGCCGTGCCCGAGGACGTCAGGGCCACGCTGCGCGCCGCAGACCACACCGGGGGTCGTTTTCCCGTACCGCCCGCGCGGCCCGGGGGGACCGCCGACGGCGGGGATCCGGCCGCCACCCCGCTGCGCTACCTCGACCTGATGGCCGAGGCCGCCGTCGCGGGCCGCTACTGCGGCGAACGCGAACGCGCACTGAAGATCACCAAGCGTGCGCTGCGCCTGCTCCAGGAGGAGGACGACCCCCTGCGGGCCGCGTGGTTCTGGTTGCAGTGCTCCCGGCTGACGCACTCCCTGGGCCGGGGCAGCGGCCGCGAGGAACTGCTCACCGCCCAGGAACTGCTGCGCGGCCTGCCGCCCAACGAGGTCCACGCCGAGGTGCTCACCCACCTCGCGTGCTGGTCCCTGGTGAACGTCCCCGGCCCCGAGGCCTACGGAGCCGCCGAACGGGCCGTGGAGTACGCCCGCATGATCGGCGCCCGGGAGACCGAACTCGACGCCCGCCAGGTCCTCGGCGTCCTCATGGTCGACGCCGGACACATCGAGGCCGGACTCGCGGAGCTGCGCGAGGTCAGGGAACGGGCGCTCGCCGAGGACACGCCCGCCGTCGCGCTGAACGCCTTCGTCAACCTGCCCGCCGAACTGGAGGCGGTCGGGCGCTCCCGCGAGGCCGTCCCCGTCCTGGAGGAGGGACTGGCCTTCGCCCGGCACCACGGACCGCCCGACGCGCAGGCCTGGGTGTGGGGCAACCTCTCCGAGTCCCTGTTCTCCCTCGGCCGCTGGGAGGAGGCCGACCGGGCCTGCGCCGCGGCAGGACGGGTGGGCCTCGGAGCCTCGGTCCGCGGCTGGCACGCCACCCAGCTCGCCGAACTCGCCCTCTCCCGCGGCGACCTCGCCGAGGCGGACCGCCGGCTCACCGCCGCACACCACCTCTACGGCCCCCACGACAACGCCCCCCAGAACCGGCTGCCGCTCCACCGTCTCGCCATCACGCTCGCCGCGGCGCAGGGCCGGCTCGCGGACGCCCGCGCCCACGTCGGCCGCGCCCTCGGACACGATCTCCAGCCCGGCACCCAGCGCTACGCCTGGCCGCTGCTGCTCGCCGCCGCCGGTGCCGAGAGCGACGCCCGCGCGTCGAACGCCGCCGACCCGGGCCGCGCCGCCGTCCTCGACCTCATCCGCGCGGCCGCGAAGAAGCTCGCCACGATCGCACCCGTCTGGCACGCCCACGAACGCTGGGTGCGGGCCGAACTCCTGCGCGCCGAGGGCCGCATGGACCCGGACGACTGGGCCGAGACGGTCGCGGCCTTCGAATGCCTGGAGCGCCCCTACGACCTGGCCCGCACCCGCCTGCGACTGGCCGAGTCCCTGCTCGGCCGCGGCGGCGACGACGAACGCGAACGGGCCGCAGAGCTGCTGAGGCTCGTCCGCGCGGTCGCCGCCCACCTGGGCGCCCGCCCCCTCACCGAGGCCGTGACCCTCCTCGGCCGGCGTGCCCGGCTGTCCCCGGCTCCCGCCGAGGCCCCGGTGAGCGCGCCGGCCGGTCCCCCGGACCCGCTGGCGACCCTGGGGCTGACGGGCCGCGAACGCGACGTCCTGCGGCTGGTCTCCGCCGGGCGCACCAACCGGCAGATCGCCGAGGTGCTGTTCATCTCCCCGAAGACGGCGAGCGTGCACGTGTCGAACATCCTCTCCAAGCTCGACGTCTCGGGGCGCGGCGAGGCCGCGGCCGTGGCCCACCGGCTGGGGCTGTTCCCGCCGGAGGCCGGGGAACGGCTCACCGCGCGACAATGAGGTCAGCCCACAAGGGAGAACGCATGTTCAACGCCTTCGA
The DNA here is from genome assembly GCF_016860545.1 of Streptomyces asoensis. Taxonomy (NCBI): domain Bacteria; kingdom Bacillati; phylum Actinomycetota; class Actinomycetes; order Kitasatosporales; family Streptomycetaceae; genus Streptomyces; species Streptomyces asoensis. Next base: position 2,554,181 of record NZ_BNEB01000005.1, on the reverse strand, counting down.
GGACCTCTTCGCGCCGGGCCGCAAGCACACCCGGGACGAGCAGAACCGGCTGGAACTGACCCGGGAGGACGTCGGGGACGGCGACCCCGGGCGCGGGCCGATAGACCTCGCGTCCGGGAGGGTCGTGGTGCGGCCCTCCGAGCCGGGAGGACCGGCGGAAGCGGGAGGACCGGAGGATCCGGAGCAGGCGGACCGGCCGGGGTGAGCCGGGACCGCCCGCCTCAGCTCACCTTCAGCTCCAGGATGCGGTCGTCCCCCTTCTTCGGGTCGCCCCGGCCGTCCGTGTTGCTGGTGGTGACCCACAGCCTGTCGCCCCCGGCCGCCACCACGGTGCGCAGCCGCCCGTACTCGCCCTTCAGGAAGGCCTGCGGGTCGGCGGAGGCGGCCGTGCCCTTGAGCGGCACCCGCCACAGACGCTGCCCCTTGAGCCCGGCCGTCCAGATCGAGCCCTGCGCGTAGGCGACACCGCTGGGGGAGGCGTCGTCGGTGTGCCACTGGGCGATCGGATCGCGGAACCGCGCGTCCCCGGAGCTGCCCTCGGCCGTCGGCCAGCCGTAGTCGGCGCCGGGCTCGATCGCGTTCAGCTCGTCCCACGTGTCCTGGCCGAACTCCGAGGCGAACAGGCGCTGCCGGGAGTCCCAGGCCAGCCCCTGCACGTTGCGGTGGCCGTACGAGTACACCGCGGAGTCCGGGAAGGGGTTGCCGGGGGCGGGGTCGCCCTCCGGGGTCAGCCGCAGGATCTTGCCGCCCAGGGACTTCTTGTCCTGCGCGAGCCCCCGGTCGCCGGTCTCGCCCGTGCCGACGTAGAGCAGCCGGTCGGGGCCGAAGGCGATCCGGCCACCGTTGTGGATCATGCCCTTCGGGATGCCCTTGAAGACCGTGTCGGGTGCCCCCAGCTGATCGCCCGCGGGCCGGGCGGGGTCGTAGATCATGCGCAGGACCCGGTTGTCCGAGGCAGAGGTGACGTACGCGTAGACCATGCGGTCCGAGGCGTAGTCGGGGGAGAGCGCGAGGCCCAGCAGACCGCCCTCGCCGGCCGCCGAGACCCCGGGCACCTCGCCCAGCTCCGTCTTCCTGCCCGTCCCGGTGTCCACCCGGGTGATCGTCCCCGCGTCGCGTGAGGCGACCAGCAGGCCCCCTTCGGGGAGCGGGGCGAGACCCCACGGGGTGTCCAGGCCCTCGGCCACGGTGCGCACCACCTCGACCGTGCCCTTGGCGGGCGGGGTCGCCTCGGCGGCCGGGGAGGTCTGCGCCGCCGTACGGCTCGGGGACGCGTCGGCGGAGGGGGCCGACGGCCCGCCGGCGCCGGAGGAGCAGCCGGCCGTCACCAGCAGTGCACTCGCGGCCAACACGGCCGATACAGCTCGTCGTCGCACGATCATGGTCCCTTCGGCACGGCGCTTCCCGCGGCGGGCTTCACCTGTCCTACGTCGTTCGGGCCTCCCGGGTTCCCGGTCCGGGCCGTCGCGACCCGAAAGCGGCACCCGGACCACGTCTCAGTCCCACGATCCCCGGGCCGCCGGCAGCTCCGCGACCTCCGCCAGGTCGCGCGCCGTCAGCCGCAGTCCGCAGGCCGCCGCGTTCTCCGCCACCCACCGCTGCCGCTTGGCGCCCGGCACCGGGATCACGCCCGGGCCCTGTGCCAGTACCCAGGCGAGGGCCACCTGCGCGGCCGTCACCGCCGCGCCGTGCCGGGCCGCGATCCGGCGCAGTCCGACGACGATCGGCTGGTTCGCGGCCATCATCTCGGCGGTGAAGCGGGGGTGCCGGGCCCGCATGTCGTCGGGCTCGAAGCCCTGGCCGGGGGTGAGGGTGCCGGTGAGGAAGCCGTTGCCCAGCGGCATCGCCGCCAGGAATCCCACACCGCGCGACGCGCACCAGGGCACCAGGGTCTCCAGCGCCTCGGGCGACCACACCGACAGTTCCGCCTCCACCGCGCTCACCGGGAACACCTGCTGGATCCGCCGCAACTGACGAATCGTTCCGTCGTACAGCCCGCCCGACCGCCTGCCGCCCCGGGCCCCCACCGCGCACAGTCCGAGCGCCCGCACCTTCCCCGCCCGGACGAGCTCGGCCATCGCCCCCCAGGTCTCCTCGACCGGGACCTCGGGATCGGCCCGGTGCAGCTGGTAGAGGTCGATCACGTCCGTCTGGAGCCGGCGCAGCGAAGCGTCGCAGGCCCGTCTCACGTACCCGGGGCGGCCGTTGGCCACGATGTGCTGGTCCCCGACGAGCAGACCGACCTTCGTCGACACGAACGCGTCCCCGCGCCGCTCCTTCAACACCCGCCCCATCAGCAGCTCGTTGGTGAACGGGCCGTACATGTCGGCGGTGTCCAGCAGGGACGAGCCCTCGTCCAGCGCCCGGTGCACCGCTCTGAGCGACTCGTCGCCGCGCTGCCGCGACCCGCTGTAGCCCCAGCTCATCGGCATGCACCCGAGACCGACGGCTCCCACCTCGAGCGCCCCCGCGCCGATCGTCCTGCGCTCCACCTGCCCGTGACCCTCCCTCTCCCGAGCCCCCCAACCTAGCCGCTGCACACGCGCGTGCCTGACATAGCCTCCTGACCATGAGTGCTGACGTCTGGCTCCCCCTCCCGCCGGAGGAGATCGAGGGCCTCCCGCAAGGGCCGAACTACCGCTTCTGGGACGGTGCGCAGGACTACCCGGCGGACCCCGCCGACTGCGTCTTCTACGTCGTCCCCTACATGAAGCCCGCCGCCCTGGGGCAGCGGCCGCTGGCGGCCATGAGCTCGCTCGAGGTCGTCCAGACCCTGTCCGCCGGCATCGACCACGTCGAGCCCGCCCTTGCGTCCCTGCCACCCGGAGTGCGGCTGTGCAACGCGCGCGGGGTGCACGAGGCGAGCACGGCCGAACTGACGCTCACCCTGATCCTCGCCTCGCTGCGCGGCATCCCCGATTTCGTCCGCGCCCAGGACCGGGGGGAGTGGCTGGCCGGGTTCCGGCCCGCGCTCGCCGACAAGAACGTCCTGATCGTGGGGTACGGCTCCATCGGCTCCGCCGTCGAGGACCGGCTCGTGCCCTTCGAGGTGGCGCGGGTGGCGCGCGTCGCGCGCTCCTGGCGCGCGACGGCGCGCGGTCCCGTGCACCCGATCGCCGAACTCCCCGCCCTCCTGCCCGAGGCGGACGTCGTGATCCTCTGCACGCCCCTCAACGACAGCACGACCGGTCTCGCCGACGCCGCGTTCCTGGCCCGTATGAAGGACGGCGCGCTGCTCGTGAACGTGGCCCGCGGCCCGGTCGTCGACACCGAGGCGCTGCTCACCGAGGTGCGCGGCGGCCGTCTCACCGCGGCGCTCGACGTCACCGACCCCGAACCGCTGCCGCCGGGGCATCCGTTGTGGACCGCCCCGGGCGTCCTCGTCAGTCCGCACGTCGGAGGGCCCACCTCCGCCTTCCTGCCCCGGGCCGTACGCCTGCTGGTGGACCAGTTGGGCCGCTTCGTGAACCGGGAGCCGTTGCGCAACGTGATCCTTACGACGGGCACGGCGAACGGATCGTGACGGGCGGGGGTGCCCCACTGCCCCGGTCCGGGCACCCTCCGCAGTCCTGCGGACGCGTTCCGTACCTCATCCGGGCGCATATGCCGATGATCGTCACGCAGCGTAGAGGAACTATGTCCCTGAGTGACGAGACTGGTGTATCGTCCCGACAGGGGCTGCGCCGCGCACGTTCGGCGTCAGGGATGGACATCTGAGACATGTGAGGGGGGCGACGGGCGATGCACGGCCTATGGACGAACGATCCGACGCGGCGGAGCCGCCGGCGGCGACCCTGGCGCTCGGCCGCGCGCCGGTCCGGTCACGGCGCTCATCACGGCCCTCACCGTCACCGGTGCGGTGGTCACGGAGAGCACGCGCCACCGGCGGCCCGGCACCCGAGGGACCCGGGAGCGACGCGAACCGGGAGGATCCGGTGAGTTCCCCGTCGACCACCTCCACGCCCCTCCTCGACGGAGCGCTGCGGACAGCGCCTGCGACGGGGACGCCCCGCACCGTGCCGCCGTCCGCCGGCGGCCCCGGATCGAACCTGGTCCACCAACTGCTGCTCGCCCTCCTGTGCGCGGGATACGCCGTCGGTTCCGCACTCGGCTGGGGCTCGGACCGGCTCGCCCTGATCATGGGCGACTTCGGACTGACCGCGGCCGCCGGCACCGCCGCGGTCTCCTGCTTCCTCTACGCGCGCACCCGGCGCGTCCGCTTTCGACCCGCCTGGCTGCTGTTCTCGCTCTCCTCGGCGATGGCGGCCCTCGGCAACCTCGTCTGGGGCTGGTACGAGGTGGTCCTCGGCCGGCCCGTGCCCAGCCCCAGCTTCGCCGACCTGTTCTTCCTGTGCTTCGCACCCCCCGCCATCGTGGGGCTGCTCGTGCTCGCCGCCCGGCCCATGTCCAAGGCCGGCTGGGTCTGCCTGGCCCTGGACGCCTGGCTGATCGCCGGCTCCCTGCTCACCCTGTCCTGGAGCCTCGCGCTCGCCCAGGCGGCCAAGTTCGACGGGCCGAGCGTGGCGCACGCCGCGCTGTCCCTGGCCTACCCGCTGCTCGACATCGCCCTGGTGAGCATGGTGCTGGTCCTGCACTTCCGCCGCACGGCGGTGAACCGCACGGCCGTCAACACGGCCGTCGGCGCGCTCGCGCTGACCGTCATGTGCGACGCCCTGTTCACCTCGCCGCTGCTGCACAACAACTACCGCTCGGGCCAACTCCTCGACGCGGGCTGGTTCGCGGGCTCGCTGCTCCTGGCGTACGCACCCTGGGCCGCCGCGCGCGGGCGGGGGCCGGCCGCGGGGGAGGGGCACACGCGTGTGGTGCACGAACACGTACCCGGCCAGCGTTCCGCGGGACACCCCCACGGTCCCGCCCGCCCGCCGGTCTCCACGCCGCGACCGGCCGGCCGCCGGCCCGAGCCCGCGTCCGAACAGGCGCCCGGCCGGCCCGCCCCGCAGGGCGGCGACCACGGCCGCTACCCGGTCACCCGGCCCATCACGGGCTCCCTGGCCGCGCTCACGCCGTACCTCGCCGCCGCCGTCTGCACGCTGGGGATCCTCTACAACGTCCTCAACGGCCGCAGCGTCGACCGTGTGGTGCTGCTGACCGGGGGCACGGTCGTGCTCGCCCTGGTGGTGCGTCAGGGGATCATGCTGCTGGACAACATCACCCTCACCCAGGAACTGGCGCAGAAGGAGAACCACTTCCGCTCCCTGGTGCAGGGATCCAGCGACGTCATCATGATCGCCGCGCCCAGCGGTGTCCTGCGCTACGTCTCCCCGGCCGCCGCCGGGGTCTACGGACGGCCCGCGGAGGACCTGGTCGGCTCCGAACTGGCCGACCTCATCCACCCGGAGGACCTCGGCTGCGTGGTGCACGAGGTGCGCCGCTTCCTCGCCGCCAGCCCCCAGGAGGAGCCCACCACCCGCATCGAGTGCCGCTTCACCTCCGGTGACGGCGGCTGGCTCAACGTCGAGTCGACCGTCAACCGCCACCACGGCGGCCTGATCTTCAACAGCCGGGACGTGACCGAGCGCGTGCGCCTCCAGGCGCAGCTCCAGCACAACGCCGAGCACGACCCCCTCACCGACCTGCCCAACCGCGCGCTGTTCACCCGCCGGGTCCAGCAGGCCCTCTCCGGCCGCCGCAGCTCCGACCGGGGCCCCGCCCTGCGCAACACGGCCGTCCTGTTCATCGACCTCGACGGCTTCAAGGCGGTCAACGACACGATCGGCCACGCGGCCGGCGACGAACTGCTCGTCCAGGCCGCCCGCAGGCTCCAGGACGCGGTCCGCAAGTCGGACACCGCCTCCCGGCTGGGCGGTGACGAGTTCGCGGCCCTGATCGTCGGCGACGGCACCCGCGACCGCGCCGCCCGCGAACGCCATATAGGGGAACTCGCCGACCGCCTCAGGCTCACGCTGTCGCAGCCGTACCTCATCGACGGCAACGAGGTCCGCGTCGCCGCCTCCATCGGCGTGGCCTTCGCCGAGCCCGGTCTGGGCGCCGGTGAACTGCTGCGCAACGCCGACCTCGCCATGTACCGCGCCAAGGCGGGCGGCAAGGGCCGGGTCGAGCTGTACAAGCCGCAGATGCAGCAGGACGTCGTACGCAAGGCGGAGCTGGCCACGCGGCTGCGTGCCGCGCTGCACGACGGCGAGTTCGCGCTGCTGCACCAGCCCGTGGTGCGTCTGGAGGACGGCCGGATCTCGTCGGTCGCCGCGCAGGCCCGCTGGCGCTCCTCGCAGGGAGTGCTGTTCACGCCCGCCGAGTTCCTGCGGGTCGCCGAGGACGGCGACCGGACGGCCGAGCTCGGGCGCTGGGTGCTGGAGGAGGCCGTCGAACAGGCCGCCGACCGGGCCGCGAGCGGACTCGACCTGCCCGTGGTCGTGCGGGTGGGCGCCCGCCGGCTGCTGGACCGGTCGATGCCGCTGGGCTCCGTCGAAGCGCTGCTGACCCGGCACGGGCTGCCCTCAGGCTCCCTCGTGGTCGAGCTCTCCGACACCGACCCCCGGGTCCCGCTCGACGAGCTGGAGCGCCGTCTGGGGGCCCTCAGGCGCCTCGGGGTGCGGATCGCCCTGGACGGTTTCGGCAGCGGTCAGGCGGCCCTCACGGCGCTGCGGCGGCTCCCCGTCGACGTGCTCCGGCTCGACCGCTCGCTGGTGGAGGGGGTCGTCGAGTCCGCGCGGCTGCACAAGATCACCAGCGGTCTGCTGCGCATCGCCTCCGATCTCGGGCTCCAGTCCGTCGCCGAAGGGGTGGACCTGCCCGAGCAGGTCGTCGCCCTGCGCGCGATGGGCTGCACCCACGGGCAGGGCATGGCGTTCTCCGGCCCCCTGGACGAGTACCGCCTGCGCCGGGCCCTGGCGACCGGCCGCTACCCGGTGCCGCACGGACCCGCCGAACCCGCGTTCGCGGGCGGTGGCGCCGGGGTGTACACCAGTGGTGTCCATGCCGGTGGCGCCGCCGGAACCGTCACGGCCGTCCTGGGGAGCGGTAGTGCCCTTCGCTCACATAATGAGACTCCCGTCCCACCCACTTGACAGTCGGTGCGCGCCGGGGGGAGGGTCAATGCCATGCGCACCCGAATTCTCGTACTTGGAAAGCGCGTCGGCTGAAGCTGGTGACGCTCCGGATGACCGGAACTCCCAGCGAACCCACCCGGCGCGCTCCCCTCGCTTGCCTTATGGCACGAGGGGTTTTTTGTTGCACAAAACCCGGCGCGGCCCCCCGCCGTACTCGGGAAAAGACCGGTAGGACCCTGAGTCAGACCTCGGGGAAACCCTCAGTAAAACCCTCAGCATCGAGAAGAGAATGCCGATGACCGAGCAGGCCACCGGGGCCCATCCGCAGCCGCGGCCCCGATCCGGAGGACACTCCGCGACCGTCGAGCACGTGACGGGTGCGCAGTCCCTCATCCGTTCTCTCGAGGAGGTCGGCGCCGACACGGTATTCGGCATTCCCGGCGGCGCGATCCTTCCCGCCTACGACCCGCTGATGGACTCGACGAGGGTCCGCCACGTCCTGGTCCGGCACGAGCAGGGCGCGGGCCACGCGGCCACCGGTTACGCGCAGGCCACCGGCAGGGTCGGCGTCTGCATGGCCACCTCGGGCCCCGGCGCCACCAACCTGGTGACGCCCATCGCCGACGCGCACATGGACTCGGTGCCGCTCGTGGCGATCACCGGTCAGGTGGCGTCGAAGGCGATCGGCACGGACGCCTTCCAGGAGGCGGACATCGTCGGCATCACCATGCCGATCACCAAGCACAACTTCCTGGTCACCAAGGCCGAGGACATCCCGCAGGTGATCGCGCAGGCGTTCCACATCGCCTCCACCGGCCGGCCCGGCCCGGTCCTGGTCGACATCGCCAAGGACGCCCTCCAGGCGAAGACCACGTTCTCCTGGCCGCCCGCCATGGACCTGCCCGGCTACCGCCCGGTCACCAAGCCGCACGCCAAGCAGATCCGCGAGGCCGCCAAGCTGATCACCGCCGCGAAGCGGCCGATCCTGTACGTCGGCGGCGGTGTCCTCAAGGCCGGCGCCACCGCCGAGCTGAAGGTCCTCGCGGAGCTGACCGGAGCGCCGGTCACCACCACGCTGATGGCGCTGGGCGCGTTCCCCGACAGCCACCCGCAGCACCTCGGCATGCCGGGCATGCACGGCTCGGTGGCCGCGGTCACGGGTCTCCAGAAGGCCGACCTGATCGTCGCCCTCGGCGCCCGCTTCGACGACCGGGTCACCGGCAAGCTGGACAGCTTCGCCCCGTTCGCCAAGATCGTGCACGCGGACATCGACCCCGCGGAGATCGGCAAGAACCGCGCCGCCGACGTGCCGATCGTCGGAGACGCCCGTGAGGTCATCGCCGACCTGGTCCAGGCCGTGCAGAAGGAGCACAGCGAGGGCCAGCAGGGCGACTACACCGCCTGGTGGAAGGACCTGAGCCGCTGGCGCGACACCTACCCGCTCGGCTACGACCAGCCCACCGACGGCTCGCTCTCCCCGCAGCAGGTCATCGAGCGCATCGGACAGCTCGCCCCCGAGGGCACGATCTTCGCGGCGGGCGTCGGCCAGCACCAGATGTGGTCCGCGCACTTCGTCCAGTTCGAGAAGCCCGCCACCTGGCTCAACTCCGGCGGCGCGGGCACGATGGGCTACGCGGTGCCGGCGGCGATGGGCGCCAAGGCGGGCGCGCCGGACCAGACGGTCTGGGCCATCGACGGCGACGGCTGCTTCCAGATGACCAACCAGGAGCTCACCACCTGCGCCCTGAACAACATCCCGATCAAGGTCGCCATCATCAACAACGGCGCCCTCGGGATGGTCCGCCAGTGGCAGACCCTGTTCTACAACCAGCGCTACTCCAACACCGTGCTGCACTCCGGCCCCAACGACGTCAACCCGGAGGCCCGGGGCACCCGCGTCCCCGACTTCGTGAAGCTGTCGGAGGCCATGGGCTGCTACGCGATCCGCTGCGAGTCCCCGGACGACCTCGACAAGGTCATCGAGGAGGCGAACTCGGTCAACGACCGTCCCGTCGTCGTCGACTTCATCGTCCACGAGGACGCGATGGTGTGGCCGATGGTCGCCGCAGGCACCTCCAACGACGAGATCCTGGCCGCCCGGGACGTCCGCCCCGACTTCGGCGACAACGAAGACGACTGAGCGAGAGAGACGTAAGAAGACATGTCCAAGCACACGCTCTCCGTCCTGGTGGAGAACAAGCCGGGCATCCTGGCCCGCATCGCCGCCCTGTTCTCCCGCCGGGGCTTCAACATCGACTCGCTCGCCGTGGGGGTCACCGAGCACGCCGACATCTCCCGCATCACGATCGTGGTGAGCGTCGACGCCCTGCCGCTGGAGCAGGTCACCAAGCAGCTCAACAAGCTCGTCGAAGTGCTGAAGATCGTCGAGCTGGAGCCGGGGCAGGCCGTCCACCGGGAACTCGTTCTGGTGAAGGTGCGCGCCGACAACGAGACGCGCTCGCAGATCGTCGAGATCGTCCAGCTGTTCCGCGCCAAGACCGTGGACGTCTCCCCGGAGGCCGTGACCATCGAGGCCACCGGCAGCAACGACAAACTGTCCGCCATGCTCAAGATGCTGGAACCGTACGGCATCAAGGAGCTGGTCCAGTCCGGCACGATCGCCATCGGCCGCGGCGCCCGCTCGATCACGGACCGGTCGCTGCGCGCTCTCGACCGGTCGGCGTAAGTACGCAACCGGTCTTCGTGACGAACGGATCCGGGCGGTCGCCGATCGCCGACCGCCCGGATACCGAGACCCCGAGACTTCCCTTCCGCCCGCCGTCATACGGTGGACGCAACACCTGCACTCAAGGAGAGAACCCAAAGTGGCCGAGCTGTTCTACGACGCCGACGCCGACCTGTCCATCATCCAGGGCCGCAAGGTCGCGGTCATCGGTTACGGCAGCCAGGGCCACGCCCACGCGCTGTCGCTCCGTGACTCGGGTGTCGACGTGCGCGTCGGTCTGCACGAGGGCTCCAAGTCCAAGGCGAAGGCCGAGGAGCAGGGCCTGCGCGTGGTGACCCCGGCCGAGGCCGCCGCCGAGGCCGACGTCATCATGATCCTCATCCCGGACCCGATCCAGGCCCAGGTCTACGAGGAGTCCATCGCGCCGAACCTGAAGGACGGCGACGCGCTGTTCTTCGCCCACGGCTTCAACGTCCGCTTCGGCTTCATCAAGGCCCCGGCCGGTGTCGACGTCGCCCTGGTCGCCCCGAAGGGCCCGGGTCACCTGGTGCGCCGCCAGTACGAGGAGGGCCGCGGCGTCCCCGCGATCGCCGCCGTCGAGCAGGACGCGACCGGCAACGCCTTCGCGCTGGCCCTGTCCTACGCCAAGGGCATCGGCGGCACCCGCGCCGGCGTCATCAAGACGACCTTCACCGAGGAGACCGAGACCGACCTGTTCGGTGAGCAGGCCGTGCTCTGCGGCGGCACCTCGGCGCTGGTCAAGGCGGGCTTCGAGACCCTGGTCGAGGCCGGCTACCAGCCGGAGATCGCCTACTTCGAGTGCCTGCACGAGCTGAAGCTGATCGTGGACCTCATGTACGAGGGCGGCCTGGAGAAGATGCGCTGGAGCGTCTCCGAGACCGCCGAGTGGGGCGACTACATCACCGGCCCGCGCATCATCACCGACGCCACCAAGGCCGAGATGAAGCAGGTCCTCGCCGAGATCCAGGACGGCACCTTCGCCCAGAACTGGATGGACGAGTACCACGGCGGCCTGAAGAAGTACAACGAGTACAAGGACGCGGACTCCGAGCACCTGCTGGAGACCACCGGCAAGCAGCTGCGCAAGCTGATGAGCTGGGTGAACGAAGAGGCGTGAGCCTCGCGGACAGGGGCCGGAGCGCGACGCTCCGGCCCCGTTGTCCATTCCGTCCGACCACGGACGGGTGATCCTTCCGCGGAGGCATGAGGCGACCTCCGCCGCAGCACTACACTGCTGCCTACATACGCGTTCAGGCCCACAGCGTCGTGCGTCTTCCACGCGGCTAGCCCCTCCTTCCGCCTGCGGCCGTCGGGACGGCCGTCCGCACGCTTTGGACTTGTGAGGACTCACGTGAGCTCGAAACCTGTCGTACTCATCGCTGAAGAGCTGTCGCCCGCGACCGTGGACGCGCTTGGCCCGGACTTCGAGATCCGGCACTGCAACGGAGCGGACCGAGCCGAACTGCTCCCGGCCATCGCCGACGTCGACGCGATCCTGATCCGGTCGGCCACCAAGGTGGACGCCGAGGCGATCGCCGCCGCGAAGAAACTGAGGGTCGTCGCACGAGCCGGCGTCGGCCTGGACAACGTCGACGTTCCCGCCGCCACCAAGGCCGGCGTGATGGTCGTCAACGCCCCCACCTCCAACATCGTGACCGCGGCCGAACTGGCCTGCGGTCTGCTGCTCGCCACCGCCCGCCACATTCCGCAGGCCAACGCCGCGCTGAAGAACGGCGAGTGGAAGCGCAGCAAGTACACCGGCGTCGAGCTGGCCGAGAAGACCCTCGGCGTCGTCGGCCTCGGCCGTATCGGCGCGCTCGTCGCGCAGCGCATGTCGGGCTTCGGCATGAAGGTCGTCGCCTACGACCCCTACATCCAGCCCGCGCGCGCCGCCCAGATGGGCGTGAAGGTCCTCTCGCTGGACGAACTGCTCGAGGTCTCCGACTTCATCACGGTGCACCTGCCCAAGACCCCCGAGACGGTCGGTCTGATCGGCGACGAGGCGCTGCGCAAGGTCAAGCCGAGCGTGCGCATCGTCAACGCCGCCCGCGGCGGGATCGTCGACGAGGAGGCGCTGTACTCGGCGCTGAAGGAGGGCCGCGTCGCCGGCGCCGGCCTCGACGTGTACGCGAAGGAGCCCTGCACGGACTCCCCGCTGTTCGAGTTCGACCAGGTCGTCGCCACCCCGCACCTCGGTGCCTCGACCGACGAGGCTCAGGAGAAGGCCGGTATCGCGGTCGCGCGTTCCGTGCGCCTCGCCCTCGCCGGCGAACTGGTCCCGGACGCGGTGAACGTCCAGGGCGGGGTCATCGCCGAGGACGTCAAGCCCGGTCTGCCCCTCGCCGAGCGGCTCGGCCGCATCTTCACCGCGCTCGCGGGCGAGGTCGCGGTCCGCCTCGACGTCGAGGTGTACGGCGAGATCACCCAGCACGACGTGAAGGTGCTGGAGCTGTCCGCTCTCAAGGGCGTCTTCGAGGACGTCGTCGACGAGACCGTCAGCTACGTCAACGCCCCGCTGTTCGCGCAGGAGCGCGGTGTCGAGGTGCGACTGACGACCAGCTCCGAGTCGGCCGACCACCGTAACGTCGTCACCGTGCGCGGCACGCTCTCGGACGGCGAGGAGGTGTCGGTCTCCGGCACGCTGGCCGGTCCCAAGCACCTCCAGAAGATCGTCGCGGTCGGCGAGTACGACGTCGACCTCGCGCTCGCCGATCACATGGTCGTCCTGAGGTACGAGGACCGTCCGGGTGTCGTCGGCACCGTGGGCCGGGTCTTCGGCGAGGCGGGCATCAACATCGCCGGGATGCAGGTCGCTCGCGCGGTCGCGGGCGGCGAGGCGCTGGCCGTCCTCACCGTCGACGACACCGTGCCCGCGGCGGTGCTGGCGGAGGTCGCGGAGGAGATCGGCGCGACGTCCGCTCGTGCCGTGAACCTCGTCTGAGGTTCGCCGCACGTCCGGGGGCTGCCGCCCCCGGGCCCCCGCTCCGGCCCCGAAAGGGCCTCGTCCCCAAACGCCGGACGGGCTGAAATGCACGGACGTGCACGGACGGTTGCTCGAAGACGCACGCCGGACGGGCTGAGGTTTCTCAGCCCGTCCGGCGTTTTCTTGTCCGTGCCGTCACTCGGCGTCGTCGACGCGGCTTCGTCGCAGGGTTGCCGTCGCCGCCACCCCGGCGGCCGCGAGGACCACCGCTCCCGCGATCGCCGCGCCCTGCATCCCGTGGGTGAAGGCCTCGCGGGCCGCCGTGGCCAGGGCGTCTCCCGTGCGCCCGGGCAGCCGGCCGGCGACCGCCAGGGCCCCGCCGAGGGTCTCGCGGGCCTCAGCCGGGGCCGAGTCCGGCATGTCGTGGCGGTAGAGCGCCGTGCCGATGGAGCCGAGCACGGCCATCCCCAGCGCGCCCCCGAACTCGGCGCCCGTCTCCAGCAGGGAGGACGCCGAACCGGCGCGCTCCACCGGGGCCGCGCTCATCGCCAGGTCCGTCATCTGGGAGAGGACCATGACGATGCCCGAGGCGAGGACCCCGCAGGCGGTGAGCACGAGCCACATCGAGTCGGTGCCGGCGAGGGCGAGCAGGCCGTAGCCGGCCGCGCCGGTCACGAAGCCCGCGGTCACCACGTGGGCGCGGTCGACGCCCTTCTGCACCAGCGACGTGGCCAGCGGCGCGGCCAGGCCGATCGGCACCGAGGGGAGCAGCGCCCACAGGGCCGCCTCCAGCGCGCTCCTGCCGAGGACCGACTGGAGGTACTGCGTGGTGAAGAAGGCCGAACCCAGCATCCCGAACGAGGAGACGAGGTTCAGGACGACCGCCGGGGCGAAGCCGGGACGGCGGAACAGGGCGGGGGAGATCATCGGGTCGGCGGCCGTGCGCTGGCGGTGCACGAAGAGGGCGGCGAAGAGCAGGCCCACCGTGACCGGGACGACATGGGCGGCGTGCCAGCCCTCGGCGGCGATCTCCTTGAGGCCGTAGATCACGGGGAGCACGGCGGCCATCGACAGCGGGACGCTCGGCCAGTCGAAGCGGCCGGGGGCGGGGTCGCGGGACTCCGGGAGCAGGACCGGGCCGAGGACGAGCAGCAGGACCATCGCGGGCAGGTTGACCAGGAAGACCGAGCCCCACCAGAAGTACTCGACCAGGACCCCGCTCATCACCGAGCCGAGGGCGATGCCGCCGGTCATGACGCCCGACCACAGTCCGATCGCCTTCGCGCGCTGGCCGGGGTCGGTGAACATCGTGCGGATCAGGGCCATCGTCGAGGGCATCAGGGTCGCGCCGCCGATGCCGAGGACCGCGCGGGCGGCGATGAGCGTCCCGGCGCTGTCGGCGTACGCCGCGATCAGCGAGGCGGCGCCGAAGGCGGCGGCGCCGATCAGCAGCAGCCGGCGGCGCCCGATGCGGTCGCCGAGCGAGCCCATCGTCATCAGCAGGCCCGCCAGGACGAACGCGTAGATGTCGAAGATCCACAGCTGCTGGGTGCCGGTCGGCGCCAGGTCCGCGCTGATCGCCGGGATGGCGAAGTAGAGGACGGAGACATCCATGGAGACCAGCAGCAGCGGCAGCATCAGGACGCCGAGGGCGGTCCATTCACGGCGGCCGGCGCGGACCGCCGGGGGTGTGGTGGTGCTCGTCGGGTTCGTCATGCCGAGGACTGTACGGGCGTCTTAAACGGTTGTCTAGAACGATTGTATAATTCGTTTGTATAGGACGGCTGTATGGATCGGGAGTAGGGTGACGGCCATGGGACACCGCGAAGATCTGCTGGAAGGCGCCAGGCGCTGCCTGCTGGACAAGGGGTTCGTGCGCACGACCGCACGCGACATCGTGAAGGAGTCGGGAACCAACCTCGCGTCCATCGGCTACCACTACGGGTCCAAGGACGCCCTGCTGGTGCAGGCGTACGTCTCCCTGATCGAGGGTCTCGGCGACTCCTTCGACCCCGGCTGGGGGGCGGGCGGCGGGACCTCGTCGGAGCCCGGGACGCTCGAGCGCTTCGAGGAGGTCTGGGCGAACGTCATCCGCTCCCTGCCCGAGGCGCGGGCCGTGTGGATGCTCAGTCTGGAGGTGATCATCTACTCCGACCGGCTCCAGGAGGTGCGCAAGCTGCTCGCCGAGGCCCAGGAGCAGGGGCGGTCGGGGATCGTGCCCATGTTCAACGGCGTCCCGGAGGACCGGCTCGACCGGGAGACCGTCGACACCGAGGGCCGCTTCTACCAGACCCTCCTCAACGGGCTCATGGTCCAGTGGCTCTTCGACCCCGACTCGGCCACCGACGCGGCACAGCTCACCGAGGGGCTGCGGCGGGTGATCGCGGGGGCGCGGGCGGCGCGCGACTGACCGCCCGCCGTGCCGTCAGGGCAGGCGGGCGGCCTTGAGCGCCATGTGCAGCAGCAGCCGGTCCTCGCCGTCGTCCAGGTCCAGGCCCGTCAGCTGCTCCACCCGTGACAGCCGGTAGTAGAGGGTCTGCCGGTGCACGCCCAGCTCGGCGGCCGTGCGGCCGGCCTGGCCCGCGCGGTCGAGGTACACCTCGGCGGTACGCGCCAGTTCCCGGTGGGCGGGCGCCAGCAGGGGCCGCACGGAGGGGTCCTCGGCGGCCGCGGGCGGCAGCGAGGTCAGCAGACGGTAGGGGCCGACGGAATCCCACCGCGCGACCGGGCCGAGGCGCGGCTCGGCGAGCGCGGCCCGCGCCGACATCGACGCCTCCTTCCACGCCGCCCCGATCCCCTCCAGCCCGGCCCGTCCGGCGGCCACGCCGGCCGCCGCTCCGGGCGCCCGCTCCAGCAGCCGGGCCGCCGCGGAGGTCGCCGGGGTGAGGGTGTCCGCGGAACGCAGCCGCACCAGCACCGCCAGGCACGGCCCGGCCGCCGTCCATGGCACCGTGCACAGGGCCGTCGCCCCCGGCAGGGTGCGCAGCGAAGGGGCGTCGTCCGGGTCCGCGGACGGCCAGGGCGCCACGCACACCACCGTGTGCGGTCCGTCCGCACGGGCCCCGAGCGCCGTGCGCAGGTCGGCCACCGCGCTCTCGCCCTGCCAGGCGGAGACCGCGGTCAGCGCCGCCCGCAGTTCCCGGGTGAGGTCGGCGCCGTGCAGGGCCTCGTCCGCGAGGAGGGCGCCGATCCGCACGGTCACCTCCATCGCGGCGGCCAGCTGCGCACGGGTGGGGCCGGGGTCGTCGTCCAGCAGCCACACGTAACCGAGGACCACGCCTCGGTGGCGCACCGGGAGGCAGACGCGCCCCCGGAACACCCCGGCCTCCGGGGTGGGCGGGATGTGCACCGGGCCGCTCGCGCGGGTGATGCCGAAGCCCTCGAACCAGGTGCGCACGGCGGGTGTGGAGCGGCGGGTCAGGATCGAGCGGGCGCGCACCGGGTCCAGCGCGGACGCGTCCAGCTCGTCCTCGCTGTCGTACACGCCGAAGGCGATCAGCTCGAAGTCGCGGTTCTCCAGGGTGGCGGGGGCGCCGAGCAGTTCGGAGATCTCGTCGACCAGCTCCTGGTAGTCACCCTTGTTGTCGGCCGTCACCACGGCATTCTCCCCCATCCCCGCCGCCCCTTCATACATATGTCTGAGATCGGCGGCACGGATGCGTGACAGCTGTCGATGGCCCACGATCGGAGGGATCCTTAGGTTTCACGGTGGTTCTCCGTGCCGTTCCCCGGACGTCGGGTATCGGCCTCGTATGGGTTGGTATGTGGAGGTTCCCCGTGCTGGGTCCCGTGATTCTCGCCGCGTCGCGCAGCGACCGGATGCGACGCCTGATCTCGGCGGCCCCGGTGACGAAGCAGGTCGTGGACCGCTTCATCCCCGGTGAGACGGTCGACGACATCGTTCCCGTCATCGAGCAGCTCACCGCCAGGGGGCTGGAGCTGACGATGGACGTCGTCGGCGAGGACATCACCGCCCCTGAGCAGGCCCGCGCCGCCCGGGACGCCTATCTGGCGCTGATCGACCGGCTGCGCGACCTCGGTCTGGGCGAGCGGGTCGAGATGTCGGTGAAGCTGTCCATGTTCGGCCAGGCCCTCCCGTCGCCCACCACCGCCCCGATCGAAGGGCCCTCCGGGCCCGCCCCCGCATTCGGCGGCGGGCACGAGCTCGCCCTGGCCAACGTCCGGCCGGTCGTCGAGGCCGCCGCCGCCATCGGCACCACCGTCACCCTGGACGCCGAGGACCACACCACCCTCGACTCGATGTTCGCGATCCACGAGGAGCTGCGGAAGGACTTCCCGCAGACCGGCTGCGTCATCCAGGCCTACCTGTTCCGCACCGAGGCCGACGCCCGCCGGCTCGCCGCGAGCGGCAGCCGGGTCCGGCTGGTGAAGGGCGCGTACAAGGAGCCCGCCGAGGTCGCGTACCAGCAGAAGCACGAGATCGACAAGGCGTACGTCCGGATCCTGCGCACCCTGATGGAGGGCGAGGGATACCCGATGATCGGCTCCCACGACCCGCGCCTCATCTCCGTCGCGCAGGAGCTGGCCCGCAAGGCCGGACGCAAGCTCGACGAGTACGAGTTCCAGATGCTGTACGGCATCCGCGGCGACGAGCACCTGCGGCTGGCCGCCGAGGGGCACCGCATGCGCGTCTACACCGCCTACGGCACCGACTGGTACGGCTACTTCATGCGCCGTCTCGCGGAGAAGCCGGCGAACCTGCGGTTCTTCGTCCGCTCCATGCTCACCCGGGGCTGACCGACGACGCCGGCGACGCGGCCCCCGCGCCGCCCGCCGGATCCGCGGCCCCCGCCCCCCGACCACCGCCAAGCGCCGAGCCCGCACCCCCCGCTCGAAACACCCGCTCAGAAGGAGTAACGGAAGACATGGACGCGGTAACCCAGGTCCCCACCCCCGTCAACGAGCCGGTGCACGGCTACGCCCCCGGCTCGCCGGAGCGCGCCCGGCTGGAGGCCAAGCTCAAGGAACTGGCCGACAACCCGGTCGACCTGCCCTGCACCATCGGCGGCGAGCGCCGGATGGGCGGCGGTGAGCGGTTCGACGTCGTGCAGCCGCACAACCACAAGGCCCGCCTCGGCACGTACGCCAACGCCACCCGGCAGGACGCGCAGGACGCGGTCGACGCGGCCCTCGCCGCCGCGCCCGCCTGGCGCGCGATGTCCTTCGACGACCGCGCCGCGATCATCCTGCGCGCCGCCGAACTGCTCGCCGGCCCCTGGCGCGAGACGCTGGCCGCCTCCACGATGCTCGGCCAGTCCAAGACCGCCCAGCAGGCGGAGATCGACTGTCCCTGCGAACTGGTCGACTTCTGGCGCTTCAACGTCGCCTACGCCCGCCAGATCCTCGCCGAGCAGCCGCCGGCGAACTCCCCGGGCGTGTGGAACCGCCTCGACCACCGCCCGCTCGAGGGCTTCGTCTACGCGATCACGCCGTTCAACTTCACCGCCATCGCCGGCAACCTGCCGACCGCTCCCGCGCTGATGGGCAACGTGGTCGTGTGGAAGCCGTCCCCGACGCAGACCCACGCCGCCGTGCTGCTGATGCAGCTGCTGGAGGAGGCCGGGCTGCCCAAGGGCGTCATCAACCTGGTCACCGGTGACGGCCTGGAGGTCTCCGAGGTCGCCCTGAACCACCGTGACCTGGCCGGCATCCACTTCACCGGCTCGACGAAGACCTTCCAGTACCTGTGGAAGACGGTCGGCGCCAACATCGAGAACTACCGTGCCTACCCGCGTCTGGTCGGCGAGACCGGCGGCAAGGACTTCGTCGTCGCCCACCCGAGCGCGGACCGGGCGGTCCTGAAGACCGCGCTCACCCGTGGCGCCTTCGAGTACCAGGGCCAGAAGTGCAGCGCGACCTCCCGGGCCTACATCCCCGCGTCGATCTGGAACTCCGGTTTCAAGGAGGAGTTCGCGGCCGAGGTCGACCACCTGACCATGGGTGACGTCACCGACCTCTCGAACTTCATCGGTGCGGTCATCGACGAGCGGTCCTTCGCCAAGAACAAGGCAGCCATCGACCGCGCCAAGGCGGACCCGACCTGCACGATCGTCGCGGGCGGCACGTACGACGACTCCGTCGGCTACTTCGTGCGCCCGACCGTCGTGGAGTGCACCGACCCGGCCAACGAGGTCTTCACGACCGAGTACTTCGGCCCGTTCCTCGCCGTGCACGTCTACGAGGACGACCAGTACGACGCCATGCTGACGCAGATGGAGTCGGTGTCGGACTACGCGCTGACGGGCTCGGTCGTCTCGGGCGACCGCGCGGCGGCCGCGTACACGATGGAGAAGCTGCGCTACGCGGCCGGCAACTTCTACATCAACGACAAGTCCACCGGTGCCGTGGTCGGCCAGCAGCCCTTCGGCGGCGGGCGTGCCTCGGGCACCAACGACAAGGCCGGCGCCCCGCAGAACCTGACGCGCTGGACGCTGACCCGCGCCATCAAGGAGACGCTGGTCCCGCCGACCGACTACCCGTACCCGCACATGGGCTGACACCGCACGGCGGACGGTGCGCGCACGGGCCGGGTCCTTTTCGGACCCGGCCCGTCCGTGTGTCCGGGTTCCGCCGGGCGGCGGCGGTGGTGGTGCCGGGGCGGGAGCGCTCAGCCGGTGAGACGGCGTCCGAGGAAGTCCCGTGCGAGCGCGGCGATCTGGCCCGCGTGCGTCTCCAGCGCGAAGTGCCCGGTGGGCAGCAGATGCACCTCCGCCTCGGGCAGGTCCCGGCGGAAGGCGAGCGCGCCCGCCGGGACGAAGATCTCGTCGCCCGCGCCCCAGACCGCGAGCAGCGGGACCCGGCTGGTGCGGAAGTACTCCTGGAAGGCCGGGTAGAGGGCGAAGTTGGAGCCGTAGTCGGAGATCAGGTCGAGCTGGATCTCCGACTGGCCGGGCCGGGCCATGAGGGCGGCGTCGTGCTCGTACGCGTCGGGGCTGACCAGGTCCTGCTGCTCGGGCGGAACCCCGTGCAGGTACTGCCACCTGATCCCCTCGGGGCTGCTGATCTCCCGCACCGGGGCCTCGGTCGCGGGGGTGCGCTGCGCGATCAGGGCCAGCACCGGCGCCCAGGCCTGCGCGCCCAGTCCCTCCTCGTAGGCGTTGCCGTTCTGGGTGATGATCGCGCTGACGCGGTCGGGGTGGGCGAGGGCGAGGCGCAGTCCGATGGGGGAGCCGTAGTCCTGGATGTAGAGCGCGAACCTCTTCAGCCCCAGCACCTCGGTGAACTCCGCGGTGATCGCGGCGAGTTCCTCGAACGTCCAGGTGAAGCCGGCGGGCACCGCCGAGCGGCCGAAGCCGAGGTGGTCGGGGGCCAGGACGCGGTAGCGGTCGGCGAGCAGGGGGATCAGGTCGCGGAACATGTGCGAGCTGCTGGGGAAGCCGTGCAGGAGCAGCAGGACGGGCGCGTCGGCCGGGCCCGCCTCCCGGTAGGCGATCTCGTGGCCGCGGACCGTCGCGGTGCGGTGGTGAACCCGGCGGTGGACCTCGTGGTGGTCGTGGAGGGTCATGCCCCGAGTGCACCACGCGGCGCACTAACCGGTCAAGTGGCTTTTAGGGGTTAGGTGATCGGTGTGCGCCGGGAGGGGGTGGTCGCGGAGGGGGCCGTCCGGGTGCTCGCGCGGGGTCGCCGATGTCCGTGAAACCGCAGGTCGGCGCCCGGTGCCCCGGAGTGCCGTCTCAGATAGTAGGAAGTCCGAGTAACTGTAGAGACATGCGCGCGCTGCTCCCTTAGTTTTGTAGGAGCCGAACGTCTCGCTCGACCAAGCGAATGGCGGTCGTGAGCCGGGCCCCCGGCAGGCAACCCCTGCGGCCCCGCTCCCCGCCCTTGCGGTGCCCCCGGCCCTGTGGGCGAAGGGGGAGTCTCGTAACCCTTTCCGCACTCCGTGCTGTTCTCGAAGGAGTCGATCTCCCATGGCCGAGACGACCGTCCGCCGCCGCGTCCGCCACACCTCCCGTACGAGCGAGTCCGACCGCAAGAACGCCGCCGCGGCGCTCCAGCGCGCCCTCGACCGCCGTGACAACGGCGGCGAGACCGGCCACTGAGCCGAGCCGCCCCGCAGTCCGGGAGCCGCACCCGACCGGGGTGCGGCGCGGGCCCCGAACGGGACTTCGGGCCCCGCGCCGCACCTCGGCACCACCCGACCTACTGTCCGTATGGCGGACGGTCTGTGTCATCCCATGGGACGCGGAGTAGGGTTCCCGCATGTCTCGCAGCCTCAATCTCGCAGTGATCCCCGGTGACGGCATCGGCCAGGAGGTCGTGGCCGAAGGTCTCAAGATCCTCTCCGCCGTCCTCCCGCAGGATGTGAAGCTGGAGACCAAGGAGTACGACTTCGGCGCCCGGCGCTACCACGCCACCGGTGAGACCCTCACCGACGCCGACGTCGAGGCGCTCCGGCGGCACGACGCCATCCTGCTCGGCGCGATCGGCGACCCGAGCGTGCCCTCCGGCGTCCTGGAGCGGGGCTTCCTGCTCAAGCTGCGCTTCCTCTTCGACCACCACGTCAACCTGCGTCCCTCGAAGCTCCTCCCGGGGGTCGCCACCCCGCTGGCCGGCCAGCCCGAGATCGACTTCATCGTGGTCCGCGAGGGTACCGAGGGCCCGTACACCGGCAACGGCGGCACGATCCGCAAGGGCACCCCGCACGAGGTCGCCACCGAGGTCTCCGTGAACACGGCCTTCGGTGTCGAGCGCGTGGTCCGGGACGCCTTCGCCCGGGCCCAGGCCCGCCCCCGCAAGAAGCTCACGCTGGTCCACAAGAACAACGTGCTGGCCTTCGCCGGCCACCTCTGGACGAACGTCTTCAACAAGGTGGCCGAGGAGTTCCCCGACGTCACCACGGACTACATCCACGTGGACGCCGCGACGATCTACCTGGTCACGGACCCCGCCCGCTTCGACGTGATCGTCACCGACAACCTCTTCGGCGACATCATCACCGACCTCGCCGCGGCCGTCTCCGGCGGCATCGGCGTCGCCGCGAGCGGGAACATCAACCCGTCCGGCGAGTTCCCGTCGATGTTCGAGCCCGTGCACGGCTCGGCCCCGGACATCGCCGGCCAGGGCAAGGCCGACCCGACCGCCACGGTCCTGTCCGTCGCCCTGCTCCTGCGCCACCTCGGCTACGACGCGGAGGCGGTCCGCATCGAGGAAGCCGTCTCCGCCGACCTCGCGGAGCGCGGCGCGCTGCCCGCCCGCAGCACCTCCGAGATCGGCGACGCGCTCTCCGTACGAGTAGCAGGCTGACCCGCGCCGCACGAAACCATTCGAAGCCGCCGGGTTGCATCCGCACCCGGCGGCTTCCGCATGTCCCCCGCCGGGTGCCACCATCGACCCCGGGTCGCATTCCCGCCGTTTTGGCCGTCGTCCGCCCCTTGCGATAATCGGACGAGGAGCCGCGGTATGAGGGAATGCTCGGACGTCCTACCATCGGCCACTGGCCGTACGGACGTGAGCGCGGCCCGTCACTACACAACCGGTGAAGGACAACCACTCATGACGACGCCCACGATCGAGCTCAAGCCCTCCGCCAGCCCCACCTCCGCCGCCGAGCGGCAGGCGATCCTGGCGAACCCCGGCTTCGGCCGCCACTTCACCGACCACATGGTGACCATCAAGTGGACCGAGGGCCGCGGCTGGCACGACGGTCAGCTCGTCCCGTACGCGCCGATCCCCCTCGACCCCGCCACCAACGTCCTGCACTACGCGCAGGAGATCTTCGAGGGCCTCAAGGCCTACCGCCGGCCCGACGGGTCCGTCGCCACCTTCCGTCCCGACCAGAACGCCAAGCGCTTCCAGCGCTCCGCCCGCCGGCTGGCCATGCCCGAGCTGCCGGTCGAGACGTTCATCGAGGCGTGCGACGCGCTCGTCGGCCAGGACAAGGACTGGGTCCCCGCGCACGGCGGCGAGGAGTCCCTCTACCTGCGCCCCTTCATGATCGCGACCGAGGTCGGCCTGGGCGTGAAGCCGGCCAACGAGTACCTGTTCCTCGTCATCGCCTCGCCGGCCGGCGCCTACTTCCCGGGCGGCGTCAAGCCCGTCTCCATCTGGGTCTCCGAGGATCACGTCCGCGCCGTCCCCGGCGGTATGGGCGATGCCAAGACCGGCGGCAACTACGCCGCCTCGCTGCTCGCCCAGGCCGAGGCCGCCGCCCAGGGCTGCGCCCAGGTCTGCTACCTCGACGCGGTCGAGCGCACGTGGGTCGAGGAGCTCGGCGGCATGAACCTGTACTTCGTCTACGAGGACAGGATCGTCACGCCGTCGCTGACGGGCTCCATCCTGGAGGGCGTCACCCGTGACTCCCTCCTCACCGTCGCCCGCGACCTCGGCTACCGGGCCGAGGAGGGCCGCGTCTCCGTCGACCAGTGGCAGCGCGACTCCGAGAACGGCACGCTCAAGGAGGTGTTCGCCTGCGGCACCGCCGCCGTGATCACCCCCGTCGGCACGGTCAAGCGCACCGGCGGCGAGTGGCGGCAGGCGGGCGGCGAGCCCGGTGAGGTCACCCTGCGGCTGCGCCAGGCCCTGCTGGACATCCAGCGCGGTACGGCGGAGGACCGCCACGGCTGGATGCACGAACTGGGCTGAGCACCCTCCTCCGTCAGGGCCACCCCGTCCGGGGTGGCCCTTCGGCGTTCCTGGAGGCCGCCGATGTTTGAGCAGCGTTCAAAAGTTTCTCCTGTGGTCTTCTGATCATCGTCAGGAACATTTAGAGTGCTGCTCAAAGAAAGGGGCGGTAACGTGCGACTCACCCCCACCGAACGGGACCGGCTGCTGCTCTTCGGCGCGGCGGAGCTGGCCCGGGCCAGAAGGGCCCGCGGACTGCGGCTCAACGTGCCGGAAGCCACCGCGCTCATCGCGGACACGGTCTGCGAGGCCGCCCGGGACGGGGTCCGGCTCGCCGAGGCGATCGAGCGCGCCCGCTCGGTCCTCGGCCCGGACGACGTCCTGCCCGGAGTCGCGGACGTCGTCACCGAGGTCCATGTCGAGGCCGTCTTCGACGACGGCTCGCGCCTCGCGGTGGTCGGCGATCCCTTCCGCGGGGGCACGCTCGGCGACCGGGCGCCGGGAGCCCTCCTGCCGGGCCCCGGACACTCCGGCCCCGGACACACCGGTGCCGGGGACGGCGGGCCCGCGGCGGCCGTCCGGCTGGCGGTCACCAACACGGCGGGTGTGCCCGTCTCCGTCACCTCCCATTTCCACTTCTTCGAGGCCAACCCGCGGCTCGACTTCGCGCGCGAGCGGGCCTACGGGATGCGGCTCGCCGTGCCCGCCGGCTCCTCCGTGCGCTTCGGCCCCGGGGAGAGCCGCGAGGTCGCCCTCGTGCCGATCGGCGGCGACCGCGTCGCCGTCGGCTTCGCCGGGCTGGTCGACGGGCCGCTCGACGCGCCGGGCGCGAAGGACGAGGCGCTGCGCCGCGCCGCCGCCTGCGGATACCTCGGCGCGGACGTGGAGGCGGACCGGTGAACCCCTACGAGTACGCGGCCACCCACGGCCCCCGGGCCGGCGACCGCGTCCGGCTCGGCGACTCGGGGCTGGTCGTCCGGGTGGAGTCGGACTCCCAGCTGCCCGGCGACGAGTTCCTCGCCGGTTTCGGCAAGACCGCCCGCGACGGACTGCACCTCAAGGCCGCCGCCGTGCGCGACACCTGCGACGTCGTGATCAGCAACGTCGTCGTGATCGACGCCGTGCTGGGGATCCGCAAGGTCTCCATCGGCATCCGGGAAGGCCGCATCCACGCGATCGGCAGGGCCGGGAACCCCGACACCCTGGACGGGGTCGACGTGATCGTCGGCACGGGGACGTCCATCGTGTCCGGTGAGGGGCTGATCGCCACCGCCGGCGCCGTCGACACCCACGTCCATCTGCTGTCGCCGCGGATCATGGAGGCCTCGCTGGCCTCCGGGGTCACCACCGTCATCGGGCAGGAGTTCGGTCCGGTGTGGGGCGTCGGCGTCAACTCGCCCTGGGCGCTGCGGCACGCGTTCAACGCGTTCGACGCCTGGCCGGTCAACATCGGCTTCCTCGGCCGGGGTTCGTCGTCCTCCGACGCCCCCCTCGTGGAGGCCCTCGCCGAAGGCGGCGCCTCGGGCTTCAAGGTGCACGAGGACATGGGCGCCCACACCCGGGCACTGGACACGGCACTGCGGGTCGCCGAGGAACACGACGTGCAAGTCGCCCTGCACAGCGACGGGTTGAACGAATGCCTGTCGGTCGAGGACACCCTCCGGGTGCTCGAGGGCCGCACCGTCCACGCCTTCCACATCGAGGGCTGCGGCGGCGGGCACGTACCCAACGTGCTCAAGATGGCCGGCGTCCCCAACGTCATCGGCTCCTCCACCAACCCCACCCTCCCCTTCGGCCGGGACGCCGTCGCCGAGCACTACGGCATGATCGTCTCCGTCCACGACCTCAAGACCGACCTGCCCGGCGACGCCGCCATGGCCCGCGACCGCATCAGGGCCGGCACCATGGGCGCCGAGGACGTCCTGCACGACCTGGGCGCGATCGGCATCACCTCCTCCGACGCCCAGGGCATGGGCCGGGCGGGCGAGACGGTCCGCCGCACGTTCGCCATGGCCGGGAAGATGAAGGCCGAGTTCGGCGCCCCGGACGACGGCCACGACAACGAGCGCGTCCTGCGCTACATCGCCAAGCTGACCGTCAACCCGGCCATCGCGCACGGTCTCGCGCACGAGGTCGGCTCGATCGAGGTGGGCAAACTCGCCGACATCGTGCTGTGGCGGCCCGAGTTCTTCGGTGCCAAACCGCAGCTCGTGCTCAAGTCGGGGTTCCCCGCGTACGGCGTGGTCGGCGACCCCAACGCCGCCACCGACACCTGCGAACCCCTGGTCCTCGGACCGCAGTTCGGAGCGTACGGGGCGACCCCGGCCGACATCTCCGTCGCCTTCGTCGCCCGGGCCGCCCTGGACCAAGGCGGCGACTCGATGCCGACCCGCCGTCGCCGGGTCGCCGTCCGCGGCACCCGCGGCATCGGCCCCGCCGACCTGCGCCGCAACTCCCGTACCGGATCGGTCGACGTCGACCAGCGCACCGGGCTCGTCACCCTCGACGGCGAGCCGCTGCGTTCCGAGCCGGCCGAGTCCGTCTCCCTCAACCGCCTGTACTTCCTCTGAGGACCGCTGATGTCTGCTGCCGCCGACGGCTTCCGCATGCCCGCCGAATGGGCCCCGCACGAGCGCACCTGGATGGCGTGGCCGGGCCCCAACCCCACCTTCGGCGACCCCGCCGACCTGGCCGCCTCCCGCGCCGCCTGGGCCTGCGTCGCCCGCGCGGTCCGCCGGTTCGAGCCGGTGACCGTGGTGTGCGGCCCCGGAGGGTCGGCGGACGCCCGCGCCCTCCTCGGCCCGGGGATCGACACGGTCGAGCGGGAACTCGACGACGCCTGGATGCGGGACATCGGCCCCACCTTCCTGACCGGGCGCGGCGGTGAACTGGCGGCCGTGGACTGGACGTTCAACGGCTGGGGCGCCCAGGGCTGGGCCCGCTGGGAACACGACGCGAAGATCGCCGCGTATGTCTCGGACCTCGCGGGGGCCCGGACGTACGCCTCCGGTCTGGTCAACGAGGGCGGCGCGATCCATGTCGACGGCGAGGGGACGGTCCTGCTCACGGAGACGGTCCAGCTCGGTCCGGAGCGCAATCCGGGCTGGACGCGGGAGGAGACCGAAGCGGAGATCCACGCCCTGCTCGGCACCCGCAAGGCGATCTGGCTGCCCCGCGGACTCACCGCCGACTACCCTCCCCACGGCTACGGCACCCTCGGCCACGTCGACATCGTCGCCGCCTTCGCCCGCCCCGGCGTCGTCGTCGCCCACCACCAGCCCGACCCCGCGCACCCCGACCACGAGGTGACGAAGGAGGTCATCGCACTGCTGCGGGCGCAGACCGACGCATGCGGCCGCCGGCTGGAGGTCGTCGAGGTCCCCGCCCCGACGGTCCTGGAGGCCGACGGCCACTGGGCCGACTACTCCTACATCAACCACTACCTGTGCAACGGCGGTGTGGTGCTCTGCGGCTTCGACGACCCCCGCGACGAACTCGCCGCCGGCATCTTCCGCCGCCTCTTCCCGGAGCGGACGGTCACACTGGTGGACGCCCGTACGATCTTCTCCGGTGGCGGTGGCATCCACTGCATCACCCAGCAGCAGCCGAGGGTCTGAGACCCGGGGACACCGAGGACAGGGGAGCCGGGACATGGCCGCAGCGGCACGGGCACGCAGGAACGCCCCGCCCCGCGAGGACGTCCTCGCCGCCGCCATGGCGATGATCGCCGAGAGCGGTCTGGAGAAGCTGACCATGGCCGGCCTCGGCCGCGAGGTGGGCATGAGCAGCGGCCATCTCCTGTACTACTTCCATTCCAAGGACGAACTGCTGCTGCGCACCCTGGAGTGGAGCGAGGGCCGGCTCGGCGCCGAGCGGGCCCGGCTGCTGACCCGTGACGCCCCGGCGCGCGAGCGCCTCGACGCCTACGTCGACCTGTACGTCCCCGACGGCCACCGCGACCCGCACTGGACGCTCTGGCTGGAGGTGTGGAACCGCTCGCAGAACGCGGCCGCCGAGGCGGTGGCCCGGGACCGGCAGGCGGCCATCGAGGGCGCCTGGCACCGGGACCTGGTCGCCCTGCTGGCGGAAGGGGTCTCCCGCGGCGAGTTCCGGCCGGTGGACCCCGACCGCTTCGCGGCCCGGCTGCGGGCTCTGCTCGACGGCTTCTCCATCCATGTGGCCGTCGGCCTGCGCGGCACCGACCGGGAACAGGTCCTCGGACACGTCCGCGAGTTCCTCGCGGAGGCCCTGATCACGGCGCCGTGAGAACGCGCTGCTCGCATCCTGAGACGCCCCGTGAGCACCGGGGCGGTCTGTGCCAGACTGCCGCCGTGCTCTCGTTCGCCACGATTATTGGCAGCAGGCGCGCCGGTCCGCAGTGACCGCTCCGTACGACCAGGTACGAGCGGCCATCGTCGTCCTCGACCCGCGCGCAGACCTCTCGCACCCGCGAGGGGTTTTTCGCTTTTCTGGCCCACCCACAGCCGGGAGCGAGAGCGCGAGGGACCATGGGGGGACGGTGGAGCCGGTCATTCCGGTAACGACCGAGATCCGACACAGGAGCCTTCAGACCATGACCGCAACCAGCGAACCCGACGATTCGTTCCACGTCTTCGACACCACCCTGCGCGACGGCGCGCAGCGGGAGGGCATCAACCTCACCGTCGCCGACAAGCTGGCCATCGCCCGGCACCTGGACGACTTCGGCGTGGGCTTCATCGAGGGCGGCTGGCCCGGCGCCAACCCGCGGGACACCGAGTTCTTCGCCCGCGCCCAGGAGGAGATCGACTTCAAGCACGCCCGGCTCGTCGCCTTCGGCGCGACCCGCCGCGCAGGCGCGAAGGCCTCCGAGGACCCGCAGGTCAGAGCGCTGCTGGAGTCGGGCGCCGGCGTGATCACCCTGGTCGCCAAGTCCTACGACCGGCATGTCGAACTGGCTCTGCGCACGACGCTGGACGAGAACCTGGCCATGGTCGCCGACACGGTCTCCTTCCTCAAGGGAGAGGGCCGCCGCGTCTTCGTCGACTGCGAGCACTTCTTCGACGGCTACCGCGCGAACCCCGAGTACGCGAAGGCGGTCGTGCGCGCGGCGGCCGGGGCCGGCGCCGACGTCGTCGTCCTGTGCGACACCAACGGCGGCATGCTCCCGGCGCAGATCCAGGCGGTCGTCTCCACGGTCCTCGCCGACACCGGCGCCCGGCTCGGCATCCACGCCCAGGACGACACCGGCTGCGCGGTCGCCAACACCCTGGCCGCGGTGGACGCGGGCGCGACGCACGTGCAGTGCACGGCGAACGGCTACGGCGAGCGGGTCGGCAACGCGAACCTCTTCCCGGTGGTCGCGGCCCTGGAGCTGAAGTACGGCAAGCAGGTCCTGCCCGAGGGCAGGCTGCGGGAGATGACCCGCATCTCGCACGCCATCGCCGAGGTCGTCAACCTGACGCCGTCCACGCACCAGCCGTACGTGGGAGTCTCGGCCTTCGCGCACAAGGCCGGTCTGCACGCCTCGGCCATCAAGGTCGACCCGGACCTCTACCAGCACATCGACCCCGAGCAGGTCGGCAACACCATGCGGATGCTGGTGTCGGACATGGCCGGACGCGCCTCGGTCGAACTCAAGGGCAAGGAGCTCGGCGTCGACCTGGGCGGGGACCGCGAGGTCGTCGCGCGGGTCGTGGAGCGCGTCAAGGAACGCGAGCTCAGGGGCTACACCTACGAGGCGGCGGACGCCTCCTTCGAACTCCTGCTGCGCGGCGAGGTCGAGGGCAGGCCGCTGAAGTACTTCGAGGTCGAGTCCTGGCGGGCCATCGTCGAGGACCGCCCCGACGGCACCCACGCCAACGAGGCCACCGTCAAGCTCTGGGCCAAGGGCGAGCGCATCGTCGCGACGGCGGAGGGCAACGGCCCGGTCAACGCCCTGGACCGCGCCCTGCGCGTGGCCCTGGAGAAGATCTACCCCCAGCTCGCCAAGCTCGACCTGGTCGACTACAAGGTCCGCATCCTGGAGGGCGTCCACGGCACCCAGTCCACCACCCGCGTCCTGATCTCCACGACGGACGGCGCGGGGGAGTGGTCCACGGTGGGCGTCGCGGAGAACGTGATCGCCGCGTCCTGGCAGGCCCTGGAGGACGCCTACACGTACGGGCTGCTGCGGGCCAAGGTGGAGCCCGCCGAGTAGACGGCCCCCGCCCGGACCCGCCCGGACCCGCGGCGGGTCCCGGCGGGTCCCCGGCGAGCCGCACGCGCTCGGCGGGGACACCGCACGGCCCCGAGGCCGGTCCTACCGCAGCTGCCACTTCTGGTTGGCCGCCCCCGTGCAGGACCAGATCTGGCCCCGGGCCCCGTTGGCCGGCGAGTTGTCCGTGACGTCGAGGCACTTGTTCGCCGCGGTGTTCACGACGTCACCGGTGCCGGCGTCGAACGACCACCGCTGCGCGCCCGTCCCGTTGCACGTGTACAGCTGTGTCCTGGCCCCGTCGGACGTCGAACCCCCGACGACGTCGAGACACTTGCCCAGCGCCTGGAGCGAGCCGTCCGGCTGGACCGTCCAGCGCTGCGCGGCCGACCCGTTGCAGTCGTACAGCTGCACGGCCGTGCCGTCCACCGCCGCGCCGCCCGCCACGTCCAGGCACTTGCCGGCGAGCCCCACGAAGGAGCCCGACCGGCTCGGGTCGCCCGACTGCGTCCCCGACCAGGTGAACGTCGCCGACGTCTTCCCCGGCAGCGAGTACGTCGCGTGCTGCCCGCCCCAGCCGATCGTCACCGTCCGCGCGGCCGACGCGTCGTTGTAGGCGATCAGCGCCTTGGAGCCGTCGGGATTGCGCCAGGCCACGTTCGGCACGGACGAGGACGCCGTCGACGCGATCCGCTGCGCGCCCGGCCGGACGAACTTCGTCAGGTGCCCCGTCGTGTAGTACTCGACCGTGTAGTCGACGGTCCCGCTCGCCCCGTCCCCGTGGTGCACGGTGACCAGCCCGTCGCACGTCCCGCAGCCCCCGTTGTGCGGACCCCGGTTCTGGTCCACGGCCAGCGACCACTTGGTCACCGACTTCGCCCAGTTGCGGGTGTAGTCGACGATGTTCATCATGTCCTCGCGCTGCTGGTTCGCGATCCACGTCCCGCCGGAGTGCTCGGTGCCGAAGGCGTCGAGCTGCGGATAGCGGTCGTGCACCGCCGTCTGCTTCGTCACGTCCCCGCCGTAGCCGTGCCAGGCGATCCCGCCGAAGTTCGGGTGCGCACGGACCGCCGGGTCGTCCACCGTCTGCGCCGCGTACGCGTCGTAGGTGTCCCAGTTCCAGTCGTGCGCGAGCACCTTCGTGGGCAGGCCCGCCGCCGCCAGTTTCGGCAGCAGTTCGTTCTTGGTGAAGTACGCGAGCCCCGAGCCGTTCCAGCTCATCGAGGGGTAGCCCGAGCAGCACGTCGGCTCGTTCTGCGCCGTCACGTACGCCACCGGTACGCCCTGGTCGCGGTAGGCCTGGAGGTACTTCACGAAGTACGAGGCGTACGCCCCGTAGTACTCCGCCTTCAGCCAGCCGCCGTTGAGCTGCCCGCTGTCCTTCATCCAGGCGGGCGCGGTCCACGGCGACGCCATCACGGTCAGCGCGGGGTTCAGCTCCCGTGCCCGCCGGGTCAGCGGCACCACGTCCGCCAGGTCGTGGGCCACGGAGAAGGCGGACAGGCCGGGGTCGGTCTGCCCGGCCGGCACGTCGTCGTAGGTGTAGCCGAAGCGCGCGAGGTCCGAGCCGCCCATCGGATTGCGCAGGAAGGACAGCCCGATGCCCTCGGTCGGCGAGAACAGCTTGCGCATCGTCGCCTCCTGGGTCGTCGCGGACAGCGCCCCGCTGCTGTTGAGCAGCCAGGCCGCGGTGTCCGTGAAGGACGCGCCGCCGCCCGTGAACGTCTGGTACCGGGTGTTCTCGTCGACGGTGATGTTCTCGCCCGCCCCGCCGGCGCCCGCCTGGAAGGCGAAGCCGGGCTGGGCCTGGAGCCCGCGGACCACGTGCCGTCCGCCGGCGTCGTCGGTGGTGGTGAGCCAGGCCGTGACCTGCTCGCCGGCCGCGTGCGCGGGCACGGCCGCCGCGGTGATCCCGGCGGAGGTGAGCAGACCGGCCAGGAGCAGCCGCAGGACGCTGATGGATCTCCTCATGGGTCGCCGCCCTTCTGGGTGTGGGGGAACGGGAGGCGTATCGAGGCGTGAGTAAATGACGGCTCCACGGGCCCGTCAAGGGGTCGCGCGTTCAGCTGTCGAACGAACAACGTCCCTGATCCGGACGGGAGTTGCGGCCGTACCAGTTCCGGTGTGAAGTCTTGACGGCGCGGCAGGTCCTCAGTTAACTCACGGCGTGATCTAAGTCATGAGTGGACCACGAGAGTAGAGGGACGTTCCATGCGAAGAACCGCCCTGCTCGCCTCCGCCGCCCTGCTGGCCGCCCTGCTCCCGCTGACCGCCGCAGCCGGCGCGTCCGGCGCCGACGACCCCGCACCCGTCCCGGTCGACCGCTTCGAGGGGGAGGTCCCCTTCGCGAACCCGCCCGCCGGGGGTCTCTTCACCTGGGGCGGCGACAGCGACGACCCGCCCGCCCTGCGGCTCACGGCCCGGGCGGACGCCCCCGAGGGCGACCGGGTCCTGACCGGCAGCTACGGCATCAGCGGCTACGGCGGCTTCACCCACGACTTCGCCTTCGCCGAGCCTGCCCACGACTGGTCCGCCCACCGGGGCGTCCGCTTCTGGTGGGAGGGCCACGCCGACGGCCGAAGGATCGCCTTCGAGATCAAGGACGGCGGGGCGAACGGAGAGGCCTCCGAGCTCTGGACGACCTCCTTCACCGACGACTGGACCGGCTGGAAACAGGTCGAGATCCCCTTCGCCGACTTCACCTACCGCACGGACTACCAGCCCGTCGGCGGCATCGACCACGTCCTCGGACTGACGCAGACGTGGGGCTACGCCCTCACGCTCCCGGTCGGCGCGCCGGGCGACTTCGCCATGGACGGCGTCGAGCTGTACGGCCGGGCCGACCAGTCCCTGCGCGCCTCCGTCCTTACCGACGCCGTCGTGCACCCGGTGAAGGAGGGCGCCACCGCTGCGGTGAAGATCTCCGTCGCCACCACCGGGGCCGCCCCGCTCGGCGAACCCGTCACCGTGCGGTACACGAGCGCGGGCGGTACCGCCGAACCCGGCAAGGACTTCACCCCGGTCCAGGGCGAGATCACCTTCCCCGCGGGCACGGTGTCCGGCGCGAGCCGCACCGTCCGGATCCCCACCCTGCGCGACCGGTCCGCCGAGGCCGCCGAGACCATCCCCCTCGCCCTCACCGTGACCGGCGCCAGGCCCCCCGCCGAGACCCCGCAGGTCGTCATCGACGCCCACGGACTGCCGTACCTCGATCCTCGGCTGCCCGTGCGCAAGCGGGTCGCCGACCTCGTCTCCCGGATGTCCCTGGCGGAGAAGACCGGACAGATGACCCAGGCCGAGCGCGGTGCCGTCGGCACGGGCGGGGACATCGCCGCGTACGACCTCGGATCACTGCTCTCCGGCGG
This sequence comes from Streptomyces asoensis, assembly GCF_016860545.1. NCBI lineage: Bacteria > Bacillati > Actinomycetota > Actinomycetes > Kitasatosporales > Streptomycetaceae > Streptomyces > Streptomyces asoensis. The sequence continues at coordinate 2,521,402 of NZ_BNEB01000005.1, read as the reverse complement.
CGGCTCCACCCCGACCGCCAACACCGCCGGGGCCTGGGCCAAGATGATCGACGGCTACCAGCTGCGGACGCGAGCCACCCGGTTCCAGATCCCGCTGATCTACGGCGTGGACGCGGTGCACGGGCACAACAACCTCGCCGGCGCGACCGTCATGCCCCACAACATCGGCATCGGCGCCACCCGCGACCCCCGGCTGGCCGAGCGCACGGGCGCGGTGACCGCGGCCGAGGTCCGGGCCACCGGTGTCCCCTGGGACTTCGCCCCGTGCCTGTGCGTGACCCGCGACGAACGCTGGGGCCGCTCCTACGAGTCCTTCGGCGAGGACCCGGCGCTCGTCGCGTCCATGGAGACGGTCGTCCAGGGACTCCAGGGCGCCCGCGACGGGCGGGACCTGAAGGACGCCGACAAGGTCCTCGCCACGGCCAAGCACTTCGTCGGCGACGGCGGCACCGGGTACGGCACGTCCACGACCGGCTCCTACACCGTCGACCAGGGCGTCACCGAGGTCACCCGGCAGGAGCTCGAGGCCGTGCACCTGGCGCCGTTCCAGGAGGCGGTCGACCGGGGCGTCGGCTCGGTCATGCCGTCGTACTCCTCGCTCGACATCGCCGGAGACGGCCGGGGGCCCGTGAAGATGCACGCCCGCGGCGACATGATCG